>DATELH010000002.1:0-950822 GCA_035276765.1 Saccharimonadales bacterium (SeqCode)
CCACCGTAAATGGGCTTGCCCCGTTAAACAACAATCAAATCACCACGCAACTGTAGCGCATCCACCAGCTCAGCAAAGGCAACGTCATGCTGCAATTCTATGGCTTGAGACGTTAGCAGGCTTGTGAGGGTGTTGCACCAAGTGAACCCCTTTCACGAGGTTTTAACTAATACTTCGAATACCAGAGGCCGTAATGGCCTCTTTTTGTGATGACACTCATGCTAGAATAGCTATATGCCTATTGATACCACCATCAACTATGACGGGCGCTTTGACAAGCTCGAAAAGCAGATTCAATCTCAAAGCGATAACTTTAATAGTCAATTAGATAAACTTACTGCCATAGTTATCAAAGGCTTTGACCGCATAGGCAAACAACTAGAGAAGAAAGCCGACAAAAAAGATATAGATGGCCTATATAATCTCATGGATAAAATAGCCAAGCAACAAGAAATTAATGACGATGAGCGCTTAGTAATGGGTCACCAGCTCGAAAGGCTTGACCGTTGGGTGCATGAGGTTGCCGATAAGATTGGCTATACGCTGACAACCTAGTTCTTCACGCGCCAAACACCAGATATTTCTTAGCGATATTAATTTCCTGTGCAGTTTCGATGATTGCCTCATAGAACTCCATTCGAAACACGTCAGCTAAGTTGTGCCAGTTCGGAATAACAGATATAGACACATCGTAAGATGTGTCATTTGTTTTTGTCACTAATCTGTTGCTCGGGTTAGAGTCCCTAATGATTTTAAGTCGGCTGCTTTTTGCCAATATCTCTAATTTACTTTGTTGCACCCAAATTGTTATAGCTTCTAGATCCATCACTACAGCATACGAAAGGTCTACTGATGTGTGGCGCGAAATCGCGCGTCAACATCTTTAAGATCAGGTAATTTATGCCCTTTTTGACGCATATGTCCTTCTATCGCAGCCGTTGCCTGAATTATCCCATCCGTGGTTTCTGGGCAATTCATCACTGTATCACTCAGACCAGGATGAATTGCATCAACAGCGCCCTTCATAAGGTCGTACTGTTTCGGTGAACCTAATCTGCTTCTGTGAAAGATTCGTGCGCTCGTCAGACCACTTTCCATAAGAGCGTATGACAGCCCACGTGCTGCTATAAGCGCTTGAGTTGAGTTTGCTATATCAGGCCTCTCGTATGCACGAAACGTTCCAGGTAGCCACAATGCTACACCGGCACGACGTACGACGTAATCACTGGCTAATGCCAAGCCGTTACGGCGCATTTTTTCCAAAGACCTAAACTCAGCCACCCCAGCTAGCGCCTCTCTAAAGAATGCATGCTCACCGGGTGTATGAGTACCTCCATGCGCAAGTTCATGCACTAAAGCTTTGCGTAGGTTAACTTGCCCACTCTCTGGATATCCCGGGTCGGGGTTCTCCAGTATTAAGACTTCGTCCGTTTCGGGATTGTAGCCCCCTCCAAAGGTTTCTGTCGCTCCCACTGCTCTCCGCATATCTGGAGCAAGCTCCGCCGAAATAACAGTAATTTTGTCACTAGGAACAGCTCGTAAGCCCAAATCTTGTGTAAATGTGCGTGCTTGAGCTACCTCTGCATCAAAAGAAGGATCGTGTAGGTAGTGAATTTGAGATTCTGCCATCTGCTCGCTCACCTTGCCAGACTATAATTATAACAATATTTCATATATTTGTCAATATCAGGCATTGGGCATCTATGACAATGAAGGAGTGCTAACCCTATCTATTACTTGGTATTTGTCAAAATGCGCCTATGCTATCATTCAATAATGACTCATAAGAGGCAGGCCGGTAAAATAATCATTCCGCACGGCGTTGATGTCTGGCACGGATGGGCGGCCTAGGTAGTCAAAAGCGGGTCGGGTTTTTGGGTATTACGTCGTTAAAGTCCAGGTGTTGTTTAGCAACGCCTATTTCTTTCGCAACGCTTACTATCGCCTCATAACACTCCATTCGAAACATGTCAGCTAAGTTGCACCAAGTGAGACAATCCAAATAAAACAGATCAGAATAGTGTTCGGCTATCTGGTCTGTTTTTTATTTGGGACTCACTTCGAACACCTGCGTTATTATTACTGTATGAAACTTCTCTCCCCAATCCCTGAAGCTGCTATGGTCGCCGCCTTTCTTAAGGCTGAGTTTACCTCGGAGCGTTTTGGCGACGAGCTGAAAAAAGTCATGCAAAAGCTAAGCGTTGCCACTGAGGTTATTGTGACGCCAGACATCAAGGACGAACACCAGAATGAGTTGCGCGCCAAAGTGCTCGGTGACTATCGTGGCTACAAGCAGAACCGTGCAATCTTTGCAAATTTTCCCCATAATCTCGCTTGGTATACTGCTGAGCTTTCGCGTGAGGAAATTGGTGACCTGCGTTACGTCGACTACAGTTACTGGAACGAACTGACTAACAATACTCATATGGTTAAAGATGCCGTGAAGAATATTCAACAAGATAAAACCGTCTTTGACGTACGGAATGATCGTTTCCTGGCGGTCGCCGAAAAAATACGCCATGGCGAGCATGATTTTGAACCAATGATTTTGTGGGACAAGAGTAAGGATTGGCCGCTCACGATTTTAGAGGGCCATTTGCGCGCGACAGCTTTTGGGCTGGCTGGAAAGGATGCACCCAAATCAATACTGGTTATCGTTGGACTGGCCGATCAGCTTCCAAAGACATAAACTAACGCATAGAACCGGAGGGATTACATGAGCAAAGATTTACCGATTTGGACTATAGATACTTCAGAATACATCGTGAACGATAAGTTCATGAAGCTGCGTGTCGACTCCTGTACGACGCCTGCGGGCGGAAAAGTCGGCAAATACTACGTCCTGGAATATAACGACTGGGTTAGCTGCATAGCGATAGACGCCGATGGAAACGTGGCCATGCTCAAGCACTATAGGCACGCTGTGAGAGCGTACCTTTCGGAGTTCGTGGGCGGTGGTATTGAGGCAGAAGACGCTTCACCGGAAGCGGCTGCACGAAGGGAACTTGAAGAAGAAGTTGGGTACACTGGCGGTACACTCTACAATATTGGCGCTGGCTATGCAAACGCAGCGAGTCACACAAATAAAGTGCATGCATTCTTAGCGATTGGCGGGAAAATAGATCGGAAACAGCGGCATGAAGTAGGCGAAAGCATGATCATTGAGAGGATACCTTTTCAAACAGTACTTGAGCAAATGCGCGCACCAGGAACGATATATCCCTGCATATTTATTGCAACTCTGTTCTATGCAATCAATTTTATACAAACCTCTTCGGACCCTGCATTGCAATACTTAAAGAAGTACGTTAGGTATAGATAAAATCTCTCCATCGAGTTATCTCATCCTGATAAGGTGAAAGTTTTATGCACTTGCTACACTAACGAAAGTCCCTGCCGAACGGCCGGATTTTTCGTTGGCCTGAAATTGTGGCATGCTAAGTATAATAAGGAGTATGAAAATCACCGCTAATCTTAAAAACCAGATTGAATCTCTGTTTGGTCTGCAAAATATCCACATGGAGCAGCTCGATATACCCGTCAACGATGTCATTAAGATTACGACTCCGTCGGGAACTTTTGCACTTAAGATCTATAATACTCAATCTCGTACCGTTAAAGATGTGCGGTGGGAGCTAGGGCTGTAAAATTTGGACCGGACAACTTCGTGCGGGCTTGTCATGCCGCAAATTACGCTGGCGTTACCTTGTTTTTGTGTGTTTACTGCGTCGAGCAACAATTCTTCCACACGAAATAAGCGCCATGGTCCACTGCCAGCACGAGGAACCCCATTTTCGTCGATATCGTGAAAACTTAGATGTTGCAAGGAAGGGTCGGCTTTTAGCGCTTCGTAGGTCGTAGTTTTGCCAGCGGTACTTATACCGGTAATAAAGAGTATGAAAGGTTTTGTTTGCATACGACAATCGTATCAAGAATTTATTATCGTATTATGCAAACATAAAATACTTCTTAACTTTGCGCTGAAAATTTTTTTGCGTTCTAGGAGAGGATTTTCTGCCTATTGCAAGGCGGAGTCGCCGGCGCGTATACTTTGAACGTTATTCAAAATACAACGTCAACAAAAGGAGCGTCACATGGCGGTATCCAAGGCAAATGCAAAACAGTCAAGTTCCCAAAGTAATCGAATGTGGAAAATAACAGGGGTGGTTTTTGTGATTCTAGTTGTTATTGCGGCCATCGGCTGTTGGTGTGTGAAAGCGTCCGCCCTGCAGATCTGCAAAACGACCAACTTGAGCTTGACGGCTGGCCAGCAAAGTGGCGCAGCAGGCACGGTCTATCAGCACATGATTTTGACAAATACGGGGCATCGAAAATGTCGTATCAGCGGTTTCCCAACAGCGTTTTTGTACGGCAGCAACGGGTATGCGATTGGCAATAGCGCTGCCGCCCGCGTCCAGCCAGCGCCTGTCGACATCACGCTTGCACCCAACGAAAGCGCCAACACAGTACTCGGCTATCCGCAGGCCGGCAACTTTGACCCCGGTGTTTGTAGCGCCGACAAATCGGTGAGCGTAAAAATCTATCCACCAAGTTCGACAACAGCACTTGAAACACCGGTTGCGGTGGCATGGTGTCCGGGCTTTTCCGAAAGCTCGATGCAACCAGGTAACTAGCTCGTTGCTGGGCAGATCGAAGCGTTTGTCTAACTCGCCATAAAACTGACCGACTCATGTTGCTAGCAAAAGCGCTATTGCTCCGGGCGAACATCACGAAGTAACTAATGACCGAAGCATTTATCCCTGCCGAATTCCATCCGCCACTCGAAGCACGAGTTGGCCAGTACGTCTTGCGCCCGCTAACCGAAGCTTATCTGGCGCAAGACCTCGCGGCAGTAAACGCCAGCGCCGAGACCATCCGAAAAGTCAGGGGCGGCACCTGGCCCAAGGGCGCGATTACCGAGGAAGAAGACCATGCGGATCTTGTTGAACATGGCCGGCAATTTAGGGAGCGAGCCGCATTCGCCTACAGCGTATTAACTCAGGACGAAAGGGAATGCGCAGGCTGTGTTTACATCTATCCGCCTCGCCATCCTTTTGACGACAGCGACCAGTCTGCTATGCCAGCCGACGCTGACGCAGCGGTGAGTATGTGGGTGACACGGGCGGCCTACGAAACAGGCTTCTACCCTGTGTTGTATGGTTTTGTGACCGAATGGATTGCACAAGCTTGGCCTTTTAAAAGGGCTTACTACTCGAACCATGAGGCGCCTTGAGCTTAGCGGCAGGCGACCGACGAGTGGTTGGCTAAAACTTTGAACATGTTTGCGCGGTTCGGAGAAAATCTACCTATTTGATACCATCTAACTATGCGACTATATCTCTCTTCTTATCGATTAGGAAATAAACCAGAGGAAATGCTTCCCTTACTTAAGGGCGCCAAAAAGACGGCAATTATAATGAATGCCCAAGATAATGCCTTACCTGAACATCGCGCCGAACGATTACAACGAGAAATGTATAGCCTAACGAGATTGGGTCTAAAACCCGAAGAACTAGACTTGCGTGATTATTTTGGCGAGGCAAATAAGTTACGGGAGTTTGTTAAACAATTTGATTATTTTTGGGTGAGGGGCGGAAACGTTTTTCTGCTAAGACGCGCATTTTGGCAGAGCGGCTTTGACGTTATCATTTCGCAACTCCTGCAAAAAGACAGCGTCGCCTATGGTGGCTTCAGCGCAGGTGCATGTATTCTTGCCCCATCCTTGCATGGCCTAGAGCTAGTTGACCCAAAAGACGAAGTCCCCAAAAATTACAGTGGTGAGGTAATTTGGGAGGGCTTGGGGCTATTAAGCTACGCCATTGCTCCGCACTACCAGTCTGACCATCCGGAATCGGCCGATATCGATAAGTGCATAGCGTACTTTAAGGATAAAGGTATGCCTTATAAAGCGCTGAGGGATGGGGAAGCGATCGTTATTGATGGGGATGAAGGAAGGGTTATTGGCTAGAACGCCTGTTTGCAACTAAAATTATTGCAAGTCTATCACGGCGGATTCGGAAAGTTCCGCCATGGCGCTGTTTACTATGACGTATTCCAGCATGCGCTGCTCGCCTTTGTGGGGGCGCGTGTAACCTTCGCCCTCAAAAAGCGTTCCCAAGTGGACTTCGTGCAGCAAGAGCCGGCGCAGGGCCAAGGGACTTTGTGTTCGCTCGGTACTGGAAAGCAGCCGGTACCGCTCCAGCGACATAAAATCTGGATGGTCCACGCCCGCGAGGTCGATAGCTTCTATGTCTTCCGGTAAGACTTGGTGTTGCACGCTGGTGGCGTGTGCGGCAATGTCGGGCTCCAGTTCTGGATAGCAGCCGCCAACCAAACGCAGAACGTTTTCCCAAGTAGCCACTGTATGTTGCTTTTCTGTACGAAACACGGCCAGCTTAAACGAGAAACCTTGGTCGAGGCGTCCTTGCACGTAGTCTGAGGTGAAGCCAATACTGTTCAAGGCATCTCGAAGGGGCCGACCGGGCAGCATGGAAAGGCCGTCGCTCCCCATGGTGAACACTAATCTGCGCCCATCAGCTGCCAGAAAATCAAAATCTGCCGGGGTTTTGCCGCGGACAATACGGCCTTGCAACCTGCTCGATTCCGGAATGCTAACAGACTGGTTGCGGCGGAACGCTTCTGCATATGCACTCGGAGTGGTCACCGTGCGTGGGATATTATTATTTTTCACATGACTATTTTAGCCAACAAAAGGCCTTACGCCAAAGCCCTTTATGGTGTGGTAAAATAAACACATGCGAAAAAACATAAGCAATACAAAAACGGTTCCGATGTTGTTGAGGGGCGGGCTCGCCTTTGTGTTTTTGTATGCTGCGATCGCGTCGTTTCGTAGTCCGGCGAAGTGGGCTGGCTTTTTGCCTGCCTTTCTCACCAAGGTGATTGTCGGGACGACACTCATTAAACTGTTTGCAGTGTATGAGCTCGTCTTGGCGGGTTGGTTGCTGAGTGGAAAATTCGTTAAATACGCCGCCGTGCTTTCGGCGCTTACTTTGTTGGGGATTGTGGCCACTAACCCCAGCCAGCTGGTAATCACCTTTCGGGACATCGGTTTACTTTTTATGGCAGCTGCTCTGTACTTTGTCGAAGAATAACCCCAAGAGTTGTGCCACCATGACATTTGTTGTATATTAAACGCCAGATAAGGCGATTCTTCAAGCTAGCTGCCGGCACCTCATACGAACCGCAGAGGAACTAGCGAGGCCACCAAGAGTATCTCGTATGCTGTGCGCCAAAGGTCGATACGCGGGCAGAAGCAAACTAAAAAGGAGTAAAAGCATGTCTGACAACAAACCAGACTCTGGCCAGAACGACTGGACTATGAGAAACTGGCGGGCTTGGGGCAGCTGGTTTAGCTGGGGTTCACCGGTTGGCCTGGGGCTTTTCTTTCTGGCTCTCGCCGGTACGGTGTGGATTCTAGCCCACCTGTAGCCCTGCGGCCACTCAAAAACAGCTTCGAGAGGGGCTGTTTTTCTTTGCCTGTTAAAGTGAAGTTTTTATTAAGTTTGGTTTGCTGGTCCGTGGCGGCGAGCCGGTGTCTGATACTATTATAAACATGACCACTTTTCGCGAACGACCACTTGTGACGCCCGAAAACCGACCGTATACTTTCGTAGACCCCAAACCAGAAGAATGGCAGCGCCGTCACGAGTATCATGCTAGCTTTATTGGCGCCACGCTTGGTGACCACGTGTTAGGTATCGAGCATGTTGGTGGTACCGCCATCCCAAACATACCAGGCAAAGATCAAACTGACGCGCTCGTTATTGTAAAGAGCATCAAAGACATCCCGAAATATTACGAAGCCATGCAAGAGGGCGACTACACGTCCCACGGACCTTACGCGGCCGAAACCGAGGAGTACTTTACACATGACAACGACGCCGGCCTCCGTACGGCTGGCATTCACATAGTGGAAGAAGGCGACCCCTGGGCGAATGAGTTATTGCTGTTCCGCGATTATCTCCGCACAAGTGAAATGTCGCGCATCTGGTATAGGGCCACAAAAGAAGAGGCGCACCAGTTTCACCCAGACGACTACCCGATGTACCATCAGCACAAACAAGATATGACGCTCGAACTTTTGGCCGAGGCCCAGGCTTGGCATGATGCTGGCCGGCAATCATGACGACTTTAACGGCGATGGGTTGCTGTTTCGTGTAAAATAGAGGGAAATGCAAAAACGATACTTCCAGGAACAGAGCATCGCACTTGGATGCACGATAGCAACCTGCCTGGTGCTCATCGGTCTCGTGTGGCTAGAGATCACGGGGCTCAACCACATCATTAGTGAGAAGATTTCACTTGCGGTCCGGCCGATGGATATCCTGATTGGCGCCACCATTTATCTGAAGACTGCGATCGATTTTGCCATTTTTATTGCGCGGCTTATGGCCAAAAATCCTGGACTTCGCGGCCGCATTGGCATTGAGGTGGGCACAGCGCTTGGCAACGGTGTTGGCACCATGGCGATCTTGCTTGTGTGGGCGTTTTTCCGCGAGGTGAATTGGCTGCTGGCACTCATGGTATTTGTGGCGGCGCTGGTACTCTTGCGTTTGGCGCAAGATACGCTGGTGCATGTGGGCGAACAAGACTCGAAACTCGAGAAGCTAACGGGCCGGTTTGAGCGGCTTTTAGGCATGTTCAACAAAATAACCGAGCCGCTGTTGTCGCGCATT
Organism: Saccharimonadales bacterium (SeqCode); assembly: GCA_035276765.1. Classification (GTDB taxonomy): domain Bacteria; phylum Patescibacteriota; class Saccharimonadia; order Saccharimonadales; family UBA4665; genus DATASD01. The sequence continues at coordinate 8,697 of DATELH010000002.1, forward strand.
GTGCCGTCGCAAAGCCTGCATGTGGTGCGCAAAAAGACGTTTGGCGCGCTGCTGATGTTGGCGTTTACCGTGCCGTTTATTTTGGGGCTCGACGATTTTGCCGGTTATGTGCCGGTTTTTAGCTTGGTAAACGTGTTTGGATTTGTGATCGGCGTCTTGGTGGGGCATATGTTGCTGAACATTTCACTGTACATTTCGCCGCGCCGCACCATTAAGGCGGTGAAGAATCCGGTAATCGCCCTTGTTGGTAGCGCCGCGTTTATTGTATTGGCCGCGTGGGGCATGTTCGAGTCGTTCAAACTTGTGCTGCACAACGCCTAACCCGCGCTCCGCCCGTAAATTGTCTGGCGGAGAAGGGGCGGCATACGGTATAATCACTTCGATGGCGCCTTGGCGGAGTGGTTACGCAGAGGTCTGCAAAACCTCGTACACCGGTTCAATTCCGGTAGGCGCCTCCAGTTTTAAAGAGGGTATATGAAATCAGTTGTTGTCTGCGGATCCAAACGTTACAAAGATGAAATCGCGACATTTTGCGAGGAGTTGCGCCGCCTGGGCGTGCTCGTGTTCGAGCCAAGCATCCAGCAGCCCATTCCCGAAGAATCATTCATCCATTCGGAATACGTCACCAAAGTTGTATTCAAAGGTTTGACGCTTGAGCACTTCGACTGGATTCGCAAGGCCGAGGTTTGCTACGTGTACAACAAAGGTGATTACGCCGGCGTCAGCGTCACCATGGAAATGGCGTACGCCGCTGCGCTCGGCAAGCCGATTTTTGCGCTTACACCCAAAACCGGTGAACCCCTGCGCGACACGCTCATCGACCAAATCGTACCGTCGGCAAAGGCGCTTGCTGCTCTGTTATAATAGGGCTGTCACTCGGGCGAGTGGCGGAATTGGTATACGCGGCGGACTTAAAATCCGCTGGTCTAAACAACCTTGAGGGTTCGAGTCCCTCCTCGCCCACCAGCAACCCAGGCCAACTGTGGCCATTTTATTTTTACAACCATGCAATTCGATAAAGAAAAATCATCAGAACAAGTGGCGCATGCCAAGCTTCGGCCTTCAGAGGCGGAGTGGATTGACCAGACAATTTTTTTGAGCGAAGACGATCCGCTCCGGGGAGCCAAAGAAGCATTGCGGCGCAAAGTAATGCAAGCGCGTCGCGAAGCCATAAAACCATGCATGCCCGCGGGCTTTTTTGATGGCATGCCCGAACTTTATAGAGACCTTCGCAAAGGCGACGAAGATTATGTCGATTCACAGGGTTCTCTCCAGTTGATATTCAAACGGGTCGAGATGCGTGAAGCCGAGGAAACTCATGCTAAAGATGGCAAGACGGAACGGCACACCATCTCCATTGAGCTCAGTGTGCCCGAGCTTATCATTTTGGGTAATGCCGCCCGGCGCACTATGGAAGTTGCCGAAGAACCTGACGACCTCTTTAACTTGCCCCCTGTAATCGAAAACATGCCCAGCCCGTCCGCAAATGACCAAGACCTGGAGGGCTATTTACTTGAGCTAAGAGATGAAGAGCTTAGAGGTGCCATCTCCCTCTTAACAGCCATCCAGGAATACCGGCCCGACCTAGCCCCATAGCTGCCCCACGAGATTTCAACAATTCCTCAATGAGCGTGGTATAATTTACCTGAAATGAGCCAAAACACCTTTACTGCTATGCACATGATGCCCGGGCGGGCATAGTTTTCTTTCTCAGATTATCTTTTAGTAGTAAAAACAGGTAGACTAAAACCATGAACTATTTTGTAGCAACTTCTATTCCATATGTTAATGGCGAGCCTCATATTGGTTTCGGCATGGAAATTCTGTACGGTGACGTACTGGCGCGCGCCGCCCGCAAGCAGGGAAAACCCACTATCTTTAGCACGGGCGCCGACGAACATGGCACCAAAATTGCCGAAAAGGCGGAGAGTTTAGGGCTCAAGCCGCAGGAATTTGTGGATAAGATCAGCCAGGAATTCCGCAATCTCGGCACGCTGTTAAACATCAGCAATGACCGCTTTATCCGCACTACCGATAAGGCGCACGAGCAGCGCGCGCAGCTCATCTGGAAAGCACTCGAAAAAGACATTTACAAGGATAAATACACTGGTTGGTACGACGTGCGCCAAGAGGAATTCGTACCGGAAGCGCAAGCCGACCCAGCCCGCATGAAGCCCGATCACCCACAAGCCTACCAACGGCTCGAAGAAGAAAATTATTTTTTTCGCTTAAGCAAATATACCGACCAAATCCGCGAGGCCATCGAAAAAGAACAGCTAAAAATTGTGCCGGCAACCCGCCGCAATGAAATCCTGAGCTTGCTCAAAGAGGGCTTGGACGACATCAGCATCAGCCGTCCGGCCGACAAACTGGCGTGGGGCATTCCCGTGCCTGGCGACCCAAAACAGGTGATGTATGTATGGTTTGAGGCACTCATGAACTACATCACAGTGCTCGGCTACCCCGAGCACCAAGACTTTCGAGATTACTGGCCAGCCAATGTGCAGATTATCGGCAAAGACATTTTGCGCTTCCATGCCGCTATCTGGCCGGCGATGCTGTTTAGTTTGCAGATTCCGCTGCCCGAGCTGCTGTTTGTGCACGGATTTATCAATGTGGACGGACAAAAAATGAGCAAATCGCTTGGCAACGTAATTTCGCCCAAAGAAATTGTTGAAGTGTATGGCGTGGACGCATTCCGGTATTTCTTTTTACGCCATGTTCCCTCGTACGAAGACGGCGATTTTACCTGGAAAAACTTTGAGGCCGCCTACAACAACGAACTTGCCAACGAGCTTGGCAATGCTGTCCAGCGCACCACCGCCATGATCGAGAAGTACCAAGGTGGCATTGTTGGCGAGATTCCAGATGCTGAGCACGATACGCGCCAAATTCAGGAAAACATTGAGATTTGCCGTTTCGACCGGGCGCTCGACCAAATTTGGGGGCAAGTGCGTGGCCTCAACCAATACATCGACGAGGAAAAGCCGTGGGAAATCGCCAAGGCCAACGATATGGAACACTTGCGCGAAGTGTTGGCTTACCAGGTGAGTTGCTTGCTCGAGATTGCCGATTTGCTTGAGCCGTTCTTGCCTGACGCCGCCGCCAAAATAAAGGGCATTTTCAAAGAAGGCCTGGTGACACCGCTTGAAGGCACGTTGTTCCCCAAAAAAGATGTAACTGCAGCGCCATCGGCATAAGTACTGAGGTAGTGGAGCAATGAGCGTAGCGGGACTTGCAAATGCATTAAAGGCGGACGGCGGCGAAGCAGCGTTGAATCCGCCGGTTTTGGTCGATCCGGGGCATTCCATTTGGGATGAGTCTATTTACGATGAGGGGTTGGCGATATTGGACCACCACATGCCGAACTCAAACCTGGCCTCGCCCGCCCAGTCACTTTACGAGCAAGGGGTGCGGAGTGTTCGGGATCTTGTTTCGGTGGGAGCATTCCAGCTCGGTGAATTACCAGGGATCGGCCTTATGGGTGTGTTGCGTGCACGTGACCGCTTGGCGACCGAGGGTAGCGTGGCGGTACCTTTGCCGTACAAACCCAGTGTCGCGACCATTGCTCGTATCAGCCAAGGCGACCTGGATCGGGTTTTGTTTCAGGTCGCCACGCGCCGATGGTTACCGGAAGGTATACTCGATGGACTCGGAGTAGAGCGCCTTACGGTCGAGGGCGGGTTGCAGCTTGCCAAAAACCGCCAGCTTGAGGCTGTTATACCGTTTCGCGGACTCCAAAAGGCGGCTAGCGCGCTTCATAAGTTTACTCAGGAATTTTACGCAGCAAGCAAGGGGTAGCATATGGACGTTTCACTCACCGACACCCATTGTCACATCCACGAGGCGCTGCGCGCCACCAAGCACACCGAAGATAGCGTGCATAAGGTATGGATGCGAGACGGAAAAGGACGCGACCCCGACGCCATGATTAAAGACGCGCGCAAAGTTGGCGTGCACAAGCTTATTTGCGTGGGCTGCACCGTGGAAGATAGCGCCCTGGCCGTGGAGTTCGTGCAGTCACGCCCCGGTACGTGGGCAAGCATTGGCATACATCCGCACGAAGCCAGCCGCTATCTGCATGACCAAGTCGCCAAAGATATGTTTACGGCACTCGCCAATCACAAAAAAGTGGTGGCGGTGGGCGAGTGCGGGCTCGATTACTTTTACGAGCATTCGTCGAAGGCCGACCAAGAAAAGATGTTACGTTTCCAGATAGAGCTTGCGCTCGAGCACCATTTGCCGATGATTTTCCATGTGCGCGAGGCGTTCCAGGATTTTTGGCCTATTTTTGACGATTACAAAGGCATCCGCGGCGTGGTCCATAGTTTTACGGCCACCAAAAAGGAACTTAAGCAAGTGCTGGCCCGCGGTTTGTATGTGGGACTGAACGGCATCATGACTTTCACCAAAAATCCGACACAGCTTGAGGCGGCCAAAGCCGTGCCAGCCAGCCGGCTACTCCTTGAAACAGACGCGCCTTTCTTGACACCGGTACCAGATCGTGGTAAGATCTGTGAGTCAAAGCACGTACGTTTAACAGCCGAGTTTTTAGCCCAACTTCGTGAGGAACCTCTCGAGGAATTGGCGCATAGCTCGAGCCAGAACGCTACTGCTTTATTTAGTTTGGAGTAAAGATATATGGCTTTCGAAATATTTCGTGATAAGTCACTTGAAGAAGCGCACAGGCCGCATTTTGAGGACCGTCACGCGAGCAAAGAGCTGACGGGACGAGCTATTATTTTGGATTACCCTGAACTTTTGGGCGCGCCAGTGGATGAGCGCGACCTCACCAACCCTGAGTACCTTGCTTCCGACACAAGCGTTAACGCTGATCCGCATCGCGGCACCGCACCGGTTGCTGGCATGATTGCCACGGTGCCGACCACCGAGATCGAAATGCCCTCACACTTGGCTTCCCAACCACCGGTAAACGAGGCGGGTTATGAGCCTGCTCGGTAAAATCTTTTTGCAGCATCGCGACGAGCGCAACACTCGTATTTACCGCGAGATTTTACGCCGCGAAGCCGCAATCGGCGGTACTTTGTTTGGTCCGCTCAAACCCGGCAGCCACCGGGAGTTCTTTTGTCTGGACCGCCACACCTGGATTTGGCACGAAGAATGGACCGACGAAAATGGCAAGCACCAGCTCGTAACGACGCGCTACGATATTCGTCCGAATGGCGTGTTTAAGGCGCAAGACAACCAACCGTACCAGCGGTTGAGCGCTGTCGAAGCCGCCCACTTCTACAAAGCCATCAAAGCCTACAACAAAGCTGTTGACGCCGAACTGTACGGCATCGACAGCTAAGCTATACTAATTGCTATGGATGCCCGCACAAGTACACCACTGTATTTTGATTATGCCGCCGCAACCCCGATGGACTCTGCGGTGTTTGCCGCCATGCAGCCGTATTTTACCGAGCAGTTTTACAATCCGTCGGCCACATACTTGTCGGCGCAAAGTGTAAAGAAAGACTTAGACGCGGCTCGGGCACGCATTGCCAACTGGCTGGGCGCTCGTCCGAGCGAAATCGTATTTACCGCCGGTGGCACTGAGGCCAACAACCTGGCTGTGCACGGCATCATGCGGCAGTATCCCGAGGGAAATATTGTGACCAGTGCCATCGAGCACGAAGCAGTGTTGCAGCCGGCGGCGCAATATCGCCACAAAGAGGCACCCGTTGACTTCGACGGCATTATTGACCTGGATAAGCTGCGGGCGCTCATCGACGACCAGACCGTTTTGGTGAGCGTGATGTATGCCAACAACGAAGTCGGTTCCATCCAACCCATCCGCCAGATTGCGCAGTTGCTCGACCAAGTCCGCCGCGACCGCCGTAAGCGTGGCGTGGCGCAGCCATTGTACTTCCACACCGATGCTTGCCAAGCGGCGGCGTATTTGGATTTGCATACCGCGCGGCTCGGGGTGGATTTGCTCACGCTCAACGCCGGTAAAATTTACGGGCCTAAGCAATCTGGCGCTCTGTTTGTGAGCGCAAAGGTGCATTTGCAACCCGACATCGTAGGTGGCGGTCAAGAGCGCGGCATCCGCAGCGGCACCGAAAACATTGCCGCCGCGGTTGGCTTTGCCAAAGCGCTCGATCTTGTGCAAACGCGTCGCCACGAAGAAGCCGCCCGCATGCAGCTCCTGCAAAAAAAGCTCATAAGCGAGCTCGAGACAGCGTTTTCCGAAGTGGTTATTAACGGTTCGCGCAAACATCGCTTGCCAAACAACGTGCATATTACGCTTCCTGGCCAAGATAACGAACGTTTGCTGATGGCGCTCGACGAAGTGGGCATTTTGTGTGCCGCTGGCTCGGCCTGCAGCGCCAGCAGTGACGAACCGTCGCATGTGCTGCGCGCCATGAGCCTTTCCGACAGCGAAGCGCGCGCCTCCTTGCGCTTCACCATGGGCCGCCAAACCGACGAAGCCGCCGTCGAAACCCTTGTCCACGCGCTAACACAGATTGCCAAACAATAGACTAACTAAGGTTTCTATTGTACCTCGTTTTTTACGAACGTACCGGTACTAGCGCATACGCCGTTTGACTGTTGCGCCCTTAAGGAAACTCGTTATACTTAGGGGTAATGGATAAGTATAAGCGCTTTTTGGCTGCAATCCTACTGCTGGTAGGGCTGTTGCCGTTTGCGGTGCTTGGGCAGGCGCACGGGCAGGGCCAGGAGGTGCCGCAAGGGTACGGCAGCGACCAGACTTTGCAAAAAGGTTTGATTGTGGCGCTCAAAAAGGGCACCAACAACAAGGTCGAGGCGCTCAACCAGTCCAACATCAACGCCATGTACGGTGTGGTGGTGTCGGCCAACGACTCGCCAGTGAATTTGAGCGACAACAACAGCGGCACGCAAGTGTACGTGGCCACTGCTGGAAATTACGATGTGCTGGTGAGCACGCAAAACGGGCCGATTGCAAACGGCGATTACATCACCATTTCGGCACTCGATGGTGTGGGCATGAAAACCGGCGACAGCCAATCGTTTGTGATCGGCAAGGCATTGCAGAGTTTTGACGGTCATAGCGGTACCGAGAGCACCGCACAGCTCACCGATAGCAACGGCAACAAAATGTTAGTGAGCTTGGCGCGCATTTCGGTTTCGGTGGGTGTGGCGCGCAATCCCAGCCTTAAGGTTACGGTTAGCAACTTGCCGAGCTTTCTGCAAAAAGCCGCCCAGGCCGTGGCCAACAAGCCTGTTACTGATAGCCGCATCTATATATCCTTGGTGGCGCTTGTGGCTTGTATGCTGATCGCCGGCAGTTTGCTGTACGCTGGCGTGCGCAGCAGCATCACGGCGGTCGGCCGCAACCCCTTGGCCAAAACCAGCATCGCCAAAGGCCTCGTGCAAGTGAGCGTTTTGGCACTTATTATTTTCCTGCTCGGCATTTTTGCGGTATATTTATTACTAAAGTTATAGGGTGGATTTGATGACAATCTGGTGGCTCGTTCTGATCTTAGGATACCTGGTGGCAAGTGCGGCAGCGTTTTTGTGGGTGGTTTTGCATATGGGGCGCGGCGTCGGCGGCGGCGTGCGGACTTCGGCAAGTGAGTCGCTGCGCCAGGCGGCCAGGGAAGACGTCGAGCATGTGTTTAACGACGAGTTCCGCGAAGAGCTACGTAACCGTGGCCGTCTGCACTTCGAAAAAATCATCGGCGAAAATGCCATGTTTTTGCAACAAGACCTGCGCCTGACCACTTCGCAAATGAACGAGTTTATGAAGCAGGAAATTACGCGTTCGCTCGAGGACGCTTTTAAGAATTACCAAAGTGCCATCGGCGACGCCAAGCAGATGGCGATCGACTCCATCGAAAAGACCAAAACTACCATCGACGAGCAGCGCGAACTGCTTACGCAGCAGTTGCAGGCTGAATTTACCCAGGAAAAAGCGACGCGTCTGCAACGTTTCGACGAAAAGATGGCCGAAATCGTAAATCATTATATTCTAAACGCCATCGGCAACCAGATCGATTTGAGCGACCAGCTCGAATATATTTTGAGCGAACTCGAAGCTAGCAAGAAGGCGATTTTGGAGGACGTGCAAAATGGCGCTTGAGGTGTTAAAGCTGCCAGCGCCAGTAGTAAGTGGCGTGGACGTGGCGCGCCTTTCGCGTGAGCTAGAGGCTTTCGAAGACTACATGGAGCAGGCCCGAGCACGCAAGACAGCCGACAAATTGGCGCCGCCCCGCACCAGCCGCTTGCTCGACGAGCTAACGCGGTCGAACGGCCTCAACTTGCTGCAGTCGGCCGACCGGGCCCGCCTGAAGGCGTTTCTAACTTCGCTCGTCGGTGCGCCGACGGTGCACATTAGCTTTGCCTCCGACCCCTCGGCGGCCTTCACCGAAAAAATTGTCACCTGGTTTCGCACCAACATCCATCCGCACACGCTGGTGCAAGTGGGATTGCAGCCGAACATTGCGGCCGGCTGTATTGTGCGCACCCAAAACAAAGTGTTCGATTTTAGCTTGCGCCAAAACTTTGCCGAAAAACAGCAGATGCTCATCCAAGCGATCGGCGGTAAGCAATGAGCGACAACCACCACTTTAATAAGCTCGTCGAATCCGGCAACCCCGTTGGCGAAGTCGTAAGCGTGGACCACTTTTTGGTGAAGGTAAAGGGGTTGCATCCGGTGAGTATGCACGCGCTCATTATGTTCGAGGACGGCAGCAAGGGGTTTGTGCAGCACATCATGGAAGACCACGTGGTGGTTTTGCAGCTTGGCAGCGGCGCGATTACAGTGGGCATGCTGGCGGTCATCCAACACAATGAACTCGTGACAAAGGTGGGCAAGGATTTTATCGGCCGCGTGGTGTCGGTTACGGGCGACCCGCTGGACGAGCAAGGCCCGATTGCCGCCGATGCCGTGTGGCCGGTGTTTTACGACGCGCCCATGCTGTACGAACGCGAACTGCTCGACAAACAGCTGGTAACCGGTGTTTCGGTGATCGATGAGCTGTTCCCGATTTTGCGCGGCCAGCGTTTGGCGGTGCTGGGCGACAGCAAATCCGGTAAAAGCACGCTGGCTACGCAGCTGGCCATCAACCAAAAAGACACCGACATCGTGGTAATTTACGCCATGATCGCCAAGCGGCGTACCGATGTTGACGCGCTGCTGGCGCGCCTCAAAGCCAACGACGCGCTCAAAAACGCCATCGTGGTGGTTTCCACTATGAGTGACTCGCTCATTTTGAGCTATTTGGCGCCGTACGTTGCTTGCGCCATGGGCGAGTACCTCTGGCAGCAATGCGACACCGACGTTTTGGTGGTATACGACGACCTCACCAACCACGCCCACGCTTACCGCGAAATCGCCTTACTTTCGGGCATGAGTCCGGGTCGCGATTCATTTCCCGGCGACATGTTTTATGTGCACTCGTCGCTTTTGGAACGGGCGGGCAAGTTGGAGTGCAATCACAAAAGCCTCACCGCTTTACCACTGGTGCTGGCGGCGGGTGGCGACATCACGGCGTTTTTGCCCACGAACGTGATGTCGATCACCGATGGCCAGTGGGTGCTCGACATGGATATTTTCCGCGACACCATGCGCCCAGCGGTGAGTATTGGCTTGAGTGTGACGCGTGTGGGTGGCCGTGGCCAAAGTGCCCGCCAAAAGAAGGTCGCTGCGCAGACGTTCAAGGTGCTCACGGCCTACAAGCAGGCGCAGGAATTTTCGCACTTTGGGTCGGAGCTGGCTATTGCCGCCCAGCAAGATCTCGCTCGTGGCCAGCAGATTTACAAGGTGTTAAACCAAGCGCCCGGCGAAACGTATTCGCTGGTGGCGCAAACGCTCATGATGGACATTGCGCTCAACCTGCAGCAAAATGAGGTGCTCGATGTGCCCAGCCTGAAAACCAACGTCGCCGCCTTCGCCGCTCAAATTACCAAAGACGAAGAGTTTGAAAAAGTGCGCGACGAACTCAAAGCCAAAAGCCTGGTGGAGCTCAAAAAATGATTCGGCCCGGGGAAATTATGCGTCAGCGCGACTCGATGGGCATCATCGTGAACCTTACAAGTGTGTTCGAGGGCTTGGCCAGCATGAAGATTGCGCAAACCAAAAACCAGGTGCTGCAATCACAAAAATTTTTCCAGGAACTGTGGGAAATTTACTCGCAAATTCGCGTCGACAGCATTTTTCGTTTCGGCCGCAGCGAGTCTGAAGCCGCCAAAAACAAACAGCTGTTTATCGCCATTACCAGCGAAGGCGGGTTTAGCGGTGACATCGACCAAAACCTCATAAGTTGGATGCTGCAAAACTACGACCCCTCAAAGCAAGACATTATTGTAATCGGCCACCACGGCGCCACGCAGCTCACGCAAGCCGGCATCCACTACGAAAAATACTTCAGCCTGCCCAGCAAAGACCAAAACATTAACGTGCTGCCGCTCATCCGCGAGGTGCGCGCCTATAAAAGCACCACGGTGTTTTACCAAACTTACACGTCGCTTATGGTGCAAGACATCAAGCGTATCGAGCTTAGCACTGCCGTGCAGCAACAAGGTGCCAAACTGAAGGAGGGCGAAGAAGAAATATCCGAAGCCACCTATATTTTTGAGCCGAGCACTTTCGATGTGATCGCGCATCTGGAACGGTCCATGCTACAGATTGCGCTTAGCCAGGTGATTTTGGACTCCAAACTGGCGCAGTACGCCAGCCGTTTCCGCGCCATGACGGCCAGCAACGAACGCGCCGACGAGTTGTATGGCGAACTTGATACCAAGTACCACCGAAGCAAGCGCGCCGCCAACGACGAACGCCTAAAAGAAATGATTAACGGATTGAAAGCAGTGGGGAATTTGCAATGAGCCAGGGTGTGGTGCGCGCCATCAAAGACTTGATCGTGACCGTTGTGTTCGACGAGGACATGCCGGCAGTGCACGAAATTTTGCTGGTAAAAGTAAGCGAAGGCCACGAGGTGCCGCTGTTGGTCGATAGCCTGCAGCCTGGCAACCGCGCGCAGTGCCTAAACATTCAATCCGACCGCACTATTCAAAAAGGCATGGCGGTGGCGCGCAGCGGGCACAGCATTGAGATTCCGGTTGGCGAGGAACTGATCGGTCGCGTGGTGGACACGCTCGGCAATCCGATTGATGGCTTGCCGCCAATACCCGCCGGCTTGCCGCGCCGCAGTATTTTTGCGCAGCCAGCCTCAGACACCACTTTTGCCAGCCGCCAACCGGAAATCCTTGAGACCGGCATCAAGGTAATCGACTTTTTTGCGCCGTTTGTAAAGGGTCGCAAGATCGGCATCATCGGCGGCGCCGGTGTGGGCAAAACGGTGCTCACCATGGAACTCATGAACAACGTCGCGCAGAGCGGCACCGGCTTTAGCTTCTTCACCGGTATTGGTGAACGCATCCGCGAAGGCCACGAACTGTACCAGACGCTGAAAGGCAAAAACTTGCTGGGTAGTACTTGCATGTTTTTTGGCCAGATGAACGAAAACCCGGTGCGCCGTGCGCTGATTGGTTTGTCGGCTGCCACGCTTGCCGAGTACTTTCGCGACGATCACAAGAAAGACATTTTGTTTTTTGCCGACAACATGTACCGCTACGTGCAGGCACGCAACGAGATCGGCACCATGCTCGGCCAAGTGCCATCCGAAGGCGGCTACGAACCGACCATCTTTTCGGATATTAAAACCTTGCAGGACCGCTTGAGTTCAAGCAGCAAAGGCTCGATTACCGCTGTGCAGACCATTTACGTACCGGCCGACGACCTCAGTGACCCAGCCGTGCAGATGATTCAGCACGAGCTTGATTCCGTGATCGTGCTGAGCCGCGCTGTGGCCGAACAGGGTATTCGTCCGGCCGTTGACCTCATCAAGACTACCTCGTCACTATTGACGCCCGAAATTGTCGGTGACCGCCATTATGTTTTGAGCGTGCAAGTGCAAACATTGCTGCAAAAGTATGAGTCGCTCAAAGGTATCATCGCCATCATTGGTGAAAACGAGCTCAGCCCGGGCGACCGCAGCGACTACGCCAAAGCCAAAAAACTCATCAATTACTTCTCGCAAAACATGTATGTCATGGAAGATATGAGCGCTTTCAAGGGCGAACGCTTCACGCGCGACGAAATGTTGAAAGGCGTCGAAGAAATTATTGTATGAGTTACGAGGATATGCAGCGCGATGCTGCTCAGAACGCGCAAAAAGTTGCCGCCGCAAAGCCGCTCGACAAGACGCCAAACAAAATGCCGACGATGCACATCAAAGTGTATTCACCGTTTAAGACGTATTTTGACGACGACGGCTACAGTATTTCCGGCGAAAACGACACCGGTCCGTTTGATATTTTGCCGCACCATCACAACTTTATGACGCTGCTGCGCCCTTGTGAGCTGGTGGTGCGCACGCCCAGCGACCAGCGAAAAATCCGCATTTCCGGCGGCCTGATGCACGTGAAGGCCGACCGCGTCATCGTTTTCCTCGATATTTAATTTAGGCCACGTCCAATCTTGCAACCTTTGCATCTCGAAACCGTTTCCCGGCTGCACTTCGCTTGAGTTTCTCGATTGCAAAGGTTGCAAGATTGGATGTGGGCGTTCTAACTGTTAATCAAATATGGCGTAATCAAAGCTAATGTTTTGGCCCGCGGCGGCAGGCGCGGCGGTGCAAACGCTAAAGCTAGTGCCGCTTCGCGTAACGTAGTATGGCAAGCCCGCTGCAGCGCTGCTGACCGGAGTAAGCAACACACGCGGTGTGCCGCTAAAGGCTTGGGCAAACGTGACGTTCACGAAACAGCCAGCAGCTGGCGAACTGCCGGTGTTAATATTGATCGTTCCAGCTGTGTCGGAACCGCTGAGCGAGCTTGTACCGCCGCCGCCCAGCGCGTTGCCGTCACTTTTGCGCGGTATGGGGCCGCCTGCCGTGATGTGGCTCGTCAATACCAGCGACCCGTTCAACTGTAGCGAACCCACCGACAACCGTTGTGCCGAAACCGACCCGAACGAGCCAGTGCCGCTCACATTGAGGTTGCCTTGCGTGGTCAAATTGCCTTGCACGGCGGCATTACCCGACACGCTCAAGCCGGCGGCTTGCACTTGCGAAAGCGTGCTGGTGCCGCCCACTGTCAGGCTCGAAACAGAGGCCGCGCCACCCACTTTGATGGTACCGGCAACTTCCATGTTGCTTCGCACCAACACCTGTCCGGCAAAAACGGCATTGGACTGGACGTTGAGTGTTTGGTTCGATGTACCGACCGTCGCGTCGCTGTTTGCAAGTTGCTGCAAGGCACTATCCGACAGCGATTGGTTGCCAATCTTGGCATTGTTGTTACTGGTTTTGCGCAACTGCAAGGTTGTGACCGTAATGGCGATCGCCGTAATTATGAGCAGCAAAATAAAGAGCAATAGGTAAATATTAAAGCGTTCTGAAAGCGCATGGATTTTTTGTTTGATGCCGTGCTTGGGTGGCTCCGGCTTGTTGGCGGGCGGCGGCGCGCTAGAATTACTGCCGGGTAAAGGTGTGCCCGCAGCATTTGGTTTTGCCTGACTACTGCCTGCGGCTGGGCTTGGTTCGCTTCCGATGCTGGGAGGTGTTGGCTCAACCACCGTTTCGGGAGTCTCCAAAGAATCTGCTACCACCGGGCCGTCAAGCGACTTGTCTGCCTTATTCGAGTCCATCCCTTTATAACCATTAGTTTCTTCACTTAATAATACAAGACTTAGCCCGAAAACCGTAATTAAAAAACCGAAGCCTCAGCTCACTTTTTGGCGGGTTACAAATAAAAAACATATGCATTATGAAGAAAGTCTTACATAACGCTTGCGCTTTATGATAATATGAAGTAAAAATAATACGTTACATAAGCATAGGCAAAAATAAAAAGGAGAAAACGACAGATGCAGGGCCTCCAGATCCTCTTAAAAAAGACAGGACTACTAACGGTAGCGACTGGCTTTGTTGCGGTATTAGTAGTAGGCCTGTTTCTGCACGCTCCCAAAACAAACGCCGCGTCACTAGGCAATAGAAGTATGCAAGTCAGCAGTTCGGCTGTGGGTTCAAGTGCGGTCGGTAATGCCGGGAGTGGTACGAACGGGCAGAAGGCAAAATATACCTTCACCTTTACACCAAGTACGACTGCGATTAGCTCGCTTTCAATCATGTTTTGTACCACGCCAATACCGGCTACTGGCAGCTGTACCACGCCAACCGGTTTTGACGCCTCGCACGTCGCAAGCATCCAAAGTACCTCGTTGGCCGGCAGCCCAAGCCTCGACACCACCACGGCCAACCCTTCTAACTCCCAAGGTATTTGTAATGGTGGTTCAAGCACGACCCGCACGAACTGTGTCTTGTTGAAATGGGCGAGCGGTACGGCGCAATCTGCAACCGCGCAGACAATCGTTGTTGGCGGCGGCGCCTCAGATTACATCACCAACCCTACCTCGACCGGCACCTTCTTTGCCCGCATAACCACATACTCCGACAACGCCTACACGACCACGGTAGACACCGGTACGACTGCCAGCTCAACTGCTACCGAAATTTCCATTACTGCCAAGGTACAGGAAGCGCTGAACTTCTCTGTCGGGGTGAGCAATAGCGTAGCGCCCGGCTCGACGTGCACGGCATTTAGCGACTCCGGAGCACTTTCCATCGGCGACCCCACAAACGGTTTGAGCTCAACGACTGCGTACGACGGCCACTCGTATTTCCGTATAAGCACGAACGGCATTAATGGCACGAAGGTGTATTATGCGGCCGATACGCTCAAAAGCGGTTCAAATTCCATTGCCGCAGCCGGTACTACACAGCCAACACCAACGACGGCTGTTGCCAGCTCCCCAGGCATACCACAATTCGGGCTGGCAATAGATAGCAGCGACACGCAGAGCGGTAACGGCTATAGCTTTAGCAGCCTGTCGGCTACGGCGCCGTATACAGCTGGAAATGGTACGATCACCAGCGGCGGCTCCGCACTCTTTGCCCTGGCGCCAAGCAGTGTAACTACACCGGTGCAGATTGCCTCAACCGGCAACGTCATCACTTGTGATACCGGCTCGGTGCGCTACCTGGCCAACATCGCCACCAACACGCCTCCGGGCATCTACACCACGACCGTCGACTACATTGCAGTTCCAACCTACTAATCGGCGCGAACTTCTCGTACAATCATAAGCATGAAAGGGCTTAGACAACCAAAAAGACTGTTCCAAAGTTTTGCGTGGTTGCTAAGCCTGTTTGCTTTTGTTGTTATCCCTTTGCTGGCGCACCAAACCGCCACAGCCGGACAACTCACGCAGCGTAGCTTGCTGATAGCTTCATCGGTTCCATCGGCCACCACTAACCACGAATTTACTTTTACGTTTGAGAACACCAGTAGCGTTGGCTCGCTCAAGTTTGAATACTGCACGACGCCGCTGTTCCAAGAGCCGTGCACCACGCCGACCGGGTTGGATGTGAGCAGTGTGGCGCTGCAGGGGCAGGGTGGTGAGACCGGGTTTAGTGTGTTCTCGGCCTCGGCCAACCAAGTGGTACTTACGCGTATCGCGGCACCGGTAACGCAAATGAACTCGCAGTATGTGTTTAGCCACGCCATTAACCCCTCGAGCACGCAAACGTTTTTTGTGCGCATTAGCAGTTACGTCTCTAGTGACGCGAGCGGATCGTACATTGACGCGGGCACCGTTTCGAGCAGCACCACGCAAACGATCAACATTAGCACCGAAGTGCCACCGATTCTGAATTTTTGCGTGGGCGTCACTATTCCGGGCGATTGCTCAACAGCAGATGGCAATTTCATTCAGTTGGGCGACCTGAATCCAAATTTTACGGCCGGCGGCACTTCCCAAATGTGGGTGGGCACGAATGCGCTAAACGGCTACATCATCGATATGCTTGGCACTACGATGACCTCTGGTAACAATATCATCACGGCGCTTGCCAGCCCTACGCAGAGTGCGGCAGGCAACTCACAATTTGGAGTTAACCTGCGCGCTAATACAGTGCCGCGCGTAGGCTCAGACGTTGCCGGACCAGGCACTGCCCAACCAACGGCGAACTACAACACTGCCAACAAATTTATGTTCAAAAGCGGCGATACCGTGGTTGCGGCGGGTAATTCCTCGGACTGGCAGCGGTTTACGGCGAGTTATATTGTGAATGTTACAGCAGCACAGCCAGCTGGCGTCTATAATACCACTGTTACATACATTTGTAGTGCGGCCTTTTAACTGCTACACTTAACGCTAAAGGTTAACGAAAAGGGAAACATGAAGAACATCTTGAAGAAGCTTGTAGCGCCTGTCGTCGCAACGTTGTTACTGACCGTCATTCCAGCGCTTCCGGCCCACGCAGCCTCAAATGGCTTAGGCATTACGCCGCGCAAAAACTACACGCTCCAACCCGGCGCGCACGTCTCCGACACGCTGTATGTCAACAACCTCAGTCAAACACAGCCGCTTACGGTGGCGCTTCGGCTGGTTGATTTTAGCGCCAAGGACCAAACGGGCAGCCCCAACCTCAACCTCACCAAAAATGCGCCGCAAACGCCATGGTCCGTAAAACCATTCGTTAGTATGCCGAGCACGGTAGATGTTCCGGCTGGCAAGGCTGTGAACGTACCGATTACCGTGAGTGTGCCGGCCAACCAAGGTGCAGGAAGCTACTACAGTGCCATCGAATACACCGCACAAAACAGCCCTGGCCAACAAAACGTCACACTGGCAGCTTCGAGCGTTTCGCTCATGTTTGTAACCGTTCCCGGTCATGCACACGAATACATGCAACTCAAACAGTTCGGCGCGTTTATCCCGACAAGTGATGACGAGCATGGCAATTTTAGCTCTTGGTTCTTCACGAGCCCCCCCAAAGTATTAGCATATGTGGTACAAAACCAGGGTAACGTCGCCGAGGAGCCAACCGGCAGCATTGCGATCAAAAACATGTTTGGCAAGCAGGTGAAGCTCATCGACCAGGCCAACCCTAAAAAGCAGCTTGCTTTGATCGACCAACTGCGGCGGTTTGAAGCGTGCGTCAATCCTGGTACGAAAACCACCAAGGCCGCCAGCGGCCAAGACCAAACCACAGTGATTTGCAACCCCACACGCCTCATGCCTGGACGCTACACTGCTGAGCTGGCTGTCTTTTACGGCCTGAATGGCAACACTAACCAAGAAATAACCGCCACGGCTGCTTTCTGGTACTTGCCCATCTGGTTCTTAATCGTCGTATTTTTGGTTCTGTTCTTGGTAGTGTCGGGTGTATATTTCTTGCAACGCAAGCTTCGGCGTAGCAATCGCAAACCAGGCACGAATAATAAAAGTAGAAAATAGGCGCAACACAACATGCAGTGGCGAGAAACGTTCTCTCCGGTTCGGGTCATCAGCCTCTGTTGCCTCGTCATTTTAGTAGCCCTCGCGATTTGGCTACCACACAAAGCGCACGCCGTAACCCAACCGCAAAATCCTCAAAACGGTTCGATCGGCATTGAGGGCACGATCCCTACGGCGGCGCCCAAACAAGCGCCTACCATCGCCGTGCCAACCAACGGCCAAACGTTTACAAGCACACCGATCACAGTGAGCGGTTTGTGTCCCAAAGGTTTGTTGGTTAAGGTGTTTTCCAACAATGTGTTTGTGGGTTCGGCTGATTGTACAAGCGGCAGCTATTCTTTAAAGGTAGATATTTTTAGTGGCCGAAACGATCTGGTGGCCCGCGCCTACGACGCGCTCGACCAGGCGAGTCCGGACTCCAACGTCGTGACAGTTACGTTTAACGATGCGCAATTTGCACAATTTGGTGGCCACATGTTTCTTACCAGTCCCTACGCCAAGCGTGGCGCCAACCCGGGCGAACAACTGGAGTGGCCCGTGATCGTGGGCTCTGGCAGTCCGCCGTATGCCATTAGTGTGGACTGGGGTGATAACAAACAGCAAGATCTGGTGAGCCTGACCGCCGACGGCGTATTCACGATCAAACATGTGTACGACACGGCCGGCGTATACAACATCACCATCAAGGGCGCTGACAAAAACGGCACCGACGCCTTTTTGCAGGTGATCGGTGTGGCGAACGGAGCCATCCAAAGCTCGACCACGCAAAAGACCAACAACACAGCCACTACCGTGAGCGACCGGGGCACTATTATAAAGGCGGCGGCCGTGGCTTCGGGCATTTCGCTACCCTTGGTACTGTCGTCGTTTTTTATCGGTCAGCGCTACCAACTCTTTTCGCTGCGCAAGCATATTGAGCGCAGCATTCAGCACATTGATGAGCATTGATAAAACAGGCAAAAATTTGCTAAAATAACCAGGTTATGGCAAAAAAAGTCTACGTTGGAATGAGCGGCGGAGTGGATAGTTCGGTGACGGCTGCGCTTTTGAAGGAGCAAGGCTACGACGTCACCGGCGTCTACATGAAAAACTGGAGCCAGGATTTGCCGGGCTTTATCTGTCCATGGAAGGAAGATTACCAAGATGCCAAGCGCGTTGCGGTGCAACTCGGCATTCCGTTCAAAATGTACGACTTCGAGAAAGAGTATCGGCAAAAAGTCGTTGACTACATGATCGACGAGTACAAGGCTGGCCGCACGCCGAACCCGGACATTATGTGCAACCAAGAGGTGAAGTTTAAACTGTTTTTGAATACCGCGCTCGAAGATGGCGCCGACATGATCGCCACCGGCCACTACGCCCGTATCGTCCACGAACCGAGGGGTGGCAGTCCTGGGGGGGACCCCGCTGCCCGCAGCTTTAGCGAGGACAGTGGGGGAAACTGGACTGACAGGACCCCCCGTGTCAATGAGGACTCGGCGAGTCTGCTGGCCGGACTCGACAAAAACAAAGACCAAAGTTATTTTTTGTACCGCGTAACCGAGGATGCACTCAAACATTCGCTCATGCCAATCGGTGAATACGAGAAGCCGCAAGTACGCGAACTGGCCAAAAAGTTCGGCCTCGTCACCGCCGAAAAAAAGGACAGCCAGGGCATTTGCTTTGTGGGCAAAGTGGGCATCAAAGAGTTTTTGGAACAGTTTGTTGAAACACAGCCCGGCAATATTGTTGACCGCAGTGGCAAGGTAATTGGCGAGCACGAAGGCGCGCTGTTCTACACCATCGGCCAGCGCCATGGGCTCGATGTGGGCGGCGGCTTGCCGTACTACGTAATTGGCAAAGACATGGCCAAAAACGAAGTATACGTAACCACCGATTTGCAAGACAAAGGCTTATGGAGCGACTCGCTCATACTTACGGGTATGCATTGGATTAACGGTGAGCCGAGTGTGGTGGCTGGGGCTCGAACCTTGGTCCGGACGCGCTACCGTGCGCCCCTTGTGCCGGTGCAGGATATTAAAAAACAAGCCGATGGCACGTGGCGCCTCCAACTTGGCGAAGAAGTCCGCGCGCTCACGCCCGGCCAGTCAGCGGTGCTATACGGCGGCGACCGTGTGCTTGGCGGCGGTATCGTTGTATAGTGAAAGGATGAGTTCAGAAGTTTTTAATCCGCGTGCTATAGCGGCTCGCCTGCCAGAAATCGTCACCCACGAGCTATCGATGGATGACATAACGCTCCCTTGCGGACAAACTGCGTGCCGGCCTTTTAATGAAGCCTGCACCCAGGACCCCAACCAAACACCGCAGCGTGCAGCGCAAGTGTGCAGCCTGTTAATGGCCATAGATTGCCTGGCTTCGGAGGTGGACGAACAATCAACGCGTGCTACGGAGTATCAGCTTGAAGCGGAGCTCATGCGAAATCTTGCAGAAAAGATATCTGTCGATCAAGAACTCGGCGTCCTGACCTTTAATTCGCAAAAAATCCTATACCAAGAAATGGAGGCCACCGGGCTGCTTACCCGATTGGCGTCGGCAGGCTACATCTCTGAGATGATGTTTTTGGATATGGACTGGCTTGGCGGACATAATGCTCTCGGCGATCACGAAGGTGGCGACAGGGCGCTTGGCAAGATTGTAGAAATAATCCGCGGTTTGTACCGGCGCAAGACTGATTTTATAGGTGTTTTGGGCTATCATAAGGAGGCTGAGCAGTCTGCCGAGGCGGAGCGATCGTTTTCGCAGGTTGGACGTTACGAGCGCGGTGACGAAATTGTAGTCATGAGTTTTATTTCGCCCAGTACCCGCAAGGACGATCGCCGCAATCCGGCTGGAGGGCTAGAGCGCCGACGGGACCAGATCGTGGAGGCTTTGGACAACAAGTGGATACGTTATCCGGTCGCCAAAAAGAAAAGTTTGGAAAACATTGAGCTTGACGTCGCGAAAAAAGCCACCGGCATGATATATCGAATAGAACAGGGTGAGGTAGTGACGCCGGTAAGCGCGGCTTTCGCCCTTGTGCGCCACCAAGTGCCGCAAACGTATGCCGCTTTTGAAGCTCTCGTGAAGGTTGCCGACGCCAACATGGCTGAAGCCAAACGTCATCGCGATGGTGCAAAAAGCCGCGGCGCGATCGCCAACTTTTTGACGTAACTCGTCATTTGACGGTGTTATCCGCTTGAAGAACCGGCCCCACCCCTGGTATTATGAAGCGCATGAATGCTCAACAAATCCGCCAGGCATATTTAGACTTTTTTAAGGAGCGCGACCATGTGGTAATACCGCGAGCGCTGCTCGTGCCGCAGAACGATCCGACCACCTTGTTTACCGGCTCGGGCATGCAGCCGATGATCCCGTATTTGTTGGGCGAAAAACACCCCGAAGGCTTGCGCTTAGCTGACAGCCAGACCTGCTTGCGCGCGCAAGACATCGAAGAAGTCGGCGACAACCGTCACACCACATTTTTTGAAATGCTCGGCAATTGGAGCTTGGGCGACTACTTTAAGGCCGAACAAATTGACTGGATGTGGGAGTTTTTGACCACTGTTGTGGAGCTTGACCCAAGCAAACTGTACATCACCTGCTTTATTGGCGCGCCCCAGTACGACATTCCAAAAGACACTGAGGCGGCTGAACGCTGGCAAAACTTGTTCAAAAGCAAGGGCATTGCGGCCGACATCGCCGACATTGGCTCCGAAGAAGATGGCTACCAGCGCGGCATCAAAGCGGGCGAACGCATTTTTTACTACGACGGCTCCAAAAACTGGTGGAGCCGCAACGGCGCGCCGGAATCCACACCGGTGGGTGACCCTTGTGGCCCGGACACCGAAATGTTCTACGATTTTGGTACGCCGCACAACACCGAATACGGCGAACATTGCCATCCCAACTGCGACTGTGGCCGGTTCATGGAAATCGGCAATAACGTGTTCATGGCCTACCGCAAAGAAGCCGAGGGCAAGTTCGTGCCGCTGGATGCGCCAAACATCGACCACGGTTCGGGCTTGGAACGCATCGCTGCGGCTATCAACGACGACCCTGATGTGTTCAAAATCAGCTTACTGTGGCCGATCATTGCAAAACTCGAAGAAATTTCTGGCAAAAAATACGACAGCCACACCCAGAGCATGCGCGTCATTGCCGACCACCTGCGCGCCGCCACGTTTCTAGCGGTGGACGGCGTCGTGCCGAGCAATAAAGAACAGGGGTACGTGATGCGCCGCTTGGTGCGCCGCGCCATCCGGTTTGCGTTTGAGCTGGGCGTGGAGCAAAACTTTTTGGAGCAAATCGTGCCGGTCATTGCCGACCTGTACCACCAAGACTTGCCAGAGGTTGCCGAAAGCCGCGACAAAGTCATCGAGGTTTTGGTTAAAGAAGAAAAAGTCTTTCGCCAAACCCTCCGCAAGGGCCTGCAAGAGCTTTCCAAACTTGGCAAAACCATTGGCGGTGCCGAGATTTTTAAGTTGTACGACACTTATGGTTTTCCTGTTGAGCTCAGTACTGAAGAAGCATTCAAACAAAATATTACACTTTCCAATGACTGGCATACGGAGTTTGACGCGAAGATGGCAGAGCAAAAAACTCGGTCGCAAACGGCGGCAAAAGGTGTGTTCAAAGGCGGCCTGGGTGGCCAAACCATGCAGCACAAAAAATACCATACCGCCACGCACCTCATGTACCAGGCGTTGCGGCAGGTTTTGGGCGATCACGTCATCCAGCACGGCAGCAACATCACCGAGGAACGCTTGCGGTTCGACTTTTCCCACCCCGACAAAATGACGCCAGAACAGATCAAAGAGGTGGAAGACATCGTGAACGAGCAAATTCAAAAAGACCTCAAGGTGAGCTACGCCGAATATCCGACCAAACAAGCCCGCGAAGAAATGGGTGCGCTGGGCGCGTTTGGCGACCGCTACGGCGACACGGTAAAGGTGTACAAAATGATCGCCGATGACGCCGACAAGCCGTTTAGCTTCGAAATTTGCGGCGGTCCGCACGTGGACCATACCGGCCAATTGGCTGAAGGCGGCAAACGTTTTAAAATTCTCAAAGAGGAATCGAGCAGCGCTGGCATCCGGCGCATCAAAGCAGTTTTGCAATAACGCAGTAGCAAGGAGGTGTGGTATGTGGGGTCCGAAATTCGAACTGAGTGGACAAAACCATTCGCTCGTATTGCGTGACATCTCGCACCGTGACAACCGCACTTTGCCCCATATTCCCTCGGCTACCGTGTTACGTCACTTGTCTTCGGATGCGCAAGGGCAAGTTGTAGAAATTCTGGCCTATGGCGCCGGAGCTCGGGCCGTCGGCTGGATGGAAAACGGGCGCGACCGCGTGGTGTGGGGCGTGCATGCAAAAACAGAGACGGGCGAGGTTTGCGTTGGTTTCAGCGGTTTTAATGCGGTACCAATGCGCCAATACCCCTCTGAAGCGAAGTGGTACGAAGTCGAAAGTTACACGACGCTTTTAAATCAAAATTTTCTCGGGCAAAAGATCGCCACCGCCACGCACTCATACCGGACGGCTTTTGGCTTTGCGCTAGGGCTGGACTGTTTTCGGGCTTCGATTATTAAGGGAAATGAGCTTTCGCGGCGAGCGCTGCTGAGGGCTGGATATCTGGAATTTGGCGAGGCGCCAAAGCTTGATGTCGACGGCCGCCAGCGGCTCGATTTTCGTTTGTATAACCCAAGGCTGGCAGCGCTCGCCGTTGACCACGCCATGCTAACGGCGGCGGGGTATGGGAATTCTGGCGTAACGCCTGCTGCAGTAAAAGGTTCTATGGAGTACATTACGGCTGTCCAGCAAGCGCTGCCGCATGTCCGCGAGGCGACTGAAAAGTGGCTTGGCGAACGTGCCGACCGACTTATGTATTTACCGGGTGGCCAATAGCAAGCGCATGCCGCTTGCGTTTTCGATGTTGTGCGAGGTACAATGCGGGCATGGCACAAAAACGCTCTCCTGCTAAAAAAACTTCAAAAAATTCGGCTGCGAAAACAGGCAGCAACCGTATGTTGGGCGCGGCTCGGCGAACCATTCGGGCATTGCCGCTTACGAGCATATCCTTGGGATTGAACGCCGTGTTGCTGCTGACGTTCTTTACGCTGATCGGCTGGACACACGTCCACAGCTTTTGGTTCGCGGAGCGGCTTAGCCACTTACACCGGGCCGTTTGTCCGAACACTGTGGCAACAGGCGTTGAGCAAAAAGAGCAAGATGGCGTTATGGTTGCGACCTACACGATTACTGATAAGGCACTGAAGTCAGGCTGTGCAGATGGACTGCTCGACAGCGCTCGCCTGAGCGATTACTTGGCGCATCCCGACCGCGCCAAAGCCGACGCTGCAAAGTTTTTGCAAGTCAGCCCTAAGGGCCTCCCAACCGTAACGGTCGTTAAGTCCGCCGAGACTGGCCAGCAGCTCGCCCCGGCTGATAATTAGCCCGAAAATATCCTGTAAACGCGGGGCGCGAATCACAGGAGGCCGTGCTATAATTAATTACGATTATGCTTGATAAGATGAAGAACCTCAGCCAAGTCGCATCGCGGGTTGCCAATAAAGCATCCCAAGCCGCAAACAAGGCAACAAGCGGCAAAGGGCGCAGCAAAAAATCCGCCGAAGACGAATATCTGGTCGCACTCGACATCGGTACTGAGTTTGTGAAGGCACTGGTTGGCCGCATCCGCGACGAAGGCGTTGAAATTATAGGTGTTGGTCGTGCGCACCAATCGCTCAGCGACATGCAGGCTGGAGCCATCGCCGACATCAGCAGCGTAGTAGAAAACTGCGATAAAGCCTTGAGCCAGGCCGAAGACCAGGCTGGCGTGAGCGTCCGCACGGCTGTTATTGGTATTGCGGGCGAATTAGTGAAGGGCACGACCACCACTGTCCGCGTGTCGCGCAAGCAGCCCGACAAAGCGCTCGACCTAGCCGAAATGGAGCGGATTATCAAGCTGGTGCAAGAACGCGCTCAAACCAAAGCAAAACAGCAGTTGGCATGGGAACTTGGCGGGAAAGAAGTCGAGGTGCGCTTGGTGAACAGCGCGTTGGTGGGCATAGAAATTGACGGCTACAAAGTGACAAACCCGATCGGTTTCCAGGGGCGCGACGTAGTGGTACAGTTGTATACGGCCTTTGCACCGATGATCCACATTGGTGCGCTGGAGCGCACGGCACAGCAGCTCGACCTCGATTTGTTGGCGGTCGCCGCAGAACCATTTGCAGTCGCACGTTCAGTAATTGGCGACAACGCCAATGCCAGCATGAGCGCAGTGCTCATGGACGTGGGCGGCGGCACGACCGACATTGCCGTCATTAACGACGGCGGTGTGCAGGGTACCAAGATGTTCGGCATCGGTGGCCGCGCCTATACGCGCTCCATCGAACGAGAACTCAGTGTGGAATTTGATGAAGCCGAGGAGCTGAAGCTGGGCCTGAGCGACAATCACATCCCCCAGCAAAAGGTGCCGGCTGTAGAAGGTGCGCTCAATAAGACGCTTGACGTCTGGATTAGCGGCGTGGAACTGGCGCTCAGCGAGTTCGACAAGCTCGACCACTTACCATACCGATTGTTATTGTGTGGCGGTGGCTCCAGTCTTGATATGCTTATGGACAAATTGCAAGACACCGATTGGTACACGCACTTGGCATTCACCCGCAAACCCACCGTGCAGCATATCCAGCCGAGCCAGGTCATCGGCATCGTTGACAAAACGGGCTACGTCACTGATCATACATACATCACCGCAATGGGCCTTCTGCGTGTTGGTCTCGACACCATGCATTTCTCAGGTAACGACCCGGCCAGCTCAATGCGCGAAAAACTAGATAGGATGTTACGAGTATGAGCAATGGCACCAGCTTAGCCAATCCCAGCAATGCCGGCAAAGACACGATTTATGTTGATATTGACGACGAAATCACGACGATTATCGACAAAGTACGGAGCTCGCATCAGAAGATAGTGGCGCTCGTACTGCCAAAGCGCGCCACCATGCTGCAAAGCATCGTGAACATGAAACTGCTCAAACGCACGGCCGACGACGCCAAAAAAC
Source organism: Saccharimonadales bacterium (SeqCode) (assembly GCA_035276765.1). GTDB lineage: Bacteria > Patescibacteriota > Saccharimonadia > Saccharimonadales > UBA4665 > DATASD01. Next base: position 34,034 of record DATELH010000002.1, read on the forward strand.
ACCTGGTGCTTATTACGGCCGAACCAAGCTTATTACCGCTGGCGGCCAATGTGGGTTTGTACGTGGCCAAAAATTTGCAGAGCCGGCCAGAGATTCCGGAGGTTCCGCAAAACGGCCAGGCGCCCGACGACACCGAAGAGGCGCTGTCTATGGACGACGACCAGCCCTCGGGGGCGCAGCTTGACGCCGCCAAGCCCATCGGCGATTTAGCGATGGGTTCAATTCCACCGTCAAGTGTCGACGATACTATCGATCTCGACAATGGTGACACGGGCATATCGGGCTCAGCGCCCAAAGCTGTCGTAGGTGGCAATACGCCCAAAAAGAGCAAAAACGGCAACAACGGCAACAAGTTCAAAGTGCCCAACTTCAATCGATTCCGCATGCTGCTTATACTAGGGATCGTGGGCATTGTAGTGCTTATTGGTGCCTGGATTTTGTGCTTTACTGTTTTGCCCAAGGCGACCATTACGGTTAAAACGAACGCCAGCAATGTACCCGCAAACCTCACGCTTACGCTCAGCACCGCTGCCAACAGTGTGAACGAAGCCAGCGACACCGTGCCGGCGCAAATTCAGCAACAGCAAAAGAGCTACTCGCAGCAAGCCCCGGCCACAGGCCAGAAAGATAACGGCACGAAGGCTTCGGGCGCGGTTACGATGGTCGCAAAAATATGCGGCACTATCGCTCAGCCTTCAAGCGTTCCGGCTGGTACAGGTGTTAGCGCTAACGGTCTAACGTTTGTTACACAACAAAACACATCGTTCAGCAATAATGGGGACGTAAATGGCGGCTGTATAACCTATAAAGCACTCGGGCCGACAGGAGTGACTGCCCAAAACAATGGGTCACAATATAACATCGGCTCGGCAACATTTACTGTAGCTGGCCGCTCGGATGTATCGGCTACTTCAAGCAACACCATGACCGGCGGCACAAGCAATATCGTGAAGATTGTGGCGCAATCCGACATTGATGGTGCCAAGCAGAAAATTACTTCGCAAGATACGGCTGCCATCAAGCAACAACTGGTGAGCGCCTTCCAAAACGTGGGGTTGTATGCGGTGCAGTCGAGTTTCCAGGCCGGCGATCCCAAGATCACCACCACCGCGAATGCAGGTGACCAAGCCGACAATGTAACCGTCAACGCCACTATTACTTACACCATGTTCGGCGCCAAGCAGACAGACATTCATCAGTTAATCGCCAGCACTGTCAACAAAAAAATCGACACCTCTAAGCAAGTAATTCTCGACGACGGCCTCTCGGGTGCGACCTTTAACGTGCAAACTCAAGACGGCGCCAAGGCGGTGGTCGCATTACAAGATACCGCTGTGGCTGGGCCCGACCTCAAAATCGACAAGCTCAAACCCCAAGTGGCTGGCAAAAAAGCCAACGACGCTGCCAATATCATCAAAGCGAACCCCGGTGTCACCGACGTAAATGTCTCGTACAGTCCGTTCTGGGTTTCGGCCATCCCCAAGAACACGAGCAAAATTTCAATCGTGATTGAAAAACCAACCCAGACTCAAAAGTAATGCAGGATTCGAGTAGTTCGGTTATGTCGCTGGATGTGGGTGGGAGCCGCATTGGCGTGGCGCTGGCGAACGTGGTGGCGCGCATCGCGAGCCCCCTTACAACTCTTGATGCCTTACAGACCACCTGGGTAGATATTGCGCGACTAGTCGAGCAACACAGGGTAGTGGCACTTTGCGTTGGCTTGCCGCGAGGGTTGGACGGGCAAGAAACAGATCAAACGCGCACCGTCCGGGCGTTCGCCGATGAACTTCAAAAGAAGATCTACGTTCATGTATACTTACAAGATGAGGCTGTGACCTCGCGGCAGGCCGAAGCCGAGCTGCAAGCTCGCGGTAAACCGTATGTGAAGGGCGACATCGACGCCTTGGCCGCGACATACATCCTCGAAGATTTTTTACGCGACCACCCGGAGGCCCTCGAACTATGAAATACAACGCCCGTTCTCAATCTCGCCGTTGGCCACGCCGCTTTTTGGTAGCGGTGGCAGCTTTGCTCGTAGCGGCTTTGTTGGCTATGGTGGCAATCCGTTATGTGTATAACCAAAACCTCAAGCCGGTGAGCAGTAGCACCAAGAGTGTCTCGGTTACGATCGAAAGCGGTACGTCCTCGAAAGCGATTGCCGGCAAGCTCAAAAAATTGGGGCTTATCCGGAGTACCTGGGCGTTTGAGTGGTATATTAGTAGTAAAGAAGTGCGTGCCGCGTTGCAAGCCGGAACGTACTCACTGCAACCCGACCAGTCCACTCCGCAAATTGTTGAGCAGCTTACGCATGGACTCATTGCCACTCACCTCGTGACAATTTTGCCGGCGCAGCGTCTCGACCAAATCCGCGTGGCCTTTAAGAACGCCGGCTTTTCGACTGACCAGATCAACCGTGCCCTCGATCCGACCAATTACGCCAAAAATGCGACCTTAGTCGACAAGCCCGCCGGCGCCAGTCTTGAAGGCTATCTGTATCCCGACTCCTTCCAAAAAGATTCCGATACCAAGCTCTCGACCATCGTGAACGAATCGCTGACCGAAATGGGCCAGCATCTCACACCTGACATCCGCGCTGCCTTTGCTGCGCAAGGGCTCAGTACCTACCAGGGTGTTATTTTAGCTTCGATTGTAGAGCAGGAGGTTTCGAACGCCAGTGATCGCGCTCAAGCCGCACAGGTGTTCCTGACACGCCTGCGTTCCGGCATTTCGCTGGGCTCGGACGTCACGGCCTTTTACGGTGCCGTTTTGGCTGGCCAGAAACCGTCGGTAAACTACGATTCTGCCTACAACACCCGTTTGCACACGGGCTTGCCGCCCACCCCAATCAGTAACGTAAGTGACAGTTCGCTCCAGGCTGTCGCACATCCGGCAAACACCAATTGGCTCTTTTTTGTCTCGGGCGACGATGGCAAAACGTACTTTTCGCACACCGTGCAAGAGCACGAGCAGCAGACCCAACAGTATTGCCACAAATTGTGCCAACAATAAGCAGTACCAACAGGGGTAGCGATTGTAAAAAACCTTGCCAAAAGCGGTATATTTGGTATACTTTTGAGGGTAGTTTTTGCGGGTACCAGTTTTAAAACTGGCGCGTAAAGCTACTCTTTCGCTGCATTTTTCAATAATCGTAAGGCTTACACCTTACAATATGCTAAAACAGCGTAAGCAATGGCTTTTTGCCAGGAGATCGTATCAGTCACTCAACACCTCACACTTTATCGGAGCGCCTCCAAAAACCTGTCCGCTCCGCTCCCCTTGTGCGCCGTTTACAAAAACTTTTTGCGCGTAAGGTGGTCCGCCGGCGTTCCCTCCGGTACGGCTTGTTAGCTGGCAACGTCGTTTTGCTGGTTGGTATTATGCTGTTTGTCTTTCAGGGATCGCATAGCCACAAGACGCAGTCTTTGGCTTCGGGGGTTGTTGGTAGCTCTGCCGCAAGTGCCGATCCGCTCGACCAACTGTCTTCGGCCGATATCGCGGTAAGCGTGGCTCGCATGACAAGTCTGTCCGAGGCGGGCGAGGTCGCCAACCAGGCGATTAGTGCCAACACCGATATGACCTTGGCCTCAGCCAACAACACCGTAGCCGCGAAGCCACAAGCGGTGCTCACGGCGCTGAAATCACGGAAAGACATCCAGACGTACACGGCTGTGGCTGGCGACACCGTGAGCAGTATTGCCGCTAAATTTAACGTTACCTCGGACAGTATTCGCTGGTCGAACGGCATTACCGGCGATGCGGTGGGCGCAGGCACTAAGCTGACAATTCCCCCCGTGACCGGTGTAGTCTATACCGTAAAGGCCGGCGATACGCCAGACAGCCTGGCGCAGAAATTCAAGGCCGACCGAGGCCAAATTATCGCCTATAACGACGCTGAACTTTCCGGCTTGCACGCCGGTGAGCAGATTATTATTCCGAACGGCCAGCAAGCAAGCGCGGCGACTACGACCTCGTTGGGCGGGGGCAGCTACGGCTTGGGCTATTTGGGCGGCACCCCGACTTACGGTGGCAATGGTTATGACTTCGGTTTTTGTACCTGGTATGCCTTTAACCGCCGCGCGCAGCTCGGCAACCCCGTGCCCGGCAACCTCGGTGACGCCTATACATGGGCGTCTCGTGCGGCAGAGTTTGGTGTTCCGACCGGTAGCGCTCCCCGTGCTGGCGCAGTAGCCGTGAAGCATAGCGCAAAACCAGGCCACGTAGCGGTAGTTGAACAGGTGAACGATGACGGCAGCTTTTGGATTTCAGAGATGAACTCATACGGCCAAGTGTCGATGACTAACTCGGCCGGTGCCGGTGGGTGGGGTCGTGTTGACTACAAACTCATCTCGGCTGGAAGCACTAGTGACTACACCTTTGTCTACTAACAGTGGTAAAACACCGGCTCGCTCGGTATACTAGCACTATGCATTTTATTGACCACGCGACGATCACAGCCCAGGCGGGCGACGGCGGCGACGGCATTGTCAGTTGGCGCCACGAAAAATTTGTCGACAAAGGCGGGCCCGACGGCGGCGACGGCGGCGACGGCGGCAGCGTCGTACTGCGCGCTAGCCGCAACCAAAATACGCTGGTACAGTTTCGCTACCAAAAAGAGCTCAAGGCACATTCCGGCGGCGACGGCGGCAAAGTGCGCAAACACGGCAGAAGCGCATCAAATTTGATAGTTGAAGTGCCGGTGGGTACGGCTGTTTTGGCCGAAGAAGGCGAGGTGCTTGCCGACCTTACAAGCGACATGCAAGAGGCTGTCATCGCCAAGGGCGGCAAGGGCGGCTTTGGCAATGCGCACTTTGTGTCGTCCCGACGACAAGCGCCGCGTATTGCTGAACTGGGCGAAAAGGGCGAGCAGCGCACGGTACGGCTCGAACTTAAGATGATTGCGGATGTCGGATTGGTCGGTATGCCGAACGCCGGCAAATCCACCCTACTCAGCGTCGTCAGCAATGCCCGGCCCGAAATCGCCGACTATCCGTTTACCACGCTTACACCTAATCTTGGCGTAGTTGACGTGGACAGCGAAGTAAGTCTGCTGTTCGCGGACATTCCAGGGCTCATCGAAGGCGCAGCACTTGGCAAAGGTTTGGGCGATGAATTTTTGCGCCACGTGGAGCGCACTGCAGTGCTTCTGCATCTTGTCGAGGCGTACCAAACAGATGTAGCGCAAACCTACAAAACCATCCAGGCCGAGCTGAAAGCCTACAAAATTGACTTGTCCAAAAAACCGCAAATAGTGGCGCTCACCAAGACCGAAGGTTTCGAGCCAGAGGCTATCAAAGAAAAACTCACGGCTCTCAAAAAAGCAGTCCCGAAAGGCACGCCGGTACTGGCAATCTCAGCCCACACCAAAACCGGCCTGCCCGAATTACTCCGGACCTTGCGAAAAATTGTCGAAACAGAGCGCGCTCGTCAAGCCGAAAACGAACCCGCAGAAACCACGCTGCCCGTCCTCAAGCTGGAAAATACGCAAGATGCCTGGACGGTCAGCAAAGAGGCCGGGCATTTTGTAGTGCGCGGCAAAAAGATTGAGCGCTTTGCCGCCCGGACTAACTTCGGCAGCGAAGCCGGCGTGCAGCGCCTTCGCGACATCATGCGCAAAATGGGCATTATGCACGGCCTGGTGCGGCAAGGCATCCAGGCGGGCGAAACCGTGACCATCGCCGACAAGGGCAGCTTCGAGTATTAAACGGCATTTCTCTAGGTGCGCCTGGCCACACGGTGGTACACTGGAAACCATATGGCCATAACACCGACGTTCTTTTTTTACGATCTCGAAACGAGCAGTTTGAGCCCGCGCGACGGGCGCGTTATGCAATTTGCCGGCCGCCGCACCGACTTAGCGCTGCGCACCGTTGGCGAGCCGGTAAACGAGCTGATCGCCCTGACTTCCGACGTTCTGCCAGATGTGGATGCCGTGCTCGTAACAGGCATTACACCACAGCAAACCATCGCCGACGGCCGAAGCGAAGCAGCATTTTTGCGCTTATTCCACGAAGAAGTCGCCACGCCCGGCACGATTTTTGTTGGTTACAACACCGTGCGTTTCGACGACGAATTTATGCGCTTTTTGCAGTACCGCAACTTTTACGACGCCTACGAATGGCAATGGCAAGACGGCCGTTCACGCTGGGATCTGCTCGACGTCGTGCGCATGACGCGCGCGCTTCGGCCAGAGGGCATCGAATGGCCGTTCGACATTAACGGCAAACCAACCAACCGCTTGGAGCTTTTAACGGGGCTCAACAAGCTCGACCATGCCCATGCCCACGACGCTTTGAGCGACGTGGAAGCTACTATCGCCGTGGCTCGCATGATCTTGAACCACCAACCTAAATTGTTCGAGTTTTTGCTAAGCTTCCGTGACAAACGCAAGGTGGCCGAGCTGGTGAACACCAAAGAGCCGTTTGTGTATACGAGCGGGCAATATCCGTCGGAATTTGATAAAACAACAGTGGTAGCCATGGTTGCTGAACATCCTAAAAAGCAAGGCGCGCTAGTGTATGATCTGCGCCACGATCCGCTTCAATATAAAGATATGACGCCCACCGAGCTTGCCGAAGCCTGGAAATGGTCGCGCGACGAAACCAAGCAGCGCTTGCCGGTAAAGACGTTGCAGTCCAACCGTTGCCCGGCGGTGGCGCCCTTGGGCGTGCTCGACGAAAAAAGCCAGACGCGGTTGCAAATCGACCTAAGCGTCATCAAGCAAAACCATAAGGCGCTGCAATCCATGAAAGACTGGCCGGCAAAACTGCACAAGGCGTTGGAGCTGTTCGAAACCCAGCGCCAACTGGAGTTCGCCACTAACGAACAAACGGTAGATACGCAACTGTACGATGGCTTTTTCGATACAGGCGACAAGCAAAACATGCGCGTTGTGCGCGCCGCCGACCCCAAGGAGCTAGGCGAACTCAATCTGCATTTTGCCGATAGCAGGCTTGAGGCGTTGCTGCCGCTGTACAAAGCGCGCAACTTCCCGAAGGCGCTCACCACCGAAGAACGCGCTGCGTGGGATGCATTTTGCCGTCGTCGGTTACTCGACGGTGGCCAGCATAGCCGCTTGGCAAAATATTTCCAACGCATCCAAGAAGCTGCCAATCGCGACCACCTTACAGGCGAGCAAGAATACTTGCTTGAAGAGTTAAAATTGTACGGCGAAAGTATTATGCCCGCCGAGGAAGACGAGGGAATGCAATGAAAGTTACCATGGTAACCGTCCAATCGCTCGACGGAAAATTAACGCACGGTGACAATCCCAATGTGCACGCCTGGAATTCCGACGCCGACGCCGAGCACTGGAAAAAGCTGCGCGACGCTGCCAAGCTCATCGTTATGGGGCGTAAAACGTACGAGGCCATGGCGCCGCACATGAATCACGACGGCAGCAAACTGCGCGTGGTTGTCACTTCACAACCCGAACAGTTCGCTGGCCAAGCGGTACCAGGTGCACTAGAGTTCACTAACGAGCAGCCAGCCGAACTCGTAAAACGGCTTGAAAGCGCGGGGTACGAAAATATGCTGCTCGCTGGGGGTGGTGTGCTGAACGGTTCGTTTTTGCGCGCTGGCCAGGTGACGGAGCTGTACACCACGCTTGAGCCGCGGTTATTTGGCCAAGGTGCCGAGCTCGCTGGCACGGAACTCATAGATGTTTCGCTGCATCTGGAGAGCGCCACGCAGCTCAACGCACTTGGCACGCTGCTCCTGCACTACACGGTTGCTTAGGCGGTTGCAGTTTCTGTTTCGGAAAGCTTGGCGTTTGCCTTGTCACCGCGAAGCCACCGGACGCCCAAGTATACAAGGGGCGTTTCAAATATCGACAATACACAACGAATGAGCCAGTACGGAATCAAAAGGCCGATAATAAAGCCCATGTTCGTACCGAATGGCTCGCCGACTGCGTAAAACGCCAACACTAAAAATACAGCGGAGTCTACAAACTGCGACACGAAATTAGCCACGTTGTTGCGCAACCACAATGCTTTTTGGTGCATCTTTTGGCGCAATTTACTAAAGATTAACACGTCAAGTAATTCAGAACTGGCAAATGCCGCGAGGCTGGCGAGCGAAATGCGAATCGACGCGCCAAACACGGCGTCGTACGCTGGCTCGGAATGCTTAAAGTGCGCTGACGCCAGCAAATGCACCGCGAGTGCACTATACAAAGTGAGCAGCACGACCATCATAAGTCCGGAATACACGACGCTGCGCGCGCGGTTTTTGCCATGCACCTCGATGATGACGTCGACCGTTGTAAACAGCAGCGGCATTACAAAGATCGCCACACTGGCGTTCACCACAAAATGGCCAATGTGCAAGATTGGGAAGGTTTTTGCGCCCATCAGCTCGGCAACCATCACGCCGAAAATATACAAAGCCACCAATAGGTCAAATTTCTGGATTTTCATGTTGTCCTCTCTAAAAATTAAGTGAGAGGCAAACGCCTCTCGCGCGGGAAGCGCGAGCTACCGAATGAAGCTAGACCAAGTGGTGAGGTGTTTGTTGTGCATCATGGGAGTGTTCTCTTGTTTGTCCAAGCTTACGCCACGCTTGCCGTGCTGTCAAGAAACCTCGCACAAGTCCTCTCGGGAACCCGAGTTTGCGAGGTTCTTGTATTAATAAAGGTTTGGTTCGCGGCGCACTGTCATAACCAGCAGTGCAGTTACGACGTAGTTGCGGAACAGGTGGGTGCGGTGGCCGAACCACACACCAAAGCTCACCAAAGCGGCAATCACTCCGATGAGCCAGAGCACAAACGTGATTTGAATCGGGGTGCCTGGAATAAGCCCCAGGACTAAGAAACTTGACATTTTTATCCCTCGCGTGCCGCGTGATATTTGATTTCATTGTAACCTTATGTTTGCGGAAAAAGCAAATATATTTTTAAGCACAAGCTCGATCGCTCATATTCTTACTTGAAGAGGGCTGAGCCATACCGTTCTGTCGTGCTCAAACACTGCGGATAAACTACCGCAAACTGCGCGCGTTGCAGAAGGTATACTCGCTCCAGCTTCGACATTTGCATACCCGTGGTCAGTCCAGCCTCAGACACATCACCCTAGTATTTTATTGATTTTTTCACTATACTATATGGGCTTATGAGTTCGATTATTGTAAAGGGTGCGCGGGAGCACAACCTCAAGAACGTTGATGTCGAGTTGCCACACGACAAGCTGGTAGTCATTACTGGGTTGTCAGGGTCGGGCAAGTCGAGCTTGGCTTTCGATACGATTTATGCCGAAGGCCAGCGTCGCTATGTCGAAAGTTTGAGCAGCTACGCACGCCAGTTTTTGGGGCTTATGGAAAAGCCGGATGTCGATCAAATCGACGGTCTTTCGCCCGCAATCTCGATCGACCAAAAATCAACCAGCCGCAACCCGCGTAGTACGGTTGCCACTGTAACCGAAATTTATGATTACCTGCGTCTGCTGTTTGCACGCGCCGGCGTGCCGCACTGCCCAATCTGCGGCAAGCCGGTAACGCGCCAAACCACGCCGAACATTATTGATAAAATTACGGTCTTGCCAAAAGGCGCCCGCCTGATGATTCTGGCGCCCGTGGTTATAGACAAAAAAGGCGCGTTCGAGCACATCCCCGAGCAGTACAGCCGCGTTGGTTTTGCCCGCGTGCGCGTGGACGGCGTGGTATACGCACTCGACGAATTCCCGCAGCTCGACAAAAACTTTAAGCACACCATCGAGGTCGTGGCCGACCGCCTGGTAAACAACGAAGAAAGCCAAAGCCGTCTGGCGCAATCCGTAGAGCAGGCGCTCGAAATCGCCGAAGGCAAGGTCACGGTTGTGAACGCAGACACCGACGACGAGTTCAATTACAGCCTGATGTACGCTTGCATCGATCATCCCGACGTCACGATTCCTGAGCTCGAACCACGCACCTTCAGCTTTAACAGTCCGCACGGCGCCTGCCCTGTGTGTACTGGCCTTGGCACGCGGCTCGAGGTTGACCCCGAGCTCGTCATTCCGAACGGCCGGCTCACTATCGCCGAAGGCGCTATCCGGCCCTTTAACCGCGTGAGTACAGACGCTTGGTACATGAAAAAAATGCAGGCCGTAGCCGATGCCTATCACTTTAGCCTGCACGTGCCAACCGGTGAGCTCAGCCCCGAAAACATCGAGCGCATTATGTACGGCACCGGCGGGCAAAAGTACCGCGTCAGTTTGGGCAGCGGCCGCTCTTTTGAAACCACCTATGAAGGTGTGGTGCCCAATCTGGAGCGCCGCCACAAAGAGACTGACAGCGACTTTATCCGCCATGACATCGAGCGGTTCATGCAGGAAAAGCCGTGTTACGCCTGCAAAGGCCAGCGCCTGAAGCCCGAAGTCTTGGCTGTAACCGTGGCCGACAAATCCATCATGAACATCTGTAATATGTCGATCGACGACGCCATAGCGTTTTTCGAGCACCTCGACCTCGACGAAAAAAGCGCCAAAATTGCCTACCAGATTTTGAAGGAGATTAAGGCGCGGCTGCAGTTTTTGCGCGACGTGGGGCTCAACTACCTCACGCTACTGCGCAGTGCCACAACGCTGAGTGGTGGCGAGGCGCAACGCATCCGCCTGGCTACGCAAATTGGTTCGGGCTTGATGGGCGTACTCTATGTGCTCGATGAACCGTCGATTGGTTTGCACCAACGGGACAACGAACGACTCATCCGCACACTCAAGCACTTGCGTGACCTCGGTAACACCGTGATTGTGGTAGAGCACGACGAAGACACCATCCGCACCGCCGACTACTTGCTCGATGTCGGCCCCGGCGCTGGCATTCATGGCGGGCACATTGTAGCGCAGGGCACGCCCGATGAGGTCGCCAAAAATCCCGCCAGCATCACCGGCCAATACTTGGCAGGCAAAAAACACATTGCCGTGCCCAAAAAACGCCGCAAAGGCAACGGCAAATCACTCAAAATTATTGGCGCGCGCGAAAACAATCTACAAAACGTGACAGTCGAGATTCCCTTGGGTGAACTTGTGGTGGTGAGCGGCGTTTCGGGGTCGGGCAAGTCAAGCCTTATCAACGATATTTTGGCCAAGGAACTCCTTGCACGTTTGCACCGCGCCAACACCGTGCCCGGCCGCCATGACGACATCGAAGGCATTAAACAGCTCGACAAAGCAATCATTATCGACCAGTCGCCAATTGGTCGCACGCCGCGCTCCAACCCGGCAACCTACACCGGTTTGTTTACGCCCATCCGCGAACTGTTCGCCCAAACGCCCGAGGCCAAACTGCGGGGCTATAGTCCTGGCCGGTTTAGCTTTAACGTCAAGGGCGGACGCTGCGAAAACTGCGCCGGCGACGGCATTATCAAAATTGAAATGCACTTTTTACCAGATGTATACGTGCCGTGCGAAGTCTGTCACGGCAAACGCTACAACCGTGAAGCGCTCGAAATTTTCTATAAGGGCAAGACCATTAGCGACGTACTCGAAATGACCTGCGAGCAAGCCCTCGAATTTTTCCAGAGCATCCCCGCCATTGCGCGCAAACTGCAAACCATGGTCGATGTGGGGCTGGGTTATATCTCGCTCGGCCAACCGGCCACGCAACTGAGTGGTGGCGAGGCGCAGCGCATTAAGCTGGCGAGCGAACTGAGCCGGCGCCCCACGGGTCGGACGTTGTACATTCTGGACGAGCCAACCACTGGCTTGCATATAGCCGACGTCGAAAAACTACTACAAGTGCTGCACGCGCTCGTTGACACCGGCAATAGCATGGTGGTGATCGAGCACAACCTCGACGTCATTAAATCGGCAGACCACATCATCGACATGGGGCCGGAAGGCGGCGCCGGTGGCGGACAGGTGATGGCTGAAGGTACGCCAGAGCAAGTAGCAAAAATTGCTGGCTCACACACTGGCCATTTCCTGAAAAAGTTGTTGTAACGCCGTAACTATACTTGGCTGAGTGCAGGCTCGGCAGTACTTGCGCGCTGCGTTTGGCCGAGTAGATCACGAAAATGTTTGCGTAAAATAGCGCTTATAATAGCTTTTTCGCGCTTTTGCAAGTGATAGTCCACCATTTTAGGTACGCTGGCAAAATGTGCGCGCATTGTGCGGTCGTCGGCAGTGCGAACATCGAGTAGCGTGTAGCGGTTGAGGCGCGCGCGGATGGTCTGACGAACGAGCGCACCCACGCTTTCGTCGAACAGCGGCCGGCACAAAAACACAATTGGCTTTTGTTTTAGCAGCGCAAATAAAATACCTCGTGCCATCGGTTCGGTGATAATACCGTCATCGTTGTGCACAAGGTAAATGTCGCTGCTCGCGATCGACTCATAATAGTCTAGGTTGGTTTCGTATGGGGTCCAAAGTGCCGAAACCAGCCCGGGCGCCACAGAATTTTGGGTAAAAATAAACCCATCGTCTATGGGGTGGGCTATATGGATATCTGCTTTTTCTAGCTTCTGCCGCAAGGGAAATAGTAACAAAGCTTGGTTTTGGTGTTTGCCGCTAACTTGTGTACGTATGGCCATAACAGTTCCTCGCCTACTATACACACATTATACATATACACGTCAAGCCATGCAAATAACCCCTAAAAAGAATGATATCTGACGGTTTTGGCTTGTTGGCGTTCGAATAGGTTGATCGTCTTGATGTCCTGGACTGGGCGATGGCGCTTGGTTGATGGATAGCGCAAGACTTCCTGGACGGGGAAGTTAAACGGTGGCTTTGAGATATCAAGTGCTCGTCCGTCGCCCAGTTCGATATCACGGTTAATATCGCCGGAAATGTCAACATGTTTTTTCGCATCAGAAATATCCCAAATTTCAACAGTGTTGGTTATGAGCACATACTTGTATTTCTCAAGACGTTTCAAAAATTGCATGACAACTTCGTTCGGCCAATGCTGCAGAACGTCCTTAATGATTACCAAATCGGCCTCAGGAAGTTCGTCGTGCGTGATGTCTGCGGAAGCGAAGTGGATGTTGTCGGTTTTATATCGTTTGCGGTTCTCTTCGATGACATCAGGAACCACGTCGATGCCGAAATATTGGATACCGTCCCAGTGCATAAACCGGGTAGACTGCCAGTCGCCGCAGCCCAAGTCGATGACGCTTTTAATATCGTGTGAGTCGATGAAGTCTTGCACAAAATCACGGTACACTTCGGTATTCTCTGGCAGTGAGCCGGAGCCTGATCCGTTGAACCATCGGTGATTTTGGTAAATACCGCCGAACGTCTTCTCCATAACTGTTCGCAGTGGGCCCATCAATATCTTCAAAGCAGCTTCCTTTTACTAGTTACTCTGATTGTATCAAACGACACTTATATAAAGCGTAGTCTTGTGCTAAAATACGTATATTACTTTGAGCGCTTCTGTGTGCATGCGTAGGGTGTATGCTTGAGCGAAGTAAAGTTACACAATACAGTATAGTGTAAAGAATAACAAGGCCTAATTATTACATGAAAGTTCATTTCCTCACCTCCCGCATCAGTCTTTTGCAGGACATCGAATCGTTGCGAACCATCGCTAAGATTGTCAAAGATAGCGGTCATACTATGGATGATGATTGGCTGGAAGAGGCGTACGAACGCGAAGTTGTAGGCAAACAAGTAAAAGCTGACTGGCCAGGTATCTTTAAAAACAGTATTGAAACCATCGCCAAAGCCGATGTGGTGATCGCCGAAACGACTTTTCCGAGCTTTGCGATTGGGTACCAGGTTGCGATTGCTGTTCAACAAAAGAAGCCTGTACTGCTTTTGCGCCATAAGGATTCTGATCAGAATGCGTATATTACCGGTGTGGAAGATGGTTGGACACAATATCAGGGTTATGGGGCGAGCGACATTGAGCAAATCCTAAAGAAATTCCTCGACGCCAACGACATTACCTCGAAAGATATGCGCTTTAATTTCTTTATTGACCGCAAAATTTATAACTACCTACGTTGGGCAGCGCTGCGCACCGGCAAGACCAAAGCCGAAATCTTGCGCGAATTGGTCGAAAAAGAGATCGACCACGAAAACGGCCAGTGATCCTGGCCTTTTTTATTTCTCGATATTTTCTTCGATATGGGTAGTTTTACGGCGTTTGATGGCTGCAAAGAAACGTTGGCGAGTTGTTTTATCGCCAAGTAAGTGCCACAAAATTGGTCCAAATGTTGCCGCTGTAACGGCGGCGATGGTAGGCAAAATGTAATGGTCGAGATTGGGGATTTTGCTGCCGAACCAGTAGCCGAGCAACGTAATACCGACAGACCACACGATACAGCCGATGGCGTCAAAAAAGAAGAACGACGGCCGTGGCATTTTGGCGGCACCAGCCACAATTGGCGCGAACGACCGCACAATTGGCACAAAATGCGAAAGCAACATGGTTTTGCTGCCGAACCGCTCGTAAAACAGCTCGACCCGGCGGATGTGTTCTTGGCGGAAAACGACACCATCTTTCTTTTTGAACAGACGTGGCCCAAGTACACGGCCGAGCGAATAGCCAGTGTTGTCGCCTAAAATGGCCGCGAGGCTGATTACCGCAATGCTAAGCGCGAGCGACAGCTTGCCTTGCGCTGCAAATACACCGGCGCTTAATAACAATGTATCGCCCGGCAAAAAGAATCCGACCATCAAACCGGACTCGCTAAAAACAATGGCCGCAATAGCAAGCAGGCCGCCTGTTTGTAAAATATGCGCTACGTCAAACATTCACCACTATAATACTCGGTATTGGCATCGCCGTCTACCGAAGCGCAGGCTTCCCCAGCAAACCACAAGCTTTTCATGTATACTAGAGGTAATGGTGGGCAATCGACCAAACTTCTAAGGAGGATACGATGGACGCAGTAAAATTAGAGCTCGACGCACGCACCGTGACCGGTAAGGCGGTGAAACACTTGCGCCGCGAGGGCATTGTGCCGGCGGTAATTCACGACCATGGTAAAGATTCACTCGTCGTGCAGGCCGACTACCAAAACATCTACCACGCTTACCAAAAGGCCGGCAAGCACCATCCTGTTGAACTGAAAGTGGGCGATAAAGCCCACATGGCGCTCATTAAGCACGCCACCTTTGACCCCAAAAAGAACTCACTGACGCATGTGGTATTCAACGCCGTTAAACGGAACGAAAAAGTGACTGCCGAAATTCCTGTGCACGCCAGGTACGACGAAGGTAACGAGTCGTCACCTGCCGAACGTGCTAGCTTGATTGTATTGCACAACCTCGAAACGGTCGAAGTAGAGGCTGTCGCCAGCCAACTCCCCGACGCGCTGTACTTTGATGGGGAAAAGCTGGTCGAAGTTGGCGACCACGCCACGGTTGCCGATCTGGTTGTCCCAAATGGCGTAACGATTAAGACCGACCCAGCCCAAGCGCTGGCTACCGTATACGAACCAAGCGCCCTCCAAGCCGCCAATGACGCGGCTGGCGGCGATGCCACCGAAGAAGATCAAGAAGAAGTCCCGGCCGAACATGAAAGTACTGCCGAAGAAGGCACGCAGGCTCCAGAAGACCAGCCTGGCGGCAAAAAACAGTTTGAGCCGTCCAAGGAGTAGCCGTCATCGCCCGGAATGAATCCTCACCGAGCCTAAATCCAGAGCGCGAATCGACCATCACGTCCGTTGCTAAATTTATTGGGCACTCGCTCCTGCGTTTTGGAAGTCTTATCGCTAAGAAATAACGCTTATGCCTTGGTTTCACCCCAAAACACTGCTCGACAAAACATACGAAATCGGTATCTTGCTAAAGGGTATTGACGGCGTTATTGAGCTGCTGGGCGCGGCTGTACTCATTTTTGTTCCGGCACATTACTTTGAGAGTTTTGCTCGTGCCCTGACCGACGTTGAGGCGGGTTCAAGCGCGCACGGGTTCATTAGCGCACACATTTTGCAGATTGGCCACCGTTTGTCGGAAGGCCATAACTTTTTTGCGATTGCGTTTTTGCT
Organism: Saccharimonadales bacterium (SeqCode); assembly: GCA_035276765.1. Taxonomy (GTDB): domain Bacteria; phylum Patescibacteriota; class Saccharimonadia; order Saccharimonadales; family UBA4665; genus DATASD01. The sequence goes on from DATELH010000002.1 coordinate 49,950, forward strand.
GACGCACGGCTTGGTTAAAGTGGTGCTTGTGGTATGCTTGCTGCGCCAAAAACTGTGGGCGTACCCGTTTGGGCTCGTGGCACTTTCGTTATTTTTGGTGTACCAGCTGTATGAAATGATTATGCGCCCCACCTTCGGCATGGGCTTTTTAACAGTGCTCGACGCAGTGATTATTTGGCTGGTATGGCGCGAATGGCAAAAGGTCAAGGCCGACCGCGCCCAAAAGCCCGAACCAGCCAATGCCTAATCCTCAATAAAACCGCCGGATTGGTGTGCCCACAGTTTGGCATACACGCCTTTTTTGGCTAGCAATTCCTTGTGCGTCCCTTGCTCGGCAATTTTGCCTTTTTTGAGCACCACGATGCGGTCCATTTTTTGTACCGTGCTCAAGCGATGGGCGATAACCAGCGCTGTGCGGTTTTCCATCAACCGCCACAAAGCGTCCTGAATAAGCATCTCACTTTCGGAGTCGAGCGCCGAGGTGGCTTCGTCGAGCACCAAAATGGGCGCGTTCTTTAAGATGGCGCGGGCAATTGCCACGCGTTGGCGCTGTCCGCCGCTGAGTTTTACGCCGCGTTCTCCAACTAGCGTGTCGTAGCCATTTGGTAGGTTCTCGATAAAGTCGTGGGCGTGAGCGCGCTTGCTGGCTGTGATGATTTCTGCTTCGGTGGCGTCCGGTCGGCCGTAGGCGATATTTTCGCGGATGCTGCGGTGAAATAGCAGCGGTTCTTGCGGCACGTAAGCAATGTGCTTGCGCAGTTCCGCCTGGGGCACCTCACGGATATCTTGGCCGTCAACCAAAATGCGGCCGGCCTGTACCTCGTGAAAGCGCAGTAACAAACGCGTGATGGTCGATTTGCCGCCACCGCTAGGGCCAACGAGTCCGATGCGCTGCCCGGCCAATACGTCCATATCGAGCTTTGCGAACAGTTCTTGTGAGTGTTTTTGGTCTTTATCGTAGGTGAAGGCGACATCTTGAAAGGCGATGGCGCCCTTTTTGATATGCAGTGGACGAGGGTGCTCAATATCTTGAATGTGCGGCTTTTGCTCGAGCAGTAGCGTCATTTCGTGGGCGTCACCAAGCATGCCTTCGAACTGTCGCACTAGCAAACTTGATTTGGCGATACTATCGATAATCCGCAATACGAACAGTTGGAATAACAAAAACGTGGCCAGGCTCATGGTGTGGTGTGTCACCGCATAGATACCGCCGCCGAGCACGGCAAGCTGCAATATGCCGCACATAATTTGGATAGATATGGAATTGCGAATGGCCAGGCTCCAGCTTTTGAGTAGCAGGCGCGAGCGTTCCTGGTTGGTTGCATTGAAACGCTCGGCCTCGAATTGCTCGTGTGCGAAGGTTTTGACGGCGACGGCGTTTGTAACACTGTCGGCGAGCTCGCCTGTTTGTTGGCTTTCTTTGGCGACGGCTTTGCGCCGCATTGGCATGCGCTGTACCACCAAGCGTCCAACAATCCACAGTGCCGCCGCCCAAAGCAGGGCAATCGTTATGCCGAGCGCCGGGTTAAAAGCAATCATAATGCCCAACGCTATCAGCACACCGGTGTACGGTCCGAGGACATCAATGAAAAATATTCCGTCCAACACCTCAAAACCCTTTACAAAGCGGTTGGCTTGCGTAACCAAGGAGCCGCTGAAGTTATTGCTAAAGAAGTCGTAATCCTGGCTCATTAAGTACTGGAAACAACGGTTGTACAAACTAGCCACGCTTCTGGAGGCCCGCGGCGCCGAGAAAACGCGGTCACCAACAAAGCCGATGCTTATCCCGCCCAACAGCGCCAGGCCGGCATACCAAACAACGCTAGCCTGGACATTGTGGTGTGCCGTAAGTTGCCCAAGCGCTTTCGCAACAAAAAGCGGTGTGATGATATTTTGCAAAATATAACCAATGCCAATCAGCGTGCTGCCCACAGTCGTCCAAGGCTGTTCCCGCCAACACGCAAGGTACAAGCGCAATGTTTTGAGGTCAGTAGACATAGGGATATTCTACCAGCTAATCCTCAATAAAACCGCCGGATTGGTGTGCCCACAGTTTGGCGTACGTGCCCTTTTGCGCGAGCAAGCTTTTGTGCGTGCCTTGCTCGATTATTTCGCCGTTTTCAAGCACTAAAATGCGATCCATTTTTTGGATAGTGCTCAAGCGGTGGGCGATGACAATGGCGGTGCGACTCTCCATGAGCTTCCACAGCGCGTCCTGGATAAGCACCTCACTTTCGGAATCGAGCGCACTCGTGGCTTCGTCGAGCACCAGCACCGGTGCATCTTTGAGCAAGGCTCGAGCAATGGCGATACGTTGCCGCTGCCCGCCACTGAGTTTTACGCCGCGCTCGCCCACGAGCGTCTCGTATTTGGCTGGCAGCATGTCGATGAACTCGATCGCGTGCGCTTGTTCGGCAGCATGGACAATCTCTGCTTCGCTGGCGTCTTGTTTGCCGTAGGCGATATTCTCGCGGATACTGCGGTGAAACAGCAACGGTTCTTGCGCAACATAGCTAATGTTTTGGCGCAAATCGTCTTGCGTAAGGTGCGCAATATTTTGTCCGTCGATCAGAATTTCGCCGGAGTCAATATCGGAAAAGCGCAACAAGATGCGGGTGAGGGTGGTTTTGCCCGAGCCAGAATGCCCCACCAAACCGATTTTTTCGCCCGGCTTAATTGCTAGGTTAAGGCCGTCGAACAAGGTGTCGTCGGAGCCTTTGTGTGTAAACGTGACGTCTTTTAGCTCGATTGCGCCCGCGTGGATCTGCGGCTTTTCGGGATGCGCGGGGTCTTTAATGGCTGGTTCGATTTGCAGAATTTCGGTCATGTCGGCTGCGTCGCCGAGCGCGCGGTTGTAGGTGCGCAGTGCATTATTGCTAAACACAAAGAGCCAGTTTGTGATGGTGGCGGTGTAGTTAAGGATTAAAAATACCGTAGCTACGTTGGCGTGGAACGTCATGACGCCAACCACCGCCATCGCCAGCGAAACCGCCGAAATGCCGTTGGTAAGTCCCGTAAAATACACTTGCTGCCGCTGGTGGCCATTCGTAAGGTCGACCAAACGGTCCAGTGTGTGGTTGGTTATTTTGGCGAATTGCTTCCGCTCGTACGCGCCACCGGCAAAGCTTTTGATGGCCATCACGTTGGTTACGCTGTCGGCCAAGTAGCCAGTTTGCGCGCTTTCGGCGGCGGCTTGCTTGGCACTCAAGCGGCGCACGCGCTTGGTCACAAAGAACGCGCTTGCAATGTAAAACACCGAAAACACCATCAAAATGAGGTCAAAAAGCGGTGCCCGTTTAGCCAAAAAGATGCCCGAGAACACAATCACCGAAATAAGCGGCAACACCGAAAACACCGTGGTGTCGGCCACGCGGATATATGCACCCATGGTTTTGTTGGTTTGCGACACGAGTGACCCGCCAAAGTGGTTGGCATGAAAATCAGCGCTTTGGTTAAGCAAGTGATCGTAAATGCGCCGTGCGAGGTCGCGCTCAACGTTGCCCTCGAGGCGCCAATCCAGCGCATCCACAACCCGCCACAGCACCACGCCCGAACCTAGCACAAGCACCGCATAAATGACCAACTCCGGTCCAAAGTTGGTCCAGATTTGATGCGGCTGGAAATCGCCCCGCGCCAAACGGTTCAAGACATTAGCCAGAATGAGCGGCGGCACAATTTGCCCTAGCAAAATAGTGAGCGGTGTAAAAATCAACAGGCCCACAATGTATTTGGGATAGCGCCAGGCATGCTGCCAAAAAAGCTGCAAGGTTAATTTGGTGAGATTCTTCTTTTGAGACATAGGCGAGAGCCCTCCTCGGCTGCCCAGGATATTATAACTTGCTATTTATTTTAGTTTTTAACAACTGCTCGTCGATCGCAGTGGTTCTGGCTCGAATGGAATTTAGAGGTTGGTCCAGGCGTGCGTACCAGAGACAACAGTTTTAATTTGAACAAACATTAGCGCGCCTTTCCCTGACTTTAATGACAATACTTTCCATTGTACCAGCACCGTCAAGCAAAACAGATCAAAAAATGCTGTGTTAATTACATTTTTGTTTTTCGCGGAGGTGGGACATGCTGGAATAACAGGGGTAATTCTGGTATAATCGCAGACGATGCAAAAGATCTTGTTGTACTACAAATTTACGCCGCTGGCCGATCCCGAAGCGGTGCGCTTGTGGCAGAAAGCGCTTTGCGAAAGGCTGGGTTTGCGCGGGCGTATTCTGATCTCCAAACACGGGCTCAACGGGACAGTGGGTGGCGACCTCGATGCGCTCAAAGCCTACGCCAAAGAGACTAAAGCGTACGAGCCATTTAAGGGCATCGAATTTAAGTGGTCGGAAGGCGGCGCCGGCAATTTCCCGCGCCTGAGCATTAAAGTCCGTGACGAAATTGTCAGCTTTGGCGCTAGTGGCGAACTCAAAGTCGATAAAAACGGCGTTGTTGGCGGCGGCAAACACCTCAAGCCAGCCGAGGTGCACAAACTGGTCGAGGAGCGGGGCGATGACGTGGTATTTTTCGACGGCCGCAACGCTTACGAAGCCGCTGTCGGCAAATTTAAAAACGCTGTTGTGCCCGACGTGCGCACGAGCAAAGATTTTATTAAAGAACTCAATAGCAACAAGTACGAAGCCATCAAAGACAAGCCAGTCGTTACTTATTGTACCGGCGGCATCCGCTGTGAAATTTTGAGCAGCCTCATGAAAAACCGTGGCTTCAAAGAGGTGTACCAACTCGATGGCGGCATCGCCAAATACGGCGAGACATACGGCGACGATGGTTTGTGGGAAGGCTCGCTGTATGTGTTCGACGGCCGCATGGACATGAAATTTTCCGACCACGGCAAAGACATCGGCGTCTGCCTTCACTGTGGCGACAAAACCAGTAATTACGAAAATTGTGCGCTCAAAAGTTGCAACAAGCTCGTATTAATATGCAACAACTGCTTCCGTCAATCTGGAAAGGAATTTTGCGATGCCGATTGCCAAAAACAAGCCGAGGGCGCTGCACGCTGAACTTTCCGAAAAGTGACTTAGCCGACCGTTTCGCTAATAACTGATGGTGGTTCAACAGTGTCTGCCAAAATAGTGAGCGGGGGTGCAGTTTCAATGCCAGGCGGTAGTGTTTCCTGAGTTTCAGGGGATGAAGCTGTTACTCCTGGCTTCGCAAAATAAATTTCCGGCTCAGGCTTATCTTCGACTGTCACGTAAGGATTGATGCAATTCCGAATAGGCTGAGGCGTGACCTTGCCGTTGGCTTGTCTGAAGGTCTGGAAAAATTCCGAGCAGTCACCGACGCCACAAGGAAGCGGAATTCCGGTGTGACACTCCGGACGTAGAGCCTGATTTTTTAAACAGTGCGGAGATTTTACGTAAGCCATTTAATATACCTACTCATTTTAGATGTAACTTACATCATAGGCTACGCACGTGCGGAAAAAAGCAATATATATCACATTGCGCGGTATACTAAAGAGGTGAACAAGGTGTTAAACGAAAAATTAAAACAATTGCCGCGCGAGCCGGGCGTGTACTTTCACAAAGACGCGAGTGGCGAGATTATTTACGTGGGCAAAGCGGCGCGGTTGAACAACCGCGTGCGGCAATATTTTCAAAAGTCACGTACGCGTGACCCCAAGACCGATGCGCTTGTGAGCGAAATTGCCGACACCGACTGGATGGTGGTTGAAAGCGAGCTCGAAGCACTGTTTTTAGAGGCTGAAATGGTGCGGCGCTACATGCCGCGTTACAACATTTTGCTGCGCGACGACAAGTCGATGGTGTATATCCGCATCGACTACGACAGCGATTTTCCCACTGTGGGTACCACGCGCCGTCCGCTCGATGACGGTGCGCGCTACTTTGGGCCATACCTCAGTGTGCTGAGCGTACGCCAGGCCTTAAAGCTGTTGCGCCGGGTATTTCCGTTTGCCACACGCCGCATCGCCGGGCAAAAGCGTGCCACGCTGCACTACCACTTAGGGCTCGACCCGGGCCTCGAAGAAGGCAAAACGAGCCTGCACGATTATCGCGCCAACCTGCGCAAGCTCATGGCGGTTATCCAGGGCAAGCGCAGCAGCGTGGAGCGCGAGCTCGAAAAGGAAATGAAACTGCTCGCTGCCAAACACGACTTTGAGGGCGCGGCCAAAAAGCGCAATCAACTTTATAGCTTACAAAGCCTCACCAAGCAAGTTATTTTCAGCGATAAAGAGTTTTTGGATATTAGCAAAGACCACGCCTTAAACGAGCTTGTAGAGCTGCTTAGTCTTGAGAACTTCCCGCGCCGCATAGAGGGCTACGACATCAGCCACATGCAAGGTACCGATGTTGTCGCGAGCATGGTCGTGTTCACGAACGGCGTGAGCAACAAAAGCGAGTACCGCAAGTTCAAGACCAAAAAAGAACACAACAACGACTTTTATAATATGAACGAAACCTTAAAACGCCGCCTGAGCGAAAAGAACCGCAAGGCGTGGGGTGTGCCGAACTTGGTTTTGATCGATGGCGGCAAAGGGCAGCTGGATGCTGCCATCCGCGCGCGCGACGAAATGGGCTGCCAAAAAATCCCGTTTGTGGGGCTTGCCAAACGCGAGGAACAGATTGTGATACAAAAAGGCAAATCGGGTATTGACTTACAGACCCATGTGCTGCAAAAATTGGGCGGGTTTGCCACAGAAAGCGACGACTTTATCCTGGTAAATGTGCCGCACCACACCAACCTCGTAAAGCTGCTGCAGCGCATCCGTGACGAATCCCACCGGTTTGCGGTGACGTACCATAGTGTCCTCAAACAAAAGCGTCAAACCACGAGTGTGCTTGACGAAATCCCGGGTGTTGGTCCGGCAACGCGCAAGAAACTGCTAAAGGCCTTTGGCAGTGTGCGGAGTATTGCGCAAGCCGAGCCCATCGAACTGGTGTCTATTTTGGGTGAGAAAAAAGCGCAGCTAGTTGTGCAATATTTGCATTCCAAATAAGTGAATACTCTAAATCTGGCCAGTTTCCGGTGGCTCGTTTAAAAGTGCCCACGCCCGTTCTGCATCTGCCACGGCTTGCGTGGCCTTTCGTTTTTCGTACAGAAGCGGTGTAAAGCCATCAAGTTCGCGACTTACTAAAGCGGCGAGCGGAATCTGTGGCCCTCTATTCCACCCCGTTCGCCTTGCAATGCGTTCTACGTTACTGCCCGCATTATTTTTGAGGTAGGCGGGTTCGTCAATTTCCTGCAAGGTAAAACCTTCTGCCAAACAGGCGACAACCTCTTGTTCTTCGGGATTGAGAGCGAGCGGCTCGCAAGTCTGTCGAATAGTGTAGACACCGCAGTCTATAAACTTTTTTGCCAGCCCGGTGCGCGAAGTATTCATGCCGTTTGCCAATTCATTGACGTACTTGGCGGCTGTGCTTTTGGAAGCAAACAGCATAGAGCCAATGGCTTTGTTGCCAAGCCCGAGGGTGGCGAGTAAACCGGCGCGTGTTTGCAGGCCGGTGGCGAGAGAGGCCTCTAAATTGACGGCAATCTTGCCCGCGCCTAACGTAATGGCCGAGATGGCCGCCCGGTTGAAGCTATCTAGCTTTTCTCCTGCAACGATGATCGGCGGTTCTTGTTGTATAACGCGTATTTCTGCAGCCACGAGGCACCTCCTTTGAGATGATAATTATGGCAGATGCTTTGCGTGATGCGCAAGTTACCTATCATATCCTTGCTCATTGAAGATGTTGCAGTTTTTGCGGCGGATTCTTATACGCTAAAAGAATCAGGCTCCAGCGTCATAAAATGTGGGCGCTGATCCGGAAGGAGAGGGCTAGCCGGTTCAGGAAAATCTGGCACAGACAGCTTGGTTGTGACTCGAACGATTTGGCTGCCAATTTCACCACTCACCAACGCGGCAAGGCCAGCTTCGCCGCCATACCAGCCGGTGCGGTTGCCAATGCGGGTCAGATGGCTTTTTATAGTGTCTGGCGAAAGTCGACGCTCGCCGCCGCTCGAAATTTTGGCGGCAACTTCCTTGTTGGTGTAGCCTTGGGAGACGAGGTCGATAATCGGCAATTCACTCTTTGTTAAATTAAGTTTTTCGCCGAATTCTTCAACTTGAAAAATGGCGAGTTCAAAAAGCCGACGCGGCAGGGCACGCCGACGCGCCGGCATTTCAAGCAGTCTAAAATCCCGGGCGATGAAGGTCCTAATGGTTTCTTCGCTCCGGTATAATTTTTCACCAATCGTAGCATTGGCCATGCCGAACGAGGCCATCATTGGGATCCAAATATTGCGCAGCGGCAGGTTAACGGCCTCGGGGTGAAACGAAATGACTCCCTTTTCGCCGATTTGGAATCCCTGAATGTGGCCGTTTTCGGGCTCGTGCCTCACACCTTTTACGATAATCGGCGGTTTCTCTATTATTTTGATTTCTGCACTCATATCCTAACCTCATTTGTTGGCGAAGTATGGCAGAGAATTGCTAATTTTGCAAGCTTATTATTTATACACATTATGTAGGAGTGGGCGGAGCGACTATTGCTGGTGGATTTTCAAGCGTATCAAGCGCGAGCTGCGGCAGATAATCGCCGGCTTGTCCGCTAAGCAGAGCAGCCAATCCAATTTCGACCCGGCCTCGCAAATAGTTTTTATGGCTGACCTCGCCAAGATAACCTTTGATGGTAGACTCGGCCAAGCCTAGCTTGTTGGCGATCGCCAAGTTGCTGAGGCCGCATGTTATGAGCTCCACGGTTTCTTCCTCGTGGGGAGATAACGACAACGGCTGGCCTTGCTGCTCAATGGTATACACGCCAAGATCGAGAAAGGCCCGGGAGAGACCTGACCTTTTGGACACGCCGAGTCCGCGTAAGGCATTTCCTAAGATATCCTGCTTAATATACGCGACGCCGCAACGGAACTTGTCGGCAATACTTTGGTTTGAAAAACCAAGCGAAGCAAGCATGGCGGCGCGTTTTGGTTTTGGCGGCAGATCGCAGGCGTCCATATTAACCGCTATTTGCCCCATGCCGAACGTAATGCGCTCCACCTGTGCCAAAGAAAGGTCTTCAAGACACTCGCCATGCACATGGATGGGCGGATCTTCGCGCAGCACTCGTGATTTGTTTTGAAACATACCCGGCAGATTATGCCAGAACACAGATTATCGTGCAATGGCGCGTGGTGCCCGGACCGATTGCTACAAATTCTGGGTTAGAGCGGTGGCGCGTATTCGCCAATTTCGCCGCTTACCAGCGAAGCTAACACAATCTTTCCCCGAGTGTGCCAACCGCTCCTTTCGGCAATGTAGGCAAGTTGCGTCTTAACTGTTGACCGGGCGCGGTCGCGTTGCTGAGCCGATGCCTCAAGTGTAGAACCGCGCGAGACTGTGTCTACAATTTCTTTTTCGATGCCGGTCATGCCAAGGTCGACGCCTCTTTTGGTAACTTCAAAAGGACCGCGATCAAGGAAGTAACGAGCCAGCGTCAGGCGGTTATGTGCAATTTCTAGTGCATCCATGCCTTGCCTGAGGTGTTTCTTCACCGAATCCTTGCTCATGTAGAGTGCATTTCCAATTTGCAGATCTGTTAAACCCAGCGCCGCCAAAAAAGTACAGCGCAACTGCCGGTCTTCCAATTCACATTTTTCTGGATGAAGGGCGATTTCGCCTGTGCCCACGGTAACGCTGGCAAGCGCCGCATTAGCAAGGTTATCGACACCTACTCCCTGGATGCTAAGCAAAGGGCGTTCATCGAGGACACGATTGGTGGGGTCTGTTTCAATCATATGAGTATAGTGCACGGAAACTGCCAATATTATACAATGCTTTGTAGTAAAAACAAGCTAGCCCGTACTCTTGCAACAGGTGCTATACTAAAGGCTTGACATGGAAACAACGCTAAACGCCGAATTCTTTCAAGGCAACCGTGAACGCTTGCGCCATTTGTTTACTGGTACCGCACCGATCGTCATCACCGCCAACGCTTTGCTACAGCAGGCTGCCGATGAGACATACCCCTTTCACCAAGACCGTAGCTTTTACTATCTAACAGGTATTGACGAACCTGGTATTACACTGGTGATGGACAAAAATAAAGAATACCTTATTGTGCCGCCGCGCGAAACAGTGGTCGAACAATTTGATGGCGTGATCGATTTTGAAGAGCTCAAGCGCGTGTCCGGGGTACAGCAGGTGAAAGGCGAAAAAGAAGGCTGGCGATTGCTGAGTTCGCGGCTCAAAAAGGCGGGGCACGTCGCAACGCTGGGCGCCGCGCCCCGATTCGTTGAATATCTGGGTATGTACACTAACCCTGCCCGGGCGGACCTCATCCAGCGTATGAAAGACATTAACCCAAAGGTGGAGTTACTTGACCTGCGCACCCATTTGTCGCGTATGCGCATGGTCAAGCAACCGGTAGAAATTGACCTCATCCAGCGCGCTATCAACATTACTACCAGCACCATGAAAGAGGTTCTTCGGCCGAGCAAGTTTACCAAATATGCCCACGAGTACGAGATTGAAGCCGACTTGAGCCGCGGTTTCCGCTACCAAGGTGGACGCGGCCATGCCTTCTACCCAGTTGTTTCGAGTGGTAAAAACACCTGTACGATGCACTATAACAAGGCCAAGGCGGCGCTGGTGTCGGGCGAATTGTTGCTGCTCGACGTGGGGGCGGATTACGATTATTACGCCGCAGATGTCGCTCGTACTGTGTCGTTGGGTGGCAATCCTTCGCGCCGCCAAAAACAGGTCTTCGACGCTGTGCTCGACGTGCAAGAATACGCCTTTACGCTGCTAAAACCTGGCGTGGTGCTGCAAGACTACGAAAAACAAGTCGAATCGTACATGGGCGAAAAACTGCGCGAGCTTGGTCTGATTAAAACCATCACGAGCGAAGCGGTGCGCCATTACTTTCCGCACCGTATCTCGCATTTTTTGGGGCTCGACACGCACGATGTCGGCGACTACGAGCATCCCATTGAGCCCGGTGTGGTCATTACGGTAGAGCCGGGCATTTACATCCCCGAAGAAGAAATTGGCGTGCGCATTGAAGATGACGTACTCATAACACCGGAGGGCAACGTCAATTTAAGCGCCAATTTACCACGAGCGTTGTGTTAAAATGAAAGAAAGCATGAAAAACCACGGATTTCTCTACCGACTACTGGTGCGTTGGCTCGTGTGTAGCCTGGGCCTCTGGATTGCCGCCGGCCTTTTGGGCAACCACATCACTTACGACCATCGGATCCAGGTGGTTATTGTTGCCGGCCTCGTGCTTGCCATCATCAATGCCGTGCTGCGGCCGATCATCGTTATTTTGAGCTTGCCGGCCATCGTGTTTACACTTGGCCTGTTCATGGTTGTCATCAATGGTTTTATGGTTTTTTTGGTCAGCAAGTTGTATACGGCGCTGCATGTTACGAACTTTTGGGCGGCGGTACTTGCCGGGATGATTATTGGGCTGGTAAACTACTTAGTAACTACTATTTTAGAGGACCATTAGCATGAGCATCTGGAACTATATTACGATCGGGTCGGTGCTGCTGCTCACCTTGCTGGTTTTGGTACAAACCCGCGGCGCGAGCTTGGGTGCAGGCCTGGGGGGCGGCGGTGAAGTGAACATCGTGCGCCGCGGCACCGAGAAAACCATTTATCAGCTGACCATTATCTGCGCGATTATATTTGCCGTTTCGCTGATCTTGGGTATTGTTACCGCTTAAAGGAGCAGGATGGTGGTAAACCGCACACTTAAGTTACGGTTCCGCCGGCGCGTCCGGCGCGGCAAAAGGCAGGTTGAGGAGTTTGGCCAAGTTGCTGAAGACCGCCTGGAACGCGACTTTTTTCGACGGCTCGACCGGCTTATAGACGTCCGGCGCTTTATTATCACCTGGCTTTTGCTGTGCGTGCTGCTGGCAGGCTGTTTGATTGTGCAGCTGTATGGGCTGACGCGCTATTACCAGACTTTACAGCCGGCCCCAGGGGGCACTTATACTGAGGGTATTCTCGGCACGTTCACCAATGCCAGTCCCATGTACGCGACGAGTGCGGTCGACACCACGGTGTCGCGCCTTATTTTCGCCGGTTTGCTCAAATATAACGACAACAATAAACTAACCGGCAACCTAGCGCAAAGCTGGAGTGTTGACGACCGCGGCACCACCTATACCGTGCACCTGCGGCCGCACCTGACATGGCAAGATGGCCAGCCGCTAACAGCCGATGACGTAGTGTTCACGTTTCGTGCCATTCAAAACCCCGACGCCCAATCGCCGCTTAATGGTGGCTGGACAGGTGTAAAGGTGGCGGCTGTGGATCCGCTCACCGTTACGTTCACGCTGCCAAATGTGCTGAGTTCATTTGCCGACTCGTTGACCACAGGCATTGTGCCGAAACACTTGCTCGCAAGCACCCCCATGAGCCAACTGCGGTCCTCGACCTTTAACACAACACATCCGGTGGGCGCCGGGCCGTTTTCGTTGCATGCCATCCAAGTAAACGGTACCAACGACCAAAATCGCCAAGAACAAGTTGAGCTTGTACCATTTGCTCAATATGCTGGCGGCAAGCCGAAGCTCGACAGTTTTGTAGTGCACTCGTTTTTGAGCGAAACCCAGCTTAATGACGCTTTTAAGGCGCAAGAGGTGAACGCCATTGTCGGGCCTTCGACGGTGGCGGCGGACATCGCCAAACAACCCAATGTGATGGTCGATAGTTTTCCGCTAACGGCCGCCGTGATGAGTTTCTTTAAGACTTCTCAAGGGGTGCTGGCCGATACACAGGTGCGCCAGGCGCTTGTAAAAGGTGCAAATGTGCCGGGCATTATTAAAGACCTCGGCTATCCAACTTTGCCAGTAACCGAACCGATTTTGCGCGGTCAGTTGGGCTTTAACCCTCTGTACCAGCAATTTGGTTTTGACCCGAATGCTGCCAATGCCCAGCTCACCCAAGCTGGTTGGAATCCAGGTACGGATGGTATTCGCACCAAGGATGGCCAGCGGTTGAGCTTTAAACTGTATGCTGAAAACAATTCCGAGTATTCGCTCGTGGCTTCGGCGCTGCAAAAACAGTGGCGCACCATTGGCGTGGACATGCAGGTTATTTTACAGAGCGATAGTGACTTCCAAACGACGCTTACGCAGCACACCTACGACGCGCTGCTGTATGGTATTTCAATTGGCGCCGACCCCGACGTGTTTGTGTACTGGGATAGCTCGCAAGCCGACCCGCGTGCCACGCATCGCTACAATTTCTCGGAATACAAGACGGCACCCGTGGACGCTGCGCTCGAAGCTGGACGTACGCGGCTCGACCCAACTTTGCGCAGCGCTAAATACCAGCCGTTTTTGCAAACATGGCAGGCCGATGCACCTGCACTCGGACTGTACCAGCCGCGGTTCTTATACATCACCCATGGCACTGTGTTTGGGCTCGATAGCCACAGCCTCAATACCGGAACCGACCGCTTCGACAACGTGCAGAACTGGATGGTCCGCCAGCGCTGGACCACGCCGCAAAATAAACACCCTGCCCCCTAGAAGAATCCTGCAAAATGTATTACAATGTACCTCGTCCTTAGGACGCGCGAGTGGCGGAATGGTAGACGCGCTAGTTTCAGGTACTAGTGAGCTTACGCTCGTGGAGGTTCAAGTCCTCTCTCGCGCACCAAGTTGAATAACAGATACAAAAGTGTTCCACATTCGGAGCACTTTTTGTTTGCTGCAATATATTCTCATCTGTTTCATGAGTTCAAGTCCTCTTGAGTTAAAAATGCTACAATCGAACTATGAGTAAGCGTGTTGTTATAGTTCACGGATACAAAGGTAAGCCTGAAACCAACTGGAAACCTTGGCTCAAGCGGGAACTTGAGAAAAAAGGATTTGAAGTAGATGTACCAGCGATGCCTCATACTAAGCATCCGGTTGCAGCTGAATGGGTGGCTAAGCTTGCAGACATCGTGGATGAACCAAATCTGGATACTTACCTCGTTGGTCACAGTTTGGGCTGTATCACCATATTGCGTTATTTGGAGACCCTTGCCGAAGGCCAAAAAATTGGTGGTGCTATTCTGGTTGCTGGCTTTGGTGAGCGATTTCAAAAGTATCAAGCAGGAAATCACGACACCTTTTTCGACCATGAACTGGACTGGGCACGTATTCGTAGCCACTGTAACAATTTTGTGGCGATTCATTCTGACGATGACTCTGGCGTCGATGTTTCGCAACTTGATCTTTTTGCGGATAAGTTAGGCGCGAAACCTTTATTGGAGCACGGATTCGGGCACTTTAGTTCAGCTGATGGCGTGTTTGAGATTCCTTTAGTGCGGAATGAATTATTAGCAATGGTTGAACATTGAAGCTGGGTCAGGCCTAGGTTTAAGTTTTCGGGCTCGCCAATAGTAACTAGCCAGTCTGGGTCATATCACCAAAAACAGCAATTTGCCCAACCTTGACACCCATAGATCGCTGATTAATTTCAAACGTAACTTCAGCCCCACTTTGCGCATTTAGTACGGCAGCCCCAAGGGGACTGCTAATAGTAGTTGCTTCCATGCCAGGATAATATACGGTAATGTCTTCCGGTAATTCAGAAATGGCACCGGTTAGAAGCATTGATACAGTGTCGCCAGGGCTGAACTCGATGTCTACGATACTACCCAGAGTGGCTCCGCCGGGCACCTCAGGCTCTACCGATCCATAAGATGCGACATACGCGGTCTGAAGCGTGCGAATAATTTTTTCAGCTTCATCGCCCAAACCCCGCGAGTCAGCAGCAATCATTTCGGCGGCATGGTTGTCGTGCCAGGTCTCGGAAGACTGATCCATAACTTCGCCAAGAAGATGGCCCAAGTCTCTCTGACGAACACCTAGTTCATCAAGGCGTGCCCTCAAAGTTGTTTCTTCAAAAGGTAATATTGGCTGCTTGCCGCTGCTACGAATTTCTTGCAAGGTATTGTATTGTTGAGCCATGTTTATTCCAAATCTCAATTTTGTATAGCCATAAGACTATGGCATAGCCGTCAATGTACGTCAACTGCCTTGCTATTGCTGCTGCTCGTAAGCATCAAGCATCGTCATAGTCTGCAATTGTGAACTATCGAGTTGTAGGGTTGGGATACCACTATTCTGGGTGATGGTGTTAGTTGCCTGAAGCCATGTATCTTGATAGCGCGAGAGAAAGTATGGCGCATTAAATCCCCAGAAACGCTCGAGCTCATTACCTTGTTTTTGACGATCCTGGATGCGCTCCATGATTACTTTGTCAGGAGCATGGACTAAAGTAATGTGATCTGGCTTTAACATGTCGCCTTCCAGCCAGGTATTGATTGCGCGGTCAATCTCTAGGGAAGGCTTCTCTCCGACCACGATCCGCATAAGCGCGTGCGAAATTAATGTTACAAGTCCGTTACCCGTTGTGGCGACATCCTTATCCTGTCTGAGCAGACTGTTTACATCGCCGTCAAATCGGCGATTTAAATTCAAAAAAAGCTGCTCGCGGCGATCGACAAAATCACTATCTATTGGTGTGTTCAGGTTGGCTTTTTTGAATGCTCGCACTTCAGGGGTGCTTGTAGGTTCGAGGATCTTGGCACCAAATCTATTCTGTAGTCCCTGTAGAAATGTTGACTTGCCTGAACCATCTACGCCGAGCACTAATGAGAGTACACCTCTCTCGGAGGGATTGTTTGTCATTTCGTTCATGCTTAACTCCCGTAGGTTCGAAAATTGTAGACTTATACTGACAGATAAAAAGAAGGTCGTCAATCCGGAAGAAAAAGCAGGTTGCAATAAAACACAAGGTTATATAAAATAGCAAATCAATTATCCAAGGAATAAGAATATGGCAGTTGAGTCAGAGCGAGTGCCCTTGTTATCTAATAATCCAATGCCGGAAACAGACTTTCGTCTTGCGGCTTGGCAACTAGAGCTAAAAGATAATCCATTTGGCGACGATGTGTCGCGGCTTGTTGGAGCAGAAAGAGAAGTGTCGGTAACTGTAAATATGGACACATCGCTGCGTCCGAAAGTTTTAGATGCTTGCGGTATGACCTGTGTTTTTTGCCACAATGAAGGTACTCCGGTTGCCAGCGATAATAAAAATCGTATAATTTTTCTGGGTAGTGTTGGCATATCGGGCCGCGTATCTGTTTTTAGCGAAGCAAACGGGGTAGATTTCTTACCAGGCAAAATGATGCCAGATGAGAATTTTAAGAGTTCTTTAGCAGTATTAAAAGAAGGTCTTGGGCTTAATGAAATGCATATGACAGGCGGTGAGCCGACGTTGCATCCCGAGTTACCACAACTCATTTCAGTCGCCGCAGATCAGGGTTACTCTGTCAAAATGACTTCTAATGGTGAGAACGGTGTTCGCATGATCCCAGCATGTGCCGAAGCGGGGCTAAAGAAGGTTAACTTTAGTATTTTTGGTACGACTCCTAATGAGTTGGCGGCAGTCCAACATGCCCGATATCGGAATCCAAATCTAGCAGCAGCAAAAATTAAAGCGCTTCACAGATCTATAGCAACAGCCGTAGAATACAATGTTGAGGTAGGAGCAAATATTGTTATGTCGGATATTTCACATGCTGACCGCGTACGCCGGGTGCTCGATGAGTTCGAACCTAAACTATCTTTGCGAATTTTACCTGATCTAGACTTGGGGGCTGAGTCACATTTCGCAATTTATAAGTTTCTTGCTGACTTAGGCGCAAAGGCTATGGATGCATCGGTTGACGCCGGAAGTTCTAACGCACGCGTGCGCTATCAACTGCCTGATGGACGCGAAGTTTATTTTAAACAAATCCGTCCGGCACGTATGCCAGAAACTTGTGGAAGCTGTGAATTAAATAACTCCGATGATTGCAAGGAAGGTTACTATGGCGTTCGATTGTACACTGATCAGGTCGGCGACTATAAAGTAGGTGTTTGCTTACAGCGAATGGATCTAACGATGCCAATCGATGAGTTTATTGGTAGTTCTGTTTATAATGATGTTCGTAAGATGCGTGAAAAAGAGTATGAGCAACTTTCGAATTATTATAATAACCGGGGGAAGGATTCGTAATGTCCGATATTGAGCACGAAGGCAAAATACTACAAATAGATGTCGAGGCGCTACAAAAAAAGTTCGCACAACTTGGTGTAAAAATGGTCGGCGACTACACCTTTCGTCGCTATGTTTTTGATATTGTGCCTGCTCAAAAGGGTACTTGGGTGCGTTTACGTACAAACGGCACGGAAACGACACTGACAGTCAAACAGATTGCTTCGAATGCTATCGATGGTACGCATGAATGGGAAGTGGGTGTCTCGGACTTTGATACGACTTTAGAAATCCTCAAGAAAAGTGGTCTGACGCCAAAAGGCTACCAAGAAAATCGTCGTATTGAATATGCCTGGCAGGGCGCTATGCTATGCATCGATTATTGGCCGAAACTCCAGCCATATTTGGAGATTGAAACCGAAGCTAAAGAAGAAGTAAAACGTATTGCGAGTGAGCTTGGCTTTAGTCTCTCCGAGTTAACCGGTGATAATACCATGAAGCTCTATGCGAAACAGGGCATAGATCTCGATCAGGTTGCTGAGCTGAAATTTTAAGCGCTTCTAGGATAGCGCTCAAATTAAGCTAGAAGATTAGAGCGGTGTTGTGCTTATGCTACAATATGGCGAGAAGTAATTAAGCCATAGCAAAAAGCGAGGGATAATGACGCCAGAAGATCAAACTCCACAAAAACCTGTAACGCCGGGCAGTAGCGCCCCGGACGTTAACCGGCCCATGCCTTGGACGCCGCCGGCCGAGGGCGAAGAAGCAAAACCCGCCGAAGTTAATTCGGAAAGCATGGGCGATGTTACCAGTGAGGCTCCAACCGAGCCCGTCAATTCATCTGAAACGCCATCCTTAGACACGCAGACTCCTGAAGCGCCAAGCGAAACGGCTGCGTCTGAAGCGCCCACAACCGAAGCCATGCCGCCGGCCGAACCGCCTGTTTCGCCCGCGCCTCCGGTAGCTCCTACGCCGCCATCGACACCGGAAACACCGTTGAGCGAAGCGCCGGCGCCCATTGGCGTACCCACTCCGCCTGCCCCCCAGCCGCCAGCCCCAAGTGGCGGATCAAAAAAATGGTTGAAGATTGTCCTCTTAGTGGTCGTTCTCGCGCTGGTGGTCGCGGCTGCTTTTTTTGGCTATAAGGCGCTGAAGCACAACAACCAGACTGCCTCTGTTAATAATGCTTTGGACGCCGCCCAAACCAAAAAGGTTTCCGGTGCAACCGACCTCAGTACGCTCAACAGCATCCAGCTCGAGATGCCAGCGAGCGCACTGGCCAGCCTCACTAAACAAAAAACTTCCGCTTCCACGCTCAATTACTATACGACCGCCGACAACACTTGTTTTGTAGCATATGGCACCGGTGATTCCAGTATCATCAAGGGGGCGAACATTTCAGAAATTGTAAACGCCTACCTTGATGGTATCCGCAAGACGGGCGCCAATGTTGCTACGCCAACCGCTGCCGACCCGCGAACCTTCAAAGACACCAAAGACGCTACCAAAACCTACAGCATACCCAGTCTAAACTTTACGTTTACGCAAGGTAATGAGCATGCTCAGGGGTACTACAGCGGCACGGTGCTCAAAAGCGGCCAGCGCGTGGTCGTTGAAACTGCCTGCGACAACAAAACTGGCACCGTCGACCAAGCACAAATGACGGCGCTTTCAAACATTACCAAACAGTTGACCATAACTGTCCAATAATCACGCTCGTAAACGCCATGGCAGTTTTCTGACGTGGTTACTATGTCACATATTTTCATGATGGTACAATGCAGTAGATAAGTGTGAGGGTTGATATGACAGAATTCTACGAACAAAGGCCGTCTCCTTCGGAGTTGGCCGATGGGGTAATGGCGCAGGCCTTTTCGGTAACGCGCCGTACTTATGCCGAGCTTGCTGAGCTAGAACAACAATGTTCTGTGGCCGATTTAGGCCGAACCATAGCACAAGACGCGGTAAGGCCTATGCCTGAATCAGAGGAAGATCTAGATTGGGATAACGATACGGTGCCTGCTGGCGAGCGGGACACCAATAATCGCAATGCATTATTGCGGGCCATATACGACATGAAGCAACGGCATAAGGGTCATATTGTTGAAGCGCGCAAAAGTTTGGCGGATATCACAGGACTTAGCAATGGAGAATATTTTGGTGATGCCGCAGCACTTTACGTCTTAGACCCGACTTCTGTAGTCGCTTGCGCCGAGGCTGAGGCAAAACGCTCAGCAATGATGACGCTGATCGAACGGTTTGAGGCCGGCACGCCAGTGATGGGCCGCGATTTGCATGATTTGCGTGACGTACCAGTGCAAGGTGGCGTCGTTGGCGGCCGCGTACATGCGATTGCGCGAACGCCAGTGTGGCCCAATCCTGTCGCGGCAGATATTGGCATCGAAATAAACATAGCTCGCGCTGGTGCAGAACCGCTCACCCTTGTCCGCGATATGTGCGGGCTACTCGATCCGTTTAGCCCGAATTTTTTGCGAACCACTCCCGAAGAAATCCAAGAGTTTCGGCGCCAAGCCCTGCAAACCGGCGAAGATCCGCAAACCGTCGCTGCGGCTTTGGCGCACATGCGGCTGGACGCATAGCATAACCGCCATATGGCCTTTTGTGCTATCATAACTCGTATAGCAATGACAAATGACAAAACTGGGGTAACAACAAGTAATGAGTAAAGTTGCGCATTATTTACAAGAGCATTTGATGGGCGAAGTGACTGTGGCGGCCGACGCCCGGCGCTATTTTTCCACTGATGGCAGTGTATTCACGCTGACGCCGTCACTGATTGTGTATCCACGCAACGAAAACGACGTACGTAAAGCTGCGCGCTTCACTTGGCAACTTGCCGAACGCGGTCGGGTTATTCCGATAACGCCGCGTGGTGCTGGCACCGACCAAGGCGGCGCGGCGCTGGGTAGCGGCATCATTTTGGCATTTCCGGCGCACATGAACCGCGTGCTCGAACTCGACGACAAAAGTGGCATGGTGAGCGTCGAACCGGGTGCAAACTATGGCAAATTGCAGCAAACTTTGCATACCCACGAACGCTTTTTGCCGCCTTTCCCGGCCTCATTTGAATATTCAACTATCGGCGGCGCCGTTGCGAACAATGCCAGCGGCGAAAAGACGTTTAAGTACGGCGACACGCGCGAGTACGTCCGTAGCTTGCACGTGGTGCTGGCCAACGGCGAGCTTATCGAAACTGGACGTTTGAGCAAGCGCGAACTCAGTAAAAAGCTTGGCCTTTCTACCTTCGAAGGCGAAATTTACCGCGCCATTGACGCCTTGATTGAAGAACATCAAGGGCTGCTCGAAAAATCGCAGCTGAGCGTTACCAAAAATTCTGCTGGGTACGCACTCGCGCAGGTAAAGCAAAAAGACGGTTCGTTCGACCTGACGCCTTTGTTTGTGGGCGCCCAAGGGACGCTCGGCATTGTAACCGAAGTGGCGTTCGACACCGAACCGTACAATCCCGAGACGACGCTCCTTGTGGGATATTTTGACTCAGTGCAAGCGGCGCAAGCTGCCGTGGTAGAGTTCCGGGCCATGCCTGAATTACCAAGCGCCATCGAAATGGTCGATGACCAGCTGCTCGACCTCGTAGACAAGCTCAACCCGAACCAGCTAAAAGAAGTAGTGCAGCGGCCGTTTCCGAAGGTGGTGCTCCTTGTGGAATTTGACGGTCCGAACGAGCGTGCCCAAAAGAAATTACAAAAACGTGCCGAAAAAATTCTAGAAAAACATGCCACGAGCCATCGGCTTGAGACAGACCCGTTGCAGAAAGAGCAGCTTTGGAAGATTCGCCATTCGTCGGCGACGGTGGTGGCGCACAGCGAGGGCAATCTCAAGGCAGTGCCCATCATCGAAGACGGCGTCGTGCCGATCGAGAAATTCAGCGAATATTTAGACGGCGTATACCAACTGTTCGCGCGGCAACACCTGCACGCAGCCGTGTGGGGTCACGCCGGCGACGCTAATGTGCACATGCAGCCTTTCCTGGATTTGTCGCAGGTGGGCGACCGTCAAAAAGCTTTTCGCTTGATCGACGATTATTACAACCTCGTCATAAGTTTGGGTGGCAGCACAAGCGGTGAACACGGCGACGGTCGGTTACGCGCCCCGTACCTCGAAAAACTATACGGCGCCGAACTGTATGGTGTATTTCAAAAGGTAAAACAGATTTTTGACCCCTATGGCACCATGAATCCGGGCGTCAAAATAAATGTTACGCTCGACCAAGTCAAGCCGCTGCTACGCCAGACATACACGCTCGACCACTTGCACGACCACATGCCTCATTCGTAGGCGCCCGTACAATTCTCTTGAGTTTTTTGCCAAAAACAGATAAGATAGTGCAAGTCACGCGGACGTGGCGGAATCGGTAGACGCGCTACTTTGAGGTGGTAGTGAGGAGACTCGTGGAGGTTCAAGTCCTCTCGTCCGCACCAAAGAAAAAGCCCGAAATTCCATATTTCGGGCTTTTTCTTTGGACTTGCACTACGCGGCCGCTTCGGGCGGTAACGGGTAGAAAGTAGTAATGGCGCACTCCGAAAAACCGAGGACTGTTTCGATACCTCGATAGACTTTAATCTCGGCACCGAGTGGCAGGTTGGGCGGATATAATGGGCCGGTTTCGTCCATGATAGGAACTCTGGCAAGCTTCAATATACCTCTGCCGAAGCGCGAGTACACAAGCGTATTAAACTGTTCGATATCGTTGCCTTCGCTTTCTTCGGGACGCGTTCGCTTTAGGTGTGCCTCGGTATTGGGCGTTCGAGGGACGTGCGTTCCAACGATCCAATCATACTTTGCAACGTTTATATCTGTGAGATAGCTCGCCATATTGCTGAGCTGCCGGCGTGCGTCATAGCTGTCGGGCTGTAATGATTCTTTTGCGGCTTTAAAAAGTTTTCTAGTGTAATGCTCGCGCATAGAGCCGAATTGAAGGCTGTAGTTGGCGGGTCGCGTCGTAAGGACGCCGTGCTCGTCCACGAAAGGCAATTCGCCTACGTGATAATATGGTTCGAACGTCGGGCTTTGGCGGAACGGTTCTTTCATAGTGCGCATATTATACCATATACTTTACTCTTGTGAATTATGAAAGTTTATCGTACAATACTCTGGTATTTCCGGGTGATTAGCTCAGTTGGCTAGAGCATCTCGTTTACACCGAGAGGGTCGGGGGTTCGAGTCCCTCATCACCCACCAAAATCAGCTGTCTTTCGACGGCTGTTTTGTTTTTAAGCTCTTTTTGCGTTGCGCTTGTGCATGCTACAGTAGCAATATGTACATAATCAAAGCAGGCGAACGGTTCCCCGGACCAGAAATAAGCAACATCCCAAAATATTATATAAGCGACCACGACCATACGGGCGAAAGGTCGAGCGCCGCGGGTCTGATACAATCGGCTACTATCGGGGCGATTGCGATGAGCGACGTGGCGCTCAAGCACGGCTCGGATTTACATGAACTTGTAAGGGCCACGAAAGACGGCCTCATCAAAGTCCCCCCGGCGCTAGGCGTGACCGTAGAAAAGGTTCTTGGCGCAAACTATGAAGATCACCTCCAGATGCGTATGGAAGCTTTGTCGCAGCGGAAAGCCCGAACACAAGACCTCTCGCCGCCGTTCAATTACGAGCTGCGACGCCTGGAATCGTCCCAGTCTGCGCCAAAATTCTACAACGACCAAGGCTTTGCGCTCGGACCTTACCCAAACGAAGAGCATTATTTTTACTATGGCGAGGTAGCTACGATGAAAGGCGTCTTAACGTCTGCGCAAAAAGATTATGCCGAGGAGCAGAAGCTGCCGTATGTTGACGCTTACTTACAGATGGACACGAGTCCGTCTAAAGAACCTGTGGTAATCGGTGAAGTGCCTGTGCTGGGAGTGGGCGGTTCATACGATGAATTTGTCCCCAAGGTTATATTGCATGGTGATAACCCAAAAGACTGGGTGCATTTATAGATTAGTCTAGGAGGCTATGAAATATCTTACATTTTTGCATTGTTTTTTTGAAAAATATGGCTAAACTTAAGAATATATTAGACATAACCATTATTGGAGCAGTATGACCAACCTCTTAAAAAGATTCAGCTCAACACAAAAAAGAAACATCCTGATAAGTGGTGTCGTCGTGGTGGCGGTTGCACTTGTAGGGTACGCATTGAAAGCTTCGCATGCTGCGGGCTTTTTTGCTTCCATTGAAGCGAGCCTCACGAGCGTAAGCGGCAATGCGACGCTTGCAAGCGACTCGACCGTCACTGGCGGTAAGGTTATCCAGTTCGGCAATGGCAGCACGCCGCCGCCGACTGCTGGCACTTGGCCAAGCGCGCCGCCCGCCCAAATTTGTGGGAACACCGGGATGCTGAATGCTGGTCCCACTGCCGCACCAGCAGGGGCGATTACGGTGCCGGCTGGCAACAACAGCAATATTAACTTTACGCAAGATAGCAAGACTTTCTGGTTCGCGCCAGGCGTTCACACACTAGGTACCGACCAATACTCGCAAATTGAGCCAGGCAGCAACAGTACTTATATTGGTGCGCCGGGTGCAGTCCTCGATGGCCAAAACAAGAACTTGTACGCCTTCACACAGCACGCTACGAATGTCACTATCAAATATCTGACGGTTCAAAACTTCGGACCTGCGGGCGCAAACAACAACGAAGGTGTCGTTAACCACGACGGTGGCCATGGCTGGACCATTTCATACAATACCGTGAAAGGTAACGCCGGTGCCGGTGTCTTCATTGGCTCGGGCGATGTGGTCAGCTACAACTGTCTGACCTACAACGGCCAGTATGGCTTTAGCGCGTACGAAGACGCAGGTGTATCGAACGTCACTCTCGATCACAACGAAATCTCATACAACAACCAAGACAACTGGGAAGCCAAGATTGACGGCTGTGGCTGTACCGGTGGCGGTAAATTCTGGTCTACTGTAAATGCCACCGTTACCAACAACTACGTCCACCACAACAAGAGTGTTGGTATCTGGGCTGACAACAACAACGCCGGGTTCCTCGTCCAAGGCAACTACATTTCCGATAACGACGACGTTGGTATTCTGTACGAAACAAGCTACAACGCACTCATTAAAAATAACGCGCTGATCCACAATGCTGTTGTGTCGGGCCCTGGCAATCCGGGCTTCCCGACGTCCGCCATCTACGTGTCTGAATCGGGCGCCGACAACCGGGTTGCGACCGCATACAACAATACGTTCGACATCACAGGCAACTTATTCCAGGACAACTGGGGCGGTGTTGCCCTCTGGGAGAACGCCGACCGCTTCTGCGGCTCGCCAGCGAACACCTCAACCGGGGAATGCACGCTCGTGAATCCATCGGTCGTAAAGGAAAGCACTTGTAACTCCACCAATATCGCAAAGGCTCCTTACTACGACGACTGCCGCTGGAAGACCAAGAACGTGAAGGTTACAGGTAACACCTTCAAACAAACTCCGTCCAACGTCAGCTCTAGCTGTACCTTCGCCAACAGTTGTGGCCTGAACGCCATCTTCTCGAACTACGGTTCCTACCCAAGTTGGTCGCCATACAAAGGTACCGTTGTCGAAGACGCCATTACCTACAAGCAAAACAACACCTTTGCAAACAACACATACCTTGGCTCATGGGAATTCCTGCCGTACGAGCAAGGCTCACCTAAGACCTTCGCCCAGTGGCAAGCAAGCCCATACAACCAAGACGCAGGGAGCACGAAGCAATGATGATGTTACATAAAATAACTAGAGTAGGTAGTGCCATGACTCGCAACATAAAAACCCCTTTTCGCACAGTAACTAAAGCCAAACAGGTGGCTACACTCGGACTTGGCGCCTTGCTTGTGGCGGGATCCTCGCTCTTGTTCCTTACTAACAAAGCGCAGGCTGCCGCTTGTACCGCACCTTCTACCGATTACGGTACGGCCACCTCAACCGTTAAAATCGACACCACGGCCACCTACAATATTTGGAGCCAAATGTATGTACCTGACACCAACAACAACTCCTACTTACTCGAAGTTGATGGCACGAACTGCTTTGTCGTCGGCGACGGCAGCATTACGCCAAATACGTGGAGCTGGGTTAACTTCCAAAATGGCACCACAAATTCGATTGTCTCACTCAACTTGAGCGCTGGGGACCACACGGTAAAGATGATCGGCCGAGAGTCTGGCGTGCAATTAGGCCGCCTATTGTTCTTATCAGACACGGGTTGTGTACCGACCGGAACGGGCTCGAACTGTACTGTTGCAGCCGACACCACACCACCGGTTGTCAGTCTCACCACGCCAACAAATGGTTCGACAGTATCCGGTACGGTTAACGCCGCAGCAACTGCGACCGACAATGTAGGTGTTACAAAAGTAGAGTTCTACGTGAACGGCGCACTCGCCGCAACCGACACGAGCGGCCCTTACACCTACGCTTGGAATACGACAGCTGTTGCAAACGGCGCTAATACGGTAAGTGCGAAAGCTTACGACGCCGCTGGCAATATTGCTTCCTCGGATGTTGCACAAGTAACGGTCAACAACACAACGCCAGGCGACACGCAAGCGCCAAGTGTACCGACGAACGTGACAGCCACTGCCGACGCACCGAACAAGGTTACTGTGAAATGGAGCGCCTCCAGCGACAACGTGGGCGTGGTAGGCTACATTGTATCGCGCAATAACGTCCCGGTTGCAGACGTAACAAGCGGCACACAGTACGTAGATAACTCAGTATTGCCAGGCACGAAATACGCCTACCAAGTGAGTGCTTACGACGCCGCAAAAAACAGCTCGGCCGCATCGACAACCGCAACAGTTACGACGCCAAACCCAACCACTGCCGACACGCAAGCGCCAACTGCTCCAAAACGGCTCAACGCGCAAGCTGTCAGCAGTTCACAGATCAACTTGAAGTGGGCTGCCTCCACCGACAACGTGGGCGTGGCAGCATACGACATTTACCGCTCATTGGGTGATGGCAGCGGCTCGTCAAGCAAGATCGCAACTGTTACCACTACGAGCTACGGCGACACTGGCCTAGCTGCTGGCACGCAGTACGCATATTTCGTCAAAGCTCGTGATGCTGCAGGCAACGTAAGCGGCGAATCGAATACTGATGCTGAACGGACCAAAGGCAAGGCCACGACTACAACGGGCACTCTCACCGGAACTGTTAGCTACAACAGTACGACAGCTATGATCGGAAGCAACATCGCCTACGCTGCGAACACAGGTAACCGTCCACAAATTACGCTTCGCGTAAACGGTGATCGACACATTTACACGGTTAATTCAAAGGGCAAATACAAAATCCCTAACCTTCCTGCCGGCGACTATCAAGCGATATACAGCGCGAAAGGTGCAAAATCCCAAACGGTAACGGTCAAGATCAAAGCAGGAAAGACGACCGTCCAAAACATAACATTGCACTAAAAGACGGAGGATTGAAACTATGGAAGCAAATACAAGTCAAATACCAGAACAAGACAAACCAATTGACGCCTCGGACGTGACGCCCGGACGACGTCGCCAGGGTAAGTGGTTCATAAAGGGCCTTACGGTTGCCGCTGTATTGGTTGTAGCAGTTGCCGCTGTACTGGTTGTCCAAAACAAAAACAATGCCAGCGCGACACCTATTGCCAGCGTCCAAATCACCGACAGTTCATTTTCGCCAAGCACCATCCGAATTAAGAAGAACCAAAGTGTAACCTGGACAAACAACGACACGGCAGCGCACCAAATTGCATCGGACCCATATCCATCGCACTCCATTTTGCCCAGCCTAAACAGCGTATCGCTCAATCAGAACGATAGCTATACCTACACCTTTGAAAATACCGGAACATTTACCTACCACGACCCGCAGAACCCCTCGGAACTAAGAGGGACAGTCATCGTCGAATAAGTAGGCAGGGTTGCTCGTTTTGCAGTGTTATAGACATTTGCAAGACGAGTGCCTTATGATAAAAAGGTGAAACAATCGCGGCTTTTACTTACGCTCTTGCAACCTTCGATCCTAAGTTTTGTGTGCACGAGCTTGTTTGCTGCTGCCGCGCTGCTTGGTTCGAGTTGGTCATACCTTAAAACGCAACCATTTTTTACGACGTATTTTTCAGGTGATTACGGGCTGCATACGCTCGTGTCGGATGTAAATGCCACTATCGGCAGCACGCTCAACAAAATCCTCTCATACAACATTATTGTCGTTTGCTTTGCGGTGCTTATTGGGCTGATCGTTTTTGCCATACTTCAAAGCGTCCACCACATGCACATAGAAATGTCCGAAGCTATCGACGACATTAAATATGCGAGCTACCAAAACAAGTCGGCGCTCGAAAAGAGTTTAGAGGTACGTGTTGGATTGCGCGTGGTAACGGCACTGGCTTGGCTTGGCTATTCACTGTTTTTCTTTAACGCGCTCATACCGTTGTGCGCCACACTCGTGACCAAACACTACGGTTCGGTGGTTGGCCCGATCAGCAACTTACTGGCATTTACTGTTTTGCTCGTGGCGACGCATTTTCATGTTATTTTTGCGCGATTGCTAGTGCTACGGCCGCGTTTGTTTGGCGTGGTGGAAGCTTTAGAGGGGCGCGGCCATTAAGGTTTGCTGAATAAATGGCAGGCGCTACCCTCGCATTTTATGGCGCTTGCGATATACTACTAACATATGAAAACACAAAATGTAGGGCGGGCGACGCGCAGGCCACGGCACGGGCGACGAGTGGTGTTTGTGGTACTTTGGGCGCTTTTTGGGGTTGTCGTTGTTAATGCAGCGCTGTGGATGATATACCATAATCGCACTTATCCGCGTACTACAATGGGGACGATGCACGTTGGCAATATGCCGTTTGACAAGGTGCAAACCGAAGAACAACAAACCAAAACGACGCAAACTATTTCTATAAACGCGGGAACGAAGCAGGCGAGTATAGGCTTGCAAGATGCGGGTGCACACTTTGACGCTGCTCGCACCAAGGCCAGCCTTACGGCCGGGCGGTCCTGGTTGCCGATTGTAGCTGTATTTACTCGGCACACGGTGGCTGTGCCAGTGGCTTTTGACGATGTGCAACTTGCAGCTATCGCAACACGGACAAGTTCGGCCTTTCACATTGATCCAGTACCAGCAAAGGTGATATTAAACCAAACGCATTTTTCAGTTGCCGATGCCCAAAAAGGCTATGACCTCGACAAAAACAAACTGGGCGACGCCTTGCTACGGGCACTCGACAACGGCAAGGCCGCCGTTGCGGCGCCACTCATAACCAAAGCAGCGATAGGCCCTACAAAGTCCGAGCTACAAATCACCGCGCAAAAACTCGAAAAGACACTTGCGAGCAGCCTTACTTACACCTACGGTTCAAATAGTCACAAGGCGAGCCGCAATGATATTGCCGGTTTGTACAAAGCGAGTGGCACGGGTTATGTGCTTGATGATTTCACGGTTCGCACTTACATTGCTACAACTGGTACGCAAATGGGTGTGCACCCCAAAGATCTCTCTGCTGCCGTAGAAACCACCAAGCAAACGGTGGCAAATGGCGGTACGGTAAGCGTGGTGCTGCAGCCGTTTGCAACGACCAAGACGTACCGCTACTGCGTGTCGAGCCGCGGTGCCGATGCGGCGGCGCAAGTGCCAGAGCTCAAGAAAAAACTGGCCAGCACTTATACCGATTTGCGCGGTTGGACACTCGACGGGCAGGTGCAGTTTGTGTACGTTACTAGCGGTTGCGACTTTACGGTATGGCTGGCTTCGTCGAACCAAATGTCAACGTTTGGCGCTATTTGCGACCCGGTATGGAACTGCGAGGTTGATAACAACGTGGTCGTTAACTTGGACCGCTGGTTGCAGACGAGTGACAGTTGGCGGGCTTACGGTGGGAGCGTCGAAGATTATCGCGACTTGCTCATCAATCACGAGACCGGGCATATGCTCGGATTCCACCATTTGACTTGTCCGGGTAAGGGCCAACCAGCGCCAGTTATGATGCAGCAATCGATTGATTTGCAGGGGTGTGTATTTAACGTGTGGCCGACGCCCGCAGAGTTTGCTATGTTACGCAGTATGATCGGGCTATAGCGACGGCTCGTCATATGCGTCGCGTTGTTGTATACTAAAAAGACAGATATAAGGAGTTAGACATGACAGTATGGATTATCGTTGCAGTAGTGGTGGTGCTGGTTTTGGTGCTCGCTGCAATGTACAACGGGTTGGTCCGGTTGAACGTGCGCGCCCAAGAGGCTTGGAGCGATATCACGGTTCAGTTGAAACGCCGTTACGACCTCATCCCCAACCTTGTGAACACTGTTAAAGGGTACGCGACACACGAAAAAACGGTATTTGAAGACGTTACGCAGGCACGCGCCAACGCGCTGAGCGCCCAGGGAGTTGAAGAGACGGCCAAGGCCGAAAACCAGTTTTCGCAAACACTGAAAAGTTTGTTCGCAGTAGCCGAGTCTTATCCGGATCTGAAAGCCAGTGCCAACTTTCAGTCTTTGCAAGACGAACTCACGGACACCGAAGACAAAATCCAGGCGGCCCGCCGATTTTACAACGGCGTAGTGCGCGATTTTAATACCAAGCGCAAAGTATTCCCAACCAGCGTTTTCGCTAACATGCTCGGGTTTAAGGCCGACAAACCGTTCTTTGAACTCGACGAGTCTGCCATGGCTGAAGCCTCGAAGCCAGTTGACGTAAAGTTCTAAGCTTGCCTTCAGCAGCCAAGTCCATACTAGTCAGGGAGTTTGATACATGTACAGCCAAATCGCGAGTAACAAGCGTAAGACCATTTTTATTATGTTCTTTTTTATGGTGGTTGCAGGAGTGTTGGCTTGGATTTTTGGACAGTATACCGGTAGCGAAAGTCTGACGGTTGCCGTACTGATCGGCGCGCTGTGCTACGCAGCCATCAGTTATTTTGCAGGAAGTCGGATGTCGCTTGCTTTGAACGGGGCGCACGAAATCCAAAAGCGGGACAACCCTCGGCTGTGGCGCATTGTCGAAAATCTGGCAATTACGGATGGCTTGCCGATGCCCAAAGTGTACGTTATTGACGACCCGGCGCCGAACGCTTTTGCTACTGGCCGTGACCCGAACCACTCGGCCGTGTGCGCCACCACCGGCTTGCTCGAAATCATGAACGACGACGAACTACAAGGAGTATTTGCGCACGAACTTGGCCATGTCAAAAACTACGACATCCGGGTGAGCATGATTGCTTTCGCGCTCTCGGCTATTATTTCAATTTTGGCCGACATTATTTTGCGCATGACTTGGTTTCGTAGCAACGACCGCGAAAACAACAATCAGGCGGTCATTATTATTGGGATTGTGGCGGCAATTATTGCGCCGGTGGTTGCAACGCTTATCCAGTTGGCTGTTTCTCGCAAGCGGGAATTTTTGGCAGATGCCACCGGGGCGCTTACCACGCGTTATCCCGAGGGTCTAGCCAGTGCCCTCGAAAAAATCGCCCAAACCGGCAGCGTGCTGCGCCGGCAAAATACTTCGACTGCACATTTCTTTTTTGCGAATCCACTAAAAGGACACGGCCTAACCAATTTGTTCAGTACCCACCCGCCCATTGAAGAACGCGTCCGCCGCTTGCGCGAGATGGGAACACACGCATAATTATGGCCACCAAAACTCCTACGAAAACCGCCAAAAAACCAAAAGCTGCCACGGCAAAGTTGAAAGCATCCAAAGTGCAATCTAAAGAACCAACCAAAAACCAGCCAGCGTCGCGGCAACTCAAGACACCGAAGTACAAAACTTTTCGCCTACAAAAACGCATTAAGGCCCCGCAGCCAAAATTGCCCAACGGATTTCGTTTGTTTGGCCGGGCCGTAAAGGTGCTTGTAAAAAACTGGAAATTCTTTGGCGGCATCGTACTGGTCTATTCTTTTTTGAACGTTATTTTTGTAACTGGCTTGAGTGCCGGCGGCAGCATCACGTCTCTCAAACGAAGCCTGGACGCATCGCTACAAGCGCATGGACCGAGCCTCGACACAGGCACGACTATTTTAACCTACATGTTCGGCAACCCCGGTAGTGCAAGTGGTACGGCCACCAGTGGCTATCAAATTATTTTGCTTGTTATTGCCAGCCTGGCGCTCATTTGGGGGCTGCGCCAAATATACGCCAAAGACAAAAGTGCCCGTATCCGCGACGCGTACTATCTTGGCATGTATCCGCTCGCGCCGTTCATGCTCGTTATTTTTGCGATGGGTTTGCAATTGGTGCCTATCGCACTCGGCGCTACATTGTATAGCACGGCGATGACTGGCGGCGTGGCCGTATCCGCATTTGAAAAGGCGACGTGGGGCACGCTGTTCTTTTTCTTAACGGTATTATCGCTATACTTAATTTGCTCATCTTTGTTCGCGCTGTACATTTCGACGCTCGAAAACATGACGCCGATGAAAGCGCTGCGCTCGGCACGTACCTTAGTGCGGTACCGCCGCTGGTCAATTATGCGCAAGGTTTTGCTGCTGCCGCTCATTTTGCTGGTTGCTGCCGTTGCCATTATGTTGCCGGTCATTTGGTTTCTTACACCGGCCGCGCCCTGGATTTTCTTCGTGCTTACTATGCTTGGTTTGGCCATAACGCATAGCTATTTGTATGCGTTATATAGGGAGCTGCTGTGAGCAAGCTCACGAAACCGCAAGCCGAGGAACGCATCAAAAAACTGCGGAATCTCATAAACGATTACCGGTATCATTACCACGTGCTCGACGAATCCACGATGAGCGAAGCCGCTGCCGATTCGCTCAAACATGAATTGTCGCAATTGGAGGCGCAGTTTCCGGAGTTAATCACGCCGGACAGCCCCACGCAGCGCGTGGCTGGCGCTGCTTTGCCGGGGTTTACGCAGGTTCGCCACAGTTCGCGCATGACAAGCCTCAACGACGTTTTTAACCGCGACGAAGTGGCGGCCTGGATTACGCGCACCGAAAAACTGGCGCCCGACAACACCTTGGAATTTTTTGTCGACCTTAAAATGGACGGCTTCGCTTGTGCGCTGATATACGAAGACGGCAAATTCGTACGCGCCGTGACACGCGGCGACGGTTTTGTAGGTGAAGACGTGACGACGAACGTGGCCACCATCGACAGCGTGCCGTTTGAGCTGCGCCACGACAAAAAATACGAACAGTTTTTGCGCGGGCGTACCGAAATCCGCGGCGAAATCATTATGTACAAAAAAGATTTTGAGGCCATGAACGAACGGCGCAAAGCCGAAGGCAAGCCATTGTTTATGAACCCGCGCAACACTGCCGCAGGCTCGGTGCGGCAGCTCGACCCAAAGCTGACGGCGCAGCGGCCCTTGCGTTTCCGGGCGTACGACTTGCGCTGTGACGACCCCGCGCAAGTACCAACTCACATGTTTGCTTACGAAGCTTTGCGTGGGCTCGGCATCGCTGCTAATCCGCAGGCCACCGTGTTTACCCAGCTCGATGATATCATGCAATTTGTTGACGAGTGGGATACGAAACGCCACGACTTGCCGTTTAATACGGACGGTTTGGTACTAAAAATTAACGACCGCGTATTGTATGGTCGTCTGGGCATTGTGGGCAAGGCGCCCCGCGGCGCGGTGGCTTACAAGTATGCCGCCGAAGAAGCGACAACTATTGTGCGCGACATTGTGCTAAGTATCGGCCGCACCGGCGCCGCCACGCCTGTGGCCGTATTTGACCCTGTGGTTGTGGCCGGCACCACGGTGCAGCACGCCAGCTTACACAACGCCGACGAAATCGCACGCAAAGACATTCGCGTTGGCGATACGGTGGTCATCTTTAAGGCTGGCGACATTATTCCACAGGTACTCCGAGTGCTGCCCGAACTCCGGCCGAAAAAGACCCGCACATTCGACATGGAAAAAGAGCTGGCTCGGCAGTATCCTGAGCTGTCGTTTGTGCGCCCCGAGGGCGAAGCGGTGTACCGCGTGAAGGGGGCGACCGCCAAGCTCCTGCTCAAGCAAGCGCTCGAGCACTTTGCCAGCAAGTCGGCGCTCGACATCGACACGCTTGGCGAAAAAAATGTCGAGGCGCTGGTGGATGCCAAGCTGGTACACGACCTTGCCGACGTGTACACACTTACCAAAGAGCAAGTGATTGAGCTTGACCGTTTTGCGGAGGTTTCAGCGGGCAAGTTAGTAGACGCAGTGCAAGCGGCCAAAACGCCAGAGTTGCCGCGCTTTATTTTTGGGTTGGGCATTCGGCATGTCGGTTCGCAAACCGCGATCGACCTAGCGGA
Organism: Saccharimonadales bacterium (SeqCode); assembly: GCA_035276765.1. Lineage (GTDB taxonomy): Bacteria > Patescibacteriota > Saccharimonadia > Saccharimonadales > UBA4665 > DATASD01. The sequence continues at coordinate 83,220 of DATELH010000002.1, forward strand.
ACATTTTGGCTCGCTCGCAAAATTGGGTAAGGCCACGCTCGATGAGCTCCTGCAGGTTGAAGGCATTGGCGAAGTGGTGGCTGAGTCAATTTTGGGCTGGTTTGCTGATCCTGACAACCAAAAACTGCTGGAAAAATTTGAGAAATTGGACGTGAAGCCGCACTATGAGTCGCGTGCACGCGGCCCGCTGCATAGCAAAAGTTTCGTGGTTACCGGCACGCTCGAACATATGAGCCGCGATGAAGCCGCCGATAGAATCCGAAACTTAGGCGGTACGTTCCAAACATCGGTCGGCAAGGATACCTCGTATTTGGTGGTGGGCAAAAATGTGGGTGCCAGCAAACTGCAAAAGGCCGAAAAACTTGGCACCACACAGATCGACGAACAGCAACTCATAGCAATGATAAAGTAGTGGGAGGAGGGCACATGCGAAAACAGGAGCGAAACACTTTATATTGCTTTTCGCCGCCGGTTATGATCGCCACGTGCATCATCGAAGTGTCTTTGATGCTCTACACGTTTGTACGGTACAAGTTCAATCCGCTAACTCGGCTCGTTGGTGCGATGCTGGTTTGCTTGGCGATATTCCAGCTGGCAGAGTTTATGGTGTGTCGAAACGTAGGCGGAAATGGGCTTGTGTGGTCGCGCGTTGGTTTTATGGCGATCACCTTATTGCCGCCGCTCGGCATCCATGTGCTATATACCATAGCTGGCGCCAAAAAGCGTCCGCTGCTTTGGTTGGGATATGCGTCCGCCGCCGCTTTTTTGGCGTTTTTCGCTGTGGCCGGCCATTCGATTACCGGCCATAGTTGCCTTGGAAATTATGTTATTTTTGAGTTGGCGCCGGGCTCGGGCTGGTTGTACGGCCTCTATTACTATGCGTTTTTGGTGGCGGCGTTGCTGCTTGGCTGGTATTATCTGCGGCATGCGGGCAAGCGACCGAAGCGCGCCATCTCCGGTGTTATGCTCGGCTATGCCATATTTTTATTGCCAAGTACCACGGCGCATATGCTGTCGCCCGAAACACTCAATGCTATTCCTTCAGTAATGTGTGGTTTTGCGGTGTTATTGGCATTTGCGATGTGTTTTATAACACTGCCGGCGGCGCTGAAAACTAAGACAAGGAGGGCACGATGATCGACGAAATAAACCAAGCGCTCGAAGCGTATCATGTCAAATGGCACGAGTTGATTGCGAAGCGCAGCGACAAAGCTTTTTTCGAGGCGCTCAAGCCGGTGGCAGTGGGTTGGAAAGTGGCCGGCCGCGCCGAATACGAGCGCCTGTACACCGAGCTTCACGACCAATGCGATCAAATCATCGAAACCTGGATGAACAATCGTTGGATAGCAAAAATGCATTTGCGCGATAGCAAACTCGACGGCAACCTTGAAATCATCAAAATTATGCAACGGCGGCCAGGTTCGAACGATGCCATCGGGCTCGACCACCTGGATTTTTACGGGCCGACAGTGGACAAAAAGGGCGAGGCGATACTAAAGGCTGAGCCAGGCCTCAAGTGGTCACGCGAAAGCAACGACCTTATTTCGGGTTACGAGTGGTTATCGCTGTGGTTTGATGGCGCCGAGACGAAGCTGCGCTCGTCGACTGTGCTCGATGTTATTGGCGCGGAGCTAACCGAGCTTAGTCAAAAGATCAAAATGTAATGCAAGACTTGGTTTTTATCACCGGCAACCAATACAAGGCCGATTATTTGGCAAAATGGTTAGACAGAGAAATCGAGCACCAAAAGGTCGATCTCGACGAAATTCAGTCGCTCGATCCGCGCGCTGTGGTCGAGCACAAAGTAAAGGTAGCCTACGACGTTGTGCACAGGCCGGTCTTGGTCGAAGACGTATCGCTCACTTTTATGGCGCTCGGCCACTTGCCAGGCACGCTCGTAAAATGGTTTTTGCAAGAGTTGGGCCAGGAAGGTTTGTGTGAACTTGGTAACAAATACGCCGACAAGCGTGCCACCGCAGCCATAACTTACGCCTTCTACGACGGCAAAGAAATCCACTTTTTCGAAGTTGCCGTATCGGGCACGCTCGCGCCCAAACCGCGCGGTGAAAGCCATGGTTGGAACTCGCTTTTTATTCCCGACGGTTACGACCAAACCTATGCCGAAATGGATGACAAGACTTTTCATGCCTGTAGTCACCGCGGCCAAGCGCTCGAAAGACTCAAAGCATATCTCGAAAAACTTGACAAATAGTGCAAGCAAGTTATGCTTAAAGTGATCGTGCGCTTCAAGCGGCGCGTGAAACAAAAACCATTAAAACAAAATGGCCAAGCGACCCGCCGCGGGTGGGCGCGCACGAACAAGAACCGCTCATAAAAAGGCGGTTCTTTGTAATGGTGCTTGGTGCTTGCCCCCTGAAAGCCTTACAATACCATTAGTACAACTTCGCCTAGTAAAGGAACTGGTATGATTAAGTATTATTACCGCAGTTTGCGGCGGCAGAATATCCAGCAAATCAATGAATACAAGCGAGGGACGTGGGTGTACGTGGAGGCACCCTCAGAAAAAGAGTTGGGGCAGCTGGCCGAAAAGTTCGGGCTGGATTTAGGCCACTTACAAGACGCTATCGACGAAGACGAAATGCCGCGTCTCGAGAAAGAAGGCGACCACGCCTATATCTTTATGCGCTTTGCATACAAAAACAGCGATAACGAGATCGTGACAGCACCGCTGTTATTTGTGTTTACCGATGACGGCTTGGTCACGGTTTCGCTTGTGCGCTTTCCGGCGCTCGACCGTTTTTTGGCGGCACGAGTTGATTTTGCCACCACGCAGCGCGCAAAATTAGTGCTGCAAATTTTGCATGAGATGGTCGAGCAATACGACACCTTTATTTCCGGCACCAGCAAACAGATCAAATTTATCCGTTCGCGCCTGCGTGGGCACGGCATCAGCAATAAAGATTTTGTGGATTTCGTGACTATCGAAGATGAGTTGAATGAATTTTTAGGGGCGCTCCAACCAACCAACGCCACCTTGCGCCGCCTGCTACTTGGCCGGCACATGCCGCTGTTCGAAGAAGATCAAGACATTGTGGAAGACTTGCTACTCGCCAACGAACAGTCTATCGAGGCCTGTAGTTCAAACATCAAATCTATCGTGAATATCCGCGAGGCGTACACCTCGATCAGTTCCAACAACTTGAACCAGACCATGAAGGTGCTCACCGTCGCTACTGTTATCATCGCGCTGCCCAATCTGTTTTATGGCATGTACGGCATGAATGTGCCGCTGCCGTTGCAGCATGAGCCGTGGGCATATTGGGCGGTGCTAGGCTTTACCTTGGCCATCGTAATAGTAGGTTTGTGGCTTGCGCGCCGCAAGCGGATTATTTAGGGGGCGTATACAAGGCACTCGAAAAAGCGCGGGCAGCTTGATTGTGTTACAGGGGGAAGTTTGGTAAAATACTCTCGTTGTAGTTTTGTGGCTACAAAAGCTGGGCGGTTTTCGGTTCGTCCGATTCGGCAAAAAGGCGCCACCAGCACTTTCTGGGGCTGTAGCTCAGTTGGCTAGAGCGCATCCATGGCATGGATGAGGTCCAGGGTTCGAGTCCCTGTAGCTCCACCAAAATGACCAAGTTCGAACCCGTGTCCAACACAACTGTCTGCGGGTTCTTTGCTGTCTGTAAGTATCTGTGCAGCGGCGCGCAAAGGCTTCCGACCTGATTAGCTCGTCCCTAGGGGCCGTGACGGGTACGGGTGGTTTCCTGGATTGCCATTTTCTACGCGGTGCCACATAATAGAGCTATATGACCAACGAACAACTACTTGAAGACCTCAAACAATTCATCGCTGTGACCGTGTCGCAGTCAGAGAAACGGCTGCGCGCTGATATGGCGACCAAAGACGATCTGGTGCAGGTTGTCGCCCGGCTCGATACTATCCAAGACGCCGTTGCCGACGCGCTCACTCAAACCAACGAAGCCCTCGATGCCACTGTGCAAGACCATGAGCACCGCATTACTCGGCTGGAACATCGGGCAGCGTAGACAAAAGGCAACTCGCGCTCCTGTGCCACTCGTTGATAGCGACATGCAGGCTTGTCATCAACTTACCATGCTATTATTAGTATAGTAATTGACACAAGGGGGTGTAGCATATGGCATCAGCTATAGATCGGGCGCAAATAATGGGTTTCGAGCATCAAACGGCAGAAGTTAACGGCATTAATGTCCACTATGTTATAGGTGGTTCGGGCGCGCCCTTGCTGCTGTGGCATGGTTTTTGTGAAACCTGGTACTGCTGGCGTAAGATTATGCCGGAGCTTGCCAAGCGTTTTACGGTGATCGCGCCAGATATGCGTGGTTTCGGCGACTCCGGCAAACCGGAGGGCAAGTACGATGCCCGCCTGCTCGCCACCGACTTGTATCAGCTCGTACAGCAACTTGGATTTGAAAAGCTAGGCATCGTGGCGCATGATATGGGCGCGCCCGCTGCACTCATGTTCGCTGCCGAACACCCGGAAATGGTACAAGGCCTGGTTTATCTTGAGGAGCCGGTGCTCACCAAAGCGACAATGGCCGACATCCACGCCTTCACGCCGGAGGCTGTTCAGAATGGCCTGTTGTGGTGGTGGCGGTTCGCTTTCGCCTACGATTTGCCAGAGACGCTTCTTGCGGGCAAAGAGCAGGAGTTTCTTGCTTGGTTCCATCAACACGGCACGTTCGACCCGGGCGCGGTCGAAAAAGAGGCGGCTCGCGAGTACCTTCGCACCTTTGCCTCGACAGAAGGTATACGTGGTGCTTTTGGCGTCTACCGGGGAATCTTCGACACCATTGAGCAAACCGAGACTTTAACCGGCGAGCATAAAATTACGGTGCCTGTTTTGGGGTTGGGCGGCGCAAAGGGCAAGGGTGACCAAGTAGCTCACCAGTTGCGCCAGGTAGCGCGTCATGTATCTGGCGGCACGGTGGAAAATTGCGGCCATTTTGTGGCGGATGAACAGCCAGAAGTCCTCATTAAGCATGTTCTATCTTTTTTCGACGACGTTTCTTAGGTGTGCTAACGCCACGCCGCGCGTGACTCGTGGGTTTGGTCTGAAGGCTTAAGCCGATAAAGCACCAAGAGACTGTTTTGGGGCATCTTGGCCTTAAGCGTTTCAAGAGTTTGTGTGCTGATATTGTACGTGATGTACAAGGTGTGGCACGACGGCGGTATTGCCGCTAGTTGTTCGGCGGTCATGAAAAAGACGTCATTGTTTTCGAACTTTTCGGTGTCAACGGCGGTGAATCTGGTGTGTCGCATGGCTGCGACTTCGTGCGTGAGCTCCATGACGCGAGCGGCAGTAAGCGTGCTGGAACGCTCGTGTTCGGCTTGCCGGACGATCTTGTACCACTGTTTTGTGGTAGCCGAAAGCATACCATCGGGCTTCTCGGTAAGGATGATTGCCGTGCCCCGCAACTGTCTCGCATATAAATGATGGGCGATGTCCCAAGAAATCGGCGTGGTTCTGCTAACAGCACGCTCCTCAACGTAACAACCAGCCATCGCTCGTCCTCGTCGGCACTTGTCCCGTAGCTTTTTCAGTTGCCTGCTCGCGTTGCTGGCTTGCGAACGCTGACCATCCGAGTATGAATTGGTGGCTAAACCAAAAATGTCCATTGCAGGCAAAAGCTTGCCGTCCCTTGGCATCACAAAGCCCGGCGCTGACTTCGCTGGGCTTGCGCTCCTGATTACAGATGACACATAAAAGCATTGACGGTACTTCGTCATGCGGCCAGGCAACAATAGCCATTACTTCCCCCTCAGACACTACAGAGTAGATACGGTAGCTTAATTATCGGTTTATTAAAAAACGCTACGGCAAGTAGTAGAACTTGCCGTATTTTGGTCAACAATCGATTGCACAAAGATGTTACATTCAAATGCTAAAAAATGTCAATGCCAAATTATCCAAAACGAAGCAAAATTGGCGGAATTGACACATTCTGTATTTATGATGTGATAAAGATCACAGCGGTGGGAGGCTAACAAAAGTATAGTGTGATTGTACGGTGGAGGGCATCGCACAACAACAAGCAAGATCGGAGGCTGTTATGAGTGAGCACGCGGGCTCTCGTGTTTTTGTTACCTCGAAAACGGGGGAAACAAGCCCAAAACGAGACGAACAATCACGGCAACGTAACGAGCGGACGAGTGCGGGGCGGTTGTCATTCAGGGAATGGCTTTTGCGTCATCGCCGCGGCATAGCTGCTGCTGCCATGTTGGGCGCGGCGGCCACGCCAGTCGCTTGCACGCAAGAGGTAGGCGGCATGGCCCAACCTGCTACGACGTCTTCGCCGAGTGTAAATCCAAGCTCGTCTAACACTGGCGGCGTGCCTTTCCCTTGCGGCCATGGGGGCGAGCGCGGCCTTACCTCGACCGATCCGAATGTTAAGAACTTTACCGGACTTACTGTCGCTGATGTGGCCGGGATTTTTACAACGGATGCATACGACATCGACCAATGTAACGCACCTCGCCTTGTGGCACCGTCGCAAGAGATGAAGATTATTACGAGTGCCGAATTTCAGCAACTATCTACAGGTGATCGGCTGGTGGTGTATGTGCGGCATGAGCAGCAGGGCCCCCAGAGCGAGGGGGTGCTGCGAGGGCTTTCGAAGGCGGCAAACGAGTTGGTGCGCACGAGCCAAGACGGTAGTGCAATGTATTTTACCTGGGGTGTCGGCGATAGCTATGGCAATCGATCGTACACCGGTGTCACGGCGCCTATGCCAGATCATCCCGGCTCGCCGTTTATTCCAAGCTACCAAGCGGTTATCGACCGCCCAGTTTATGCGGGCAGTTCGGAGCTCTACGAGATTGACCTCATGTTATTTAATGGGCCGCAAAACGACAACTTGGCGCGCCTGTCGCAAGACACGATCACGACTGTGCTCGGTCAGTGGGCGGACCGAAAGGTGTTCACTTTGCCGCCGCAATAGTGCTTGACGCGGATAGCCATTTCGCTGAATAATCAAGCTTATGTTTGATGCGATCATTGCAAACGACCTCACGGTTATCCGCGACAGAAACATTGTACTGCAAGGTCTCCGGTTTTCGCTTGCCAAAGGAAAGGTTACGGGCTTGATCGGGCCGAGTGGTTCCGGGAAAACCACACTGATGCGGGCGATTGTAGGCGCGCAGCGCATCACAAGTGGCGGTTTACAGGTGCTCGGCCAACCAGCGGGTTCGCCAGAGTTGCGACCGCGGATTGGGTATGTCACGCAGTCACCGGCGGTGTATGAAGACTTAACAGTGGCACAGAACCTGGCATATTTTGCGGCGGTGCTCGGCCAGCCAAAAGCGGTGGTGGGCGAGGTGCTCGCGCAGGTTGGGCTGGAGCCGCAGCAAAAGCAGCTCGTGAGCACGCTATCCGGCGGTCAACGGGCACGGGTTTCTTTGGGTGTAGCATTGCTTGGCAAGGCGGAATTGCTTGTTTTGGATGAACCAACGGTTGGGCTCGACCCACTGTTGCGGCGGCAATTGTGGGGATTATTTGGCGACCTTGCAAAAGCCGGCGTTACGCTGCTTATCTCAAGTCACGTTATGGATGAAGCCGAATGGTGCGACGATTTGTTACTACTCCGAGAAGGCAAGGTCTTGAGCTTTAGCAGTAAGGCGGCACTTCTAAAGCGTACGCAAACGCATACGGTAAACGATGCGTTTTTGTCGCTCATTCAACAGGGAGTGGCGGTATGATGCACCACGCAAAAATAACCCTAGCGACAGCGCGCCGCGTGTTGCAACAGCTTTTGCACGACCCACGGACGCTTGCCCTTTTATTTATTGTACCGTGCGTGTTGCTGGGGCTGCTGGCCTGGATTTACAGCAATGCGCCCACCATTTACAACCAAATTGGCGCGCCCTTGCTCGGCATTTTCCCCTTTGTGGTGATGTTTTTAATTACTTCGATCACTATGCTGCGCGAGCGTTCCTCTGGCACGTTGGAGCGGTTGCTCACGATGCCTGTGGCTCGTGGCGACATTTTGTTTGGGTATGCCATAACTTTCGGAAGCTTAGCGGTCGTGCAGGCACTGGTGGCGAGCACGCTTGCCCTTAAAGTATATGGGCTGACGGTTCTTGGGCCGGACTGGTTTTTGGTGGTGGTTGCGTTGGCGGATGCCTTGCTGGGTACAACGCTTGGCCTGTTTGTGAGCGCCTTTGCGCGGACCGAATTTCAAGCCATTCAGTTTTTCCCGGCGTTTATTTTGCCACAGTTTTTGCTGTGCGGATTACTAATGCCGCTCGCCCAGCTGCCCCGAATTTTGCACGATATTGCGCAGTGCCTGCCGCTTACCTACGCTGTGGATGCCATGCAACGTGTAACTACGCACACCCAATTAACGAACGAATTATACCGGGATGTTGCGGTGGTGTTGGCGTTCGCGCTAGCGGCGGTAATATTAGGGGCGACAACTTTGCGGCGCCAAACCAAATAACAGGTAGAACTGATACAATAGCAGCATGCCCGAAAATAACATTTCGCCACTCGATGTCCCACGGCTGCCCCTCTATTTGTATTTGACAGGCATTGTGGTGTTGCTCCTGACGGGTTGGCTGTGGTGGGCGAAAGCTTCGACCAACCCAACGCGCGTCTTCAACGGCATGCTCGCAAACAGCTTGAGTACCATGAGCACCACGCTCAATTTGTCGCAATCGGGCAGCAGCGCCAAGGAAGCTATTCAAATACAGTTTGGCGGAACAACTGCGGCGCACGCGGTTACGACGTTGTCGCAGAATAGCAACACCGTCACCACTGAAACCATCGGCACGCCCACAGCCGATTACACCCGTTACACCAGTATTAAGACCGGCAAGGTTGGAAAAAATGGCAAACCGCTTGATCTCTCGAAAGTTCAAAATGTATGGGCTAAAACCACAGCTGCCGAAGCTACTAACCAACAAAACATCCCTTTGTTTCAACAAGCAGTGCTCGGTATTGGATTGCCAATTGGCAGCGTGCCCGTGCCCATGGGCGCCGTAAGTAGCAAAGACCGCGCCGCGCTCCTCGCTCAAATAGCCGGCGACAACGTGTACAGCCCAAACTTCTCCAAAATGAAAAAGGGCACGGTGCATGGCCGCTTGGCGTATGCATATCCGGTCACATTGCAACCAGTCACTTATGCACGCCTGATGCAGAACTTTGCAAAAGCGCTTGGGCTGCATACGCTTGATACTTTCGATCCAAATTCGCTCAGCGGCAAGCAGCCAATCGAGATGACGTTTATCGTGGACGCCCACGCCAAGCAATTGGTGGAAATCGACTACGCTACCGGTAATTACAAAGAAACGTATAGCAGCTATGGAGCAGTGATGCCGGTGACGCTGCCCAAAAACCCTATCTCGAACGGCGAACTACAACAGCGGTTGTCGGTGCTGGAGGGTTAGACCGCGACAAGCGCGGCGCTTCGGGGTATAATGAGGTAAATCATGCAAGTTGTTGTTGACTCTCTTTTGACGCACTACGAAACGCTCGGGAAGGGCAAGACGGTAGTGCTGTTGCATGGCTGGGGCGATAGCGCCGCCGGACTGGCTGGCTTGCAAAAAGCGCTCGCTGGACGCTACCGCGTTTTGACGGTGGATTTGCCAGGCTTTGGCACTACGCAGGTACCGCCGACGGTGTGGGGCCTCGACGAGTATGCAACGTTTGTGTTGCATTTTTTGCAAAAGGTTGCAGTGAAAAATGTGGCGGCGATTGTCGGGCATTCAAACGGAGGCGCGGTGGCGCTTCGGGGTGTGGCCCAAGGTGTGCTCAACCCAGACAAGTTGGTATTGCTGGCGGCGGCGGGCATTCGCGTACGGGGCGGCCTTAAAAAACTAGGCTTCAAAGCGCTCGCCAAAGGTGGCAAGGCTGCCACCGTGTGGTTGCCGGCCGGGCAGCGCGACAAATTGCGGCACAAACTATATAAATCGGCAGGCTCCGACATGCTCGTAGTGCCAGAACTGCAAGAAACGTTCAAGAAAACAGTTGCGCAAGACTTGCAAGCTGATGCCGCCAAGCTTACCCTGCCGGTGCTTTTGGTTTATGGCGAGCAAGACGCCGCCACACCGGTGTGGTACGGCGAATGCTATCACGAGCTTATGGGTAGTTCCACGCTCGAAATTTTGCCGGGCGCAGGCCATTTTGTGCATCTTGACCGGCCAGACGACGTCGTGCGGGCCATAGAGGAGTTTGTGCAATGATCCGCGGACTGGCGAGCCTGTATTCATGGCGTTACCCGACGGTACTCATCTATATGCTGCAAAGCACCGAGTATCAAGTGGGGCCGTATTTGGACTGGTACTGGCACACCACCAATTTCGCTGAGGTTATGCAACGCCGTACGCTCAAGCGCACCAAGGCGGTCCGGTTGCTACTGCTGGCGCTGCGTGCCGGCATGGCGCTCGAAGTTGTTGCCGGCCTGGTACTTTTGGCGCTGTGGCGTTGGCATGGCATGGTCGGTGGCTGGGAGTTTGGCGCCGCACTCCTCATAGCGTATCCAGTGGTATGGGCGCATGCGGTGGTGGTGCCACTTATAATAGGACGCATTTTTGTGGTGAAGCCCCGACAGCGCAAAGCGATCCGCCACGCAGAGCAAATTTTTAGCAAGACCGATGTGCCCAAAATTGCCATTGCCGGCAGCTATGGCAAAACGAGCATGAAGGAACTCCTGCTTACTGTTTTGGGCGAGGGCAAAACAGTTGCGGCTACTCCGGCCAACCGAAATGTATCGATTTCGCATGCCAATTTTGCACGTACACTCCAGGGCGACGAAGAAATTTTAATTATTGAATACGGCGAAGGCGCGCCCGGAGATGTTGAGCGTTTCACGGCACAAACTCATCCAACCCATGCCATTATTACAGGGGTTGCACCAGCGCACCTCGACCACTACAAAACAGTCCACGCTGCTGGCCAGGACATTTTTTCGGTGGCAAAAGTGATAAAGGGCGATCAAGTATATGTGAATGGCGAGTCGCCTTACACCGAAAACTTCATGAAAGAACGCTACCAAACCTACGACCAAAGCGGCGCGCTTGGCTGGAAGGTGAGCGACGTACGTGTTAATTTGGACGGCACGCGGTTTACGCTTAAAAAGGGCCGGCGCACGCTTCGTTTGCATAGCGGCCTGCTCGGACGGCATCAGGTGGGGCCGCTTAGTTTGGCAGCAGCCCTGGCAGCTGAGTTCGGCTTCTCCGATGAGCAAATCGAGGCCGGTGTCGCTAAAACCAAGCCGTTTGAACACCGTATGCAGCCATACCAATTGGGCGACGCCTGGATTATCGACGACACCTACAACGGCAACATTGAAGGCATCCGCGTGGGTACCGAACTACTCAAAGAGCTGCCCGGCAAGCGTAAAATGTATATAACTCCAGGACTTGTCGACCAAGGTGCCGAAACCGAGGCCGTGCATGAAGAAATGGGCCGGCTGATTGCCGAAGCGCAGCCGGACACAGTGGTGCTCATGCGCCATTCGGTGACGCCGTTTATCCAAAAGGGTTTAGAAGCTGCAGGGTTCGCTGGGGAATTGCGTATCGAAAAAGACCCGCTCAGCTTTTATAATAATTTGTCGCTGGTCGTGGCCGCGGGCGACTTGGTGCTCATGCAAAACGACTGGACGGATAATTACCACTAGACTTGCGACTGCGGCGGCTCGAGTGTGCCAGGTGCGGGAATTTGCAGTGACGTTTCACCTTGCCTTTCGGCAATGTCACGCAACACTTGCTCGCGCCGAGCTTGCGCTTCTAAAAGATCGGTTTCGCCGTTCATGTGGATCGCTTGGGCGGCTGCCATTTCACCTTGGTAAGCCTCGTAGGCGAGTGGTGTCATGTTTGCCAATATGCAGTTTTGACAGGCAGTCGCGCCAGCTATTTGCGTTAGGCTGCGTAACGCGGCCCGTCGGCTCGGAGACCACAAGTCGGTAGATTCGACAGAGCGGGGCAGTGACTGTAAGCCATCTGCTTTCCCAGGGCAGTGAACGGTAGCAGATGCCATATCGCTCCTGTCTCTCCCTTGACCGTCCTTTCCTATAGTGTAGTTAATTTCTTTTAACTGGCAGCCGTTAAAAGCCTTTTTGCCTGCAGATGAACCAAACATTTCACTCCTCACTCGGTAAAAGGCAATAATATCAGATTAGTTAGGCAATTACGATTTCCTCTAGCGACGGGTCCCTGTTTAAGTTGCTCAAGCTCCACCTGGCGAGTTTACGGGCGTTTGCTATACTAAGGGCATGAAGAAACCTATTGTTGCGGTCATTTTTGGATCGCGCTCGACGGAGCATGACGTATCGGTAGTGACGGCGCTCGGCTCGGTTATAAAGCCGCTAGAGCTTTCCGGAAAATACACGGTAGTCCCAGTGTACATTGCCAAAGACGGACGGTGGTTTAGCGACCAAAAATTCAAAGACATTTCATTGTTTAGTTCGGGCAAGCTCGATGCGTTTCTGGCAAAGCAACCACCGGTTTCGGTGTTGTTTGACCACGGTTTGACACTTGTAAAAGGTGCCGGTTTGCGCGCGCAAAAAATTAAAATCGATATTGCCTTTCCGGCCACGCACGGGACGCACGGCGAAGACGGCGAACTCATGGCGGTGCTCGAAATGGCTGGCGTGCCCTACGTGGGTTGCGACGTGCCGGCCAGTGTTATTGCTATGGACAAAGTGCTTGCCAAGGTTGTCGCGGGCGCCCATGGCATCCTGACGCCAAAATTCCAATCTTTTGCAAAGGCAGATTACGAATCAAGCCCCGAAACCTGGCTCAAGAAAATTAACGACAATCTGCAATATCCGTTGTTTGTAAAGCCCGCGCACTTGGGTTCGAGTATTGGCATCACCAAAGTAAAAAACAAAAAAGAACTCGCAAACGCCATTGAAGTGGCACTGCATTACGACAACAAGGCCTTGGTGGAGGAAGCCGTGCAGAATCTAGTAGAAGTGACGTTGCCGATCATGGGCAATGAGGAGCTCACGCCGGCCTTGGTGGAGCAGCCGCTCACGCAACCCGAAGACTTTTTCGATTTTGAAACCAAATATATGCAGGGTGGCAAAAAAAGCCAGGGTGCGAAAGGTAGCAAGCAGGGCGCCCAGGGCTATAGCAAAATTCCCGCCGAACTGCGCCACGGACAATACGAGCAAGCCGAAGTGCTTGGCGCGCAAGTGTACCGGGCGCTCGGTTTGAGTGGCTTAGCACGCATCGACATGCTTATCGATGAAAATACGGGCAAGGTATATTTTAACGAGGTGAACCCGTTGCCGGGCAGCTTGTACGCACACAATTGGCAAAAGGCAGGGATGTCGAATGTAGAGCTCGTCACTAAACTAATCGCCTTGGCCGAAGAACGTGCCGCCAAGCGCAGGGCGCTCGCAACGAGCTTTACGACTAACTACCTGCAACAATTTAAATAATGAAGAAAAAGCTTGGCCGCGCTGCAAGGTGGGCAAAACGACCACAACTAGTGGCCGCTTTAGTGGCGCTTGGACTGGTGGCTGTAAGTCAGTTGTTTACGAACCGGGGCGGTCCAGGCGGCCTTGAGCCGGTCTTGCCTGCTAACGCCCCGTACTCGGCTACGGCCGACGTAAAAGCGCCGCTTTCGCACATTGATTGTGCCAAAATACCCTGTATTAACATCAGTTTCGACGATGGTCCGAATCCGGTCACGACGCCGCAAATCCTCACCATTTTGGAACAAAACCATGTGCGCGCCAACTTTTTTGTGGTTGGTTTGCGCGCCGCCGCCATGCCGCAAATTTTGCAGCGCGAATACCAAGACGGTCACGAAATTGGCAATCACAGCTGGAGTCATCCCGACCTCACCACACTTTCGCGCGAGCAAGTACAAGCTCAGGTGCTGCAAACGCAGGCCGCGGTGGTTGCGGCTGGCGTGCCGGCGCCGCGATTGTTCCGTCCGCCATATGGCGCCATGAATCCCATGGTCAAAAGTCAAATCCACATGACGCTGGCTATGTGGAACGTCGATCCCGAGGACTGGGGCAGCAAAGACCCAGCCAAACTGGCCGAGCGCGTGATCGCCACGGCTAAGCCCGGCGGCGTCATCGACATGCATGACATCGACGCCGCCACGGTTACGGCTTTGCCTGCAATTCTGCAAAACCTCAAAGAGCGTTTCCAGTTCGTCACCATGAGCCAAATGTTCAACTTAGCGCCGAACCAACACGGCGAGTTCTTTGGCCGCTAGACATCTGTTATAATAAAAGCCGATGAAATGCCACAAACCTGCCTCGCAAACTCTTTTGCTCCCCTAGGGGGATGAATTTTCTCTACGCACAATTTTGACATCTAACAGGAGTTATGACATATGAAGCGATACAATCCAAAAGAGATTGAACCCAAGTGGCAGCAAAAGTGGACGGCCGCCAATATTTATGAAGCATCCGAGGACGCCGCCAAGCCCAAGCGATACATTTTAGAGTACTTTCCGTACCCGAGTGGCGCAGCGATGCATGTCGGCCACGTGCGCAACTATACCATTGGCGACGCTTTGGCACGCTTTACCCGCATGCGCGGTTACAACGTGCTCCATCCGATGGGCTGGGACGCGTTCGGGCTGCCGGCCGAAAACTATGCCATTAAAACTGGCATTTCGCCAGCGCAAGCCATCAAGGAAAACACCGGCAAGTTCAAGCAACAGCTGACCCAAATGGGTTTTAGCTATGATTGGTCGCGTGAATTTGCCAGTTCTGACCCCGAGTATTACAAATGGACCCAATGGTTTTTCTTGTTGCTGTACAAGCGCGGGCTTGCATATCGCCAAGAGAGTTTGCAGTGGTGGTGTCCGGTCGACAAAACCGTGCTCGCAAATGAACAGGTCGAGGCCGGTCGCTGTTGGCGTTGCGGCTCCGAGGTAGACAAAAAGGCGCTCAAGCAGTGGTTTTTCAAGATCACCGAGTACGCTAACCGGCTCGAAAAAGACCTCGACGACGTAGACTGGTCGGAATCTATCAAAGCCATGCAACGCAACTGGATTGGTCGCAGCAAAGGCGCAGAGATTAACTTTGCGGTCGAAGGCAGCGACGAAAAAATCCCCGTGTTTACCACCCGGCCCGACACAATCTACGGCGCCACGTTTTTGGTGTTGGCGCCGGAGCACCCGATGGTTCCGCGCATCACCAAGCCCGAGCATCGCGCCCAAGTGGAAAACTACATTGCCAAAACGCGCAGCAAATCCGACATTGAGCGCCAAGAGACCAATCGTGAAAAGACCGGCATTTTTACGGGTGCTTACGTAGCAAGCCCCGTGAATGGCGAAAAAATCCCGGTATGGATTTCTGACTACGTGCTGGTTGGTTATGGCACGGGTGCCATCATGGCCGTACCCGCGCACGATGAGCGCGACCACGATTTTGCCGTGAAGTTCGAGCTGCCCATTGTGCCCGTGATAACCCCCATATTCCACGAGTATGAACCCGACGCCACCGACCGTCGCTCGGCAAACATTATTTGTTACGACCCCGAAACCGACCGCTACTGCGGCATGAAATGGCACACCGAGCGCGAAAAGTTCAGCACCTCCTGGCCCGGCGGCGGCGTTGATGAAAACGAAACCCTCGAAGAAGGCGCGCTGCGCGAATTCACCGAGGAAACCGGCTATGACGACGTTATTATCGACCGGAAACTGCCAGCCATCACCTCGAGCTACTATCGCAACGGATACATGCCACTGCAACGCTCAGTTCGGCACGTTTTTATGGCCACGTTACAGTCGCACCACCAGGTCGAACGCAACCAAGAGGATTACGAAAAAGGCGCTTACGATATCCTGTGGCTCACCAAAGAGGAAGCGCTGGAGCGCATGACGGACAGCTGGAAAATGATGTCCGAATTCGCCTTTAACATGCCGATCCATGTAGGGGAAGGTTCGATGACCAACTCCGGTCCCTACGACAATATGTTGTCGCAAGATGTACGCGAAAAAATCGTGGCCGACCTAGCCGAAAAAGGCGTGGCCAAAGAACGCATCAACTACAAAATGCGGGACTGGTTGATTAGCCGCCAGCGTTATTGGGGCGCGCCCATCCCCATGGTTCACTGCGAAAAAGACGGTATCGTACCTGTGCCCGAAGACCAGCTTCCAGTGATGTTGCCGGAAATGAAAAGTTTTGAATCTAGCAAGTCCCAGGTGGGGCTTACTGTAGGCGCGAGCGAAGCGTCAGGCGAGCAAACAGGCGAAACTTCTCCTTACGCTCCATCCGGCGATGGACGAAGCCCGTTGGCGCGCGTGCCGGAATTTGTAAACACTACGTGTCCCAAATGTGGCGGTCCGGCCGAACGCGAAACCGACACCATGGACGGCTTTGCATGTTCTAGCTGGTATTTTTGGCGGTTCATCGACCCGCACAACGACAAGCAGGCGTTCGACCCGGAAAAGGTCAAGCGCTGGGCACCGGTTGATGACTACATCGGCGGCGCCGAACACGCCGTGATGCATCTGTTGTATGTCCGCATGTGGACAAAAGTAATGTACGATGCCGGCATCCTTAACTTCGACGAGCCGATCAAATCGCTGCGTAACCACGGCATGATTTTGGCGCCCGACGGCCAAAAAATGAGCAAAAGCAAAGGCAACGTGATCGCGCCCGACGAACTCATCGAACAGGGCTACGGCGCCGACGCCATCCGCATCATGGAGCTGTTCATTGGTCCGTGGAATCAGGCTGCTAACTGGAGCGTCGAAGGCATGGGCGGCGCCTTTCGGTTTTTGCAGCGCGTGTGGAATGTGGCCCAAGACCTCCAGGCCACGGCTGGTCAGATTGGGGAACAAACGCCGCACGAAAAAGACATTCGTCGCGTCATGCACCGGACCATCAAAAAGGTAAGTGAAGACCTCGAGAGTTTAAGCTTTAACACGGCCATCGCCGCTATGATGGAAGCGGTAAACGAGCTGTACAAAATCAAAGCCAAAGACAACTTGGCGAATGCAGACGCCTGGCGCTGGGCGATTGAGACGCTATTGCAATTGCTGGCGCCGTTCGCACCGCACATCACCGAAGAACTGTGGGCGCAGCTGGGTCACGACACCTCGATCCATGTGAGCGAATGGCCAACGCACGATGAACAATATTTGGTAGACGAAACGATGACCATCGTGGTGCAGGTTAACGGCAAAGTGCGTGCGCAACTCAGCCTGCCGGCCGATGCGAGTGAATCAGATGTGGTCGCGGCTGCCAAAGCGCACGAAAAAGTCCAGCCGCAACTGGCCCAAGGCTCCAAAAAAACCATTTACGTGCCTAAAAAACTCGTGAACTTTGTGGTTTAGGTTTGCCGACGGCTTGAGATTTTTACCTGTTTGCGCTATAATAAGGGCAAGTTATTAAAATATAAGACCAACTTTTAAGGAGTCATTTCTTTCTATGGGTAAGCCTAAGAAACGCACGAGCCCTCGTAAAACTGGTACGCGCCGCAGCCACTTGGTACTTAAATTGGCTCGCGCCGTAAACAGCAAATCACCTGTCAAAGCCCGTACGACTGTTCGCGAATCAAGCAAGAAAACTGCGTAAAAGCACCAGCTGGGCTTAAGCGGCGTATACTATAAGGTGTAGCCGTAGGAGGAAGCTTTAACAATTATGGCATCGAATCGTCACCTCGGTCGAATCATCGCACTCCAGACGCTTTACGAGCAGGATTTCCGCCGTGCATCTGGCGACGCCGGGTTTGAGCTTGCTTCGGTCCTGGCGCGCAATGTTGCCCGCTACGAAAGCATGGTCGATGACAAGGCGTTTATCGACCGCTTGGTCCGTGGTGTCTCCGAATACGAGCAAGCGCTCGACAAAGCGTTACAACCAATTGCACCGGAATGGCCCATTGACCAAATCGCCCGCATGGACCGCATCATCTTGCGTATCGGCCTCTATGAGCTTACCCACGAAAAAGATGTACCCTCCAAGGTGGTCATTAACGAAGCGGTTGAGCTCGCCAAAGCTTTCGGCAGCGAAAATTCTTCGAAATTCGTAAACGGCGTGCTCGGTACGGCGCTGCGCAACCAAGAAGGCATAGCTGGCACCGAAGGCCCTGCAAAAATTGTCGGACAGAAAGAGGAGGATTAACTCCTATGAAACGTCCGAAACCCCTGAAACCTTTGCAAGGCATTAAGCGGCTGGTGTCGCAGCACCGACCATCGATCCAAGAGGTCGTGCGCGAGACAACCTCGGGTGGCATCGTGTTCCGCCGCAATCAAAAGACCGACCAGCTCGAAATCCTGCTTATGCAAGATGCCAAAAATCGCTGGACCATTCCGAAAGGTCACGTCGAAGAGGGCGAGGAGCCCAAGCAAACGGCCGAGCGCGAAATCCGCGAAGAGACCGGCTTGCAAGAGATGAAGGTTATGAATTGGCTTGGCAAAGTGAACTTCCGCTACCGTCGCGAACGCACGCTGGTGCTCATGACCATGCATATTTATTTGGTACAAGGCCAGGGCGAAACCGACAAATTGGCGCCCGAAGATTGGCTGAACGACATCAAATGGTTTCCGGCAACCACGGCGATCGACAAAATCGCCTACGACGACATCGGTAAATTAATTTTGTTAGGTATGAAAAAAATCCGCGATGCAAGACTCTAGTGCATATCAAGCCTTTGCCAAGCAGAAGCTCGGCATCACTTACGACAACATCCAACTGCTCATCACCGCTTTCACCCACCGTTCTTACGTGAACGAACACAAAAAAACCGTGAACGAACACAACGAGCGGCTCGAATTTTTGGGCGATGCGGTGCTTGAGCTCGTAACTACCGAGTTCTTGTTTACTAACCACAGTGAACCCGAAGGCATCCTAACCAACTGGCGCAGTAGCCTTGTGCGCACCGAAAGCATCAGCGCCGCAGCTGCGCGCTGTGGTTTTGAGCCGATGCTGCGCTTAAGTCGCGGTGAAAAACGCGGCACTGAGCGCGCCCGCGCGCAGATTTTGGCTAACACCTTTGAGGCGGTGATCGGTTCGATTTACCTCGACAAAGGTTACGAAGCCGCTAAAAAGTTCATCACCGAAAACTTGTTGGTTACCTTTCAAGATATTCTGGAGAGCGGCTCGTGGATGGACCCGAAGTCACATTTGCAAGAAATGGCCCAGAGCCGCGATGGCCACACGCCGGTGTATAAAGTACTGTCCGAGGAAGGCCCCGACCACGATAAAATTTTTACGGTTGGCGTGTTTGTGAATGGCGCGCTCAAAGGCCAGGGTACTGGCCCGAGTAAGCAAACTGGCCAGCAACGTGCCGCCGAGGCCGCTCTCAAGACTTACGAAAGTTAGCCATTGACATCAGGGGCGCTTATCTGTAAAATATAGCAAGATTAGTGTAAACCTTTAATGAAATCGAAAGTTCAGGGAGAAATAATCATCATATGTTAGCTATTCGCATGCAACGTACTGGTCGCAAAGGTCACGCAATGTTTCGTGTTGTCGTGCAAGAATCGCGTTTGACCCCAACCAGCGGCCGTGTGGTTGCAAACCTTGGTAGCTACGACCCGCACACCAAAGTTGCAAACTTGGCCAAAGACAAAGCCGCTTTTTATCTGGGCAATGGCGCGCAGCCTTCGGACCGCGCAGCCCGCTTGCTACAAAAAGAAGGTGTCGCCTTGCCAAAATGGGTTAAGTTTACCGCCAATAAAGAGCGCACGTTACGCAATCCTGAAAAACTTCGTAAAAACCAACCAGCCCAGCCAAAAGAAGAAGTAACAGCTCCAGTTGAAGCCACTACAGAGGCTGAGGCACCGGCCGAAACCGAAAAGACCGAAAACGAAGCATAGAGCATTCCATTGTGAAGAAAACGGCGCCTACTATGAGCGCCGTTTTTTATGGTCTGATATAATAGAAAAGCCAAGAATAAACTGAAGGAGGCGATGCATGGGAAGTATTGACCAGCAATTTGTAGAATTTATCGTAAAATCACTTGTAAGCAAGCCAGAAGCGGTCCAAATAGAGCGTCGCATCGACGAAAAGGGTGTGCTACTTGAGCTAACGGTTGATCCGGAAGATTTGGGCCGGGTCATCGGCAAGCGTGGCGCAACTGCACAATCATTACGTACGCTGTTGCGTGCACTCGGCACCAAAAATGATGCCCGTTATAACCTCAAGATCGTTGACAACGGCGACGGCGCAGTCGCTACCAGCACCAGCAACGACGATAACACCGGTGCACCAGCAAGCGATGATGACACGACTGATGCCGCAGACGCACCTGCGTTAAACAAAAATGAAAATGATGTTGTAAGTAAAACTCGAAAAGAACTTGAAGAACTAGACGATCTCGATGTATAGTTAATCTCAGTCTATTAAAAAGACGAAACTTCAAAACAAAAACCTGTAGGCTCATGCGAGTCATTCACGCCTGGCGTGAATGGGGGCCTTATGTGACAAAAATACCGGCTGTAATAGGCCGGTATTTTTGTGTTTATGGTCACTATTCTTCCGCTGGCATAAGAGTGGTTTGCAACCGAATAGGACACTTCACGCAAACCTCTGCACCCAGTACCCCTACTGCAGTAGCAATTTGCTGCTGCATGCTAAGCACTTCTTGCCTCATATTGTATGTGTCTTGGAGTGTGTTGTGCGCAATCTCTTCTAGCTCGGGGTGGGGATTGTTGAGCGCAGCCGGCGAACTGGGACTTAGGACGTCGATTAAGTTATCTTGAAGTGTTCCGGCCTCGCCCAGAAAGCGCGTAAACTCTTCGAAATAATTTTGTATTTCTTTGGAGATCGTTTCACAACTATTGCGCGCCGGACAAGCCATTTACTTAACAATACAATCTTTGATTACTTTTTACCAGTGCGTTATACTGGTCGTAATGGCTCGAAAAGTCCAATTTATTACATTGTTTCCCGAAATGTTTCCAGGTGTTTTAAATGCGAGCATGCTTTGGAAAGCGCAAGATCGGGGTATCATCCAATTTGAATACATCGACCTACGGCAATTTGGTCTGGGCTCGCGCAAGCAAGTTGACGATACGCCGTACGGTGGTGGCGATGGTATGCTGCTCAAGCCTGAGCCGCTTGTGGCGGCTATTGAATACGCCAAGCAACAAGATCCAAACGCGCTTGTACTGCTGCCAACGCCACGCGGCCAAATGTACAAACAGTCCGACGCCAAAGCACTCGCTGCAGGCGGCCGCGGCCTCATCGTTATTTGTCCGCGTTACGAAGGGTACGATGAACGCGTTACCACCTATGTTGACCAGCAGTTTTGCATTGGCAACTATGTGCTAACCGGTGGCGAGCTACCAGCCATGATTATCGCCGACAGCGTGGTGCGACTGCTGCCAGGCGTGCTCGGTGGTGAAACGAGTATCGAAATTGAGTCGTTCCAAGAAGATAACGAGAATATCGAATTTCCGCAGTACACGCGTCCCGAGGTTTTTCGTGACGTAAAGGTGCCGGAAGTGCTGTTGGGCGGCCACCATGCCGAGATTGCCAAGTGGCGCGCCGAACAGAGCGGCAAGGCCTAGGTGGCTTTCGACGATTCGAGCGTTTCGCCTTCGGCCATATCTTTTGTAGAGTTGCGCAGCGGTATTTCACGAAGGAAAAACGCCGTCACTAGCAGCGCCGCGACAAACGGCAGTATCCACAAAAAGACATCGTGAAAGGAGCGTACAAACGCCTCCAAAATGGCATGCATGACACTTGGCTGCAGGTGATGCAGCTGCGCGCTGCTAGCTTGCAAATTGCTAGCAGTAACGTGGTTGGCTTGGTTAGGCAGTAACTCTTTAAGGTGATGGTTCAGGCGTATTGTTAAGATCGCGCCGAAAATGGCCGTTCCAAGCGAACTGCCCATATTCCGAAAGAAGGTTGCGACCGATGTGGCGGTGCCAAGGTCTTTACGCTCAACCGCATTCTGGACAGCCAATGTCATCACCTGCATAAACGAACCCATGCCAAGCCCAAGTACAAGCATCCACACCGAAAGCAGCCACTGGTTTGTGTTGACGTGCACATGGCTAAACAGCCACACTCCAAGGGCAACTACTGCAGAACCAATAATTGGAAATATGCGATAGCGGCCGGTTTTAGAAATCACTCGTCCGGAAACCACGGCCGCGCCAAGCAAACCGAAGATCAACGGTAGCATCAGCAAGCCCGATTTTGTAGCCGAGTAACCATGCACTAACTGCTGGTATTCTGGCAGGTAAATAAAGGCGGCGAACATTATAATTCCGGCGAGCAACGACAAAATAGTTGAGGTTCGAAAAATATCGTTTTTAAACAAATGCATGGGGATAACTGGTTCGGCGGCGCGGCGCTCCCAGCCGATAAAACCAAGGGCGAACACTACGGCCGTCCCAAACAGTCCCAAAATTTGCGGCGAATCCCAAGCGTATCGGTTGCCGCCCCACACAGTGAACAGTAAAAGCGCCACAATACTGATCGCAAGCAAACCTGCGCCGAGCCAGTCGATGCGGTGTTCGGTGCGACGGACTGGCAGATGCAAACGTGCGCTTACCACGGCCAAGGCTGCGAGACCAAAAGGCACGTTAATGTAGAAAATCCAGCGCCAGCTCAAGTGGTCGGTAAAAAGTCCGCCGAGCAGCGGCCCGATCACGCTCGAAATGGCGAAGACCGACATAAAATATCCCATGTACCGGGGCCGTTGCCGAGGCGGTATGACGTCACCGATAATGGCTAGCACTAAGCTCATGAGACCGCCGGCGCCCACACCTTGCAGCCCACGGAAAAAGATAAGTTGCGTCATATTTTGGCTCAATCCGCAGAGCATCGAGCCAACCAAAAAGATGCCGATGGCGATCAAAAAGATTTTCTTGCGGCCAAACAAGTCGCCGATTTTTCCGTATAAAGGCGTTACCACGGCGCTTGTCAACAGATACGAAGTCGCCACCCAGGAGAGTTCGCTGAGGCCGTGCAGGTCGTTCGCAATGGTCGGCAGCGCCGTTCCCACAATGGTTTGGTCGAGCGCCGACAAGAACATGGCGAGCATAAGTGCGCTCACAATCACCATGATTTCGCTGTGCGAAGGCTCGGCTTCGTGGTCAACAGTTGCAGGCGCTGGCCCGGCCAGTTTGTTTTTTAGTTTTTCTATCATGCTTTCTCCTTTTTGGCGGTAGCTATTTCGATAAACGCTTTGAGTTGCGCGGTCATTTTGCGTTGAATGGCCACGAGCTGTTCCAATTCGGCGTCGGTAAGCGTGGTGACGGACTGCGACATAAGTTCATCGCGGTATTTGTGTATCGACTCAATAATTTGCAGGCCTTTAGGGGTAATGGTGATGTTAGTGATGCGGCGGTCTTTTTGGTCTGGCGTGCGGGTGACAAGTGCTTGGCGCACAAGGGGATCGACGAGTTGGGTAATAGCTCCAGGTGTAAGCATCGTTTTGCCGGCCAGGGCTTTAAGACTTATGGGGTGGTTGTCATTGACGGTAGACAAGATGTGCGCTTGGGCAGGCGAAATATTGTGCGCGCTGACTACATACGTAAAGTACGGCATCATGAGCCGTTTGCTGGCGTTCATGTCGTCATACAACTGTTTTTGCAGCTTTGCGCGCAACTCGCCCATAACCTACCTTTTAGTTTAGATACTAAATAGTATAGTTACTATAGTTTTTTGTGTCAATAATAAAACTGCGCCGTAGTGACGCAGTTTATGATGTGTTATTAGGCTTTTTCGGCCAGTTTTTGTCGGGCAGTCTTCAAGTTTTCTGCCCAAAATCCGACGTTTTTGATTAGTCCGTGGGCGGTAGTTGTTTGCTCCTCGGTAGGCTGAAATGTGCCACTTTCGTCGAGCTGCGTCCAGTAGTTCACGATGTGCACGCCGTCGGTAAGGTCGTACATACCGAGCCGCCCAACCACGCTGCGCAGGTGTTCAACCGCGCGGGCACCGCCGGCCGAAGCGCCATAACTCACAAAGGCAACGGGCTTGTAACGCCATTCGGCGGCCAAAAAATCAATGGCATTGATGAGTGCTGGCGTAACTGTGTGGTTATACTCACCGGTGACGACAATAAAGCCGTCGGCTTCACCAACTATTTGCGACCACGCTTTGGTGTGTGCGTTCTTGTATTCTCCCAAAAGTGCGGGCTTTTCTTCGTCCAGGAAAGGCAAATTGATTTCCTTGAGGTCAACGAGTTCAAAATTGATTTCAGGATGTTCTTTGGCGAGGTTCATAATCCAAGTGGCGGGTTGGACGCCGAATCGACCAGGTCTTGTTGAACCAATTATAACTTTTACCAGAGGCATGCGTGCTCCTTATTATACTTATTATAGTTGATATATAAAGTATAATAATGTATAATGAAATCATTGTAAAGCCGAAATCGTATGAGTGTAGAAAAACAGATCTGCGACAGCAGCAAGGGCAAGTTTATTGCCTGTGTGTCGGACATAATTAGTAGTAAATGGACGCCGATGTTGCTGTATGCGCTGAGTCATGGCCGCAATCGTTTTGGCGAACTGCAGACTGCCGTAGGTGGCGTGAACCCACGGACGCTTTCGGCGCGGTTGGACGCCCTTGAGGGGGAAGGTATCATCAGCAAAACCACCTACTCCGAAATGCCCCCTCGAGTTGAATACGCATTGACTGAAAAAGGGCGAGATTTGCTGCCTATCATCGAGAGCATGATTGTGTGGGGTCAAAAGCATAATAGTTAAAAACACCTCAGTTGATGCAGAACAGTACGCTTGTGCTAAAAAATGTTGCAATGGGGAAGCAGTTAGTGCTAGACTCTGGCCGGATCAGAAAGTAAGCATGTCAAATTAAGGGGGTCACATGCCGAAAACAACAGCAAAAGAAGGATTTTCAATTATAGAGGCCATTGTAATTGTGTTGGTCGTAGCCGTACTGGGCTTGGCCGGCTGGCTTGTCTGGCGCCAGGGCCATCAGCCAAAGAAGACTGTAAACAGTTCTGCGTCGCAGACAAGTAAACAGCACTCTAACACTCAAATCGCAAATCCGTATGCCGGATGGAAGACGTACCGGCTCGAAAACGGTCTCTCGTTTAAGTATCCTGCCGATTGGTCTACGCCTAGTGGTGCAAGCGATCCAACGGGAATAGAAGTTAATTCCCCTGCGAGTGGTGGCTACTACTTCACCGTCCAGCTCGTCTTAGGCCGTAACACTGATGTAAATCCTAACTTTCTAGGTGTAGGTAACATCCCAGGAACAACGATTGCGAAGCTTGACGCTTCAATTAGCGGTGCGCCACTTTACCTAGTAGCGCAGAATGATGCCAACTCGAACGTTACCGGTCTTGGCCTTGCCACCACACCTGGTAACACAACAACCTCGTTTGGCATTCTCGACAATAATGGTCACGGCGACAAAAACATCACGATGTCGGCCAACCTTGTCCCTGTTGGTTCTGGAGCTGGCATCAATAATCCGTACAGCCTACAAACGTATCAGGCGCAAGCCAATTATTCGACAGTCGTCAATATTTTCAAATCCATATCAGAATAATAATCTTACGTCGCTATAGGGCGCGAAGCAAGAGAGAGGACACCATAGGTGTCGGGTTTTACATGTCAAAAATTCAAGAAGAAATTAGTTTTCGAGATCGCCTACCAGAATATATAACTGACGCACGAATTAAGCTAGGACAAATCGTAGCGTCTGGACTACTCGCAGTTGCTGGCACCACAGCGGCCTATTCTGCCGATTCGCTTATCGATCCGACCATAGCAGAGGCGACGGCGTGCAGTGGAACGCATTGCGACGCACAGGGGACTACCGAACTATCTGGCAGTGACTGGTTAGGCGGTGGTGGCGTTGATGTTTATGCAAACAATGGCAGTGCTGCCTATGACAGTGGCGTGAATAAGTATGTGACTATGCCGAGCGGTGCCAACGTTAAGAGTGGTGAAGAATGGCAATGTGTCGAGCTGGTCAATAGATTGTACTTGAGCAAAGGCTGGATAAACAACACTTGGAGCGGTAACGGTAATACGCTCAAAGATCATTTGCCAGCGGGCCTGACCTATGAAGCGAACGGTTCAATAGGTTCTATCAAGTCAGGCGATGCCATCACTTTAGATGATGGCGGCTATGGGCATGTAGGAATTATCAACTCATATAACGCCACCACGGGCAGTGTCGACATTGTTAATCAGAACACGGCGCAAGTTCACAGCAGTGCTACCCTCTCGAATAAGACGCTTACCATGGCTGGCTGGGCAGGCTATTCGGTACAAGGAATAATAGAAGCACCCACTGGCGCAACTGCAGAAAACGGGTCCTCTACCTATGCCGACGGCAACTTCCTCCACGCCACCGACACCGGCAACGTCTACGAAATGGCTGGTGGTGCTCCCATCCGTCTGTTTAACTGGGGCGCCATCCCTGAGTTCCACGGCCAAGCCACCGATGTCAGCCAAGCCACGATCAACGCTCTCCCGGCCTACCCGAAAGACGGCACCTTTGTAAATATCGCTGAGGCAGGTGGCAATGGCATCTATGAGTTTGTGGGAGGAGCACCCATCCGGCAATACAACTGGGGTATTTTGAATGGCTTTGGCTCGCGGCCGGTCGAAGACATCAACTACCAATCGTTGCAGGTGCTTGACCATATGCGGTTGACGCCCGCAGATGGTTCGTTTGCCAATATCCATGAAGCTGGCGGTAACGGCGTGTATGAGTTCGTGGGCGGAGCGCCAATACGGCAATATGACTGGGGTAGTCTGAAGGGTTTTCCGGGAGGTGCCACCGCAGACATTAACTACCAATCGCTCCAGACGCTCGACCACATGCACGCCGTGCCGAACAACGGCAGCTTCATGAATATTCATGAAGCTGGTGGTAATGGCGTGTATGAGTTTATTGGTGGCGCGCCAGTTCGTCAGTCTGACTGGGGTAATCTACCTCGCTTTTCAGGGGCGAATACCCCTGATGTCAACTACTCGTCGCTGGTCAACCTTGACCACATGAACGCAACGCCAAGCGATGGCACCTTTGTGAACATTGCAGAAGCTGGCGGCAACGGCGTGTATGAGTTCGTGGGCGGAGCGCCACTGCGCCAATACAACTGGGGTATCTTGCCAAATTTCAATCCGAATATGCCCAGCATTAACTACACCTCATTGGTCAATTTGGATCACATGAATCCAGTACCCCATAATGGTGAGTTTGTTGCCTCGGCCGAAACGGGCGCGGTGTACCGAATGGCCGGTGGCAGCGCGCTACGGCTCTACAACCAAGGTGGCATTCCTGGCTACAATGGCGCGCTCTGGGTCAACCAACAAACACTTGATACATACGACCACCAAAACGCGGCACCGGCCGATGGCACAGTGATCGAAGGCGTGACGTCCCAAACCTACTGGCAGATTCAGGGTGGCAAGCGCGTGGCGACGAGCCCGAACAACAATGCAGTAGTCGTGGACGAACAAACAGTTGCAAATATACCAAACTAAACACTAGAAGTAGCGAGGATGTGGATCAACGCCGCGGCTTTCCCAGTCGGCTTCAAGATCCTGCAACTTTGTTAGAGGAGAAGGTATATGATGGGCTGCTCCGAGCACAACGTCAGCTTCCGCAACGATTGTTTCGCGAACGGATTCCTGCTCCAAAGTTGCTGCTGGCTGCTGTATCTCTTCTGCGGTTTGTACCTCGAGGGTTTCTGTGCTTGCCATGCCAATCCTTTCAACGCTTACACTTAAATCATAGCAAAACGATGTATTGGCTGACAAGCAAAATTCATGGCAAATTAACTATTAAGTAGCAAGCATAAGAGTTTATTTTTCCGGCAAACCGCGTTAGGATATTGCTATGGACATCGACGTTTTATGGGCAAATCAGGCTTTCCGTATCTTATTTACGGTGTTGTGTTTGCTGCTTATACAATCGGTGAGCCGGCATTTTTTGGCACAAATTGTGCGCAGGGTAGTGCGTTCGCACAAATACGCCACGAAACGAGAGGAGCGTCAGCGTGAGGACACGCTCGTTACTATTTTTCGTACGGCCAGCGCTGTTGTTTTGTGGATTGTCGGCATTATTTTGGTGCTGACCGAGCTGCATGTGCGCATCGCTGCGTTGCTCACGAGCGCTGGCGTGGTGAGTGTGTTGGTTGGGTTTGGCGCGCAAAATGCGATTAAAGATCTGCTAGCTGGCATGTTTATTATTATGGAGAACCAGTTTCGGGTGGGCGACGTGATTACGGTAAGCGGAGCAGGCGGCACGGTTTCGGGTGCGGTGGAATCGGTGACGATCCGTATTACTCGCCTGCGCGACCTCGACGGTGCGCTGCACATTATTAGGAATGGTGACATCAGCATCGCCACCAATTTGTCGTTTGGATTTTCAAATGTTGACGTTGATTTGCGCGTTGGCTACGACGCAAACATCGACAAGGTAACGACGATTGTCAACCGGGTTGGTGACGAAATGGCCGCCGAACCAGAGTGGCAGGAGCGCATTATCGAGCCGATCCAGTTTTTGCGTGTGGACAGTTTTGGACAGTCATCAGTACATATTAAGGCGCTGGGCAAGGTACGGCCGGGCGACCAGTGGGATGTGGCTGGCGAATTCCGCAAACGAATTATTTCGAGCTTTAAGACTGCTGGTATTGAAATTCCGTTGCCACAACGTGTAATCCACAAAGCCTGATGAGCACCAAGCCGCAGCCAGCGCAAACCATAAAGCTGGGAATTGTCGGGCTGGTGTTGGTACTGGGGGCTTTGGGCTGCCACAGCGCGCTGCTGCGGACACAATCTGTGCCACTTTCTGTAGCGCTGCGTCCCGTACCCAAGGAGCGTGTGGTGCAGCCTCCACCGTACACATTCCCGAATGGCGGCCGCACGTTGTTTCCGGCGTATAGGCTGGTGGCGCTGTATGGCACGCCCAACGCGCCAGCTTTGGGGGTGTTGGGCGAGCAACCGATTGCCGAAACGATCGCGCGGGCCAAGCAGCTGGCGGCCGCACACCAGCCATATGTCACAGAGCACATTTTGCCAACACTCGAAATTATCACCACGGTGGCTTCGGCTACGCCCACAGATAATGGTGACTATTCACGCGAGGTGCCGTTGGTCGATTTGCAACCGTGGATTACGGCGGCGCGCGATGCGGGAGTGTATGTTGTGCTCGATTTACAGCCCGGTCGCAGCAATTTTTTGCAGCAAGCCCAGGCCTACGAACTACTGCTTGAGCAGCCTAACGTGGGGCTGGCGCTCGACCCAGAATGGCGGCTTGGCCCTGGCCAAGTGCCGCTGGCGCAAATCGGCACAGTGAACATTGGCGAGGTGAATGCGGTTGACGACTGGCTGTCGGCGCTTACTGACCGTGCCAAATTACCGCAAAAATTGTTTTTGCTGCACCAATTCAGGCTTTCGATGATACCGGAAAGGGCGCTGCTGAGGACAACGCATCCAAACTTGGCATATGTGGTACAAATGGACGGCCAGGGCCAGCAACCAACCAAACAAGAGACTTGGCGGACCATCACGGCCGCGCCTCCGCCGAATGTACAGTTTGGCTGGAAAAACTTTTATGCCAAAGACAGCCCGATGCTGGACCCCGCAAGCACAATGGCGATCACGCCGAAACCGTGGTATATTTCGTACCAATAGCTCCTAGGGCTCACGCGTCTGGCAGTAGGAAAACAGGTTCGGACTCCCGGAGCATGTTAGTATAGAAAATATAGAAGTCGTTAAATGCAGTTGTAGGAGCGCTATGGCCGACAAAGATTACGTGATCGAAGTAAAGAATCTCAGAAAGTCTTATGGCTCGAACCAAGTTTTAAAAGGGATTGATTTGCAGGTTGAGCGGGGTACGATGCTCGCGCTGCTTGGCCCAAACGGCGCTGGCAAAACCACGACGGTGCGCATTTTGAGCACGCTTTTGGGTTTTGACGGCGGCACCATCACGGTTGAAGGCTTTGACGTCACTCAGGAGTCCGACAAAGTGCGCAGCGTGATCGGCTTGACGGGCCAGTCCGCGGCCGTTGACGAACTGTTAACCGGGCGCGAAAACCTTGTCATGATGGGGCGACTGTATCGTCTGACGACTACGAGTGCGCAAGCGCGGGCCCAGGAGTTGCTTGAGCAGTTTGATTTGGTAAAAGCGGCCGACCGTCCGGCCAAAACGTATTCCGGTGGTATGCGCCGGCGCCTGGACCTGGCAGTTAGCTTGATTGCAGCACCGCCGGTTATCTTTTTGGACGAACCGACTACCGGTCTCGATCCCCGTTCTCGTTTGGCAATGTGGGGCGTCATCAAAAATCTGATGGCCGCGGGCACAACGATTTTGCTCACCACACAGTATCTCGAAGAAGCCGACCAGTTGGCTGACCGTATTGTGGTGATTGATGGCGGCAAAGTGATCGCCGAAGGTACGGCATCGGAACTTAAGAGCAAAGTGGGCAAAGACCGCCTGGAACTGACGCTTGCCGACGAAAAAGCGCTCGCAAAAGCCAAAAAAGCGTTGGGCAAAAACATTGTAGACAGTGACGAAAAAGAATATTCTGCCACCGTGGTTATCAAAGACACCAACATTGACGTGCGCAAAACGCTCGATAGCTTGGCCAAAGAAAAGGTCACAGTGTCGTCCATGACTATCCACAAGCCAACGCTCGACGACGTCTTTTTGTCGCTCACCGGCCAGCAAAAACCAACCAAGAAAGAGGAGAGCAAATAATGGCTGCAGAACTCGAATTTGAAAACCGTCCGAAGCTATTTTTGGCATTGCAAGACGCGCTCATCATGATTAAGCGCAGTAGCCTGCATATTGTTCGCAACCGCGACCAGCTGCTCGGCACATTCTTTCAGCCCATCATGTTTTTGGTGCTGTTCGCTTCGGTGTTTGGCGGGGCGATTTCTTTGGCTTTACCGCACGGCGTGAGCTATCTTGATTTTTTGCTGGCCGGCATTATCGTGCAAACGGTGGCGTTTACCTCGACAACCACGGCTGTGGCCGTATGTAACGACTTACAGAAAGGTATTGTGGACCGCTTTCGCTCACTGCCAATGTCGAATTTGGCCGTACTGACGGGCCACGTTATTTCCGATCTGTTTCGAAGCGCCATTTCGACGATTATTATGGTGTTAGCCGGCCTTGTGATGGGTTTTCGCTCGCACGCCGGCTTTGTGGCCTGGCTCGAAATTGCCGGGCTTATCCTGCTGTTTACGCTTGCGTTTTCGTGGCTTTCGGCGATTGTTGGCTTGCTTGCCAAAAGCGTTGAAGGTGTACAGTGGCTATCGTTCGTTATTATCTTCCCGCTTACTTTTGCAAGCACGGCATTTGTGCCCACCGAAGGCATGAATCATGTGCTAAAGGCGTTTGCCCAAAACCAGCCAATCACACAGATTGTCGAGGCGGTACGCGCACTGATGCTCGACAAACCCATCGGGCATTATGGCTGGTCAGCCGTGTTATGGTGCATCGGCATCTTGGTGGTGGCAATGCCGATCGCTTCGTTGTTATTCCGCCGAAAAACTTCGCAGTAGTCTACGAGTTTTGTAAGACCGACAAAATATTTCCGGCGGGGTCGGTGAACCAGGCGATATCCGGCCCCATGCCCGTGGCAAGCCCACGGGCGATGCCTTTCTCGTCGGTTTTGAGCTGGCCTTCGTCGTAGTGCTCAAACTGCACGCCCTTTTTCAATAACGCTTCGACTGTTTCGTCGATGTTGGGAACAGGAAAGTTCAAGATGGTAAAATCAGCCGGTTTGTGGTCGGGTTTAGGATATATGAGCACGCTGCCGCCATTTGAAAAATGTAACGTGAGCATGCCGTTTTGCTCGGTTATGTTAAGACTGAGCACGCTGCCGTAAAATTCCTTTGCAGCAGCGATATTGCTGGTCGCAAAGCCACTAAACGCGTCACTGTTTTCTAACATAATGCCCCCTTGCTTATGCCTTAACTATACCGCACTATGGCGCCCAGCGCGAATGAAGCGCGGCCCGAGACAATACGTTTTTATGTTGTGGAATTCGCAATTCTAGGCTACAATTTTAAGATAAACATAAGGAGAATACAAAAATGGGAATATCGGTTTTAGCGAATGCAGCGGATACGACCTATTATACTTCGACGAACGCTTCGGGCAGTTCAATGGCAGCGGTGCTTATCATACTGGCCGTTGTTATTGTAATTATCATAGCTGGCCTTTGGAAAACATTTCAAAAAGCGAAACAACCGGGCTGGGCGGCTATTATCCCCATTTATAATCTGTATATTATGCTCAAGATTGCCGGCCGGCCGACTTGGTGGCTGCTGTTGTACCTTATTCCGCTCGTGAATATTGTTACGCATATTGTTGTGGCAATCGACATTGCCAAGGCCTTTGGCAAGACGCCTGCTTTCGGTGTTATTGGCCTTTGGCTGTTCTCGTTTATCGGATATATCATGCTTGGCTTTGGTGATACAAAGTTCGTCGGCACGCCCAAACACCCGTAATATTGGCGGCATATCGAGGCGCGACGAATTAAGTGGCAATCTGTTTGCTTTGTGGTATAGTCTGTAGTCAAATAAGGTACGTAAGAGCATGTCTATAGGCGAAGTAAACACGAATGAAACTGCTCACTTAACAGTGGCTGAGGGCTGTGGCGCCGTTGAACTGCGAGGACGGATACTTGAGTGGCAGGAAGCGGCGGAGATTGCAGCTCAGACTACAGATACGGCGCCGGCCGAGTTCGAGCCTCGGTTTATGCCGGCGGTTGCCTGCCAAATGTGTCGAGGCCAAGCTATAGCCGACGACAACGGTAGCGTGATTGCGCCAAAATGCACCGAAAGTGTTAACGGTTCTGCATTTGTAACCTGCGACATGGGAATGGCAGAGATGCATCCTGAACTTTATAAGGACGAAAACGGCAACTTTCCAGTAGGAAAAGTGGCATGCAGCGGTTGCGAGGCGAGCCTCGCCTGGACCGGACGGGGTGTTGGCGTAGGCAAGGCTGGGCCAAAACTACTGGGGACGTGTGCGATCGATGCTGCCGGTAAAAGATTTCGGGAAACTGGCTGGGCCACCCTCAACAAAGCCATACCGGCCCGCTCTACCCCTGAAAATAGCATTGGCGAGGAACTGCCAGCATTCGATGGCGAGGTTTATCCCCAAGACGACGAAGATCTTGACACAGGTTACGACGAAGCATAGTCGATAAGTAGTTGGTGCTCCGTACCGCTAATGCTATACTGTGGGTTAGCTTAATGGAGTGAGAGGGTAGATCGGTTTGAGGACGAAGGTTATCGCCATAATTGTAGCGGTTGTGCTCGCTGGCGTTGGTATTGGATGGTGGCTTTCAACGGGGCATAAGAGCGATAAAAAATCGTCGTCGGGCAACAGCGGAGGCACGTCATCGACGCAGCGGGACACATCGGCGCCGCCGATTCAGATTAACGTACCGCTCGGCAGCTTGCTTACCCAAGACACCAAAAATCTTCAGGTGGCCGTTCAGGCAGATAGCTACGCCAGCATTGCTCGGGTCGAGTATTTTATCGACGGGGTGCTTGTAACGTACAGCACAAAATCGCCTTTTACGGTCACGCTGGATGTTTCGCAGTTGGCTGTTGGTGACCACACTTTATACGCGGTGGCCTACGGTTTTAATGGCACTACCAGCAAAAGTGACGTGTTTACTTTCACCATTACACAAGGTAAGACGATCGAACCAAGCAATGGTGCAGCGCAGAACATTGTGAAGCGCAGCATTAGCAATAGCTCGCTTGGCGGTAGTTCTGGCGCCAGCTCAAGTTCTGGTTCGTCGGACAGCGGAGGGTCATCCTCGGGTGGCGATAATGGCGGCAATAACAACGGTGGCAGTAATGGCGGTGTGAGCGCCTGGCCAGATACGCCACCAGCCCTGGTTTGCGGCAACACTGGGCTGCTAAATGGCCTCACGAGCGCCCCCGTTGGTGCAGTGACGGTGCCGGCCGGGAATAACAGCAGCGTGAACTTTACACTGGCCAACACGACCTATTGGTTCGCGCCTGGCACGCACACCATTGGCAGCTCGGCGCTCAGCCAAATTATTCCGGGCAACAACGCGGTGTTTGTGGGCGCCCCGGGTGCAATTTTGGATGGTCAGGGTATTAATAGCTACGCCTTCACCCAGCACGCGACCGGTGTAAAAATACAGTATCTTACTGTCAAAAATTTCGTAGCGCCGCACAACGAGGGTGTGGTCAACCACGATTCCGGCACGGGCTGGACGATCGAGTACAACACACTCCAAAATAACTCGGGCGGTGCAGTATTTGCCGGCACCAACGGCGTTGTCCGCTATAACTGTTTGAAAGACAACGGCCAATACGGTTTTCAGGCTTACAGTAACGATCCAGCCGGTCCAAACAACGTGCTACTCGACCACAACGAAATCTCGGGTAATAACACCGATAACTGGGAAGTGGTGCAGCCGGGCTGCGGTTGTACCGGCGGCGGCAAATTTTGGAATGCGCATAACGTAACCGTCAGTAACAACTACGTGCACGATAACCATAGCGTGGGATTATGGGCGGACACCAACGACACCGACTTTTTGTTTGAGGGCAACTATATTTCGGGCAACGAGGCGCAGGGACTCTTCTATGAGATTAGCTACAACATGATCGTGCGCTACAACAACTTTGTAAATAACGCAATTACCGATGGCCCGAACAACGCGAGTTTCCCGACCGGCGCCATTTACTTATCCGAAGCTGGCGGCGACAGCAGGGTCGCCGGGCGCACGGCCAATATCGACATTTACAGTAACAAATTTACCGATAACTGGTCGGGTGTGGTTTTGTGGGAAAATGCCGACCGCTTCTGTAATTCACCCGCCAATACCAGTAGCAGCGATTGCACACTGGTGAACCCGGCCGCCACGCTCACTACCTGTAATGATCCAGCCGCTGGCGGGAGTATCAACGTACAGCCGTACCTTTCGGATTGCCGCTGGAAAACGCAGAACGTAAAGGTGCATAACAATACGTTTGAAATGACGCGGGCGCATATTTCGGGCTGCACGATTAACAATAGCTGTGGTTATCAGGGCATATTCTCAAATGTGGGGAGTTTCCCCAGTTGGTCGCCGTATATCGGCAGCGGTACCCAGACGGCCATTACTTTTAACCAGAACAATACTTTTAGCAACAACACATATCTTGGCGATTGGAATTTTAAGGTGAAGAGCCAGAGTAATATTGTGAACTTTTCGGTGTGGCAGACTGCACCGTACAGCCAAGATGCCGGCAGTACGTTTAACGGGCAAAATCATTTGGTAGTGGCGAATGCCATCGACGACGATACGGCAACGCTTGAAGGGTCGATCGGGCTGTGGCAAGATTGGTTCTCGGAAACTATTACGCGTACCACTGCCGAAGCACATAGCGGGACGCACAGCCTAAAGGTGGCGATCACGGCGCCGTTCGGGTGGGGCGTGCAGCTTTCAAACCCTTCGGGATATCCGGTGACGACGACGCCAAAGAACATCAGCTTCTGGGGCAAGTTGGGCTCGGGCACAAACTTAAACGCGACCATGCGCCTGACTTGGCTGGATAGCAATGGGACGTCGCTGCGCACCGACGACTACGTTTTGCCGGCGCTCACTACAAGCTGGCAGCAAAAAAGCGCTACCAACGTGTCGCCTCCGGCCAACACCGCCACGGTAAATGTGCAGCTGCTCAACAGTTCTGGTACTACCGGCAACTCAATATACCTCGACGACTTCGTGATTGCTGACGCCAGCTAGCTGTAAGTGATTTTGTGACCTTTGGTTTGGCGGTAGTGATCGAGTGACATATACCAGCCAAAAGCAATGAGCCAAATGGTTTGGGGGTAGGCGATGAGCCGTTCCGTGCCACCAAGCCCCAGCCCAAAATATTGCCCATACAAAAAGACAGCAAGCGCAGCCAGCGCCACTAGTCCAGAAGCTCGCGTATAGTACCGAAAGCCTGGCGGCAAACTGAGCGAGTAACTAAAAAGCACGAGCGTACTATTCCCTACAAAAAACGGCAGGGCCGCACCCAAAACATGCATATAACCAACGGTGTTTTCAGGAAACATGCCCACCAGCACCGTCCCGAGCCCCGCCAGCGCCATGCCGTAAAACCCGACCCGGCTCAGCATATTTTTTCGAAACTCCGACGGAATAAGAAACGATCCCACAACCATGGTAATGCCGAGCACAATGAACGAAGCGTTCATCCAATCATGCAGCGGCGAGCACACGAGGCGATGCGCAAAGGTGCCACAGTCGGTGTTGCCAAGGTCGCTGATGGCATTTGTCCGAAGGCTAAACGGCGCACTCCAAGCGCCCGCAACAAAAATTTGGGTGAGAAAATACTGCACGCTGAGCAGCCAAAAAATCGGGCCAACCAGTGGGTGGCGGTCACGAAAAATAACCACTTTTTCTGCATAAAACTGGCGGCTGTATAGGTTTATCCCCATGTCTGTAGTATACGGTCTCTGGTAAAATGAAGAAACAAGCTAAAGGCGAGGCTCTCTTTATGGACGAAAAAATACAGGCGCTACAAGCGGAAATCGAAGGTGCAGTTGTCACCAAAACCAACCCCGCGTATGAAAAACTACGCAAATCATTCATATTTGAGGGCAGCCCACTGGTGGTCGTGCTGGTTAAGACCCACGAGGACATTGCGAAAGCGCTGCGGTTTGCCTACGATAACGGGCTTGTGCTGTCGGTGCGGAGCGGTGGTCACGGTTTTGGCGGTCTTTCGACAAATGATGGCGGATTAGTCATCGACCTTTCGCATTTTAACGAGGTTACAATTGACGAAGACTTGACGCTTGTTCGTGTGGGTGCCGGTGCGCGCTGGGGCGACGTGGCCAAGACGCTCGATCCGTATGGTTTGGCAATTTCTTCGGGCGATACAACGACCGTCGGCGTCGGCGGGTTGACGCTCGGCGGCGGCGTGGGCTGGCAGGCGCGAAACATGGGACTAACTGTTGATAATCTGGAAGGCGCCGAAATAGTAACTGCCGCGGGCGAGGTGCTCCGCGCGAGCAAAACCGAACATCCCGATTTGTTCTGGGCGCTGCGTGGGGGCGGCGGCAATTTCGGCATTGTGACGTCGTTTACATTTCGCGCACATGACCTCAAAAAGGTGCTGAAAGGCCGGGTTATATATCCGGTAAGCGCCCTCAAATCGGTGCTCGCCAAATGGGTGACAGCCACGGCCGAAGCGCCCGAAGAGCTCAATACGACTTTTGTTGTGCTTCCTGGTTTTGGGCCTAAACCCACGCCACAGCTAATGGTCTTGTTTTGCTGCGGAGCCGACGACGAGGCCAAAGCCCGCACCGCCGTGCAGCCGTTGCTTGAACTTGGCAAGGCTGCGCAGAGTGAGGTTAAGCTCGTGCCGTACTGTGATTCGCTCGAGGAAGTCGTGCCGCCTCCTGGTATTAAAACATTTGCGCAAACCGGGTTTGTCAAAAAAATGGATGACACGTTTTATTAACGCCATCGCCGCTAACTACGGGCGCGCCGGTACGGCAATTTTGCAGATTCGCCGGATGGGCGGCGCTGTAGCGCGCGTACCGGCCGATGAGACGCCATTCGCGTGGCGTGACTGCGAAGCGCTGATTTGGTCGGTCTCGCCCGTGCCGGTCACACTTTCGGACAACGAAGGCCGAAAAATAAGCGAAAAATCTTGGAAACCAATCAAACCACTCACCGAAGGCTGTTACATAAACTTTCTTACGAGCGCCGACCACGAGACCGCAACGCAAGCCTATCCGCCTGCAACATATGCGCGTTTGGCAAAAATAAAAGCCGTGTATGACCCGCAGAATGTCTTTCGCCGCAACGTCAATATTGAGCCTCTCAAGTAGCGGCGCGCAAAATATACAAATCGAATAAAATGCTCATGTTTTTCATGATCGTTTAATATTACTGAGAGAAAATGAGTATTGTTGTGCGCAACGAGCGAAGTGTGATTTAAACAACGTAAAAAGAAAGAAGATACGATGACATATAACACTATCTGTCAGTATTTTGGTCGTGTGCGTGGACTCCAAAGAGCAGCCCGCGTGACGCTCACCGCAGTTCTCGTAAGCACTTTCACATTAGTCCCGGCCGCTGCAGCCAGCGCAGCAACTGGCCAAGCAGGAGGAGGACTCAAGTCAGCGCCAGTAGCGCCAGCTGACAGTCCGAATGGGGTTACCGCGCCAGTTGCCGGCAAAGATCAAGCACAAGCACAACGCCAATCCGCAGGCGCAGCTCACGACTCAGTCGCCGTTGCCTGGACGGCTGGCCTGAGCGCCAGCTCAACTAACTTGTGGCCAACGCAGTATTCAACGTTGACCGCCACGGCAAACCAAGACGTTGGCCCAACACCCTACTACCTAAGCATTTACGACGTAACAGCCGCCAGCTACATCAAGATTTGTGGCTCAGGCACCACGTGTAGTATTTCGGTTACACAGCCGACGGCAACGACACACTCGTACCGCGCTTACATCTCGTCGTACCCAACCACCAACCCACCGGCTAACCAGCAAGCTTACTCAAGCACCGTTACGGTTACTTGGCATGGCGTTGGTGTTTCGCTATCGGCCAGCCCAACAACGGTTGCTGTGAACGGCAATAGCACACTTACTGCAACTGCCACCCAAGACGTTGGTCCGT
The DNA here is from genome assembly GCA_035276765.1 of Saccharimonadales bacterium (SeqCode). Taxonomy (GTDB): domain Bacteria; phylum Patescibacteriota; class Saccharimonadia; order Saccharimonadales; family UBA4665; genus DATASD01. The sequence goes on from DATELH010000002.1 coordinate 121,704, forward strand.
CGCCGTTCTACATCCAAATCTTCGACGCCACCACAGGTGCGCGCTTGACGTACTGCGGATTTGGTACTACTTGTAGTGTAGCAACCAGCCAGGCAGTGGCCACAACCCACAAATTCCTGGCTTTTGTTTCTAACTACAGCACCTCGTTCTATCCAGCTGGCATCCAGGCTACCTCTAACTTGAGCTTTGTAACCTGGACAGCAGGTAACTATCGCCTTTCGCTCGGCATAACCGCACCGACGTTTGGCACTCGGACACTAACGGCTTACAGCAATATTAATGTAGGCCCAACTCCGTACTACATCGAAATCTTTAACTTGCGCACGGGCGCCCGAGTTGCCGTTTGTGGCTCAGGCACCACTTGCTCAACCACCGTTTCGCTCGCATTCGGCCGGACTGATTTCGCTGCCTTCACCTCGTCGTACGACACTGCTTTGCCTCCGCTTAACACGCAGGCTAGCTCCAATGTCGTTTCGGCAAACTACTTCCTCATTCCTACTCCGTTCAACTCCGAACAACAACAATAGGACACCATGACGTTGTAGTACTTAAGTTCCCGGTCAGCACCCCCGACCGGGAACTTTTATGTAGTTGTTTTTAGATGTCGGCCGTACCGCGCAGAATGAGCAACGCGGTTCGTGCTTGACTGGCGTGACGTTTGGCACGCAACTTTCGGGTTATGAGGCCGGCATGCGCCACGGTGAGCTGCGCCACGAAACTGCTTGCTAGTAAGGCTACACTCGTCGTAGGGTTATATACGGCGTCGCCGAGCAACCAGTACGTACATCCGAGCATGATGGGTGGTACGGTGTAGAACCCGTCGTGAAAGGCACGCGGTGCTTTACATGCTACGACTTCGCAGAGTACGCCACCACCGCAGGCAGTCAAGACGGCAAAAAAGGCAGTGCCCGCCAGGCCGAAGTGCGCCAGGGAGGCTGCGTGCGCGCCAATATAGGCAAAAGCAACCGCGCCAACAGCATCCATGATAACAACTACCGACCGTACAGCTCGAAACCGTTGGTATAAAAGCGCAGAGAACAGGGCAGCCATCGCCACAACCAACAAATACGTGTTATTTCGAAAATAAAAAGGTAGATGGTTGAGCATAATCTCGCGGACCGTGCCACCGCCAAGCGCCGCCAAAAAGCCGTACACAAAAACGCCCAAGGCATTGCACCGTTGTTCAATAGCCAGTCGTGCACCCAGGAAGGCGAATGCAAACACACCCACCAAGTCAAGCCAGTATATGTTCACCAATCCAGTATACACAGCGCATGTACTAGGCGAAATATTGACTAACTTATAAGAATATTTAGGTATAATATTGCTTGATGAGTGCATTGGAACAGCTGAAGGTGGTTTGCGCGCCGGGCCGGGGTGAATTACAGCCAGCGCAAGCGGTGGATGGCGTTGATACGATTGCGGAACATTTAGGTGTGTCGGTTTTGAAAGATGGCCATGCATTGTTCTCGCCGCCCGAAACATTCGTACGGTCACCGATGCTCACCGTACCAGAGCCAGGTGACGTATACCGCGGTCCAAAAGATCTCCGTGCCTTTAACATGGCAATTCCATCCTTCGAGGAGATGGGAAATACAGATACACTCACGGTCAAAGGCGGCGACTTGCCGCACATGCGCCACCTCGACGAGCAGCTGCGGACGAATACCCTCAGCGGGCGTTTGCGCGACGGACAAATACCGGGTGGCGGATTGCTGGCGCCAATGCTTTGCGAACGCGATGCTGCGCTGGCGATCCATGCAACGTCGCTCGAACTTACGGGCGAGTTAGCCTCGGTGGCCATACCGCTCGGAGTTGTCGCTGTGCGCGACATTTACGCTCAAGGCAAGTGGCAATCGGTGCAGCATTACCTTAATTCCGCCGATTACGCGTCAGCAAACGGGCAGGACATTCTTGCGCGCAGCAGAATTTTGGGTGTGCCGGGTAGCGAGGCTTTGCGCTTTGGAGATTACTTGGTTGACGCCCACCAAGTGCTTCCGGCCGAGTACGTTTACGCCGTGCGCGGGCACAATATCCGTATTCAAACTTTATATGATGCCTTCGACTTTATCGCGCACGACACCCAAAAAGACAGAGTCTTCCGTACTGTTTATGGCATTTTGGGTGAGACGTACGGTTTTGATCCTGCCAGCGTTTTGCCGCGCCAGCCAATCAGTGACGAGAACTATGAGGCGCAGCGCCAAGTCTATATTCCGGAGCGGTGCGCCAAACAGGGCATTGACGAGCTTGTCGTAACAGCCGCCATCGACCGCTTTACAAAAGTTGCCGCCGTAGTGCATTCGCAGCAGGCAAGCCTGTCGGGCAACCCGGCAGTGAACGGCTCCTTTTGTCCGCGTAACGTAACGCCAACAGCCGTGCTCGACCTCGATACATATAAGCAAGCATCCGGCATGCAGCTGGGCCAGGCAATGAAGACGGACTTGTGGGAAATGTGCGCCAGCGTCGAGCAACTGGCAGCCTTGGTGACGCCCGAGCCAAAATATTGTATGGAAAAGATAATGGTCCGATATCTGGAATATCTGATGGCGTTTAACACCGACCGCGCTGTCACCGACACTTTGCGGCTGGCGCAGCAGCTTGTGTAATAATAGGTTTATGCAGCACACATACGAACCCATCCGCGCGCAGTACCGGCCCGATCGTATTGCGTTTTTATTGATCGCAGAGTCGCCACCGCCCAAACCCGAAATTCAAAGCAGCCGCCAGTTTTATTACACCGACCGCATCCGCACCGACGACCGCTTGTTCGTAAACACCATACGCGCCTTGTATCCGGAAGCTATGGATACGCCGGAGCCTACACTCGAACGAGACAAACGCTCGTGGCTGGAGCGCCTCAAGCACGATGGTTTTTACATGATTGAAGCGCTTGAGGTGTCGCAGCGCCACAGCGTTACCAAGCCGCAGCGCCAAGCAAAAATCGCCGAAAGCCTGCCTCGGCTTATTGAGCGTGTTCGGGAGTTGGCGGCACTCGACACCGAAATTATCCTCATTAAATCTAATGTGTTCGAGGTTGCCGCTGAGCCGCTTCGCCAGGCGGGCTTTACGGTGCTGAACACCGAACTCGTTGACTATCCAGGCCAGTTCAACCAGCGCGACTACCGAGAAAAACTCGCCAAGCTCACAGGTCGCTAGCTATACGGTATGCTGTTTTGCGAGCCGCCCGATGGCATCTAAAAAGGCGTTGAGTGTGGGCCGGTCCCATGACTGTCCATCCAGTGAGATCCAGGCGTGCTCGACGTCGAGCTTGCCGTAATCTTTGCTAGGCTCCGTTGTCCACCGAATGGCTACTTCGGCGACATTCATGGCGCCAGCAATCGCCTCGGGCGAGAATGTGCGCGCCTTGGCTTCTGGCGCGAGCGGCGGTGCAAAGCTGACTTGCAGTTCGGGGTTTGCTGCCACGTGGTCGTAATCAAAGGGCGCCGCGCCAACCGATTCCACAAATCCCTTGTCTTCGGGCGGTGCGCCGTCGTCAATATAAACAGCTAGTGTGTCGGTAGGGATGCTCACTTCAAAATGGTGGACGTTAAACATTTCAGGATCTCCTTATATATTGATTGTACGTGTTTAGCTGACGCGCAACAAAACAAAACGCTTATTTTTTGCTGGAGAATCCGGGCTTTGTGGCCTACAATTAAAAATAACTTAAAGGAGGTCCGAGCGATGCGTCTACCTACTGTCCTGCGAGTGTTTCCGGTATTCCTTGCGTTCTTGATATTTGCGGCTGGGTCGGGTTCGGCTACGGCGGCAGCCAAGACCGACCTTGCTGCGTCCATCAACGGCAAAAACCCGTCGTCGCCAAGTTTGCGCCTAAAGAATATTTCCGGCCACGCCTGCCAAGTAGCCACGACGGCCGATGGCACAGTGGCGATTACCAAAGTTGTGCAGAGCGGCAAAATCGTGCAGCCGTTGCCTATCGATTCCTCTGGCGACGAAGATATCGGCTATTTGCTGCAAGATCACCTCAAAACCCTCAAGCCCGGCGAATCGGTGAGCCTTCCGCTAGCTGTGTATATGTTTAGTTCGGGCAGTGTGCTGCGGGCTACAACATGGTCGGCCGACGCTGGCGCATTTAGCGCCGAATACCCAATCGCCAAAACAGGCGCGTTGCGGCTCGACGCGAGCTACAGCCTGCCTATTGCACCAGCGAGTGGCGCACCGGCTTGTGGAGCAGTGTTTGCTTCGGGCACGGCTGGCGTGGCATGGCGACAGTGGGCCGGTATTGCCGGCATGGTGTTGCTGATAGTGGCGGTGATGCTATTTGTATGGTGGTTCTGGCGCAAGCACCCCAAGCAGCGCAGCAAGGTTACAACGGCGGTTGTCTTGTTGATGCTGAGCTGCGGCGCCGTGTGGTGGCGAGCGCCTCTTGCGCATGCCGATGTCGTGGTGCCACCAGAGTTGCAATCAACATATAATAATTGCGTCTCGGTTTTTAACGCCAACCAAGATATCACCGGGCCAGTTTTGCGCATTCTGAACGACCCGGCTAACCATTTCGAAATTGTCCACACCCACGGCGTTGGCAGTGACATGACTGGCCGGCGCCAACCCAGCGGCACGGGTGGCATCTTTCGCATTTATTGGAATCCCGACGACCACCATCGCTATGCGGGCACTGGTGGTTATCCTGATGCTTGTACGGTGCTATACCACGAGTTATACCATGCGCTCGACCAGCTCAACGGCACTTTTAGCCGGGACGATTGCGCGGGCAGCGGCATTGAAACCAAAGAAGTGATGGCGACCCGCGCACAGAACTTGCTGCGTGTGCGCCTGGGTCTGCCGGCTCGCAGCCATTACGGCGACCGGCCATTGCCAACCGGCGACTGCAGCGCATCACCACGCCCTACATCTTGCACGGGTGAACACTGCGCCGAAAGCAACGGCGACCCGCACTTAAACACCTTTGACGGCTTGCGCTACGATTTCCAAGCTGCTGGCGAATTTGTCGCCGCTCGCAGCCAATCTGGCGACCTGGAGGCGCAGGTGCGGCAAGAGCCATGGACGAACTCAAAGCTCGTGGCCATTAACACGGCCGTAGCTCTAAAAGTTGGCAGCGACAAAGTTGAAGTACAGGCCGGACAGATGCTCACCTTGCTGGTAAATGGCAAAAAGCAGGCGCTCGCCAATGCAAAATTGCCTGGCGGCGGGCAGCTCGAGTACGATCAGCAAACAGTGATTATAACCTGGCCGGACGGCTCGGTGGCATATGTACGATCGGTGGGCATGTATGGCGTGGCGCTATCGCTGCAACTTGCAGACAGTTTGACTGGCAAGGTTGCTGGCCTGCTTGGCGACGCCAACGGCGACCGCAAAAACGACCTGCATGCACAGGGGAGCGACAAGTTGGTGGAGCCAAAGTTCGACCAGCTGTATCCAAAATTTGCCGACAGCTGGCGCATAACCGACAAAAGCTCATTGTTTACTTACGGCAAGGGCAAGAATACCGAAAGTTATACCAACCGCAGTTTTCCCGGTAAACCCGACAACCCTAAAAACCTGCCCGGCTACGCCGCCGCCGAAGCCTTTTGCAAAAATCTGGGTGTGAGCGACCCGGCCATTTTGGCGAACTGTGCGCTTGACATGGCTATCACCGGCCGGCCGGAGTTCGCAAAAGCCGCCGTTCGCAGTCAGACTTTCACGGCTGGCGTTGACTTTGGTGGCACGACTTGGCAGCTCAACATCAAGAATCCTGGTGATAGCGCCAGTGTCACTTTCGACGCGCACGCCGGCGAAAAGATTTTTGTGCAAGTGCCGGTATCGGGCTTGCCCAGTCAGTGTGGAGGCTTACGTTTACTCGGGCCAGACAAACACGAGGTTGCCGACGGCTGCATCATAAACGGCAAGGGCGAGATTGACGGCACAGTACTGCCAGACACGGGCACATATACCATTGTGTTAACACCAGATGGACCCACGGGCAACACCACAGTCCGGCTACTGCGCATCCAAGACCAGCAGGGCACGATCACCCCTGATGGCCCGAGCGTTACCGCCAAAATCAACCAACCCGGTGTTGTTGCGCGCTTTACCTTTAGCGGCCAGGTTGGTCAGCGGGTGTATGTGGACATCCCCTCGAGCACCCTCGACAGTCAGTGCGGCGGAGTGCGTTTGCTGGCCGACGACGGCCAGCAGGTTGCCGACGGCTGTATCATCAACCACGTTGGCTACATTGATACGGCCATTTTGCCGATGACCGGCCAGTACACCATAGTGGTTGATCCGAACGACACTATTATCGGACAAGCGCAGCTTCGACTGGTTTTGCCGACCGCCGAAAGCAAAGGCATTAGTATTGATGGCGCACCAATTGCGGTCAACCTAAAGAAGCCGGGCTCGATTGCAAACCTTACTTTTAGTGCTGGCGCCGGACAGCGCGTGTATGTTGACTTGCCCTCAAGCGAACTGCCCAGCCAGTGCGGACTGCTGGTGCTGCGCGGACCCGACGGTGCGGTGCTCGGGGACGGCTGTGTCATCAACCACAAGGGCGGCCTGAACGAGGACGGTATTGTGCTGCCCTCGAGCGGCACCTATACCATTACGCTTGATCCGAACGCCGCCGATACGGGCCTTACCATGGTGCGTGCTCGAAGCCATTAGTAGTGTGAGTTTCTTCACTGTCATCTACGCTGTGTTGGTTATACTACCCAGCATGGCCTTCATCCGCCGCTGGTCGAAGCATGTAACCAAAACGAGCAATGCGCTCGATCTTGAGCAAGGCGTGTTCACTTGGGACGACCCCGACAAAATCGCCACTTCGCTGCTGCGTTCTGCAAAGGCCAGTCGGCGACGCAAGTCGTCCACGCCATACCGCTCGGCCATGTCCATGCTCACGTTTTACATAAACCGGGCGGGTAAAAAACTGCCCAAAGAACGTGTGCGGGTGCTCAACCAGGCCAAGCTTTCACTCAAGAAACTTGCAGATTCCTAAGCTTGTGGTATTATTGTGCGATGACCGGCCCTGAGCTGCCCGACAACCCGGCTTTTGACCTTACAGCTTTTGAAGCCGCAGCAATTGAACGCGTCAACGAGTTTACCGGGCAAGTCTCCCGGCTTGCAACTTACGAGTGCGAAAACTCCTTCGATTGGATTGAGGCGAAGGGTGCTGTGCATTTTTTGCCAGATGGTAGCCACGTTGCGGTAAAGCACGAAACGTGGGATAACGACCCGGACAAAATCGTAGTTAAAGCCGCCATTACCAAGGCGCCAGAGCAATTCCAAGGCGCCGACGGCCAGCAGCGCCGCGTAACGCTGACCCGCTACGTACTGTACCGTTCTTTTTTGGAACTGGACGCGCTCGATGCTGCGGGACTCGAACGTTGGCTTCCCAAAGACCCTGTGGCGAAAGAGCTCGGGTTAGCGTGGCTCAAAAGCATCGAAGATGTCCGACTGGAAGCGCAAATAGATCCTGGTTATCGTCCTAGTGAACTCATTTGGGCCTGCACAGATGCAGTCGTTGAGCGCAAGCTGGCGAACGGTCCCAACTACTGCACGGAAAACTTCTCGAAAAATATGCCAGAGCCAGCCAAAACGGCACATATTGCTGCCCGTCGGCACGCCGGGGAACCAGTAACACCCGTTGAGTATGACGTAGCCGAGCACAAGGCGCTCATGGTGCGCTTACGAGCAATTACCCCGCGACGTAAAGACATGTGGCAGCTCGATGATGAGTTCGATGAAGCCTGGAGAGACCCTATGCCCACTGTCCGTAGTTGGATGCCGAAGAAAGATAACAAATAAGCCGCTTATCACAGCGACTTATTTGTTTGGTGTTTGGTGTTACTGGTGGATGTAAAGGAGCCAGTCCCGTGTGTTGTCGCCATGCAGACCAGGCGTGGTTACGTTGCCAGAGGCGTCAACCACGGCTGTTTGCGTAGACGTTGCATCGGTTGGGTCAACCCAAGTAGCGGTGAAGCCAGCGGGCAACTTGGTGAGGTCGAGCGTAATCGTGCGGGCGTTGGTATTCCCGGTGTTGGTTGGCACGTAGATTACCGTCTGCGACTTGTCGGGCGTTTGCGCGGCCGTGACGTAGTCGTTCTGCAGTACGTCGAGCGTAGTGTCGGTAGTTAACTTGGTGCCGCGGCCGGCAGTTACGACCGGATTAGCTTCGTCGGGTACTAGCAGTTGCCAGTTCAGACCTGAGAAGAAATTGCGCATTTTTTGCGCTTGTGAAACCCATGCCGTGTCGAGGCGCGTTTCCCAGCCACTTTGGAATTGCCAGTCTTGCGAACCGGTGAACTCACCAGCGCCACCGCTAGTAAGCGTCCAGATTTGCTGGCGACGTAGCGTTTCGGTGGTGGTTGCTGGACCACCGTAATTGTCCTCGCCCTCATAGTTGGCTTCGCCAAGGAGGATCGGACGCGGGTCACGTGTACTTGGCGCGCGGTCGTAGCCCCGCAAAATTTTCTCGTAGGTTGGTGTGTAGGTGTAGGCAAAATTCCAGTTGGCCAAACCTTCGTAAAAATCAACGTCGGTTGTGAGGGTCTCGTTGTTGAGCTGTGCCGAGAATATGCGTTGGTCGCCAGTAGAGCGGATGCCCGAAAGTAGGTTTTGGAACTGCGCATTTACGGTGTTGCTATAACCATTGTAGTCACCGCCGACCATCCAGACAATGTTAGGATAGCTTGCATAGCGCGTTGCCACCATGCGGCCGTAGGTGTAGCAGTCGGCTGTCGATTTGCCCGAGAAAATAGACCCCGACAAAGTATTCCAGCCATCCATGGGGTACAAAAAGGCGGTGATGCCATGGTTTTTTAGGATAGTCAGGTAGTTGTCCATCCTTGACCAGTACGTTTCGTTGAAAGAAGTTATGTTGCCATTATTGAAAGGCTGAATGCCGTCATAGGTGGCGCCGCTGGCCGCCGGGCCGCCGTTGGTGGGGTTACCGATTAATGACAAGATGGCGGCGTTAAAGCCGTGGCCCTCGCGGTTGGTCGCCCATTGTTCCACCTGAGTTGCCGACAAGTCGCTCACCATAGCCCATGGCGAGTCGCCTTTTACGAGCACAGGTGCGCCGGTTTGGTCAACAAAGTAGCGGTGATTCGACGAAATGCCAGATACAAACTTGGTGGATGGTACGACGTTATTGACAGTTACGGTGATGGCTGTGCTTGTGGTGGTGTTGCCAGCGGCGTCCCGGGCAACAGCGGTGAGCTGGACTGGGCCATTAGCTACCGCAGTAGTGTTCCAGGAAACGTTGTACGGTGCCGCAGTAACCTCGGTGCCCACCTGGGTGCTGCCAGCGTAAAACTTCACGCCTGCTACGCCGACGTTATCGGTGGCGTTGGCGCTGAGCGTTGCGGTGCCGCTTATTGTACTGCCATCGGCCGGTGCAGTGAGAACAACAGCGGGTGCGGTGGTGTCGGGCTGGTTGTCGACAGTTACGGTAACTTCGTTATAGGCAGCATTGCCGGCGGCGTCGTATGCCGTGGCGCGGACTGTGTGCGTGCCATTGCTCAAAGCGGTGGTGTTGAGCGAAATACCGTAAGGCGCGGTGGTGTCATTGGCACCTTGCTGCACTCCGTCAACCGCAAAGGCGACGCTGGTGACGGCCACATTGTCGCTGGCGTTTGCCGATACGGCGATGGTGCCGCTCACCGTCGAAGCATCAACCGGTGCAGTGAGAGAAACCGTTGGTGCGGTGGTGTCGGGTGTTAGGGTGGTGGCAGTAGCCGCAGTACTGTCGGCGCTCGTGTTGCCAGCAGCATCGTAAGCCCGGACCGTATAAGTGTAGCTGGTGCCAGCGGCTAGGCCGGTGTCTTGGTAGGAGGTGCTTGTGGTTGTGCCCAGCGCAACTCCTCCTCGATATACGCGGTAGCCGGTAACGCCGACGTTGTCGGTCGAAGCTGACCACGAAAGGTTGACCTGGCTTTGCGAAACCGCGTTCGCGTTCAGGTTTGCTGGAACGCTTGGCGCGGTAGTGTCGATAGTGTTGCCTTGCATGAGGTCTTGCACTTCGACCTGGCTCAGCGCCCGGGCATACAACCATGTGTCGTCGACCTGGCCAGCTGAATATTCGCCGCTCACTTTGCCGATATTAAAGGCTGTGGTGTTGGTGGTGGTTGACGTGCCGACCGTGCCATTGAAGGTGAGCGTTTTTTGTACGCCATCGACGTAGGCTTTCAAGCGGTTGGCGTTGCCCGTGAGCGTGCCGTCGAAAACGAGCGCCACGTGGTGCCAAGCGGTGTCATTGAGCGTGATCGAGCCGTAGGTGTCGGCACCTTTACTAAGTTGAAAATACAGTTTGCCGTCGGAATAAGCCTCGATGGCGACATCCTGGTTGGTGGCTTGCTTGCCCACCAACACTTTAGCGCCAGCAGAAGTGCGCTTCATCCAGGTAGCCAGCGTGAGTTTGCTGACGCCGTCAATCTGGGTGATGTTGCCCAGCGCCACATTGTCGGTGCCCTTTAACGTGAGGCCGTTGTTAATGCGCCCCGCCGAAAACGTTGGCGAGCCCGAGATGGTGCCGGTGTGGCCATTGCCGCTATCGTCGGCGAGGACGGCGCCGCCGCTTTGGTCGTAACTCCAGTGCGCTACTAAATTCGTGGGCGCAGGCGTAGCAAATACAAAACCGGCACCGCCAATGGCGAGCGCCGCTGCAAAACCAAGATAGAACTTTACACTCGTTCGTCTGAACAAGTTGACAATGGTATTCCGGAACACTTTCTCCCCCTTTTAACTGACTCAGCGAGCCTCAATATACTTTCCTTATACCATAGAAAGTTTGCGCGTACAAAAAAAATCCTGAAAAAATCCTGAAATCACGCGATGTAAGTACGCCGAACGTTTGACAAAATAGTAAACCGTGATTAAATAGGTCAACTATGAACGAGCTATGCTCGTGATGCCGTCAGAAAATGGAACTGTGGTATTCCGGGCTTGACTGGTTCGAGCTATATCCGATGTAGTTATAGCTTAACGCCCATTTGTGGTCTCGACCGTTTTACGTAATCGGTCGATTGCGCGGTCCCAGCCCGCGGATATGTTTTCGAGAAACCTTTGCGCTTCCTCGACTCGTTGGTGCTCCAACGCGTAAAGGACTTCGCGTCCCTGTTTGTTGTGGGTGACGAGGCCTGCGCCCTCAAGCACCTGCAAGTGCTTTGCAATATTTTGCCGGGTCGCTTGCGCATCTTTGGACAAAAACGTGGCAGACATGCCGCTGCCGCGGCTCAGCCTTTCAATTATGGAGAGCCGCGTTTTGTCGCCAAGCGCAAAGAAAACGTCGGCAGCCAAGGGCGTGCTAGTCTTCAACATGTTTTTGGATATTCTGCAGTTGTTGCGCCCAGCCGTCGCTGTTCATGAGGAAGGCTCGCTCGCGGCGCTGCTCGGGCACTTTTTCGAAGCCCGATTCAGTGACCGTTAAGTGCGTGCCTTCGGGCGCTTCTTCGAGCCGAAATTCGACGAGTGTCGTGGGTTCATTCTGCGGGTCAACCGCGGCGTCAATGCCATAGGGAATCCAGCGAAAACTAAAGTACGTTTCCGGCTCGATGCGTTCCACGGTGCAGAACACCGTATGTGCCGATGGCAGTTTTATGGCCGACGGCTGCATGCCGCGGCTTTTTTGATATTCGGCGATGAGCTCCTCATCTAAATTCTCGAAAGTGCCGGTGACCGTTTGGCCAGCTTTGAAATCGCCATCTAGCTTGACACCAAACCATTGCCCGAACTCCTCGGCATCAGCAACCACCTGCCAAACGCGCGAGACTGGCGCATGCAGCATAACGTGTTTTTCGATTTTGTCTTGTGAATCCATATGTTACCTCCTATGCATGAGTATAGGAGACCTCAAATAAATGCGCAACCTTTTAGTTGCACAAATGACCTCAACTTACCTCGATTTGCTTTGCATTATAAGGTTTTCGTGTTATTGTTATAATCTAAATCGCCAATGATATCGAAAAGTACCGCCGCGCCAACCAAGGCGACCACATATATTGCATGGATCGTGATTTTTTATCAACCCTGGCATTCGTTCGGGCTCGCGATGGCATTGAAAGCCCGGCTGCACAATATGTGGATGACCGAATATGCCAGTTGCTCGGAAAAGGAGCGTTACGATTGCCGGATATCTTCTTTCGTTTTCGGCTCCACCCGGAGACAAGCCTTCAGCGACAACAAGCAGCCAACACGGGCTTATGGCGTGACGTTGACTTCCTTAAGGCATTCGACGTTGCACTGGACGAGAGCGTATCAGAGTTTTTTTCACCCACACTACCCATTGTCACGATTGATGGCTCGCAGATTCAAGAGTATAATACCCAGCACATTTTAGAAAGAATTGAGGATCTGCGATGAGACTGCCCATACAAGTGGAAGTGATTCCTTTCCGGTACCCTGACGAGGCTGATCCACAATCCATGGAGGTGCTTGCGCTACACCGCAACCCCAACAAAGGGGGATTTTGGCAGCCACTTACGGGCGGCCTAGAATCGACGGATTATAATGAACAGGCTGCTGCTTATCGCGAAACCCTTGAAGAAATAGGGGTTGCTCAAGATGGGATTGCACGGTTTGTTACTTTGCGGCACCAGTTTGCGTTCACCGGTAATGACGGCCAGTTGTTAACGGAAAAATGCTTTGCGATCCAGTTGTTGCCTACCACCGAAATTCGGTTAAGTGCCGAACATGACGGTATGCAATGGGGTTCGCCAGCCGAAATCAGAGGACTCTATTTATGGGACGATAATCGTTTCGCTCTTGATGAGCTTGTTGCTATAGAACGGGCGCGTTGCCTGGGTGGCGCCTCACACGGTCGTTAGAAGCTGTATTGTGCCAGCAATTGCGGGCAAGTGCCCTGCGGTCCGAGGGCAAACAAGCCAATGGCAGGGTAGGTGCCGCTCATGTCGCGTGGGTTTAGGAGACTTTGCTCGTAGGCCAAATCTACTTGGATACCGGGTTCGAGCCATGCCAGTGTGTCGTGGGGGCGAAAAAGCCCGCCCGTCCGCGGGTCGCCGACCTCTCCGTAGCCAGTTGCCTGGATGTTCTCGCCCAGGCGGCCCGGTGCCTGCAAAAGTCCATGCAAAACATTCCCGGCTGGGTCGCGCTCCATCAGCCTTCCTTCTCGTAAGGAATTTACCTTGGTTATAAGATTCTCTTGGAGTGTAACCAAAGCATCCGTAACCTCTTTTCTGTCTTCTATTGAGCCTTCTTGTTGGTTATAGGCTAGACCTGTGCTCGTTAGTGCGTGGGGCTGTTCATGTTTGGCAATTTCCGTCAGGCGGCTGTCGAGTTTTGGAATGTTTTTAAACGGGAAAGCTCCCTGGTAGAGCGTCAAGTGTGGTGCCAAGGAGAGTTTGAGCCCGGCCGAACCAAGCCGCACGAGCGCCGGATAGCGGCTGGCTATTCCATGGCTTGCTTTTGTCAGTTGATCGGCTAACCTATATTCGGGCAGCAAGGCAATATTGACTTCGATTTGGGATAATGTATGCATCTGCTGAGTATACGATATGAACTGTGGCGGCTCAACGGTTATTGTTCGCCGAAAATAAAAAGGCCGCACTTTTTGCGCGGCCTTTTTATGTAAAATCGGGCTAGCAGTGGACCAGGCTGCCGTGTCCGACGAGGAGATTATCGCGTACCCAGCCAGCGTAGTGAGTGGTGGCGTCACGCAGATACGTCCAGGTGTAGCCATCGCTGCCGACCGTCCAACAGTGGTAATCGACAAGGTGACTCTTTTGGCCTTGCGCACAAACGGTGCTGTGCGTGCTTGGCGAGCGTCGGATGTTTACGCCGTTAACGCGAAAGTACCGACCCCAGCGCGACGAGTCCTTGTCGCGAGGAGCGGGTCCGCATGTAATGATTGGGTCAGCAGCTGGGGTGGCTTCGGCGTTCACGTCACCCACCGCAACCTTCGTGTCGGCCACTGTTGTTGTTTCGTCGGCGGCCACGTTGGCTTCGGCGTGCGCGCTCGCCGGCCAAGCAGAGCTAAAAACTAGCCCGAACAAAAGGGCGGCGACTACCAAATGCACCTTCCTCGTTATTTTTGACACACTTTGCATAAAGACTCCTTCCCATTAAATTTACAACACTCCCAAACTGTACGAAGCCGGGGTTTTATCAACTATGAAGAATTACCTAGACACGCCTGATATAATCCGATAACCACGACAGGTTACGACGTGATATTTATCGCATTTACTTGTTTCTTAACTTGTTTCGCGGTGATGACGGTTTAAGTTAATAAGTTCATGTTTGACACTACTTTGCTTGAGACGGCGGGCAAGCGGCACGGCATTGCCGGACCCGAGGGTGGCCATGAGAATCGGTGGTGCATCGTCATCGCCCAAGCCCTCGGCAGACATATTTTGCTGCATGCCAATGGCGATGTCACCAATACGCGCTAACATTGTGCTGCGCCGGTAGTAGTTTCTGATGCGCTCCCTTGTCTCTGGCGATGGCGCCAAATTTGGAAGCATTGCCTTGAGCGTTTCCCATTCTTGCTTGCTTATTTCGGCCGTTCGTACGGTGGTGCCACGGAGTAGCATATGTGCAGCCGTATATGCCAAGTTGCTGATGAAATGGGCTTCGCGTGCCTTTTCGAGCAAGGTAGTGCTCGTTAAAAGGCAACTCGCCGATTGGCGTTTCGGATATTTCCGGCGGGAGCACATCTGATAAACGTGGCTGCTCCACCAACTTATTAAAAAATTCTGTTGGTTCAACAGCAAGGACATCCCCAAAAGAGCTGTCTATATCTCGGGAAACAGTGGTTTGTAGGTCGCCGTAATCTTGGTCATCGATCCTGGCTACGCGAGGCAAACCCTCATCTCTTGTTATGCCATGACGCACTCCCACGAGTCGTAAGTCAACGGCCTCAAGGGCTGTTATTCGCTCGGGCGTAAGCACGGTGTCATGTGGTGGTTCGGCGGTTTCTTTGCTCATAGTTGTCCATTGTATGCAGGACAACCACGCGCCACAAGCCTTTTGGCGTCTTGTTTTTGAATTTTTGATATCTGCCAGTCTCGCCGGCCAATTATGAATTTTTTATGTTAATGCGCTGGCAATCCAAAGGTGTTTTGGAGGTTGTTGAGGTAGTAACTGCCGTCGCGAACGTTGGGTTCGATGATGCCGCCTTCATGCCACTCATTCCAAGCGTACATGGTCATGTAGTTGTCGATTGGGCTGGCCGGTTGGGCTTTCATGTTGTTGATCGTGGCGGTCATTGCGGCGGGGAATTGGCTTTTTGCGTCGTCTTTAAAGTACCGGACATCCGATTTGGCTTCCCAAAAGCCGGTGCGCGGCGCTTCGTTAAAGCCACTCATACCGCAGCGCATCATGGGCTTGCCGGAATTGTCGAACGTTTTGAAGTAATTAGGCAAGTCGCTGACATATTCGCTGTAGCTGCCGTCCACAATGTACTTGCCCATATTGAGGCACGAGTAGGCGTCGCCCGTAAATTGCGAAACGGTATTGAGCCCATTTTCGCTTTCGTTCATAACGTACGCGTCCTTGCCAGTCTTGTTTTTGATGTCTGTTTTGAGCAGTGAAATGAAGTTGTTGACATCAGTGGGACTTCCGCTGCCAATGCCGCCGGTTTCTAGCATGAATACGATTGGTCGGCCTTCTTGTGTCGTTAAGTAATTGGACTTTGTAAAGTAATTTGCGTAGGCATCGGCAGCCGCGCTGAACTGTGACGTTGGCAGCGTGAGGTGCTCAGGATCGCCGTTATTTGAGCCGGGCAAAACCAGGCTTAGCGTAAACTTCAGCCGGTTGGTGTTGGATGCTTGTGTAAAGGCGTTCAATGCTTTGTCGAGCTGCGGAGTATTGGTTTGGTTATTCCAGTATTCGTAGAACGAGAAGTAACTGAGGCCCGCGCTGGCGGCTTCGTCAATTTGTGTTTCCAGGGTCGAAACCTGGCTGTCGTCGTAGTATCCGATGGTTGGCTTGAGATAACTCCAGTCGCCACCCCACCCCTGGGTATTTTGCGGAACATTGCCCCACGGTGAATTAGGGTCTCCGTGAAAGTCGCGAACGCCACCCCACGCGTCGGGGTACCGGCCGTAGTAGTTTTTGACTGCTTGCAGGAAGGTGTCGGGAATGTTGTTGTCATATGCGCTGAAGTAATATGTGCCAACTTGGTAGTAGGTGGGTATCATGTAGCCGACCGGCCCGTCCAGCGTGTAACCCGCGGATTTCATGGCGCTGTCCTGGCTTTGGTAGGCAAGCCGCCAGCCTTTGCCGTTCGTGTAGCGGTTTAGTTGTTGGGCACCGTATTGCGCCGTTGTATAGATGTAGCCGGTCAGACCTTCCATTGTAAAGCCGTGCGAAGTCAGCCAATTAATTTCACCTTGGTCAACGCTCATAATCCAATTGCCGGTGCTGTTTTGCTTGAGCCGATAGATTGGCTTCGTGTCCGTGTTGCCAGCTGTGAACACGTAACCAAGCGGACGCTGGGACGGCATAGTTAAGCCATAGTTTTTTTGCGCGCTTACCACTTCCGACCAGTTGGTGCTGTACAAATATCCCTGGTTGACCTTCGTATATAGTTCGCGGAGTGGCGCGGGGTTGAGCAACGCAGGCGTGGTTTGGGCGTGTGCGGCTGGCGCATATCCGGCCGTAATTCCCAATACCATCACTACTGCCGCCACCGAGCGCCATAGTTTTTGCGTTAGTAGTTTGATTTTCATGTAAACCCCCAATTGAACATTACGCACTTGCTAGCATCATACTACATACTAAACGATTAAAATAGCCGTTCGGCAAGTTTTGCGTATGGCAGCCTTCTTAAGCTCGCTAGTGGTCTGCTATCGAACGGGGCGATGTTGGGCCTGGGCAAGTTTAAACAAAAGGCCTGTTTTATATACGGCACAAATCCTTTACAACTTCTGCGCTGCAAACACGACAAATTGCGGGAATTTGCTGAATCGTTCGTAGTAAAACGGCAGCAGTGTTTTTGCTTCTTCGGTGGCCTTGGTTTCGATAAAGTGGGTTACCTGAAATCCCGCATCCTGTAGCGACTGGAAGTGCATACTTGGCGGACCCGCCCAATATTGTATGGTTTCACCGCCGTGCGGTAATTTCTGGCTGTACTCCTGGAAATTTAAATAGTCGCCGTACGTCACTGGACTGTTTTCGTAGTCTTCTGAGTAGCCCAACAGCCGCACACGTTTGCCATCTATTTCGGTTTGGGCTGAACTGTAACGAACCGGATGGACGGTTGAAAACTGCAGTGACGCCTGGGGTTTGAGCACGCGGTACATCTCTTTGTATACATTGGCTGGCGTAGCGGAGTAATGTACTGCCAGACTGCTGTATACGAAGTCAAAAGAACTGTCCGGAAAATCGAGATGGTGCATGTCGCCAACCAGAAACGTGTACTGCGGATACGCTTGCCGCGCAAGCCGCACGGACTCTGCCGATATGTCGATGCCCGTAATATCGACCGCCCCTTTTTGTTCAAGAATTACGGTTTCTTCGCCGGTGCCACAGCCAATCAGCAGAATGTGTTTGCCCGTAAGGTCGGGAAGCAGTTTTTGCATCGCTGGTTTTTCCACAAAACGATGTGGCGGCTCCATTCCTTCGCGGAGCCTTTTTTGTTTTTCCGCCGCAAAGTCATCGTAATTATTGGTTCGTTCCATGGCACTATCATAACACTAGCCCATGCTGAAATACGCACTCTTCGAGCCTTGTTGCAAGAGAATAAGTATTGTATAGTATATGAAACAATTTTGGTTTAATGTCACAGGAGTCAAGTCATGGAGTCTGGTAACGGTTTTTCATTTCAAGAAGAAGGTGATGCCTTCGGTCGCGAGCCAATGGCCCAAGTGAACCAAACATTTGCAGAGATTGTACGCGAAGAAGAAAGCTTGACTGAAAGTGGCGAACCTCGGATTATTGCTCGCCCGGACGGCTTCACCGAGACAAGCTTCGCCACTCCAGATAACGGACAGGTGACGCTATATAGTAGCGCACAGATGGATCCGGCTGCCCGTGCCGCTGCCAAAGCTGCCTGGTACGCAGAAGTGCGCGAGCGGTTTGGCAGAACCGAAGCGGTGCACGATAAGCTCCTGCTCGCGCTTGATACAGCTAAAGCTGCATACGAAACTGCCTACGCAACCGACGAAATTGCCCGCAGGCAAGAACCGGGCTCCGCCAACCAATTAGCTGCCCTTTTGCAGCTTGAAGGCACCAAAGACGCTTATAGGGCGGCAATGCAGGCCTTCTTTCTCAATAATTTTGAACCAATCATCAAGCAAACTCCTTCGGGCGTGCAGGTGAACGGCAGGCTGTTGGAAACCGGATTGGATAAGGGAATATAGAACCCGAGCCTAGCCTATCCGTCAGCTTTAGCTATACACATAACATGTGTTGCTTTTTGAGGCGTTCGGTGGTACGGTTGATCTATTCAAATCCTGAAGGAGCGCGCGCATGTCAACGACTACCGGCGAACGGGTCACTTTCCCGTTAGGCCAAACTTTTGTAAACGAACAAATTGAGGAGCTGGAACAGCAGTTCAATCCGGAATTGGCCGCCGAACAGGTAGACCGCCAATTCGCAGAAAACCTTGCTGTCATCGAAGAAACGACGAGCCCTGAAGCAAAGCAAGAGGCTGCTACGATTACTGCCACCAAGCATAACGAATCCGGCGACCTTATGCATAGAAACCACCGCTGGGGCTGAGCCTCTCCTGAGCGCACTGTAAGGTAGTCGATGCAAACCTTTCTTGAAGGGACATTTTTTCGTCCCCAACCTGATGTTACATTAAAAGGATGGAATGATTACTCCACCGCCGATTATTATGTGTTCGAGTCGGCGGCTGGCTCCCTGCGCCTTCGGCGTCGGGGCACCTACCCCTCGACATTTGTAGTTTGTTATGGTCCTTGGCTTTACTTTGGGTATGGCAACCAGCAAGTAGCTTTTCGTGCGCTCGAACAACCGCTCGACAAGCTCCCTGAATCCGTGTTTTACGACGAAGAATTTTTGTGCATTGGCGTAAACGGTGACACCGGCGACTGCATTATCCAGCGTGATGCGCGCTGCACATTGCCGCTTTTCGTCGGCCAGCAACCTGACCGGCTCGTGCTATGCAATAAATATGAACGTGTCTGCGAATTGCTCGATACAAAAAGTCTGCACCTTCACGAATACGGGTTAACTACATTATTGCTTGGCGCATTTTTTGACGCGGCGCCAATAGTTAAAGAAATCGACATCTTAATCGATCGGGTGCGCGCAACCTTGTTTGCGGGAAAATACCAAAAACACCTTCCCCCGCACGGCAGCATTATCCACACCGTCCAACATCGCGATGGCGAGCCTCAAGAATTTCGTAAACGACTCGAACAGACATTTGACGCACACTGGGAACGTTATGCGAATGGCGCCAAGGCAGGCATGGAATTGAGTGGCGGCTTCGATTCAAGCAGTCTGTATGGATATTATGCTTCACGAGGACGGGAATTTTATCCAGTTTCTTTGGAGTACGCCGATGCCTCGAGTCGCAACATTTTACACGACAAATTAAACAATCTGCAGGCTCGGTTTGGCGGCGAAAGCCATCTCATTCCCATGGACGTCCGCCAAGATTTTCCATTGGCTTCGTACGTTTATGAAGGCGACCGAAGTGTTTTTCCTGGCGAGATACTCTACCAGCGGTCCCTGCAAAAGATGGCGGCTTATCTTAAAGGCAAGGGTGTGCAGGTTGTTTTCCAGGGGCACGGCGGAGATGAGTTGTTCGACAACGTGCCGCATTATGAGCGGCAGGACTTCAAGACGCCACTATTTTTAGAAAGCTTGAAACCGCCACTCTACCTTACGCCTGATTTTTACCGGGTCGCGCTGGCCACGTTTGCCTCGAGCCAGAAGCCGTCCGTTCCGCTGCTTTCGCAGAGTGCAGCAATCAGCGGTACGTACAGTAACAACGCATATATCGACCACGATATCTGGCCAGTCAGGCCGCTTGCCGATCCTCGACTGTATTTGTACTGCCAGAGCCTCGACATCCAGTATCGGATGAACCGCAACATCATGCGCGCCTACCTGCATGCTCGTGACTTCCCGAAAGCTATTATCAACCAAACTTCAGAAAGCTTTGACCCCTTTTTCATTGAGTCGGTTTCGTTTGGGTTGACTGCGGTGTTTACAGAGCTCATGCAGCATTCTGTGCTGGCGCAAAAAGGTCTGGTAAACGCCGCAATGGCTTTGGAACAGTGGCGCACGATTTGCGCGAGCAGCTCCAAAGTTGAGCATGTGAGTGAGCTTTTTAAGTTGTACTGTTTGCTCGTTGCCGAAATCAATTTCCGGCAGCTTGGTTTAGGATAAGCCAGCGAAACGCCGCATCACCTTAAGCAATTTTCTCTACGGTTTTCTGGATCCGGCTTTCGCGCGTCTGCGGCTGTTTGGCTGCTTCAATCCACTGCACATATTCGCGTTGGTGGGAATATGATAGCGCCTTAAACGAACTATACTTTCCGGCCGTCTCGAGCGCCTTTGCGATATCCGGGGCGAGTTCCACCACCCGTGGCGTGTCGTCAAGTTCAAGGCGGACGTGTACCGTATCGCCTTCGTCTTTGCCGAGTTGGACGCGAATACTTTTTAATATCCCAAGCATATACCCGCCACGCCCCATGTTGGCAAGTGAACCGCGGTAGGACACGCCGTCGAAAGTTGCCCGGACTGGCACCCGGCCCTTCGTGCCGAACTAGCGTCGTGCCTACTTTTCCAAACAGGTCTCGTCTCGTTACTTTAGCAGCTCGCGAGATCGTGCGCTGTTCACGTATGCTGGGCTCGAAACTCTCGATTGCCTTGACGGTTACAAGTATTTCGCACAGCCATAACCGTAGCCGCGATAAGCGTCTAGGGAATGCCGAAGGCCACTAAAAGTCGAGGGGTCGGCTACTCAGTGCTTGGGCTGTTTGCATTGTAGCCGATACAGTGCAGGGTTAGAGGCGTACATGTTCAACATGGTATGGGGCGGTGTAATCAAAAGTGGACCATTTGGTCCGTTGACGCTCAATGTTTCGTTTTGTCGTTTGTGTATATTGAGTCCGAGGCCCAAGTAGGTATGCCGCAGTTCCGGCCTCTTGCCATCTAATTCGTAAAGCGCAAACCCTTGGCCGCGTTCTCCTCCCTCCCAGTTTCGGTTTCTGTCTTCAATCCTTGTTCGGTTGCCAAAAGCCGAAATACCAACGTTCAGCTTTACGGCCTCTGTTCCGCCCATCCAATAACTGAGCGCGGAGTGGCAGTCAAACCTTATTTCGCCCTGGGTGGGGTCGCTGTCGCCGCCAAAATATTGCGTGCAGAACATGCCAAGTCGCCGAGCGAGGTTTGTGTCAAGCTCTACGTTGCGCTTTTGTATTTCACTTTTACTGAGGTCTTCGGGGATTCGTGGGTCAACTATCTTATG
Source organism: Saccharimonadales bacterium (SeqCode) (assembly GCA_035276765.1). GTDB lineage: Bacteria > Patescibacteriota > Saccharimonadia > Saccharimonadales > UBA4665 > DATASD01. Next base: position 143,065 of record DATELH010000002.1, read on the forward strand.
GGCTGGGTTATCGCCAATCTGGATTGACAGCACAACGTCCACGGGAAAAGATACATTTTTATTAGTTTGGGCAATGTTGCCCCACATCTCACTTGTAGTAAAGGCAACCTCAGAAGTAGTCATGCTGTACAGTAATACTACTATATTGCAATTATGTCAATTAGTCGGCGAGCCGCCACGGGTCCTGAGCGTCCTTGGCTAGTTGCCAATAATGTTCAAACATCTGCCGCATGAAATTGGCCAGGAAGGGGTTTTTGATTTCCGTCCCAACCAATACGTGGTCGTCCCACGAGTTGTAGAAAGAGATCGTGTCGTCATGAATGGTCATTTCGTGGTTGATTGCCAGTACATCGGGAGGCAATTCGCGCATTATGTAACGATTGGCGAAACCACCCGGGCCATGCAGCGGCAGCGGGCGTGCTTTGATGTTTTCGATACTGCGGTGCATGAGGCCGCGCCGGACTGATTCGGCGCGGTATTTTTCGGCCCAATGCTGTCCCACTGCTAGCTCGAGCTGCCCATAGGAGAACATAAGTATCTCGCTCTGGGATTTAAGCTCGTTCCACAACATTTGCTTTAATCCTGCAACGCCCACATATGTTTGAGTTGCAAACAGGGTATCGCGCTCCTTCAAATTGCTGAGTAATGGCAACATCTGACTGTAATTTTCGCGACTCGCTTTTGCCTCTTTTTCTTGTTCGACAACCAATAACTCCAATGCTTCGGGCCGCACGCTTACCAAAGCTCTGCCGTTAATACTGGTCACTTCGTGCGCGAGGCTTTTTTCGATGAGTTTGTCCGCAATGCGATAGACGTTTGAACGGGTGATGCCGGTGATCCTGCTGACCTCTAGCAATGGTTTCGGGGCGCCGAGCAGACATACGAAGATGGCTGCTTCGTCCTCGCTTAGCCCAAGCAGATGTAAACGAGCTTTAATTTCAGCATCGTTTCTCATAGTGAGAGACAGTTTAACACATTTTCGCAAAATGTCTATAGTGACCGTACCACTGGTTTGCGGCCAATAACCTGACCGCTCCAAACACCCAGCGGCACCTCTGCGAATAGCAAGAGGTCTGTATTTATTTGTCTAAATTTTCGGCGGTTTCGCCGGAAGGAGAAATATGGGAGTCAGACTTCCCGAAGGCTGCAATCCGCAAGATGGCCTGGCCTGGGCAAACCGGATCAACGAAAACAACCCACGCCTCATGGGCGAGCGCATGCTGCACGACGTTACAACGCAAGGCTTTGCCATAACAGTAGCGACACCAGAACAGGCTGGCATGCTTAAAAACTTACATGACACAGCTCAACAGTTTAGCGAGTTGCCGCGCGAAATACAAGACCAAGCCGCCGAGGCCAACCAAGGGTGGCATGGTTGGGGCATGGCGACCTCCGCGCCTGGCATACCGGATTTGGGTGGGAGCTATCGAGAGAGCAGCAAACTGGAAGTTAGCCCCGACGCTCATCCGGCCGTGTACGGTTTGTGGAGGGCTTGTCAGAAAGTCCGCGGTATCTTCACGGATGGTGCCAATGTTTTTTACGATGCTTTAGGCAGAAAATACAATGCGCCCGCACCCTTCAAGACCCATAACGACTCGCAGGTAAACCTGTATTACATGCCCGATGAAGTGGAGCTCGAGCGCTTTAACCAAAAGTATGGCAAGCGTTGGACGATAGAAGACGTGCAGAATGCTCCTTACACGGTTGCCCCTCATGATGACTGGGACGGACTCAGCATGGGAACCAAGGCCCGAACCCTCGGCAAGTCTTCTGGCCCGGCGCTGCATCTGGCGCTTGAAGGCGTGCAAACTGACGATCCGTTTGGCGCCAAAGACGAACCATTCGACCCCGACAAGTATGTGCCCGTCACCCTGGCTGCCGATGAAATACTGTGGTATCCAGGTAATGTCCTAGAGGTACTTACGGGTGGCGAAATTATGCGCACGCCGCACTTTGCCAAAAACGTCGGCGACCGCAACGCTATCCTTGGGTTCAGCACGCTTGATTTTTGGAAGTATGCGAAGCAAGGAGAAAAGGTGCCACCACTGGTCGTGAACGACACCAACCGACAGCTCGATGACGTCTGCGAAATGGCTGCGAAGATTGAGGAACGCTTCGATTACAAAATTTAAGCCGTGTGAATCGCGCGAGCAAGCCCACTCGTTAAAGAGCAGGCTCCGCCGCCAAGTCCCAATACTGCCAAAATATTTGTCGCATCATCTGTGCATAGGCCTTGTTTATAATTTCGACGCCGCTTTTTTGGTTTTCGCGCCAGTGGTAGATCGCTACGGTGTCGTTATAAATAATTGTTTGGTTTGAAAACTGCAAGATATCTGCAGACAGCACGCGGTAGCGAAAGCGCTTCATATACGCTTGGTTGTCCGTGAAGGTGATTACATCGTCGGCCGTGTTGCTGATAATTTCACAGACTTCGTAGCCAGCGTCCACACTCATTGCCCGATGTTTTTCGGCCCAGTAATGATTTGGGATAAGGTCCTCAATCCTTCCGCTCCCAAAAGACAGCAGTTGGCCTTTTGCCTTGAGCTCATGCCAACACATTTGCTTTATGCCCTCAGCGCCGTCATAGGTACGGGTGATGAAAAGGTTGCTGTCGGCGGACTGCATATTTTTTAGTACCGGCAAGAGGTGTTGCAGTGTGCCGCGTTGCTCCATGGCTTTTTGTTCTTGCGAGATGACCATCGATTCCAGAATGTTCGGGTCGCAGGCGACTACGAATGTGCCGCGGTCGTCGGTTTGCCGGGCGGCCAGGCCGCTTTGTTCAAGATCTTGGACAACTCTGTAGACCTTGGACCGGTTCACTCCCGTTGCCTGGCTGAGCGCCATATGCGTCGTTGGCGCCTTGAGTAGTTCGGCATATATCTTGGCTTGTTCTTTAGAGAGGCCGAACACCTGAAGGTCGGCATACACTTCGCTATTTTTTTCCATATTGGTGAACAGTTTATACCTGTTTGTCAAAAAAATATAGCCTGGAGCGCATGGAGACTGATAGTTTTAGCCACCACCACTGGTGCTGTTCTATATCTCGCACTAATTAATATATGAAGGCAAGAGACGTGACAATTACGAACGCAGAAGTTGACTGGAATACGCTTCCTACCAAGGAATACATCGATCAGTACCTGGATGACGTCCTTCCCGAAGACCGCTTAATACAACGGTTTACTATTGGTGCGCTTTTGGAGCTTCCGATTTCGTTCGAGTCGCTGGAGGTTGGTGCGGACATTTGTAATGGTGGCACTTTGCATGGTCCAGCGAGCATAGCGCCATACGTTCGCAAAGAAATATATTGGTCAGACTGGGGTGAGCCGCAGTGTGAGCAAGCGCAAACAATCATCGACAGCGGCAAGGCTGGTGACCTCGGAGGTTGGGAGCCGCATCAGAGACACATGGGCGAATGCCACGATGCGTGGCGGGATGCCGGACTTCGGGCTTGCCAGCTTGGGAAGGTAGTGCAGCAGAATTTGTTTGAACTTCCAGAAAACAGCTTTGATATCGCAAACATGGGCTATGGTGCAGAGTCGTTGACTAGAAAGCGCAAAGAATGGGAAGCAGGCGCCACATCGTTTTTCCGCAGTGTCAGGCCGGGTGGCGTCGCTATAATGCTGTTCATGCGGCGGTCTACGGGCTACAAGTATGGCGACCAATCTTTTCCGGCCACGTCCGTTGACGAAGCAGATGTGTTGCAGGTTGCGTCGCGGGAGCTTACCCATATCCAAGGCTTTTATGTTCCTGCCTTCTCACAAGGTGTTCGTCCGGATGACACGCAGCACAGCCATGAGGGCTTAGGCGCCATAGTCGGGATGAGGAAGTAGTTCTGTCATTTCCCAGCTTTCGTTTCCAATAAATGCTACAGTACCTATACGGGCAATTAATGAGGAGGTGGGTATGAAGAAAGCATTACTGGCAGTACTTGTAGGTGTCTTTTCCGCGGTCGCTATTCCTGTAGCATCGGCTGGCGCGACGGCTCCGTATTGCGGCATCACATGGGGGAGTCTTCCTAAGGCCGCTGGCAACCTAACAAGTGCACAAGTAACAAATGTCCGCACAGGACAAGACGGCTGCTACGACCGCATGGTTGTTGACTTGAACGGCCCTGCGAACGGCTACAACGTACAATACGTTACGGACGTCTATGCCGAGGGGTCGGGACAGCTCATCCCTTTGCAGGGTGGTGCCAAGCTCAACATAGTAGTTAAGAATCCGGCGTACGACCCAAGTGGGCACGCTACGTATTCCGGCATAGTGGGCCAACCGCTTCCGGGCGTCAACGTGGCTGGTTACCAAACCTTCCGCGAGGCTAAGTTCGCCGGCAGTTTTGAGGGCCAAACAACCATTGGCCTTGGCGTCCGCGCCCGCTTGCCCTTCCGCGTTTTCACGCTCGGCAATCGGTTGGTTATCGACGTCGCCAACTATTGGTAATATATTTTACGACAAAAGAAGCCTGTTAAGCCCGTGGGCTTCTTTTATGTGAGCGGCTATCGGCGGTACAACTACTACCGAAAAGTGAACACGAAAGTAATCCCGGGGCGGGCGTGTTCGGCATGCACATCCCACCCCTGTTGTTCGGCAAGTTCCTTGACGATGGCTAGCCCTAGCCCCAAGCCGCCTGCAGCCCGGTTGCGAGACTTGTCCACCCTATAAAAGCGCTCGAACAAGTATGGCAGGCTTGTTGCGGGTACGCCTTTGCCGTTGTCGGAAAACGTGAGTTGGTGTGACGAGGCTGTAATTACGAGCTCCGTCGCTTCCGAATAACGCAAAGCATTTTGTATGAGATTAGTAAGAATCCTTTGCAGCGCACTGCGGTTCGCACGGATTATGAGGTCGCCCGGAATGTTAAATTTTGTAAGTATGCTTTTTTGTTTCAACTCCGCGCCAAAGTGGCCGGTAAGCTGCTGGCAAAATTGTTTTAGGGGTATATCTTCTGGCTCGCCAGAATCGGGTATGCGCGCTTTTGTGTGAGCATCGAGCTGTTGCACGAGTTCTGCCAGCCGCTCGGCCTGTTCTTTGAGGGTGGCTATGCGCTCTTTGGTTGCAGCGTGTTTACCCTCCTGCATGGCCGTCAACTGCCCGATCATTGCCGTCAGCGGGGTTTTCAGTTCGTGCGAGGTATCCGATACCAAATCTTTACGCAGCTTTTCCTCGTGCTGCAACCGGTTTATAAGGTTATTAAACTTCGTAAAGACTTCATCAAACTCATAGATGCCCGTTGGTTGTAGCTGAACTTTGTAATTGCTTTGTTTTAAGGAAACCATAGCCTTATTAAATTGGCGCAGCGGTCGTCGGATAAAACCTGCCGCGAGCAAGCCAAGCAATACCGGCGCGCCGAGTACAACCAACAGTACTTCGAGCCAGTGAATTATCTGGAGTATATGAAAATGAAAAGGCAGCCGCGTCCTAAAGAAAAGTTCATTTAAAACGCGAGTGATAATAAGGGCGATCGGCCCCGAAGCCAGTATAAGTACTGCGATACGGGTGCTTAACCGGCTATAGAGATTTTTTATAAAGATTCCGAGCGTTGCCATAATGACTGCGGCGATGGCAAAGATATAAAGGTATGTATGAAGACTGATGAGACCCGGACTTATCATTCGTCTGGTTCTCCTACAAAGCGATAGCCACTCCCGAACACGGTTTCTATAAAATGCGGATTTTTGGTGTCTTGCTCGATCGCTTGGCGCAGTGCTTTTATGTGAGCATCAACGGTGCGGTCATATACAAAATGGCTGGAGGGATCGCTATAAATTTGATCGACCAGCTGCGCCCTCGAAAGCACCACCCGAGGGTGTGAGGCAAGTGCCAGCAAGAGGTTGAACCGCGTGGTGGTAAGCGTAATAGGCACGCCGCCCCGGCTAACCGACATGGTTTCAGGATCAATGACCAGACCCTTAAAGCGCAGTTGCTTCGTTGTCTCGTGCCTGCGAAGGAGTGCTTGTACTCGTGCCACCAGCACATTTGGGTTGAAGGGTTTTTTAATGTAGTCATCGGCGCCCATCGTCAGTCCTACGACTTCGTCTTCATCACTGTCACGGGCGGTGACTATGAGGATTGGCATAGTGGAGGTCGTCCGAATAGCCTTGCACACTTCAAGTCCGCTCAGTTTTGGCAGATTAATATCAACGATCGCGAGGTCTGGTTTGTGCGCCTCGAACAGTTCGATTGCCGTCTGTCCATCCGCCGCTTCAAGCGTTTCGTACCCGGCGTCGCGCAAATATGTCACTTCAAACTCGCGGATCGAGGTCTCGTCTTCAATAACTAAAATTGTCATAGCTTTAGTGTACCAGTCCAAATAACCTTTGTAGCGACAATCGTAATCATGAGTTGTGGAAATGCTATGAAACCAAATTCATAACCATTTCACAACTGAATTGCATTCTAGGAGGCATAAAGGAGTACATACTTCATGATTACAGTCGAAAATGCACGTAAGGCCCATGGTAGCAGAAAGGGGAATGCCATGGTAAAAATGGGCATTACCATCTATGGCTGCGGACCTGACGAAGCCATTTTATTCCGCGAGATTGCGGCGCGCTTCGGTGTTGCGCCAACCATTACGGAGGCGGCGATATCCGAGGCTAATATTGGACTGGCGTTTAGGAACCGCTGCATCAGCATCAGTCATAAAACGCAAGTCACCCACGCCATGCTCCGCGCGCTCAGCCAAGCCGGCGTAGAATACATTTCCACAAGAAGTGCCGGATACAACCATATTGACGTCGATTTTGCTCGACGTGTTGGCATTACTGTTGGAAACGTTGCGTATTCTCCCGATAGCGTGGCCGATTACACGCTCATGCTGATGTTGATGGCCTTACGCAACGCAAAATCCATCATCAGCCGTGCAGAAGCGCATGATTTCAGGCTGAATGATGTCCGCGGCAAAGAATTACGCGACATGACGGTTGGGGTAATTGGAACGGGGCGCATTGGCGCGGCGGTTATAGACCGGCTGCGAGGTTTTGGCTGTCGCATAGTGGCCTACGACCATCGTCCCAAAATTGCCGCCGAGTACGTTTCGCTTGATGAATTACTGCGCCAAAGCGACATTGTCACGCTCCATACGCCGCTCAACACGGAGACGCGCCACCTTTTGGACCGCAAGCGTATCGGGCAGATGAAGCGCGGCGCGTTTATCATCAATACCGGGCGCGGGGCACTGCTGGATACTGAGGCGCTGATTGCGGCGCTGGAAAGTGGTAGTTTGAGCGGCGCGGCGCTGGATGTGCTTGAAGGCGAAGAAGGAATTTTCTATGTAGATTACCGGCAAAAGCCAATTGCAAACAGCCTATTGCTCAGGCTACAAAAGCTGCCAAATGTGCTCCTGACGCCGCACGCCGCCTATTACACGGAGCACGCCCTGCGCGACATTGTTGAAAACACCATTGCCAATTGTTTAAACTTTGAAAGGAGAAAGTAACATGGACAAACTAAAAATCGCAATCATATTCGGTGGTTGTGGCGAAGAACATCCCGTCTCGGTTAAATCTGCGGGCGAGGTTGCAAAAAACCTCGACACCGAAAAGTACGAACCGTTTTATATCGGGATTACGAAAGATGGTGCATGGAAACTTTGCGACGGTCCAAGCGCAAACTGGGAAAACAGTGGCCGCCCAGCCATTCTCTCGCCAGACCAGAGCGTACACGGGTTGCTCGTGCTGGAACAGGGAGCATACAAAACGATTCCATTGGATGTGGTTCTGCCTGTTTTGCACGGCAAACAAGGCGAGGACGGCGCGATACAAGGCTTGCTGGAGCTTTCCGGCATCCCTTACGCGGGTTGCGATATCCAAAGTTCAGCGCTGTGTATGGACAAATCCCTTGCCTATACTGTGGTGAGAAACGCGGGGATAGCCACTCCTAACTTCTGGATTATTATGGCTGGCGATAATCCTAACGGCGACCGGTTTACGTATCCTGTTTTTGTAAAGCCTGCTCGTTCGGGATCATCCTTTGGTGTTAGCAAAGTAAGCCGAAAAGAAGAGCTGCAGAACGCCGTGGAAACCGCGAGGCAGTACGACACAAAAGTTTTAGTGGAAGAAGCGGTTGTTGGTAGCGAAGTTGGTTGTGCAGTGCTCGGCAACGGTTCGGACCTCATGGTAGGCGAGCCAGACCAAATTACCCTGTCGCACGGTTTCTTCAGGATTCACCAAGAAGATAACCCTGAAAGCGGTTCCGAAAATTCTAGCATAACAGTTCCCGCTAACATTTCGACCGAGGCCCGCACGCTCGTACAAAAGACGGCAAAAGCCATTTATAGCGCCCTTGGGTGTCGGGGGCTTTCGCGGGTGGACATGTTCCTGAAGGAAGACGGCACCGTCATGTTGAACGAGGTCAACACCTTGCCCGGCATGACGTCATACAGCCGTTATCCACGAATGATGGCCGCCGCCGGCTTGCCATTTACGGAAGTAATCGATCGGATTGTGGCATTGGCAATGGAGAAAAAAGACCATGGAAATGCTTAAACGGTTCGGCAAATCTTTCATTTGTACCATCCTGGAGACGCAAGTTAAGAGTTTGCGCAAACACCATCAGTTCAAGCTCATTGCGGTTGCTGGTAGTATTGGGAAGACTTCAACCAAGCTTGCGATTGCCGAAACCCTGGCCGCCGGCCATTCGGTGCGCTACCAGAAAGGCAATTATAACGACCGGGCAACGGTGCCGCTCGTTGTATTTGGACACGATTTGCCCGGACTTTTCAACGTGCGCGCTTGGGCGAAGATTTTTTGGGCCAACCACAAAGCTATCCATGGCTCCTATCCGTATGATTACGTGATTGTTGAGCTCGGCACGGACGGCCCGGGCCAGATGGCGGTCTTCGACTACCTACACCCAGACCTGTCCGTCGTAACCGCGCTTACGCCCGAACACATGGAGTATTTTGGCACACTGGACGCTGTCATTGCCGAAGAGCTGAGCGTTTTACAGTACTCCAAACAAGTGCTTATCAATATTGATGACTCGCCGGCACAATTTCTCAAAGGCAAACAGTTCGTGAGTTATAGTTTGGATAAAAAGGCCGACTACCGCGCACATGCCTGGCAACAGCGCGAGCTGGAGTACGGCGATGTTACCGTTTTGTTGCCAGATGGTGCCAAGCTGGAGGCTAAATCGGCAATAGTTGGCCGGCAGGGCGTTAAAATTACGTTGGCCGCCGCAGCGACCGCACACATTGTGGGCTTACCCGACGGCGACATCGCAAAAGGGCTGGCACATATCAAACCATTTGCTGGCCGCATGCAGATTTTGGATGGTTTGAAGAGCAGCATACTTATTGATGACACCTACAACGCCAGCCCGCTCGCGGTTGAGGCGGCACTCGACGTACTGTATGGCGTAGAGGCGCCGCAGCGCATAGCAATCCTGGGCAGCATGAATCAAATGGGCGACTATAGTCCTGAGGCTCATCGCGAAGTCGGCGATTACTGCAACGCCGCAAAACTGGACCTCGTCGTTACCATCGGGTCGGATGCCGAAAAATACCTGGCTCCTGCCGCCCGGGAAGCGGGTTGTGAGGTAAAAAGTTTTTCGAGTCCATACCAGGCTGGCAAATTCGTTAAGGACCGGCTCAAAGAAGGTGGTATTATATTGGCCGAGGGCTCGCAAGATGGCGTTTATGCCGAAGAAGCCCTAAAAACCTTACTCAAAAATCCCAAAGACCAGACCAGGCTGGTTCGCCAATCAGCCCACTGGATGAAGATAAAACGCAGACAATTTTCGGACTAATACGACATCGGGCAAGCCAAAGGAGCGGATATGAAAATAGTAATGACGGGCGGTGGCTCGGGCGGGCATATCACCCCGATCCTTGCAGTCGCGCACGAAGTAAAAAAACGAGAGCCGTCGGCACAGGTTATATACATCGGCCAAAAGGGCGACAAGTTTGCCAGCATCGTGGCCGAGCATGAGGTGATCGACGGCGCATATACGGTGCGGGCGGGCAAGTTCCGACGGTATCACGGCCTGGGGTTAAAGCAGGTGCTTGATGTGCCGACGATAGCCAAAAACTTGCGTGATGCTTTTTTCGTGTTGGTGGGTCTTTGGCAAAGCTTTTGGTTGCTTGGCAAACTCAAACCGGACGTTGTTTTTTGTAAGGGTGGTTTTGTGGGCGTGCCAGTTGGGCTGGCGGCGGCGCTTCGGCGTATTCCGTATGTGACGCACGATTCCGACGCTGTGCCGGGGCTCGCAAACCGCATCATCGCCAGGTGGGCTAAAGCTCATGCCGTGGCGCTTTCGCCCGAGCTGTACCCATATCCCAAAGATGAAACGTTCGATGTTGGAGTACCTGTTTCGCATCAATTCCAATCTGTTACCCCTGAGCTCCAGGCCAGCTATAGGCGTGAGCTTGGGTTGGAGAAATTCGACCAAGTGGTGTTTGTGACGGGCGGTGGCTTGGGCGCGGGCCGCATTAATAACGCCATGGCCGCAAGCGCTGGCGAACTGCTTGCAGCTTTCCCGAAACTTTGTATTGTGCACACTGCAGGACATCAGCATGAGGCGGCCGCCAGTGCGGCGTACACAAAGCTGTTATCGCCAGAGGCGCGGGCAAGGGTGATTGTGCGTGATTACGCTAGCGATCTATACCGCTATAGCGGCGCTGCGGACGTAGTGGTGGCTCGCGGCGGAGCAACCAGTTTTGCTGAATTTGCGCAGCAAGGCAGGGCTTGCATTATCATACCTGCAACGCAGCTTGTTGGCGACCACCAGACTAAAAACGCTTTAGCCTATGCCGCCAAAAAAGCGATAATACTTTTGGATGAGGGGCGTTTGCAAACCGACCCGACTGAGCTGGGTCGGGTGGTAGACGACCTATTGCAGCACTCTGCCAAGCGGACAGAACTGGTTAAAAATATCCAGGCTTTTGCCCGTCCGAATGCGGCCCGCGACTTGGCGGAGCTTATTATCCGTTTTGCGGCCCGATAACTTCTGTTGGCCAAACGTTCGTTACTTTTTTTGGGTCGTCCGCGTTTTCGACGTGCAGCGCTTTGTGGTAGAGTCTTTGCCTGAGCTTCTCATGGGCAACGTTCTGGGCGCTAAAAGTGGCAGTGCCGTAGGTGGCTTTAGCCAATCCCGCTGCCGCTGCGCCCATTTGAGATTCTGGCGCGTTAAAATGCCACCACTCGTCTTTGTACGGCTGCATGCCGGCCTGCGTCATTACAGCGTAAAGGAGCTGGCGATTTTTGCGGGCCTCGGCTTCTTCCGCGGCCAAGGGAATGCCCTTTGCCGCCCGCTTTTCAAAGTAAGCAATTGCCGCCCATTCCCCACCATGGTCAAACGCGGTGCCAAAATTAAGCATCTTGGCATACCGGCGCACAATCGCTGATTTTTGTATTTCAAGCACGACCCGACTTTTATCGCTTAAACGCTCATCTGCCAACCGACCATCAATGCGACTTAGCCTTGCCAACAGTCCAAGGGGTAGTTTTACAATGGCAAGATCCACGGCACCGCCCGTATTATGCGGCGAAGGCCGAGTCGGATCCGAAGATGGAATCGAAACATATTTTTGCGTCTCCGCATCAAGCTCATCCTCGCTCATATCTGGACGTTGTAGATGCAGCTGGCTACGATAAAAGCGAAAAAGCGAATCTTGTACTTCGAGCGGCCGGTACGCGTCAAACACGAGCAACCGGCAGCCCTCGGGCAGGAGCTGCTGCGCCTGCAACAACCGCTTGGCCACCCCTTCGCGCACAAACACAGACAGCAGAGAACCTTCCAGCCGCTTTTTGCCCAGGTAAGGGGAGCTATCGTGTTCGCCAAAATAAACAGAAGAGGTCAATATGGTGCCCATCTCCGTTGTATAGGCGCCAAGCGGGACGAGCGGCTCCGGCTTTGCTGTTATTTTAATAGCCTTCCAGCCATCAATGTCACCAGCATTTAGTGGAATTTGTGCGTGGAAATCTCTTTTGCGATTTGTAGCCATGCGATAGATACTCCTTTTCCCACCAAGATGCCACTCACATGTGAAGTGAATATGAATTTGCCGAGGCAGATTAAATTTAGATGGTAGCCAGAATACAGAAATGTTTGACAAGCTACCGAAGAAGCGTAACATACAAGTATGATATGTAATACAAGTAAGGCATAAGAAATATGAAACCAAGCGATCCAACTGAGCACGCTCGATTTTACGGGTCGGCCACTGTCGGCTCGAAAGGACAAGTTGTCGTACCTGCAGAAGCAAGAAAAGAACTCGGCTTGCAAGAAGGGGATAAAGTCGTCATTGTACGGGCTCCACTTGGGGAGGGCATAATGCTTATAAAAGCCGAATTGTTCGAGGCGATGATTAATAAGATGCAATCACACTTAACAAGTGTTGCCGGCCTTCTAAAAAATACAGAGGATAAGCAGTAATGGCTGGCTTGGCCCGCTGGTGCTACCGGCATTGTTTTATTGTTATCGCGCTCTGGATTGTTTTGCTTTTAGGCACGGCTGGGGCTAGTAAAATTATTGGCACGGGTTATTCCAACAGTTTTTCACTTCCAAGCACCGACTCTACCAAAGCGCTCGATTTGCTCAAGACCGTTTCACCTACCGCTACCGGCTCTAGCGACACAATAGTTTGGCATGTTAACGAAGGCTCTGTACGCGATGCTGACGTTAAGCAACGGGCTATGGATATGCTGGATAAAGTGGCACATGTGGCGCAAGTAGCGTCAGTCGATAGTCCGTACGAACCGCGAGGCGCGCTACAAATCAGCAAAGACGGCAAAACCGCCTATGCCAATGTCTCGTTCAGTGTTAGCGCCCAGAACCTCAATAAAGACAATGTAAAACAGGTGATCTCCACGGCTCAAGCGGCCCGCACGAGCAACTTACAGATAGAATTGGGAGGCCAGGACATTCAGGTTTCCCGGCAGGCCCAGGCCTCTTCGTCTGAAGCAATCGGTGTATTGGCTGCAGCCATCGTACTGTTCATAGCCTTCGGGTCGCTCTTTGCTACCTTGGTGCCACTCATTACGGCTTTGATGGCGCTTGGTGTGGGCATCAGCAGCATTGGCTTGTTGTCGAAGCTCATCAGCGTTTCGTCCTTCTCCCCTACGCTCGGGGCACTTATTGGGCTTGGCGTAGGTATTGATTACGCGTTGTTTGTCATCACCCGGCACCGGTCTAATCTTAATGCCGGCCTTTTACCGGAAGAATCGACGGCCAAGGCCCTCAACACGGCTGGTCGGGCGGTACTGTTTGCCGGCGTCGCGGTGAGCGTAGCTTTACTGGGGTTATTAGTGTTGCGCATCAGTTTCTTGAGCGGGGTTGGCATAGCAGCGGCCGTTATAGTCGTGCTTTCCGTGCTGGCCGCCTCAACGCTACTCCCGGCGTTGTTTGGCGTATTTCGAATGCGTGTACTGTCACGTAAGCAACGCCGCAACCTGCGCGACAACGGGCCGGTTACTGAAGAGATAACTACCGGCCTTTGGGCTCGCAACGCTGCCTTTGTACAGAGGCGGAGGGGAGCGATTATAGTGGTGTCGGTGGCTGTTATTGGGGTTTTGCTTATTCCATACTTCTCTCTTCGACTTGGTTCTTCCGACGCTGGTAACGACCCGGCTAACACCACTACCCGAAAAGCCTACGACATGCTGGCTAGTGGCTTCGGCCCTGGCTTTAATGGCCCGTTGCAGCTCGTGGGCGACGTCAGCTCACCGGACAAGCAGGCCGCATTCGCAAGGGTTGCCGAGACTGTCAAGACGACGCCGGGTGTTGCCGAAATCCAGGCCTTTCCGTTGACGCCTGAGTCTAGGGTAGGAATCATGCAAGTGGTGCCCACGACTTCACCAGAGTCAAAGGAAACCAACGATCTTATCAATAATTTGCGTGACAACGTGCTACCGAAAGCCGAAGCGGACTCCGGCCTCCACGTGTACGTCGGTGGCATAACAGCCATATTTAGCGATTTCGCAGATGTCATAAACAGTAAATTACCGTTGTTCTTGCTCATTGTTATCGGCTTCGGCTTTCTGATTCTAATGGTCGCTTTTCGAAGCTTGGTGGTGCCCTTTACCGCCGCCGTCATGAACGTATTGGCCGCCGGAGCAGCCTTTGGAGTGGTAGTGGCAGTGTTCCAGTACGGTTGGGGATCGGGAATCCTGCACACTGGCGGCGCCGGGCCCGTTGAAGCCTTCCTGCCGGTGATGATGTTGGCAATATTGTTCGGACTTTCAATGGATTATCAGGTATTTCTGGTGAGCCGCATGCACGAGGAATGGGTACACGGCAAAGACAACAAAAAGGCTGTCCGCATTGGCCAAGCTGAAACCGGCCGGGTTATTACAGCTGCCGCCTCGATCATGATCTTGGTATTCGGGTCATTCGTATTCGGCGGACAAAGAATTATTGCTGAGTTCGGCATCGGCCTCGCTGCCGCGGTTCTGATCGACGCCTTTATTTTGCGTAACTTCCTCGTGCCGGCCATAATGCACGTTTTAGGACGAAGGAACTGGTGGCTCCCGAAGTGGTTAGATCGCGCATTGCCACACTTAGCGGTCGAACCTGTCGAGGAACGAAAGTAAAGTTCCTGCACGCGAAAACCTTGCCATCAATCGGTCGTCAGCTAAAATGAGTGGCAGTAGTGATAAACTATCTACATGAGTGAGCAGGAGTTTAAACGTGGCAATCTACGGCCATACCGTAAATATGCGATTAATATCCTTGGACGATTTGTCGGCGCTCAGCTCAGGAACCACCATCCCACTAAGCTACGCTCAGTGAAAGTAGTAGACGCGATTACGCGAAGCTTGCTTTCAAAACCCGAAACGAGCCTTAGTACAGACCGGCAAAAATCACTAGACGATCTTTTTCAAAACACAACGTTATGGCACGGCACGGGAAGATACCAATATAAGAACGGCAAATCCGTGGATGTATTGCGGTACATAGTATCGCATGGCGCGCTGTATCCTCAACCCGATAGTTGGGACTTTGCCGGGCCCATGACGACCATTTCGCTGGCGCCAGCGCGCATGTACGCCCGGGCTTACGCGGACATGCATGGCAAAGGCTCCTTTGAGTCCGAACGTTATGGTAGTGCGCTTTTTTGGGCGGCGCTGTTTGTAGGTGATATGAAGGTCGAAGGGCTTATTGAAGGCAGGGCCTGGACGCCAAAAGGAATTCAGGCCGGCCGAAATCATATCAAGAAAAATGCAGATACTTGGTACCGAAAAATAAGTTCCACAAAACTTTCAACTATGGAAGCTTTCCACTACGGCTCCGATATTCCCGGCAACTATCCTATCATATTTGGTATCAAAGGTGACGCTATTGATCAAGCGCCGACTACTCGAACGGTGGCCATCCACGAAGTCCGCGCAAAAAACCATTTGCCACTGCGCCAAGAGGTAACTTACCTCGAAGTGCCACGAGATAAAATAGCGGAAACCGAAGGCTACCTTGATTCCGCCGGTTTTCACTTGCCTGTAATTGCTATTGAAGATGTTGAGGCTTATGCGTCCGGCAAGCTTTTAAGCGAGTTGGTCGCAAATCAGTGGAGCAAGCGATATATTGCAGAGGTTAATCCCAAAGAAATTCTAGAAACGCTTGCACGTAATGATTAGCGCTGAGCGAAAAATACGTTTAAGCATTGTAGGCTTGAGCTTCCTGGCCGAGGACGCGCATGAGGTCGGGGTACAAGCTCAGCGCGCTGGCGGCACTTTCGCCACCCTGTTGTATATTCCCATATTTGGAAGCAAGAGAGCCAAGCGCCTTTTCGGCTGTCTCAAAGGCCTGTTGCAGCGCTACCGCCTCGCCTTCAACAGATTCCTGGATGCCTTGGATCTCTTCAGCCTTGCGCAAGTTTTCAGTTTTGATAGCTACGCTGTCCCTGACCATATCTTCCGAGACGGCACCCAGCCGGTCGGCAATAGCTCTGGCGCTAGAACTACCTTGCCCGGCAGCTTGGTTGGCCTTTTCAGTGCTTTGCCTGGCCAAGCTCAGGCTTGATTCAATCTTTTCGTTCGCGTCGTTGTACCGAGACGCCACCTTATCTGCATCCAGCCGTAGCTCATTTTGCATGGCTCCGACAAGCGCATCTACCAGTATCTTTGCTGGTTCAAGGATTTCACGGTAGTGCTGGATAATATGCTGGCCGTCTAAAGCCGCTTGGCCCATGCCAGTAAAAAACTCATTGCCTTCAAATACATGCTGGCCGGCGTTAATCATGTCGTCGCCAGCTTCGTGCATTAATCTATTAACATCCTCAATCGCCATAAGAGTTTCTTTCGCAGTTTAAGTGGTAAGTCGTAATCATATACCATCACGTGCTTCTTGACCAACGGTTGTGGTAAATTCTACAGAGAGAACAAAGGCCTGCTTGCGGTGGATTTTGCCTAAGAAGATTTGTAGGCTATTTCGTGATAGTTTGCCCTATGCGGTCCAAAGAAAGTTTTTGTATATAAGCGCATAATGCTCACCCCTACCAGCAAGTAAGAAAAACAAAAGAACAGTATCTGGAGGGCGTGGCTTGCCGGGATAAGGCTCAAAAGGATATCCTGCGCTAAAAAGGAGGGACTAATGGGAAACGCCATGAACAAAAGGCACACAAAGAAGAAAACATGCCCCAGCTTTTTGAATGCATATACAGAGCCGTGGTAGTTTTGGAGTGTTGTGGGCTCGCCCTTTGCCGCCAAATACCACAAGCAAGCGTGACCTACCATGAACGCCACCGTAACCCCGATGCTGTAAGTAACGAGATACTTCCAGCCTCCGGTAGAAGCTAATGCCAGAAACAGCACTCCAAAAACATGCCCTAGCATTATAAGATTCCAGCATGTCTTGGCGGCGTTTTTCGTTGCGTATGCCCGTATATAAAAGACAATACTTACGATGGCCGCAACGGTGGAAACAGCCAGCTTTGCATCGGTAGACAGCGATGCGAGCGCGGCAACCCAGGCGGTAGCCAAAAACAACGCAACAAATGCCACCTGGGCGGGAAGCCTATCCAGGAAGGCACATGCCCGCCCGATAGACTTAAGCGGCTTCCACAGATAACGGCTCACGGCTGTGTTCATGTTCCATTCTTTAAGGCTCAGAATATAAAACGTTGCGTGGATTTTGCCAAGAAGCGTGTTTTTGATTCTCTGCGGGGGAGGCACGAAGTAGAAAAATTGGTCATGCACAAGGTAGCCGACAGACGAAGGGGAAATGAGCAATTGGTAGGTCCTTAAAGAAGCGTTGCTCATAAAATGAAGGAGCGCTAACCACTGAAGCCCGGCAGCGACCTCGACAAACATTATGCCAATTTGAGTGATAGAGGCGTACGCAATCTGTGTCTTGATAGATGACTGGACGCGGGTAATGGATGAAGCGGCTATTGCCGTAAAGAGCCCAAAAATAGCAATCATAATCCGAAGCCACATATTGCCTTGCCAGAGCGGGTACGTCCTGAGCAACAGAAACAAACCCATATGCACCGAAAGTGCGCCGTAAAAGATGGCACTAGATGTCGTGGGACCTTCCATGGCACGCGGCAACCAATATGAGAACGGAAATTGCGCAGACTTAATCAGGGCAGCTATAAACAAGAAAAGGCCGAGTAGAGCCAACTGGCTGCCGTGCCCTGCGACGAGCCCTGAAAATTCAGCAAAGGCTATGTTCTTCCCAAAAATGTGATGGGCATACCAAATGGCAACCAACAAGAAGGCGTCGGCAATGCGATACACAGAAAAAACTTTCAGAGCATTTCGGGCTGGCAGATACCGGTCCCTATAAAACGCAATAAGCAGCACGGAGCTTATGCCAATAAACTCCCAGCCAAGCAATAATACTTCGAAGTTACCAGCCAGAATTATGAGCGACAACCCGATAAAGAACAAAAGAACCGTGTAATAAAACCTTTTAAAGCCTGGCTCGCGGTGCATGTAATACTTGCTGAAGATAAAAACAAGGGCTGTCATAAGTGTAGCCATCCCTAAAAATACCGCGGAAAGCCGGTCAAAATAAAAACTGAGAGAAAAAGTGTAATGGTGGCTTGCATACAAAGACCCAATGCTCGTGGCTACCGGAGGGGCACCGGCGTTGAGCCACTGGTAACCCAAAATAAAAAACGCCACAAGCTCCAAAAGTATTGTGGCGATGGCTATAGAAAAAATTGCGCGCTCTCGTTTCTTTGGCGTAAAAATACAGCCGATAAAGCCGAGGATTGGAACAAGAACTAGTGCGGTAAGAAGTTGCGTTAACATACGGCTTTCGTTATTTAATTATGTGCACGGGGAGGTTTTCTCGCGTGGCGTCTAAAATATGGTTCGTTTTCATCTTGATGGTTGTCTCGAACATGCGGGATAGATCGTGCACGGTGGGGAGTTCTTTGGTGAGCGGGGCGTACGGTACAAACTCTCCATCTTTAAAGACGTAAAGGGTTTTCTTTTTTGGATGCAGGGCAACCAAATGAATCCACTCGTTGCTAAACCATTCATAGAGCGCGGGGTCTGACTGTATGACTTTCTTAATTACTGCGGGATAGTGTTCAACAACCATCAGAAGCCGCACGGGATCGTGCACTTCGATCATTTGCAGAGGTAAGCCGGAGCGAAGGTCGCCGTCACTGCTGTTTGCGACTCCCACGAGCCCCATGACATTGTGCGGCAGCTTTGTGCCGGCACCGAGCTTGTAATTGTCCATTCGCGAAAAGAAATACTCCAGATTTATGCCGCCGCAAACCACTCCCAAGGGAGCGAGTACGCTGTGCAATAATGCGCCCTCTGGATCAGTTGTGTAGTCGTATGAGTTGAGGAACGCTCGCCGGTCAAGAAACAGGTGCTTCGTAAGATTTCTTCGGCCTACGACGCACAGTGCGTTGGTGCCGTGCCCCAGTTCGGGTCGTGGCTCATAATATGACACCGAGCGTTTCTTTATGTGCCTCCGTATTTTCTTTATGGGCTGTTTCGTGTCGATAGACATAAACCTGCGCGACCGTTCTTTGGCGTCCAGGTCGAGCGCGTGTTCAAAAAGTTGCTTATTCTTGGTGTGCAGCCGATTGTTTTTTTCTGTCAAGGCTGCTTCGTCGTAAAACTTAACTTCGTCGGCCGCCGTGTCGTGCATGCCGCCCACGAATTGCGTCACGTTGGGAATGGTCAGGCCACGTTTCTTGAGCAATTCCCGTACGGGCTGGTAATTCGCCATGGAGGCAAAGACTCGGGCATTGACCAAGCCTGGCCTGCCGCTGCATGCGCCACAGTCGTGCGCGCCATGGTGAGGGTTGTTGGCGCTGCTCGACCCATGGCCAATAACGTATACAAGCGGAGAAAAATTCCGGATGAGACCGATGCACCGAAGCGTTTTTTCGACGCGGTCAGCCATTTCTTGGACTGTGAACCCTACTTGCAAGCCTTTTTCTTGGTCTCGTTCTCCCGAGTGCACGATTGTTAGATCTGCGTTTGGGTCCATGTGGGAAAACGCGTCGGCAATCGCCGGGCTCATGGTGGGGTTTACGAGGTTGGCAACAAGCTTGCCGAGGGCCGGGATTCCCAACAGGTAAGAAAACACAAAGCCCCGGACCAGCTTGTGGGAGTGTTTGGTGTACATGATTTCTTTTTCATGTGCCTGCGGACCCTTCGAGACTTCTTTAATAAGATTCTTGGGCGTAACCGGAGCGGGGCAGAGCTTGTCATAAAATTTTGCGTGCGCCGGTTGGAAATAGAATTCTACCCCAAAAAAGCCGGGGGCGCCGAACGTTTCGGAGTGACCGTCCAGCCTTTCTACGTATGTCCGCAGAGAGTATTCCCGTTCGTCAATGCAAAAGATAGATTGGAAACTTTTGGGAGCTGCTTTTTTTGTCACTTTTACGGCCGCGCTGGCGGGCTGGGTAAGTGCGACCCCGGAAAGCACGGTGTCATAATAACTCCACTCGAACGCGTCCTGCCATATTTTAATAACTTCCTGGAGTTCGGTGGATGGCTCATCCGCAAACATATCCACCGGTGACTGCGTAACGCTGTTGCCCAACGGCTGCCATTTTTCTCCGAGGCGGCTCGTTAGCGCGTCTATCTCGAGCAAGAGTTCAAGAGTTATCATATCTTTCAAAGAAATTTTCTTGGGGTATAAAAGCGCCTCCGACCTGTCTTCGAGGGCCGACACAATGCCCGACCATCCCGGATGTGCAAACTGCTGGTCATAAACGTATTGCTCGAAATATGCCTGCTTGCCTTTGCCGACCACTATTTCAAGGAGTTTTGTTATCGTACATGTTTTGTCATGCAACAGGTCGCGCGCCCTTTTTGTCTCAAAAAAACTTACCAGGCTGTGGTCTTCCAAGCTGCGCAATGCATTGAGCAGGCCTTTGTTCTCAAACGGAAAAGGCAAGATGGCGATGCCCTGATCGATGTAACTACAAATGATGCGGAATAGCAGCGGCTGCACTGCATTGTCCATGTCGATAGGATAAAGCCGTTTCCACTGGCCCCTCAGCTTCCCGATGCGCGGCTCGATAGCCCAATCGTATTCTTTGTAAAGGCATCGGGAGTGCCATTCTTCAAAGTTTTCGCTGCCTTTCCTTTCTTTAATTGTCCTTGCCAAAATTTCCGGCGTTATCCGGTGGATGGCGTAAAGGTCGCGGTATTCTGTGAGCGAAAACGTCGTTTGGTATCCAAAAATTGCTGACGCCTTATAGATTGCGTCATAAAATTTCATATCTTGAAACGCGTGCAGTGTGTTGTGGTGGACAAAATCCTTGAGCGGCCCTTGGCTCGGCAAATAGTGTTTTAGTACACGAAAAAGATGCTGCTCATCAAAACGATCGTTATATTTTTGAGACATAGTTAAATTTGCATTCAGTTAAATGCCGGCATACCCGTTGAGTTCGACTTATAGGACGAATCCAAATTTAGTAGATGAAGAAAAGGCTTGGCTCCCCGGTTCTCAGTAGGAACAAGGCGTATTTTGGCCAATTGAAATCAATCACCTTAAAAGTTTACCGTCGTATTGTACTCGCAAAATTATTTTTTTGCAATGCATTTATAGCGCAAGCGGTTTGGCGGTGGTAAGGGGGCTTGGTATAATCGCTTC
The DNA here is from genome assembly GCA_035276765.1 of Saccharimonadales bacterium (SeqCode). GTDB lineage: Bacteria > Patescibacteriota > Saccharimonadia > Saccharimonadales > UBA4665 > DATASD01. The sequence continues at coordinate 164,077 of DATELH010000002.1, forward strand.
TCGAGGCAATGTAACAAAAAAAGGAGGGAATATGGACTACGAATTGGTTGAGCGGCTGGCGCAGCTCCCGTTGCCATATGATGTTTTGTCGGCGTGTGGCCATAAGGCCATGGCGATGGCCGCAGAGCTGCATACTCTTGGCGTCGATCCGGCCGATATGAGGATACTGCGGTCGTACATTCCGGATAGCTCGGCTGCCGGTTTGCGGACGGCTTACGAACAGGGGGAAGGCGCGATTATGTATACGCCTCCCCGAGATTGTCCGAGCTTTACCGAACGGCTCGCCAAAAAGGTGGGAGTGGTGGACCTAGCGGCTGCCTCGGTGGAGTTTGCGGGAGCTCGTTTTAGCCAATCTCCCGACGATCCCGCCCGCATTGTTGTTACACAAGCCGAGCCTAGTGACGGCGAGCAGCCGGCATGGCACGTGCATGACCCGCGCGAAAAAATGACGTTTGCCAACCATATTGACCTTATGGTGGGGAGGGAAGTCGTAGACCCGGCCTACGATAAAGGCGGAACGCTGAGCCCTGGAGATTGGAAAAGTTTTCAGAATTTTATGGGCACGGTCATTTTATCTCATGGCATCACCGATACAAATCCTACCATGCACTTGCACACGCAACTTTTGTCAAACCACAACCGCAAAAGGTACGCCGCCATCCTAGCTGAGCAAGGCGTGCCTATCACCCCGACCCATGATTTTCAGCTTTTTTCGAAAGAAATCGAATCTAATCCCGAGCTATACAAAAGCATTATGGGCAGCTTTTTAAACCTTCAAATTGAAGATCCGCAGGACATCAACCCCGATGACCCGTACCAAAAACCTTCCAGGGCCTACTAGTTATCCCCATCTTCCAAACGATCAAGGGGGTGAGTTTGACCCAGTACCCCAATTATTAATTCCCCGTATACGGCTCCTTCACCGCCCACCTTCAGTCAAGTCTGATATTGTTCGTGAAGTACGTGAACATGATGTGACCTGGTTTGTGAGGCGGCTTCCTAGCGGCTGGCATGCATCACCAGACGCAATTGCAAGAGCTACGGAGCTAGGCGTTGAGCTTGCACCAAACGAGACCTTTGTAAAAGAACACACGCGTGGAGCTGGGCATAAAGTACTTGGGCACCAAGCGATTAGACAGGACATCTGACCTTAAAATTAGAACCTCAAATAACGAGAATTGCGCTATCCATACAACTGACTATGCGTCCCGACAGCATCAAAAATAGCTTCATGTTCTTTTTGTAAGTAAAGCGCTCGCACGTCTCCCGTAACATCAACGCTGCGATATTCTTTATAGTTGCCTTTGAGTTGATGATTACGCAGTATGGGGTGAAGAGGGTTGTCGCTAAATATCTCAATTCGTTCCAGTAGCTTCTTGCGTAGTTCAGGACTCAGCTTCTTCGCCTGCTTCACGAAACTTTTAGAATACGAGATGTTCATTTAAGCTCGTCAGCTAAAAAGTTCAATGCTTTTTTGTTGTTACTAAACTTGTGATAGTCGGCTTTGGCGATTTGCTTCTTAGATGCTGTAAGCTGTTTAGCTGTTTGCTCGTTTGGGACCTCAGGCACATCAAATACCACGCTCTGCTCTGAGGCAAACCGGCGCAGCTCATTGTTGAGTACCGCACTAATACTAATGCCCAACTTGGCAGCAGTTTGCGTTGCTAGTCTTTTTAGCTCGGGATCTGTCTTAAGGTTAATCACACTGGATTTAATCATACCTAAAGTGTATACCTTTGGTATTACCCGTGTCAAGGACTACGAGCTGGTATGAGGGACTCAAACCCCATTTTACAGAGGTGAACTGGAGGAACCTCTCAACAAATCGTTTGCGAAGCTTATCGTACGTGCCGTCGTCGGTGGCTTTCAGGATTACGGCCGAAGGAAAGGCCTCTATGGTGTTAAAGTGTGAGCTTATAGCAAAAGGAGGCTTTGCTATTTCGCTAAGCGCTACTGATGCTAAAGGCTGCAAACGCGCAAACAATGCGGCGTGATCCTCGGCATACTCGACATTTGGTGTAATAATATGGCTAAAAGTTATGTGAAGTTGATCATCTTTTGGCAGCCACAGTGTGTCTTCTCCGAATTGTTCTACATACCTAGATTGAATAGCTGAAATTCTTAGTTTACTCTCTGTAGAAAGAGGTGCGATGACAATATAACCTTCAGAGGGGTGTTCAAATTCAGAGGGCTGGGTAAGTCCCGACATATTGATACCATATCAGACCGTGTGAGATTAAGCAGCTTCATTATTTGCTATAATAAGTTCTATAGTTCAGGTACGTTAATATATTAATTATGAAATTGACAAAGTTTGCTAAAAAACCTACTCCTCAACAGGTAGAACAAGAATTCTACAACCACCTTCGAGAAAATGTAATCTCCGGCGATGCTTTGCACGAGCTACGCGAGGAATATCCGTTTACGCGGCCGGTTTTGCCAGCGAGACGATGGCGCGAACTTGAGGCAAATGTGGATGTCTCGCGTGGATCGGCGCTCAATGTTCTGGGGAACATAGCTATTGCGACAAGTACCCTGCTTGAAGAAGCGGGTAGACAGCCAGAGCCAGAACACAAAATGCTCCAAAAAATCGGTTCTCATGCGATTGCTCTCGAACTCCTGAATGCCGAATTGGAAGAAGACGCCGATAAAAAGAACATAGAGGTGCCGAATACAAGCGCGGGTGATATGTCACAGACAATCGAAGATAGCTATTCCGACTGGGATATGGCACAGCCGGATAGTCTCGTAACGATTGTGCCGGGCGCGGCCGATTCCGTCGTTACGGCCAGAGTAGCGCAAGGGGCATTGGCGCTGCTGCGGGACAAGCTCACGAGCCTCGCTTAGGTGGTAATATCGGCTACGTGTCGCGACTTGCAAAATAGCATTGAGCCGCCACTGCAATGAAGTTGGCACACTGGCGTAGATGTTCATTGCCAGTACTTTTAGCTAAGTAGGCTAGGCGACGCTGCATTTCTGCATGATTCGCTGGATCTTTTGCAGAGTAGTCGCCAACCACTTTTTGTGCCAAATTGAAGACCTCGGGCTGTTGCGCTTTCTTAGCCGCAAAATAATCGATGTCTTCAAGTTTCATTATTTACCTCGATGTGAATCAAAGGACTACGATCACCAAAGGTGCAAATCTTGGCTGGGGATGAGTCCCTCAACTGGCACCCCTTGGTTACTGATTTCATTCTCCTGGGGCAGAAGTTAGAGCGAGAGCCATATAATAAAGAACCTAACGGAGCAAGTATCGCCATACTAAAAGATTTGCTAGAGGGCGATGTATGAAATTGCTATGTCTTCGGAAGCACTCCTTAAGGAGTTTGGCTACCGCAGGTCTTTTTGATCACACGACTTTTTATAAACAATTTATGTACGACATGGCGAGCTGTAAGAAAAATGAAATTGACAAGACACTTGATGATTAGTGGCTAGGCAAAGTAATACCAGCCTGATTCGCTGCCTCGACTAGCTCGGAATGGAGTTTTAGGAGCTTTTCTTCAAGAGTTAGCTTCTGAAGGTTTGCGATGGGATCTGGAGATTTCTGGATATGAGCAATCATGTCGTATATCTCCTTGATATCATTCCGAAGAGCTTCAAGTTCTCCGCTGATAGGATGCAACGCTTCCTCTACCGTACTACGAACGGCACTACTTACCTCATCTTTGATGACATCACGTATTGCTTGAAGGTCGTCGTTAGTTAAGCTCATAGATATATTTTAACATGCTAACGTCATAAATTAGCCGATAATTCCAAGCATCTTTTAAGGCCAAGCCTACGTGATCCTATCAAAGCTTACCAAAGGAACTGTCAGATAGGCGATACAGATTGGATTGTCATTTACAAACAGGATATATTATTATATAATCCTATTCATGAAACAGCCTGGTTTTGAGTTTTCTGGTTCTGGCGAGCGACCAGGAGATCTTGTTGTAACGCCTACTATATTCGATGAAAAACTGGACATGATGGTAGACAGATTTGGTCTCTCTGTTGATATTGCTAATGCCTATCGCTCAGACGATGCATTTTTATACTCCACAGGTTTCTCAGAACTTGACCAGCAATTTGCGCAAGATATGGCCAAAGCAAAAGAAGACACTCTCAACACTTTCATTGAGAGATATAATACGATTTACGAGAATAACCTTGTCGAACCCGAAGAGGCGGAGATACTCCAAAACGAAGCCGCTAATAGAGCTATGCGCCGTGGAGCCGCACAGTCCAAGATAGCTACGCTTGCAATGGGTACTGGTGAAACCTGGACGATTGAACGCAACAGTGAATGGGTTAAACATCTTGAAGACACGCAGGATTATGGCTTAGAGCGAAGTTGGGTTGTGTACCGAGCCTCAAAAGCCAACATCTTAAATTACTATCATGTTTTGAATATGCGCCCAGAAGAACGTAATTGTGCGATTACTGAGTATGCACCCCCAGGGCATGGGTCGATCTACGCCTCACTTTTTAGGAATGAAGAAACAGAACTTCCTCTAACGGTGGAGGCAGTGGAAGATAAGCTTCAACAGCTTGGTTATTCGAACCTGACCAAGGAGAATCTGGACGCTAGAGCCGACAACTTCTATGCGCTTGCGCAGCTCGAGGGCGCTAATCTATTTTTAGAAGGAACTATTACACTTGCAAAATTTGGTGGCCGGAGACGAAGTCATGCGCTCATGCTAGCCAGGAAATATCGTGACGTCCTGACAGTGAATGATTATGAAGGAAAAGTAGAAATGATGTCAGAACTTGCGAAGTCCTTCACGCATTATGCCGCATACGAGCATAATGGACAATCGAAGCACGTTCTCAAGTTACTTGGAAAGCATGCTAAACAGACCGAAGCAGATATGGTAGGTATGCTGGAGGGCTTTAAACCTGTTTATGAAAGATTGGGCTATGAGGTTCCCACTTTCCTACGTTTCGATGAGCCTTCGATTCCACCAACTGTTCAAGAACAAGTTGAAACGCTGGTTACTAATAATGCCAACGCCTCGTCACTAGAGCTGGAGATGCTTTTACTAGAGGTAGCAGAAGAAAATGTTAAGCTGCATCAAGATGCACAGGCCTTTAATGACTACTGGCGGTTGACGGCCAAGCAACGAAGAGAGGCTGGCTTCGACAGTATGCAGCACGAACTTGTTAAAGGATTCGTTAACTATGCAGGAGATCAGCTCCTCCCCGCTTTATCTAAGGAGAATGCAGTGCAAGTCATTGGAGTACTTGCACGCTTGGATCAAATAACTCGGTCTGAGGATACATTGGAAGGCAAGGAAAAGCTTAACGCATTGGTGGCACATCAAAAGTCGCTCGAGGAACATCGTCAGCTTTTGCGCATGTTTGTAGTAGAAAAACAAATACAGGGCGTCATTCTTCCGGACATCAAGGCGGTAGATAGATTTATTTTAGATTTTCAAAATAATTGGACTACAACACGTCAGCTGATATTAAAGACATGGCCAGCTTACGAGGGGCGAATAGTAGTTGAGAATATGGAAAGGCTATTATTTGAAGTTCCACAGCCAGTCCAAGACGATGCAAAAACCCAAGAGGCACTAGAGCTGCAAGGTAATATCGCTGAACAGTTGGATAAAATTATACTCCCTCCTGAAGCTACCCAACGAGACCTCGACCAAGAGCTACAGCGAGTAGGCGCTTCGAAAGTAACTTCGCTTGAGTGGCAACGTCTTACTGATTTGATTAATATTCGAAAGCAATATGATGGTACGCTGTTCCGCTCTAAGGAAGGATCGCTAGGGAGCACTCCTCCTTATTTTGTGGTTGTAATACAGCTCGGAGGTGAGACATACGCAATAGCAGAGTCGCCAGTATTTGGAAATGCTACCTATGTTATTGCAGAAAAGCACGCTGCGGGTTCGTGGTTGGAAGTTTTAGAGCTTTCAAAATCTACTGCACGAGAAGTGGGTGCGCATAAAATTGTCCATGCCAAAAAGGGCAAAAGTAGCTTGAAGCATATTGATAAAATTTATGATAAAATCCTTAGTCTTCATCTTATGAAGGCTGAGTGAGTACGTGCATTTTCTAGCGTCTAGCTAGCGTAAGGCACGTAAGTATAACACGAATCTTGTGCTCATGCCATTTTGTAACCGGGGCCGAATACTAGTTAAGCTTAAGATGAGTGAAGACGAAAAAAATTGAGCCTGAAATGCGAGGAATTAGCGAGTTACTTGATGAGTTGCAAAAAGACAAAGGAGATGAGGGATTCGAACCGCATTAACAGATCAGAAAATAAAAAGAGATCAAGAAATAGAATTCCTGACCTCTGTAAATAATCTTGGCTGGGGATGAGGGATTCGAACCCCCGATCACGGGACCAGAACCCGTTGCCTTACCGCTTGGCCAATCCCCAATGGGTGAATAACAGGGGAATTATACCAATCGGCGGACTTTTTGCCAAGTTGTCCAAGACCGGAGCGCAGGATAAGTTGCTTTTATATATTTTTATAGTATAATACGTAAATGAAAAAGCAACGGTGTTTGTATGTATGCACTGCTTGGCCGCACGGATGACATACCGCCAGAACCGGAGCACTTGGCTGGTTATTACGACCAGTTAGATACTACTGCAAGAGAATTCCACGAGCGCGTCGCCTCCGATCAGGAACATGCCGGTAAAGCCTTGATGCAACTCGCCGAAGTTTACATAGAAAACCACCCCATTACATAGCGCAGAACTGTCGTCCAAACTCGGCCACGCTTACGCAACGTAGGGGATGTGCTCGAGTTTGAGCAACGCGCGTTTTGCGTCCAGTCCGCCAGCGTAGCCGTTGAGGGTCTGGCCACTTCCGAGCGCACGGTGACATGGGACGATAATACAAACCGGATTGCTGCCCACGGCCGTTCCCACAGCGCGGACAGCTTTGGGCCGGCCGATGGCTGTGGCGATTTCTCGGTAGCTCGCGCTTGCGCCAAACGGAATTTGCTCGAGCGCTTGCCATACTTGCTTTTGGAAGGCGGTGCCTTCGGCGCGGTAGGGCACGTCGAAATGTTGGCGTTTGCCGGCCAAGTACTCGTCGAGCTCGCGCAAAACGTCGGCGAAAGCTGCTGCATCCTCCACCCAATCGGCTTCGGGAGTGGGCGCGCGCCGAAACACTTTCCAATACAAACCTGTAAGCGTCTTGCCGTCGCTGGTCAGCAAAATTGGTCCGAGCTGCGTTTTGGCGTAAGTGTAATACACAGGCGTTCCTCCAGTTTTTGCGGCCTTGCTACTTAACTTAGTACCCATGCCTCTACTGTAACACAAGCGCTACGAGCTGCTTTGTTCGATTTTCTTGAGGACTTTGGCAAGGTCGATGCCAGGGCCGAGCACTGGTTTCCAGAGGTCGCCAACCCGCTTAAGACGCGCTGGCATGTTTTCGATGGTAAAGTCAGAGGGCGACAAGCCGGTTTTTACTTCATCCCAATGCAGTGGCGTGGACACGCTGGCTTCCTGCGTTGGCCGCAGCGAATACGGCGCTGTCAGGGTTTGGCCTTCGCGGTTTTGCAAAAAGTCTAGGTATATTTTGTGTTGACGTTTTTTGGGCAGCCGCTCGACGCTGGTGAGCTTGGGCGTGCGCTTGTTGACTTCGAGCGCGATCAAATGCGCCAAGTTTTTAGCCTGCTCGTAGGTGTATTTGCCGCCCATCGGAATGTAAATATGGATGCCGGTTTTGCCGGATGTCTTGGGATGAGCGGGAATTCCCCATTCCTCACAGACTTCATGCACCACGCGCGCCACCTCAATAACGTGGGCGAACGTGACGCCTTCGGGGTCGAGATCGATCACAATCCAATCGGGTTTACCCAACTTGCCAACGCGCGAATTCCAAGGGTTAATTTCGACGCAGCCCAGCTGCACCATGTACAAAAGCGTTTCGAGCCGCCCGCCCACCATCCAGTGCAAGTCGGCGTTGTTGGAGTCCGAAAAAATGTCGGCGCTTGGCACCCAGTCTGGCAAGTGCTCGTTATTTTTTTGGTAAAAACTTTCGCCGGTGATACCGTTCGGCATGCGGTTAAGCGAACAGGCGCGGTCTTTTATGTACGGCAAAATAAAGTCGGCAACCTCGGTGTAATAATCAATCATGTCGCCCTTGGTGTATTTGCGTTTAGGGAAAAATACTTTGTCGAGATGGGTGAGCTCGAACGGCAAACCGCCGGTGCTTTTGGTGCGAGTGGGCTTTTCGGCGCGCGCTGGTGCGGGCAGGGGGTGTGTTGCTTTTTCGCGGTGGACGGCCGCAGGTTTTTTGTCTGGCCGCAGGCCTTCGTATTTGGGTTGGCGCATATATCCCTCCTTGGTCCATTCGCTAAAACTCATTTCACATACGAGCTCGGGCCGCACCCAGTGCACAGGTGCGTTCGGTTTGGGCTCGGTGGCAAAAGCGGAAGTTTTGCGCTCCAGGCGCATGAGTTTTTCTTGGAGCAACTTGCGTTGGTCGTCGGCAATGCCACCGCCTGAATGCCCTACATATTGGAACTCGCCGTTGGCGTATACGCCTACCAGGAGCGAGCCCAGAAATTTCCGGCTGCCGCGCGGCTCGGTAAAGCCGCCGATTACTACCTCTTGCCGCAAGCTGGTCTTCATTTTGAGCCAGTCGGGACCGCGCGCGTTTTCGCGGTAACTGCTCCGCGCGCGTTTGGCGACAATGCCTTCCATGCCGCGGCGCTGCATTTCGCGGAACAATTTAATGCCGTCGGTCTCGAGGTCGTCGCTGTACTGCAAAATATCGCTGTGCGGCAAAATGGCTTTCAGCAAAGCCTTGCGGCTGGTGAGCGACATGCCGCGCACATCGTGCCCGTCGCACCACAAAATGTCGAACAGGTAAAAACGCAAGGTGCCGCGCGGATCGCGGTGCCAGTCTTGGAGCCACTCAAAACGCGCTACGCCGTCTTTGTCGACCACAACAATTTCGCCGTCAACCACTACATCGTGTGTGAGGGCGTGCAACGCTTCGACCACTGGAGGGTATTGTTTGATAAAATCGGTGCCGCGCCGTGAATACAAATCGACGGTGGTTTTCTGCTTGCTGCCGATGGCGCGGTAGCCATCCCACTTGATCTCAAACAGCCAGCCTTCGCGTTTGAACGGCTGGTCGACAAGCGTGCACAGCATGGGCTTTACATGAGTGGGCGCTGGCTTTTTGGGTAATTGTGAGAGATCGGGCAGTTTGCCATGCGCGCCAAGGTCGTCAACGCGTTTGTGGCTTTTAACTGAGGTGTCTTCTTCTTTGGTGACATTGCGCGTGCTTGCAAATTCGTCGTCTTTTTTGATGAGCAGCCAGGCTTTGTCGTCGTCGCCCTGCATTTTTATGAGCGCGAACTCGCCGCGCAACTTTTTGCCGTGCAGCACAAAGGTGAGGTGGCCTTTTTGTAGCTCTTCGCGCAAGGTTTTCTCGTTGTTGTTTGTTTCGGCGCGTGCCTCGTACCAGCCTTCGTCCCAGATGATGACGTTGCCGGCGCCATAGTTATGTTCGGGGATGACGCCTTCGAACTTGCGGTACTCAAACGGGTGGTCTTCGGTGCGAATGGCGAGGTGGTGATCGTGCGGGTTGAGGCTCGGCCCTTTCGGCACGGCCCAGCTTTTAAGCACGCCGTCGATCTCGAGGCGAAAGTCGTAGTGCAAGGCTGTGGCGTGGTGCTCTTGCACTACGAACGCCAGCTTTTTGCCGCTGCGTCGCTTGAGAGCAGAAGCGCCTTCGGGTTCGGGCGTTTTCGTAAAATCCCGTTTTTTGAGATATTTGCCCAGCCCCACGCGCTACCCTTTCAGGCTGGCCTTAAGGACGCTCATGAGGTCTTTGGCGGAAGCTTCGTGCTCAACTTTTTTGGCGGGGCGCAGTTTTTTGCCTTTGGCTTTGTCTTTGATGAGTTCTTCGAGTTCTTCGGTGTACGTGTCGTGCAGGTCTTCGGCGATGAACGGCTTGGTCTCTTGCTTTACCAGTTTGAGCGCCATCTCGATTTCTTTTTCAGTGACTTCTTTGGCGGTCGGAAAATGGAGGTCGGTGGGCTCGCGCAGGTCGGTTGGGTAGCGCATTTGGTTGAGCACAAGCGCCCGGCCCACCGGCTTGATAACGCCGATATGCTGGCGCTCATGCATGACAAACGACGCCAGTGCTACTTTTTGCGACTTACGGAGCGCTTCGTGCAGTAGCGCATAGGCTTTTTCGCCGCCTTTGATTACCTCAAGATAGTACGGCTTTTCAAAGTAGCGGATGTCGATGTCGGCTTCCTCGACAAACTGTTTTATGTCTATGGTCTGTGTTTTTTTGGCGCCTAGTTCGTCTAGGTCTTTGTCGGTAAGCACCACATATTCGTCGTCGCGGATCTCAAAACCCTTTACCACTTCTTCCCAAGCTACTTCTTCGCCGTCTTTTTTACAGATGCGGGCGTAGCGGATGGGCGCGTGGTCGGCCTTGTGCAGCAAATTGAGGTTGAGCCCTTCGTGTGGGTTGGTGGCGCTGTACATTCGCACCGGTATATTGACAAGTCCAAAACTAATTGAGCCATTCCATAGTGTGTGCATAATTCTTATGGTAGCACGTTTTGCTTGTGCCCGGACACATCGCCTGCTACAATGAGCAAGCTTAACAACTAAAGAATATACAGAGTGCAGGGAGAGAACTAGCTCGCCGATCTGCCAGCAACCTACGGTTTCGCAAGGTGCTCCATCTAGCCCGCCAATGTAACGGGGAAGATGTTTCGTCTTACGGATCCTTTCTCGCTACGTGTGGCAGAAAGGATATTTTATGCCAACTGTAACGACCGCCGAGTCTGACGCCGATACCGACGTGGTAATCACCAAGCACATCCGCCTGTTTACCAGCGAGTCAGTGTGCGCGGGCCACCCCGATAAAATTTGCGACGCGATTAGTGACGCGATTGTGGACGCCGCGCTTGCGCAGGATCCAAAATCGCGCACTGGTATCGAAACCGTTGCCGGCGCCAACCAGATCAATCTGTACGGCGAAATCAAAACCACTGCCAAAATTGATTACGAAGAAATTGTGCGTGCCACCGTTGAAAAATTGGGCTACACCGAACCGAAGTGGGGCTTTTCGCAAGAATCGAGTTTTACCAACGACGTGCACCAGCAATCGCCCGAAATTGCGCTGGGCGTTGACCAAGACGGCGCTGGCGACCAGGGCATGATGTTTGGTTACGCTTGTAACGAGACGCCAGAGCTCATGCCGCTGCCGATTGCCCTCGCGCATGCGCTGGCACGCGGCATCGACGAAGTGCGCGAAAACGGTACGCTCCAATGGCTGCGCCCCGATGGCAAAGCGCAAGTGACGGTGCGCTACGAAGACGACAAGCCCGTAGCGGTTGAAAAAGTCGTTGCTGCCGTAGCACACAACGAGGAAACGCCCGCCGAACAAGTGCGCAAAGACACGATCGACCAAGTTATTACGCCAACACTTGAGAAATACGGCTTCAAACTGCCAGCCGACGAAGACATTATCGTGAACGGCACTGGCTTGTGGCACATTCCTGGACCGGAGTCCGACGCCGGACTCACTGGGCGCAAGATCGTGGTCGACACCTATGGTGGCTACGCCCGCGTGGGCGGCGGTGCCTTCAGTGGCAAAGACCCGAGCAAGGTTGATCGCTCCGGCGCCTACGCTGCCCGGTTCATCGCCAAAAACATCGTAGCTGCGGGGCTTGCAACCAAGTGCGAGGTTGGCCTGGCATATGTTATTGGCCAACCAAAGCCGCTCATGCAAACCATCGACACCTTTGGCACGGCCACAGTGAGCGACGAAGCATTGCATGCATTCAAAGACAAGCTCATCGACACCTCAGTAAAAGGCATTATTGAGCGGCTCGACCTGGCGCGGCCGATTTACAGCCAAACCTCGGCCTATGGCCATTTTGGCAAAACCAGTCTACCCTGGGAGGAGATTATTGCCAGCTAGTCCACGCTAGTGCAACAGCTTGTCGTGCTCGTTGCGTGCGTTTTGGATTTGTTTGTCTTGGTCGAGTAAGCGGCGGTTGATGTCCTGGATTTGGCCCATAAGGTTTTGGCGCTGTCCAGGGTCGGCCGTCGTGCTTAGCTGTATTTCCAGTTGATGCAGCCTGTTCTGCCAGTCTTGACGGTTTTGCTCAAGATTGCGGATCGTTTGCTCTTGGTTTCGGAGATGTCGTTCCACGTCTTGGGCATGCCGCTCAAGTGATTCGGCTTGCTGATGTAACCGGCGCGCTTCTTGGCGCAGCGAATCGGGGTTTGGCATAGTATCTCCTTTCTTTTAAGCTTCGAGTCGACCGCATAGGCCTGACTACATTTTATACCAAGACATCAAGGTCTTGCAGCTCTGACGGCAAAAAACCTTCAGCATGCGCAAAGCCGGCTTCCCACTTGTAACCTTTTTGGTAGCCGAGGTCTTTCATGAGCTTGGTCGGTGCGTTACGCAAGTGCAACGGCACGGGCAAATCGGGAAAATCGCGCGCGGCAGCCTGGGCTTTTTGCATAGCACCTGCCACGGTGCGCGATTTTTGGCATTTAGCCAGCGTAAGCGCACAGTGAAACAAATTGTACTGGCATTCCGGCATGCCAATGCGTTCCACCGCCTGAAAAGTCGAAACGGCCAGCGTAAGCGCCGCCGGCGAGGCCACGCCAATATCTTCGGAGGCAAAAATTACCATGCGCCGAGCCACGAATTTTGGGTCTTCGCCGGCCTGCAAAATGCGTGCCATATAATAAAGCGTGGCGCTTGGGTCGGAACCACGCATGGATTTTATGAACGTGCTGATGAGGTTGTAGTGGTTCTCGCCGTTTTTGTCGTAGCCGGGCACACGTTTTTGAGCGGCGGTATTAATGATTTCTGGTGTAATGGTGCTTTTGGTGAGCTGCATGGCCAACTCCAAATTTCCGAGCGCCACGCGCGCATCACCGCCGGAAAGCTCGGCAAGCAGGCCGATGCTTTTGGCTGGCAAGCGCTTGGCATTAAGCTTTTCAGCCTTTGCTGCTTTTTTAAGGATGGTGATGATTTCGTCTTTGGTGAGCGGCTCAAGCACCAGCACGCGGCTGCGGCTGAGCAATGGCGTGATGACTTCAAAACTAGGATTTTCGGTGGTGGCGCCAATTAAGATGATGGTGCCGTCTTCGACGTACGGCAAAAAAGCGTCTTGCTGTGCCTTGTTAAAACGGTGGATTTCGTCGATGAACAAAATGGTGCGCATGCCTAAGCGCTGATTTGCTTTGGCGTGCTCGATCACGCGCATCACATCGGCTTTTCCGGCGCTCACCGCGCTTAACTCGACAAAATCGGCTTCGGTTTCGCTGGCAATAATGCGCGCCAGCGTCGTCTTGCCGCTGCCGGGCGGACCCCACAAAATGAGGCTGGTGGGCTGATTTTTTTCAATGACCTCACGAACAATACGGCCTTGCTCGACAAGGTGTTTTTGGCCGACAACATCGGCCAGTGCCTGGGGCCGCATTCGTTCCGCGAGTGGTTGCATGTTTTTATTATACGTCTGTTACAATGGAAATAATAAAAGGGGACGAAATGAAACGAAAAATTGCCGCAATAAGTGCAGTGCTGGGGCTATTTTTTGCCTTGGCTGGCGTAGGGCTGGCACATGCGCAAACTTTTAGTACGGTGGTATATGCCGGCAAGACGGTGGACAGCTCGCTGTATAGCGTTGGCAAGCAGATCGACATTCAAGGCACGGTCAATGGCGATGTGTATTGTACTGGCCAAAACGTTTTGATCGACGCCACGGTGCACGGTGACATCTTGTGTGCGGCGCAGAGCATTGTAATTAGCGGCCATGTTGATGGTAATGTTCGGACTGTTGGGGTTACAATGACGCTTAACGCTGCAGTGGGCGGCAGTGCCTCGCTCGCGGCGCAAAACTTGGCGATCAACCCTTCGGCGAGCATCGGGCGCGACTTGAGTGCCGCCGGCAGTAAGGCCGTCATCCAGGCGCCTGTCGGCCGTGACGCCAGCTTGGCCTCCAAGACGACCCAAATCAGCTCAACCATAGGGCGCAACGTGGTGATGAATGGCTCAAACTTGAGCCTGCAAAGCGGCGCGTACATCGCGGGCGATCTCGCATACACAAGCGTTGATACAATTTCTAAGAACCCGAGCGCCAAAGTAGAGGGCAAAACCGACCACCGCACGCCGCCAGTCAACAAAAAAGGGCACATTGCTGTCTTTGGGGTGATTTCGGCTGTGGCATTTCCTATGCTTTTGTTGTTCGCCATGGCACTCGTGCTGCTGTTCCCGCAAACTGTGGACAAAGTGGCGCAATTCCCTCGCAAAAAATTGTTCAAGACGGTGATGGTGGGCATATTGACGATGTTTGTAGTGCCAATGGTGCTTGCGCTGTTGATTGCTAGCGTTGTTGGCGTGGTTGCCGGAATTTTTATGCTGCTCTTGTGGTTGCTGCTGGTGCTGCTGAGCGGGCCGGTGACAGCGTACTACATTGGCAGCATGTTGCTGGCTAAGTCGAAGAATCCGCTCGCGATTATGCTCGTGGGCGCGTTGGTGCTGCTCGTGGTGTATCTGTTGCCGCAGATCGGCGTGATCGCCGGCGTCTTTTCGTACGTTATTGGGATTGGCGCCATCTTGCAATACGCAAAAGCGCACTTCAAAAAACCGGTCTACAAAGTGTAACTACTTTTTGGCGCGAAGCCCGCGCCGATTGGCTTTACGTCGGTCGGTTTCGTCTTCGATTTCGTGACCGACGATTTCTTCTAGCAAATCTTCGATGGTAACGATGCCAATGATTTTGTCTTCGCGCTCCACCGGTATGAGGTGTACGCCGCCGATGATAAACTTACGGAATAGCGTGTCGAGCGCAGTCATGCTGCCGACAATTTGTGTGGGATACAAGGGCAAGTCGTCGGTGCGCAGAGACTCTTGGTCGAAGTTGACGTCAACCAAATCTTTCATGAGCAACACGCCAAAACAAGTGCTGCGCTGGCGGTTGAGCACCGGGATGCGGCTCCAGCCATTGGCTTTGATTTCGTCGATCTTGGCGCTGTTCATTTTGGTGTCAGGCATGAGCCAAAACACGTGGTCGATTGGTGTCATGATGTCGCGCACGTGTTTTTCGCTGAGCTGCAACGCGCCGCGGATAATTTCGACTTCATCGTTGTCGAGCTCACTGGTGTTGTTGCCTAGGTGTTCGCTAATCATCATGCCAAGCTCGTGGCGGCTTTGCAGTTGCGAACCTTGCTCGTGGAATAATTTGTCGAGCAAAAGTTGCAGCGGCTTGGAAACCGGGTAGGTCAGAAAAATCATTACCTTTAAAGCAGGAGCGAAGCGTGCACAAAACAGGAGCGCGCGGCGGGCAAAAATAGCTTGCGGAAAAATTTCGCCGAAAATTACGATCAGCAAGGTGCTGGCAATACCGGCGACAATGCCGTTAAACTTGCCTTCCATGACCAACGAGGTAGCCGAAACTGCCGCAACGTTTGTGAGCAAAATGCCTGCGAGCGTTAGGTGGGCGTTTTTGCGGAGTGGCAACACGCTGCGGGCGGCGGCGTTGCCCAGGCGTGCTTTGCGGCGTAGGTCGGCGGCGTCGAGCGACATAATCGCCACGTTCAGGCCCGAGCACATGGCCGAAAAGCCAACCAACAAGATAACAGTAAGGATAAAAAGATACACGGGCACTATTGCACACCTCCATCGCGGGTATCGGCAGGAAGTGGGTCTTCAATACTCATAAGCATAAAGTTTAATTATAGATGACCCGCCACTTGGTGTAAAGCGGGCTGCTAGCGCTGAGAAGGGTGTGCGGGGTGCCAGCCATTTAAAATGGTGAACATGGGGACGAAGTTGCCATCCTTGAGCGTCCCTACCTGGTAGTGATCCCTACCAGACAACAGCCGGTACCTGTTGCTCTCTTTGTCGTAAACAAGTTCAGTTTGGTTAACATAATGTGTCAGGCCGTGCTCGTCTATAATGTTTTGGATTTCGGGAGAGATGTCCTCTGCTAAATCTTCGCTGCTTAAAGATTCTAGCTCGTATATTGCGGTTTTTAGCTGGTTGTCTTCGACATATGTACTGACGCCGTTTTTATTTACAAAATCAATGGCGACTAGGCTTTGCAAAAAAGAAAGCTGTTCAAGATATTGCGGCACGGTAACGACGCCAGCACTTGCTTGCTCGGCTATTTTTTCGTGAAGTGCTTGATTGGGGTGAGGGTTCATAGCACCATCAAAAGTGTCGATGACTATCTGCCTGCGTTCTTCGCCTGAAATGCCAGCTTGTACTCCGGAAAGGTCTTGCATATTTTGGCTGAGGTTGGCTAAATCATCCGGATGAAGGCCGTTAGCCGAAGCTGCCCATCCTATGGCGGCGGCAGTAACTGTTGCGGTAGTTTGAGCTACCGCAACTTCGTCGCCGAGAAATACCAAGCGTTCCGATGAAAGGTCAAGAATAACATTGTATGGCATATATTCGACCGTAGCAGAGTTGCCGTTTATAGACAACAGATTGCGGTCCGAGGAAGTTTATGCTATAATAATTTTAAAATATTGCAAGGCGCAGGCAAGGAGCGCTTATTTTTATGACACAAACAGTGCAGGACCCAAGCAAAATCCGAAACATTGCCATCATTGCGCATGTTGACCACGGCAAGACAACACTGGTCGACGGTCTTTTAAAGCAATCTAAAACCTTTCGCGACAATCAAGCCGAAATGGCGCAAAGCTTACTGATGGATAGCGGCGATCAAGAAAAAGAGCGCGGCATCACCATCACCGCCAAAGTAACAGCGGTGCAGCACGATGATTATCGCATCAAC
This sequence comes from Saccharimonadales bacterium (SeqCode), assembly GCA_035276765.1. GTDB lineage: Bacteria > Patescibacteriota > Saccharimonadia > Saccharimonadales > UBA4665 > DATASD01. The sequence goes on from DATELH010000002.1 coordinate 180,832, forward strand.
ATCATCGACACGCCCGGCCACGCTGACTTTTCGGGCGAGGTGGAACGAACGCTTAACCTGGCTGATGGCTGCTTGCTGATTGTCGATGCCCAAGAAGGCCCCATGCCGCAAACCAAGTTCGTACTAACCAAGGCGCTGGCAAACGGCCTCAAACCCATTGTGGTAATTAACAAAATCGACAAGCCCGGCGCTCGCATTGCCGAGGTCGAAGACGAGCTTGCCGATCTGTTTTTAGAGTTGGCTGTTGATGAGCACCAATTGCATTATCCGGTGTACTACGCGGTGGGCCGGGCGGGCAAGGCTTGGGAAACGCCACCAGCCAACCCCGATGAAGCTGGCAATCTCGATATTATTTTCGACGCCATTATCAAAGACGTGCCGGCACCAAAAGTTGAGCTCGACAAACCATTCCAAATGCTTGTGACTGCGCTGGCGTGGGATAACTTTAAGGGTAAATATGCCATCGGCCGCATCACGCGCGGCCACATAAAGGCGGGCGACCAAGTTGCGCTTTGCAAAAAGGACGGCTCAGTCGTAAAGGCCAAAGTTGATCTGGTATTTATGAGCCATGGCCTGAGCAAGTTCGAAGTGGATGAGGGTGTGGCGGGCGACATTGTGCAGCTGACCGGCATAGCTGACGCGCAAATCGGCGAAACAGTTGCCGACGCCACCAACCCTGAGGCGCTGCCGGTGCTCGAGGTCGAAGCGCCAACACTTCGCATTTACCTTGGGCCGAACACTTCACCGTTCAAAGGCACCGAGGGCGAGTTCACCACCTCGCGCCAAATCGGCGGACGCCTGCAAAAAGAACTCGAAACCAACGTGGGCCTGCGCGTAGAAGACGATGGCATCGGCTTTTTGGTAAGCGGCCGTGGCGAGCTGCACTTGAGCGTGCTGATCGAGACCATGCGCCGCGAAGGCTACGAATTTGAAGTTGGTCGCCCGCAAGTGGTTACCCACCAAGAAAACGGCCAAACCATGGAGCCGGTCGAGGAGCTCATTATCGAAGTGCCGGCCGAACACGTGGGCGCCGTGCAGATGGAGCTCGGCCAGCGCCGCGCCACTCTCAAAGAGCAGTTCGCAAGCCCCAAGGGCGTCACCAAGTTGGTATACGAGTTGCCAACGCGCGCGCTTTTGGGTTTGCGTAACATCCTCATGACCGGCACCAAAGGCACGATCGTTATGAACAGTCTTGTTGCCGGATACCAACCCGAGGGCGCACCCCTCCAACAGTTGCGTAGTGGTGCTCTCATTGCTTTCGAGGCGGGGACCACCACGCCCTATGCGTTGCAAAACCTCGAGGCGCGAGGCATTTCGTTCGTCGCTCCGGCCGCCAAAGTATATGCCGGCCAGATCGTTGGCCTCAATAACCGCCAAGAAGATATGGAAATCAACGTCTGTAAAGCCAAACACCTCACCAACATGCGCTCCAGCAGCAGTGACGGCGTGGTGCAATTGACGCCACCGGTCATCATGAGCCTCGAAGAATGTCTCGACTTTATTGAAAACGACGAACTGCTCGAGGTAACGCCAAAGGCGTTGCGTCTACGCAAGCGCGAACTTGACGCCAACAAGCGCCGCCGCGGCAAATAGTTTACAATTTGGCCATGAGCTTTTACCCTACGTACGATCTTCATGGACAAAACTGGCATGGTCGCCATGCCGTCCTGAGCCAGCTCGGGCGAGCATTTCAGATTAGTGCCGCCCGAGGCGAGGTACATTTTCCTTGTATCGAAGGCCGCGGCCCAACACCAGTTATAGCGGGGACGGTCGAGGCGGAATCTTCACATCTAGACCAGGCGATCTTCGAAATCTTCGACCTCTCCAACAAACATGGCCGCGCGTACCGCATTGATTACACCGATAAAGACGACGGGCCAGATGAACGCGTAAGTTACATATTAAGCGCCGCTGCTGGCGTGAGCCGGTTTGCGCGACTCGGCGCCCGCAACATCCCACTCGAGGCGGACGACTACTTGGGGCTCGACGAAGGGCTCACCTATACCATATATTCCTGGGCCGATGGGGCCCGGACACTCGAGCGTCTTCAGGACGAAAATCGCATCATGAGCCTCGACGATTACTATGCCCGTCACCTCCGAAACCGCCGCCAAAGAGTGGTCGACTACCTACTCAACCTTTTTAGCACTTATGGCGAAATATACGGCTACTGGTACTAATCTGCTACACTAATGCTTGATGATAACAGTTACCGACGACGAATTTTCGGCGCTCATCGCCGATGCCCTTGAACGTTTGCCACGGCAACACCGCAGCGCCATCAAAAACGTGGCCATCGTGTACGAAGACGAGCCTTCACCCGAACAGCGCGAGCGCCTCAAGCTGGCTTGTAACCAAACCCTGTTTGGCTTGTATGAGGGCGTGCCGCTGCCGCAGCGCATGGGCGTTACCGGCTACGGGCCCGATAAAATCACCATTTTTAAAAGGCCGCTCACAGCAAGTGTTGACTCATTGCCTGCCTTGCGCAAAGAAATTTATCACACGTTGTGGCATGAGGTGGCGCACTACTTTGGCCTCAACCACACCCGCATCCACGAGCTTGAACAATGAGCCCGGCATGTTATGTTATGATGGATTCTTAACGTAATCAAGGAATTTCAACTGCTATGAGTATGGAGATGCGACGTGTTATTGCGGGTGGATTGCTAAGTGTTGGCATCGGCGTAGGTGGAGGGTTTTTGACGTACGAAGGCTTTTCGGGTTTGAGCGAAGTTGGACACATGGAAGCGTGTCAAAACCCCCCAAGAATTTCTAAAATCAACTTGTGCAAACGTCTAGGCAACGACCCAAGCGGTAATTAACGAACAATCAGATATAGCAGATGTAGAAGCATGGGGAGGGCTTGTGGTGGCTGGTATCGGTGTGCTTGGCGCAATCGCAACGGCTTCGACCGCCTTAGGCAAAGACATTCTCGGTTAGGTTTGCTTTTACTGGCATTTAGGCATAAGCTACATATGGAAGTGTGAGGCTTCCGACAAGACCTGGGAACATTCCCCGGGTCTTTTAAAACGGCTGGTATACTAAAAATATGATTATTGCGGTGATTGTGCTCGGGGTTCTGTGCGTAGTGTTGTTAGCGCTGGTTTTGCGCCGTCAAAGCGCGCCGAGTGCCGACACGAGCGTGAACCTGCTGTTCAAACAAGACCTGTCCCAGCTCAGCAGCGACATCGCCAAACTACAGGAAGGCTTGCAATCGCACCTCACCGACCGGCTCGACAAAAACCAAGAGCTCATGCGCGACTCCATCCAAAAGCAATTTGGTGCTAGCGTAAAACTGATTACCGAAGTTACCGAACGCCTCACCAAGCTTGATGAAACCAACCGGCGCGTAGTCAACGTGGCCGACGAGCTTAAGACATTGCAAAATGTGCTGCAAAATCCCAAACAGCGCGGCGTTTTGGGTGAATATTATTTGCAAAGTGTGCTCGAAAACGTGTTGCCACCAGAACGTTTCCATTTGCAGCACCGTTTTAAAGACGGCGAGACCGTAGACGCCGTGGTAGTACTTGATAAAGGCAAACTACTGCCCGTGGACTCTAAATTTAGCCTGGAAAACTACAACCGTTTGGTCGATGAAAAAGACGCTACCGCCAAAGCAGCGATCGCTGCGGCGTTCAAGCGCGACCTCAAAGGGCGCATCGACGAAACCGCCAAATACATTCGCCCCAAGGAAGGCACCATGGACTTTGCGTTTATGTTCATCCCGAGCGAAGCAATTTATTACGACCTGCTGGTGGCCAAAGTGGGTACCACCGGCACCAGTGCTCGCGACCTTATCGAGTACGCCTTCCGTGACAAAAAAGTAATCATCGTGAGCCCGACTAGTTTCATGGCATATCTGCAGACGGTTTTGCAGGGTTTGCGCAGTTTGCAAATCGAGGAGCAGGCCAAGGAAATTCAAATCCGCGTGGGCGAGCTCGGCCGCCACATTGCCGGCTACGAAACGCTCATGCAAAAATTGGGCGGCAGCCTTGGCACCACTGTAAACCACTTCAATAACGCACACAAAGAACTGCGCAAAATCGACAAAGACATCGTTAAAATTGCCGAAACGACGCCGGCTGTTGATCCGCTTGCACTCGATAAGCCAACGCTCGAAGACTAACCTGTACTATTTTTTGAGCCAATCCATGGTGAGCGCAGCGGTCCAGCTAAAGTTGGGGCTGCCAAGCGGATTTCCGTTCACCGGGTCGAAGTATTCATGAAAACCAGCGCGCTCCACAAGCTCCAGCGAACTTTCCCTGAGCGCGGCGGCGTGCTCGTGGAAACCGTAGCGTTTGAGGCCATCAATAATCAGCCAGTTAGTATTCATCCAGGTGGGGCCTTGCCAGTAGCGGTGCGAATCGAACCAACTTGAGTTGAGCGGCGTGCTCGGTATCGGATATGCCGGCCCAAACAAATGGTCGTTTTCAATGAGCCGCACTAGCGTTTCGGCGCGCTCTTTGGTGATGTGTCCGGCGTATAGCGGCAGTAATGTAGCAACACTCGACTCTTTAATGAGCTTGTGCGTCACAAAATCGCGCGGGTAATATTGTTCGGTGTAGGGATCCCACAACTCCTCGAACGTTTGCGCGGTGAGCGCCATGCGCTTTTGTAATTCCTCGGGCAAATCAATACGCAGCGACTTGGCGATTTCTTGCAAGCGATCGTTGGCGCGAATAAGAATGCTGTTGAACGTAAGGTCTTCGATGGTAAACAGGGAATGGTCGAGGATGCGGTCGATATCGTAGTTTTTACGACGCAGCCTGCGCTGCGCGCTGTAGAGGGCAAGGGCGTCAACGGTGCTCATGCGCTGACCGCGCGGCACGCGGCTGACGTCGCGCCGGAAATAGCCAACTATGCCGTCAAGATGTGTTTTTTCAATAATCCGGATCCACCACGGCAGCAGGTGTTCGTGCAGTTCACTCATCCAGGGTGGCGTGTTGTCGAGGCCGGTTTCCCAAGGGTGAATCTGCAGTACCAAGCCTTCGGCGTGCGGATCGCGCTCAAAATAAAGCCATTCATGATAGGCGAGTAGGGCCGGATACACGAGTCGGTACCAACTGCGCCGCTCGGGCAGTGAGAGTTTTTCGCCGACGCGCACTACGGCCTCGGCGAGCATCGGCGGCTGGGTAATGCCACTGGTGGCGACATCGTCTGGCGAAAAAGGGCTGAGCCAACTACGCCACAAGGTGCGCCGGTTGATGTCGTCGGCAAACTTTTCGTGCTCGTCGGCAAAGATCATGTGCGGTAGCATGCCGTTGCGCCATTGGCCGCGGAGCAGGCTCAAAATTTCCATTTTGGCGCGCTCGACGTCCACATGCCGCAGCCCAATGGCTATAAAACAGCTGTCCCACAACCATTGGTGGGGATAGATTCGTGCGGCGGGGATGGTATAGTTGCCGCGGTCATTTTTTTGCAACACTGCTTTCGCCTGATCGAACAGGGAGGTGTTATCGCTCATGGTTACTAGTATAGCGCACGTTTAATCGGCGAGCACATGTTTCTGAATGACTACACAGTATTTGACATTTTTAAGTACCTTGTATAGCATAGTATTGTATGGAAGAAAGCACCGGCAAAAGCCCGTTTGTAAACCAGTCTGAAACCCAGATGCGCAAAGGTATGTTGGTGTACTGCGTGCTTTTGTTGTGCAAGGATGGCAAAGTTTATAGCTCACAAATTATTAACCGGTTACACCAAGCTGAGCTCATTGTGGTGGAGGGTACGCTGTATCCGCTATTGAGCCGTTTGGCGCGCGATGGATTGTTGGGCTATGAATGGCGCGAGTCCGGGCAGGGTCCGCCGCGTAAGTATTATTGGCTTACCAGTGATGGCAAGGAGGCGCTCAAAGTACTTGAGCAATCATACCGCCGGCTGCACGCCTCGATTAACACCTTAGAGAAAGGACAAGCATGAACGAAATAAAACACATTCATCTCGGCCGGCAATCATTTACGATTTCGATCGAGGCGTACACCATGTTGCACGATTACCTGGACGCCATCAAGACGCAGGTCGGCAAAAAAGGTGATGTCATTGATGAGATCGAAATGCGCATGGCCGAACTCCTCGAGGAGCGCGGACTTCACGAAGAAAAGGTGGTGCTACCCGAAGATGTCCAGTTTTTGAAAGAACAACTCGGCGAGCCACACGACTTTAAAGATGAAGACGAAGAAGCGGACGACGCCGAAAAACAAACCGAAAGCGGTCCCAAGCGCCTGTTCCGCGATGGCGACCGCGCCATGTTTGCCGGCGTAGCGGCAGGCCTCGCCGCATTCTTTGGCGTCGATGTCACCATCATGCGGCTGATTTTCGTATTGTTGACCTTCTTTGGCGGTAGCGGCATTTTCTTGTATATCCTGTTGTGGTTGATTGTGCCAGAGGCCAAAACATCGAGTGAACGGCTCCAAATGCGGGGAAAAGCCGTCACGGTCGATAGCTTGAAAGAAGTTGTCGACCGTGCGAATATCGCAGGCGCCGCCGAACGGGTGGGAAAGGTTGGACAGGAGTTTGGTCGCGGCCTCGGTCGGGTAATAGAAGGCTTGGCTAAAGCGTTTGCAGCGCTGGTGGGCGGCGTGTTTGTGCTGGCCGGCATTGCTACGTTTAGCGGCACTATGGTGGCGGGCTCCTACCTGCTCGGGCGCGGAGCCAAGGTGGCCGATCAGGTCGTATTCCCCATTGGCAGCGAGGCGGTGTTTGCGCTGTTCTGTGGCATTGTTGTGGGGGCTATCTTTGCTTTCTTTTTGTTGGTTGCGGGCTTGGCTATGATCCGCCGCAAAGCGGTTGTGAAGGGCTGGGTACTCGGTATTGTAACCGGCGTATTTTTGATTGCCGGCGGCCTCGGCACAGTGGTTGGCTTCGACATTGCGCCGCAAATCCGCAACAAATATAATGCTTTGCACCACACACAAACTACGAATGTTTCACCATTTACCAATGTAAAATTGAACGGCAAGGATGTGAATTTCCAGATTGTCCCTGACGCCACCTACGCTGTCGAAGTACAGTACTTTGGCTCGGCCAACAAAACAGGCGACATTGCCACCCACGTCGATAACGACACCTTGGCGATCGACACGAGCAATTATCGAAGCGGGGACACCTGCACTGTCTTTTGCCTGTACAGCGACAACTGGCTCACCATAAAAATCCACGTGCCCACATTGCAGAGCGCCGAGATTGCCGGCACCGATACGAGTTTGGCATTTGGCCCCGGATTCCAGAGCAATAATTTGCGGCTTTTGGTAAGTCAGCAATCGTCGGTAACGTTGCACAATTTGGCGCTAGGCAAGGTGACGACTACCGCTACGCAAACCGCCGATGGCCGCCGCCTCACACTCCAAAATGTCGTGGCAGGCGATGCCTATAGCGCCGTGGTGATTACGTCCGACAGCGTTAACCTGGATAACACCGACGAACTTGAAGTAACAAGCAATGGCCCCGCCTGCGATGGCAGCGATCCGCAAATTTACTTGCAGCAGGCGCCGCGCCAGCTCACCATTTCCGGCATAAAAGTTGAGCCGCCCACGCGCGAAAGCTTATCGCGCCTGTGGGACCAAGACAACCGCAACGTTTACAACTGCGTGACGGTTTTATAGTAGCCGCGGCTCGACACATCTTCCTGAACGCGCGCAGTTTTGCGGTATCTAGTCCGCAGTGTTTGAGCACGCAGGAAGGTGCGGCGAGCGCAATCAAATCGTTCGTCGCTACCGGTAATTGGTGAACTGCAACGCAAAATCAAAATCTTGCGCTTTGAGCAACGCAATGGCCGCTTGCAGTTCATCTTTTTTGGCGCCCGTAACGCGCACGGTTTCTCCCTGGATTTGTGCCTTTACCTTTGGCGCCTCGCTTTGCAGCAATTTGGTGACCTTTTTGGCCTTGTCTTGGTTGAGACCCTGTACGAACGGCACCTCTTTGGTGGCTTTGAGGTTGCTTTCGGCAACAGCGCGCGATACGTCGAGCACTTTTTGGCTGAGCCCGCGGGCAGCTAGTTTTTTACGCACGATGTCTAAAATGGCGTCGATCTGCCACTCGCCGTTGCCGGTCACCTTAAAGCCGGTTTTGTCGCCGTTCAGCCACTCGAGCTGCGCCGGTGTACCTTTAAAATCGTAACGGTTCTGAATTTCGCGTACGACTTGGTCGAACACGTTGTTCATTTCGGCCTTGTCGTACTCACTTACAATATCGAATGAAAATTGTGCCATATCTGTATTATAATGTGCCTAAGATGAACTACCAAAATCCACATATTGCTGATGTTGCCAAAACTTTACACGAACGGCTCGAGGCGCTCGAACAGAAAGCCGACATTTTAAAGGCGGTTGAGCTGCGGGCATTATACGCCGAAATCCTCACGCTGCCGGCCGAGGAGCGTGGTGCGTTTGGTAAGGAAATCAACCAGCTGAAAAATGAACTCGAGCAAAAGATTGCCGAACATCAGGAAAAAGCCGAGGCCTTGCCGCCGATCGACGTCACAGCGCCGTTCGATATTAACGTGCCGGCAGAAAAACGTCCAGCGCTGTTGCCAGCCACACAGGGCAGCAAACACCCATTGAGTACCGAGCTCGAAACTGTGCTCGACATCTTTGCGCGTATGGGCTTTACGGCCGTGGAATCGCGCGAGATTGACGACGAATACCACATGTTTACCAGCCTAAACTTCCCCGAAGACCACCCGGCTCGCGACGAATACGATACCTTCATGACTACGCAAACCGACAAAAACGGCCACCCGTTCATTGCTCCTGCGCACACCAGTATCATGCAAACGCGCATTCTTCGCGAACACAAGGCTGGACTCGAGCAAGGCAAACCGATTGCCGCTGTTATTCCCGGCCGCGTGTTTCGCAACGAAGACCTCGATGCCCGCCACGAGCACACGTTTTACCAGTTCGAAGGCGTGTATGTGGACAAAGGCATCAACGCCGGCAACTTACTGGCCACCTTCAAGACATTCTTGAGCGAATATTACGGTCAAGCCATCGAAATTAAAAGCCAGCCGTTCTATTTTCCGTTTACCGAACCGAGCTTTGAACTGGCGCTCAGCTGCCCGTTTTGCCAAAAGAAAGGCTGCAATGTGTGCAGCTACACTGGGTGGATTGAACTGCTCGGCATGGGCATGATCCATCCCAACGTGCTCAAAATGGCCGGCGTCGACCCGAACGTGTACACCGGTTTTGCTTGGGGCTGCGGCCTGGAACGGTTAGTGATGATGAAATATGGCGTTGAAGACATCCGGCACTTTGAAAGCGGCAAATTAGACTTTTTGAGGCAGTTCGTATGAGCCAATTTACCGATTTGCAAAAACGGGCGCTCGAAATTCGCCAAAAATACAGCCAGCTAAACACCAAAAACGGCCATGAAGCGTGGGCAGGCAAAGAGTACATGATGGGTTTTGTTGGCGATGTGGGCGATCTTGCCAAACTCGTCATGGCCAAAGAAAATTTGCGCCATATCGAAAACGTTGACGCCAAACTGGCTCACGAACTTTCAGATTGTCTGTGGTCGGTCCTGGTGCTCGCCAACCATTACGACGTTGACCTGGCTGCTGAATTCACCAAAACCATGGACGAATTAGAAAAGAGAATCGAGGATGCAACATGAGTGAACAAACTATTTTCGACAAAATTGTGGCGCGGGAAGTGCCGGCTTGGGTGGTTTACGAAGACGACCAGTACATGGCGTTTTTGACGCCATTTGCCAACATGGTCGGTGTTACGGTGGTAATTCCCAAGCAAAATCCCGGTGCATATGTATTCGACATGGACGACGAGGCGGTTGCCGGCCTTATGCGTGCCGCCAAAAAAACAGCCAAACTGCTCGAAAAGGGCTTGGGCGCGTCGCGCGTGGCACTTGTGTTTGAGGGTGAAGCGGTGCCATACGTGCATGCCAAACTATATCCGATGCACAAATTTAATGGCGACCGCAGCAATTTGCCGCGGCAGCAGATATTTTTCCCCGTCTACCCCGGCTACATTGACACGCACGATGGGCCGCAAATGAGCGACGAACTATTGGCAGAAATCCAGCAAAAAATTGTGAAGGCAACCGATGAAGATTAGTATCAATTCCATAAAAGGCATGAACCGGCGCTACGAATGCGCCGGTGATATTGCGCCGGACGGCGTGGACGCTTTGGTGGAGCGGATTGGCGCGCAACTTGGCGCGGTGGAAGAAACCATCGACTTTGGCGCAAAGTACCAAAGCGTGCGCATTGTAAAAGTGGTATCGTGCGAAGACCATCCAAATGCCGACCGCTTGCATGTGTGCAAAATCGATGACGGCGGTAAAACCGAAGGCGTACCGCGCGACGAAAACGGTTTGGTGCAAGTGGTGTGCGGTGCGCCGAATGTGCGCGAAGGCTTGCTGGTGGCTTGGTTGGCGCCAGGCGTCACTGTGCCCGAAACCTACGGCAACGACCCGTTTGTGCTCGAGGCACGCGAACTTCGCGGCGTTACGAGCAATGGCATGCTGGCCAGCCCGCGCGAACTTGGCATTGGCGACAGTCACGAGGGCATCTTAGAAATTGACGGTGACTTTGCGCCAGGCACGCTGTTTGCCGAGGCATATAACTTGCAAGGCGACGCCGTGATCGACATCGAAAACAAAATGTTTACACACCGGCCGGATTGTTTCGGCTTCTTGGGTGTAGCGCGCGAACTTGCCGGCATCCAAAACCTGCCGTTCAAAAGTCCGGCATGGTACCGCACCGACCCCGAAATTCCAGAGGTCGAGGCCGACGACCTGCCGCTCGAATTTCGCAACGAACTGCCCCAGGACGTGCCGCGCTTTACAGCCATCACCATGCGCGGTGTTGAGGTCAAGCCCAGCCCCGTCTGGCTGCAACTCGAACTCACCAAAGCTGGCATGCGCCCCATCAACAACATCGTTGATTACACCAACTTTTTTATGCTCGAAACCGGCCAGCCGCTGCACGCCTATGACTACGACAAAGTAAAGGCGCAAGACGCGGGTGTCGACCATGCCACGCTAGTGGTGCGCCGGCCGCAAAAAGGCGAGAAGATCACACTGTTAAACGGCAAAACAATTGAGCCGCGTGAAGCGGCGATCATGATTGCCACCGAGCAAAAACTGATCGGCCTGGGTGGCGTGATGGGCGGCGCCGACACTGAGGTAGATGAAAAGACGCAGAATATCATCATCGAAGTCGCCAACTTTAATATGTACTCGATTCGCCGCACGTCGATGGCGCACGGATTGTTCACCGACGCCGTAACGCGCTTTAACAAAGGCCAATCGCCACTGCAAAATGTGGCGGTGCTCGCCAAAATTGTCGATGAAATCCGGCAGTTTGCCGCCGGCAAAGTTGCAAGCAAACTGATTGATGATAATCATGTATCCGAAGACGTTTTTAAGCGAAACTCGTTGCACGAACCGGTGCAAGTCTCGCGTGAATTTGTGAACGTTCGGCTAGGTCTTGACCTCTCACGCGAAGATATGGCGAGACTACTCACCAATGTTGAATTTACGGTGGATGTACACGACGACAATCTCATGGTCACCGCACCGTTTTGGCGTACTGACATCGAACTGCCCGAAGACATTGTGGAAGAAGTTGGCCGGTTGTACGGTTATGATCGGCTGCCGTTGGTGTTGCCGCGCCGCGACATTACGCCGACAGCTAAAAACCGCGTGCTCGACCTCAAGACGCGTTTGCGTAACATCCTTTCAAAAGCTGGCGCCAACGAGGTGCTGACATACAGTTTTGTGCATGGCAACTTGCTCGATAAAGTTGGGCAAAAACGCGACGAAGCGTTTGAGCTGGGCAACGCGCTCAGCCCAGATTTGCAATATTATCGCTTGACATTACTTCCCAGTTTGCTCGATAAAGTACACGCAAACATCAAAGCTGGACACGATGAGTTTGCCTTATTCGAACTCGGCAAAGTGCACGAAAAGGCGGTCATGGACGATGACGGCTTGCCGGCCGAGCTCGACAATTTGGCGCTCGTGTATGCGGCCCGCAAAAACGACAAACCGGGCGCGGCATATTATGAGGCGCGAAAGTTTTTGACGACGGTGGCAGAGCACGTTGGCGTCGAACTAAGCTTCCAAAAAATTGCCGGCGCCGACGTAGCCCAGGCGGCGCCATTCGATCCCAACCGGATGGCAATAGTCACCATAAAAGGCCAAGATCACGGCTTTGGCATGATTGGCGAGTTTAAGCCGAGCGTCCGCAAGGCACTAAAATTACCCGAAAAGTCCGCCGGCTTTGAGATCGGTTTTGGCGTACTTTTAGACCATCAGGCCGCCAATTACACACCGATGACCCGTTTTCCGAAAATCGAACAAGACATTTGCCTGCGCGTTGCAAGTGACGTTACGTACCAACAACTGTTTGACCTGGTGTGGGAAAATTTGCAAGGGCAAACGCCTGACACCACTTTGTGCACGCTTACGCCAATTGATATCTATCAGCGTGAGGACGACACCGATCACAAACAGATCACATTGCGTCTTTCGATTGCATCCTACGAACGCACACTGACTGATGAAGAAGTGGCAAAAATACTCGATCACATTGCTAATGCCGCCAAGGAAGCATTAACCGCAGAGCGCGTCTAGATTTGCCATGAAAGAGCTTACCCGCATTTTTAGGTTCACAAAGTCGCTGTGGCCATACTATGTGGGCGTGTCGGCGTTTTCGATCTTGGTGGCCGCCGCTAGCCAGGTGCAGCCGCTGTTGACCAAGCCGGCCATCGACGAAATGACCAAGCTCATTGGTGGTCAGCACGCCAATGTTAAGCTGGTTGCCATTCTGGCTATCCTCATTTTTGCGGCAGACTTGGCCGGGACGCTTTTTGCGAACATCGGCGGCTTTATTGGCGACATGCTTTCAGCCAAGCTGCAGCGTTTCATGAGCCTGCGCTACTACGAACACTTGCTGAGTTTGCCGCAGCGGTACTTCGATACCGAGCTGAGCGGCAAGATCATCAACCGTATGAACCGCGGTATTTCGCAGATCAGCACTTTTACGCAGGTGTTCAGCAACAACTTTTTGCAGTTTATTTTTAGTACGGTGTTTTCGCTGGCGATTATTGCGCACTACAGCTGGGAAGTGGCACTGATGCTGTTTGCCCTGTACCCGATCTTTATTTTCCTGACCGGCAAAACCAGCAATAAGTGGCAAAACTACCAAAAGGAGATCAACCAGGAGCAAGATGTCGCCACCGGGCGTTTTGCCGAGGCGATCGGCCAAGTGCGCGTGGTAAAAAGTTTTTTACAAGAAAAGCGTGAACTTAGCTTTTTCCACCACCGTTTTGACAAAATCGTCAATACAACGCGGCCGCAAAGTTTGTTCTGGCACAAGCAAGATGTATGGCGCCGGCTGGTACTCAACCTGATTTTCCTGGCTGTGTTTGTGTTTGTGTTTGTGGAGACGGCGCGCGGCCGCTACACAGTGGGCACGATGGTGCTGCTCATTCAGTACGCCATGCTCATCCGCATCCCGATTTTCAGTATCAGCTTTTTGGTGGACAACACGCAGCGCGCCATTGCCAATACCAAAGATTATTTTGAGGTGATGGACGTGCGCCCGGAAATTACCGACCGACCGGACGCTAAAAAACTCGTGACATCGCAAGCCGAGATCAGTTTTGAAAATGTTACTTTTGGCTACAAACACGACGAGCCGGTACTGCGCGACATCAACCTGACCATTAAGCCCGACACCAAGGTGGCGCTGGTGGGCGAAAGCGGCGAGGGCAAAACCACGCTTACCAATCTCGTACTTCGGCTGTACGAGGTGACAAAGGGCGCGGTGCGCATCGACGGCCAAGATATCAACGAGGTAACACAAGAAAGCCTGCGCAAAAATATTGGCATTGTGTTTCAGGAACCAGCGCTGTTTAGCGGGACGATCCGCGAAAACATCACCTATGCGAATCCGCATGCCAGCAAAGCGCAGGTGGTCGCAGCCGCCAAAGCCGCCAACGCGCACGAGTTCATCCAAAAATTTGAAAAAGGCTACGACACCGAGATTGGTGAGCGCGGCTTGCGCCTAAGCGGCGGGCAAAAGCAGCGGTTGGCGATCGCGCGAGCTTTGCTCAAAGACGCGCCCATTCTCATTTTAGATGAAGCCACCAGCAGCCTGGATAGCAAGAGCGAGCAGATGGTGCAGGAGGCGCTTGAACGGCTCATGAAGGGGCGCACGACGCTCATCATTGCCCACCGCTTGAGCACCATCCAGAATGTTGACCAGATCATCACTCTGCGTGGCGGACGGGTGGACGAAATCGGCTCGCCAGAGGAGCTTAGCAAGTCGGACGGCATTTATGCACAGCTACTCAAATTGCAGCAGGGCCACACTACTACCGATAAGAAGAAACTGAAGGAATACGAAATTGCCGGCTAGCCAGCGAGCGATTGTGTCGTATAATGAAACCTATGCGTAGAGCGGTGCGAGCGATTATTATTCGCGACGATGACTTGTTGGTCATGCGGCGCAACAAGTTTGGGCAGGAGTACTACACTTTGGTTGGCGGTGGCATCCAGGTTGGCGAAACGCCGGAGCAAGCCTTGCATCGGGAGGTGGCCGAAGAATCAAGCCTGCGCGTATTGTCCGAACGGCTAGTGTACATTGAGGAGGCTGGCGACCCATTCGGCATACAGTACATTTACCTATGCGAATATGCCGGACATGGCCAACCGCGGTTGGCAGCGGATTCCGAAGAGATGAGCATCAACCAGCTAGGCCAAAACATCCATGAGCCGCTATGGATGCCGCTGGCGATGTTGCCGAAGATTACTTTGCGTTCCGAGGCGCTCAAACATGCGCTCCTCGACGCGCTCAAGCACGGTTTTCCCAAACAGCCCGAACACATCAATCCGGATAAGTACCATCATGCAATTCATAAACAGAGGAGTTAGTTATGGCGCGGAAGCGTGAAAGAATATTTGCTTTAGTGGGAGCGATTTTGTTTTTGACGTCGTCGTTAGGCTTGAGTGTGGCGGTGATTTGGGGCATGTACCAAGATAACCACAACAAAAATAACAACACAGCACAAACGGCAACGCAAAACAACAAAAACAAGCTGGCAGGCACGCAGTTGCAGAACTTTACGCCTACCGGCAGCGTACCAGCGCTCGAAGCTACCGATACCAAACCAGGGAGCGGCGCCGAAGTAAAAGCTGGCGACACCGTAACCGTTGACTACACGGGCGCTGTGGCTGCCACTGGCACGGTTTTCCAAAGTTCTTACGATACGGGCCAGCCGGCAACTTTTAGTCTGAGCCAAGTCATTCCCGGCTGGACCGAGGGCATTCCCGGCATGAAGGTGGGCGGCACGCGGCGCTTGCTGATTCCGGCCGCAAAAGCTTATGGCGCAAATCCGCCGCAAGGCTCAAACATTCCGGCAAATGCCGACCTGGTGTTCGATGTGACACTAGAGTCAATTGGCGCGCATTAGCGTAAAAAACACAATATATAGCGCTCTTGCTTATGAGCGGGACGCCATATACAATAAAAGCATAAGCGAAAAACAATAACGAGGGTAACGGTATGGTCAAAAACATCACTATTTTTACACGCACAACTTGCGCCTATTGTCCGATGGTCAAGAAGTGGCTGAACGCAAAAGGGTTCGAGTATGATGTGGTTAATCTGGACGAACACCCGGAACGCCAAGCCGAGGCAATCGAGCTCAGCGGTGCCTTCACCGTACCTGTTACCGTCATTACCAAACAAGATGACGCCCGCGAAGTTGTTGTCGGCTTTAATTTGGCGAAACTTGCCCCGGCAGTCGCCTAAGAGGTAACTATGGCAGATACAAAACCCAGAGTACGCGACGTTATTATGATTGGCGCTGGCCCGGCAGCTTTAAGCGCGGCCATTTACACTACGCGCGAAGACATCGAAACATTGTTATTTGAACGTGGCGTGGTCGGCGGCCTTGCGGCCGTAACCGACTGGGTCGATAACTACCCAGGCTTTCCGGAAGGCGTGGCCGGTCTCGACCTGGCAGAAGGCCTGCGCAAACAGGCTGAGCGCTTTGGCGCAGAGATTGAACTGGGCGAAGTCACTAAAATCACCGATGAGGGCGACTACAAACGTCTGGAAACTACCAGCGGCGACATGCTTGCAAAAGCCGTGCTCATTGCCACCGGAAGCGATTACAAAAAGATTAACGTGCCTGGCGAACAAGAGTATTACGCCCGTGGTGTGCACTACTGCGCCACTTGCGATGGCGCGTTTTACCGCGACAAGCGCTTGGTGGTAGTGGGTGGCGGCAACTCCGCCGTGCAAGAGGCGATGTTCCTCACGCGCTTTGCTTCGCATATCGACCTGTTGGTGCGTGGCGACGGCTTTCGTGCTTCCGAAGTTTTGCAACACGAACTCGAAAAGCATAAAGACAAAATTACGGTGCACTTTAACACCACAACAGACGAAATCGTGGGCGAAAACAACCTGGTAGTAAAAGTTGTGGGCACCGACAAGACCACTGGTAAAAAGGTAGAATTTCCCACCGACGGCGTGTTCGTGTTCGTCGGCCTCAAGCCAAACAGCGAGTTTTTAAAGACATCGGGCATCGAACTCGACGACATCGGCTTTGTAAAAACCGACGAACACTTGCAGACCAACATGAAGGGCGTATTTGCGGCTGGTGATATTCGCAGCGGCGCCACGATGCAAATCGCCAGCGCTAGCGGTGAAGGCGCCACGGCAGCACTCCTTATCCGCGAGTATCTCGACGGTTACCCGGCTGCGGCGGACGGCAAAGAGGTTGGCGTGGTAGCCAACGACAACGCACAGCAGGCCAATCCGGTGTACTAAAGCTGGGAATAGCCAGGGAAGTAATCAAGCACGATTTGGTATGGCTCGACGCTGTGCTGTTTGAGTTCGGCCACGAGTGCCTCCACCATCGGCTCAGGACCGGAAAAGTAAAAAAGTTTGCCCTTGGAGTCGCCAGTAACTTCCAAAAGATGCCGTGCGTTTAAGTGTCCGGTGTGACCCTGCCAATCGCCATCGGGATTTGTAAGGATGGGTGAGGCGTGGAGCCCATAGGCTTCGAACAAGTTTGTAAATACAAGGTCTTTTGGGCGGCGTGCCGCGTATACTAACTGCAAAGGGCGTGACTCGCCGCGGGCATGCAGCCAGGCAATCATACTGCGTACCGGTGTTATGCCAATGCCGCCAACCACGAACACGACAGGTACACGAGGATCTTTTGGAAGCACGAAATCGCCCATGGGTTCGGTCATGCCCAGTTGCGCGCCGGGTTTGAGTGCTCGCAACTGACGCTTAAAACTGCTGCCGTCGCTTTGGGCGAACTTTGTTGTCATCGCCAAAAGCGGCTCGTCGGGCATCGAAGAAAGCGTGAACCAGCGGTGCTCGCCCCGCGCGTCATGCCCGCCATGCGGCAAGTAAAATTCAGCATATTGCCCGGCCACATATTGCACTGGCTTTTCGGAGCGAAAGTAAAAGGTATAGATGCATGGTGCGATCTGCTCCCTATGGTCAAAAATAATATTCATCGCTGGCTTGTAAACCTCTCGGGGTGGTCGGTGATGAAGCCGGCCAGGCCACGTTTGCTCCAGCGCGCCGCTTTGACGGGGTCGTTTAGGGTGTAGGCATATAGTTCATAGCCGCGCCGGTGCATACTCGCTACAAAGCCGGTCCATAAAAATAACTGTTTCATGGCGATTCGATTTGTGTGCACGGCCCGGGCTCGCCACATGGCTCGCACACCCGACCACGGCTCAATTACCACCTTTTTTATAGCTGGAAGGGCCGTATGGAGTGCCCGCAAAGTACGCTGGCTTTTCGAGCCCAGCCTAAAATCGAGCGGTTGCCAGCTGTCGTGCAGTAGATTTTGCAATACAGCTACCACTGGTGTGATAGGCACGTGCCGCTTCACCTCGATCATGACTGGCACGCGTTTGGCTACGAACTGCAATGCTTCTTCGAGGGTTGTGAGGTCGGGTTTAGTGTCGCGGAGTTCCTGTAGTGTATGGGCTCTGATGAGCATTTTGCCGCCAGCGCTCCGCAGGGATTTGTCGTGCACTAAAACTGGTACGCCATCTTTGGTGACGCGCACGTCGATTTCAACTTCGTCCACATGCACGGCCAGCGCCTTTGCAAGTGCTGCGATGGTGTTTTCGGCGGCCAGTCCCCGGGCGCCGCGATGTCCGATAATTTTTGTCATACCTTCCCTTAAAGTGTACAATAAAGCCAAAACAACAAGCCACCAAACAAGAAGGAGTTTTTATAATGGCCGACTTTAACCAAGTATTAACCCCGGGCGACTGGCAAAATGGCGCCGTCAATACTGTTGTTGAAATTTCCAAAGGCTCGATGCTCAAGGTTGAATGGGATCGGAAACGCGCCGCGTTCATGCTCGACCGCGTTGAGCCCAGCATTTTTGCCAAACCCTGCAACTACGGCTTCATCCCACAAACACTGGATGAAGATGGCGACGAGCTCGACACTTTGGTAGTTACCGACGAGCCTATCCCAACCGGCATTTGGCTGGAGGCAAAAGTGGTCGGTGTCTTAAACTTTGAGGACGACGGCGAAATGGACTACAAGATTGTCGTGGTGCCGGCCGACGACCGCAACACCGGTGATGCAATCAGCTCACTCGACGATTTGGGCGAACGTTGGAAGCAAAAGATTGAACACCACTTCGCACACTACAAAGACCTCAAAAAACCTGGTACGACCAAAGTGTTGGGCTGGGGTGGCATCGACGAAGCCAAAAAAGTGATCGAGGAGTCGATCGAGCGCTGGAACAACCGCAGCGATGGCTAACGAACTTGTACCTACCATCGTTGTCGCCAAGGCGTTATTGCTGGACGCCAAAGGCAATACGTTGGTTTTGCGCCGGAGCGCCACGCACCCTACGCTGGCGCATAATCCAGATTTGCCGGGTGGGCAGGTGGATCTCGGCGAGCAGCCAGGCGAGGCTTGCGTGCGCGAAATTCTCGAGGAAACAGGCCTCCAAATGGCGCCAAAAGATTTAAAACTTCTGTATAGTGCAACGGAACTTTGGCGTGGCCAAAACTGGATCCGCTTGCTATTTGCGGCCAAACTTGACGGCACGCAGCCGCCCGTGACACTCAGCTGGGAACACTCCGAATACGCGTGGTTGCCACCAGAGGCCGTAGCCGAAATCGAAAAGCAGTATCACGGTTTTTATAACCAAGCCCTCACTTACATTCGCGAAAACCAACTGCTGAAAGCTCTGTAAAAACATTGCGTCTTGCTTCGGAATGCGCTTTAATAGAGGCAAAGCATAAGCAGTTTCAAGGGGGACTATGAAAACACGGCTGGCAATTAACGGGTTTGGGCGAATTGGCCGGAACGCTTTCAAAATTGCTTTTGATCGGAACGACGTCGAGATCGTCGCGATCAACGATTTAACAGACACTAAAACGCTCGCATACTTGCTCAAACACGACAGTAACTACGGCACCTATGGTCCGGCGGTAAGTTCTGACGACGAAAACATTATTGTGAACGACAAAAAAATCCGCGTACTTGCCGAAAAAGACCCGAGCGCATTGCCTTGGAAAGATTTGAATGTTGATGTGGTAATCGAATCGACCGGCTTCTTCGTGGAGCCCGACAAGGCCCGCGCGCACATTGCCGCTGGCGCCAAAAAAGTGGTTATTTCCGCACCGGCCAAGGGCGATAGTGCCAACACAGCCGAAACCATTGTGCTGGGCGTCAATGAAGACAAACTGGAGGGTTCGGGCGACGTCATTAGCAACGCGTCTTGCACAACGAACTGCATTACCCCGGTCGCAGCTGTAATGGAAAGCGTCTTTGGCGTAGACAAAATGATGATGACCACCATTCACAGCTATACTGCCAGCCAACACTTGCAAGATGGCCCGGGCAAAAACTTTCGCGAAGACCGCGCCGGCGCGCAAAACATTGTGCCAACAACTACAGGCGCTTCGATCGCCGCCGCCAAGGCTTTGCCGGCACTGCAGGGCAAGTTTGGCGGGTTTGAAGTGCGCGTCCCAACCCCTGTTGTCTCGCTGGCCGATTTTGTAATCGTTACCAAACGCAACGTAACGGTTGACGAAATAAACGAGGCCTTCAAAAAGGCCGCTGCCGAGCCGTACTACCAGGGCATTTTGGATGTCACCGAAGAAGACCTTGTAAGCAGCGACTTTATTGGCAACAGCCACTCGGCGATTGTTGACTTGCACTGCACTGCTGTTGTGGGCGGAAATTTGGTAAAAGTTGCCGCCTGGTATGACAACGAATGGGGTTATAGCAACCGTTTGGTCGAGGTCTCGGCCGATGCAGGCCGCTTTTTGCACAAAACCGAATCGCACGATCACGAATAAGAGGGGACGGGCATGAAGATTTACCTCGGTGCCGATCACAACGGGTTTGCGCTCAAGCAAGAACTTATTGCTATGCTACAAAAATCTGGCCACGAAGTGATTGACGAGGGCGATGTTGCCTTGCAAACCGACGACGACTTTCCACAGTATGCCGCTAAAGTAGTTGGCGCTTTGCTGGCCGATGGCGGTGCCGATGCACGTGGCGTCCTTATTTGCGGGAGCGGCCAGGGCATGTGCATGGCCGCCAACCGTTTCAAACGCATCCGTGCCAGTTTGGTTTGGGATGTTGCCGAAGCGCGCATGTCGCGCAACGACGATGACAGCAATGTACTTTGCCTACCTGCCCGGCTCTTAAAAACTTCTGAAGCCGAGGCTGTGGTGAACACTTGGCTCGCAACTCCGTTTGCGGGAGCGAGTCGTTTCAAGCGCCGCATCCAGCAGCTCGACGACCTGCCGCTCTAACTGCCCAAGTGTGATCTTGTGTTATACTAGCTCCTAATGCCCGAAGAGTATCCTCAAAGCTACGAATGGCAATCCGATACTTTTGACCAATTAGTAAAATTATTTACCGAAATACGGGTCGTGCGTACAATGAATGACCAAACCGCCGCGGCGCGTTTGCAAAACCAGATCGGCGCACAGTTTGAGGCCATGGACTATCCCGGCCTCCGCGAACTGTATATACAGGCCTGCGTTGCATACCGCGCCAACGCGGACGTGCGATTTTCGGATGAAACGGTTAATCCGGCTGTAACCGATGCATGGACGACTCTGCATGGCTATCTCGAGGAGCGGTTTGCTGAAGCTTGCATACAGGGTGGCGAATTGTTTGCGATCAACGCGAAATCTCTGCAGGACCAAGCGGCGTTGAGCGCCGGAGTAGAATACGGGCCGGTCGCCACACCTCGTGCCATGCCGCAGATAATTCCACCAAATCAAAACCCGTAAAGCTTGAACATCCAGCGCGGCGTTGTGCTATAGTTACCCTTTGTGCAAACCATGGAAAAATTTATTTTTACCGCTTTTTTGACGACAGAGCTTTTGGCTTATTCCAGCTCAATAGTAACTGTTAGCGAGGACACGTTGCCACAACCGCAGCGTTTTGAGGCTTCGCAAGATCCAAGCAAACCACCGGTACAAATAATCGACTTGGCGCGCGTAGCGCTTGCTGACACACTGCCGCCCAGAGTGGCGGAAGCGGCCCGGTCGGCTGTGGCCGTGGCAGGGCCCAAAGGGACAGGCAGTGGTGTTAAGGTTGCCCCTAACCAGTTTTTAACCGCCGGCCATATGATTATGGGTGACGCACCACTTCCCGAAGGCCTTAACACAAACAGTCCGCAGTTCAATTGCAAAGGCATGACTATTGAGGCGGCCCTCACGCTTCCCGAAGGCGACGGCGCTGCCGTGACTCAACCAATTACGCGCGCGAGCGGCGTCAACCACGGTTCTGATCTGGCTAGCAATGAGCCATGGGGTATGGACTACGCCAGTCTATGGGTCGACAATAGTTCGCTGGCGGCAACGCAAGTTCCTGCAGTTACCGCACGGTATCCCCGCTATATGGTTGGGAAAGAGATATTTTTCGTGAATTATGAGTCGCTTAAACACAGGCCCGACCAACCACCAACACGGCGCCGCTCGCCACTATATCCCGCCTATCCTAACGCCGCCGACAATTTCCATGAGCCGGCGATGTACGGAGGAATTGTTATAAAAGATCTCGGTAACATTATGCTTATCGTTGACGGCATCGGCCGGAACTATAGCAAAGGACATCAAGACGACGAGAGTCGTAGTGGTTCCAGCGGCGGAGCGAGTTTTGATGCAAATGGCAACCTTGAAGGTCTGGTGGTTGCCGGTCCGCCCGAAAAAGAAACCGCATCCCAAATAGAGCAAGACTATGGCGTGCGCCTCGAAGGTAATCCCGCTGGCTTTACCAAGGATAGCTACATGGTCGGGTTTGTGCAAAAAATAACGCCCGCCATGATTTCCGAAGGGACGACAGGTGGTTTGCCAGTGGCAAAACGTTGCGCTGTGCCAGACCCGCAAAATTAGGCTCCCCAAATCCAATCATAAGCGGTATGATACATAGAATGAAACCGACTGTCTGTCCGGCTATTTTGGCAAATGACGCGCACGAATTTCGGGCGCAAATGGAGAGTGCCTCGCGGTATGCCGTGCGGCTACACATCGACGTTTCCGACGGTGTGTTTGCTCCCACCAAGACCGTGCCCGTCGACCAAATCTGGTGGCCGGGTGGTGTGCGGGCCGATTTGCATGTTATGTATAAACGGCCGTTCGACCACCTGCGCGGTATGCTTGCTTTGCAACCTCAAATGATTATTGTGCACGCCGAAGCCGAGGGCGACTTCGAAATGTTTGCCCGTCGGGCGCACGAGCGCGGCATCCAAACCGGTGTGGCGCTTTTGCCAGGTACGGCGCCGGAATTACTCGCCCAAGCCATCAAAGACATCGACCATGTCCTCATTTTTTCGGGCGACCTGGGACGCTATGGCGGCAAAGCCGACCTCGACTTGCTCCAAAAAGTGCAAGTGCTCAAGCAGCTCAAACCCCAGCTAGAAATTGGTTGGGATGGTGGGGTGAACGACGAAAACGCCAAAGCGTTGGCGCAAGGTGGCATCGAAGTGCTCAACGTGGGTGGCTACATCAACCACGCCGATGACCCGCAAACGGCCTACAACCGGTTGCGCGTTTTGCTCGACTCGTAAAATTACAAGGGCCTGCCATGCATCTGGAACGACTCTGATTTTAGTAGTACCGCTCCTCTACCGATGGATAGGGCTGGACGTTGGCTACAAATTCGCCAAGGACGGGCACTTGGTAGTGGAGTGGTTTGGCCTCGACGAGCGCCGTGAAGTTTTCGACGTTGCGGCGATAGCTGTGGATCTGGTGGGCGTTTTGGGCGTCACAAGCGGCGGTCACGCCAAAGTAACGGATGAATCCAAAATTTCTTTTTTGAAGCAGGCTAACGCGCGCGTTGTGAATAGGGAAGTCCGTGAATTTGCCGACCAAGGCGCCGAACGCTCGCAGTTCTTCGGGGGCGAGGCTGGGATGGCAGCCCAACTCCAGCTTTTCAACGTAGCGGTAATATTGCGTAAAAGGCTCGCGCCCTTCTTCCACTTGGACGGGCGAGTTAAATTCAAGTATGGGATCGTCGGTAAGTGTGGCAATAGAGGCACGGTTGGCGGCGATTGTCGCCCTTTCGACAACTTGTGTTTCTGCTAATTCAGCGGCTTGCATAAAATAGACGCGAGCAGTTTCTCCTGTGACTGCTTCGAGAGAGTGGCTCATGACACAATTATAAAACATTACCAATGTAATATCAATATACTCTGGGACGCGCAGACTGCTATAATCATTAGTGGAATGAAGACGTACACGATCGAGGAATTAGAACTCAAAGCGGTGGAAATCCGCGAAGACATCATCAAGATGTTGCTCGCGGCTGGCAGCGGGCACTCTGCTGGTCCGCTCGGCCAGGTCGAGATTTTCGTTGCGCTGTATTTCGAAATTATGCGCCACGACCCCAAAAATCCAGACTGGGATAAGCGCGACATCCTTATTCAAAGCAATGGTCACACTGTGCCGGTACGCTACGCAACGATGGCGCACGCCGGCTACTTTCCCAGAAAAGAGTTGTTGACGCTTCGCAAACTTGGTTCGCGGTTGCAGGGCCATCCGGAGCGCACCAAATTGCCTGGGCTCGAAACCACCAGCGGACCCTTGGGTAGCGGCTTGAGTCAAGCGGCTGGCATGGCGCTTGCGCTGCGTATGGACAAGGCCTCGCATCGGTGGGTGTATGTGACGCTTGGCGACGGCGAACTCGACGAAGGCAATGTGTGGGAGGCGGCAATGTTGGTGAGCAAATACAAGCTCAGCAATCTGATCGCCATTGTTGACCGCAACAATATACAAATCGACGGCCCTACCGAAACGGTCATGCCGCTCGAAGATTTGCGCGGCAAGTGGGAAAGTTTTGGCTGGCATGTGCTGGAGATCGACGGCAACGATGTTGAAGCAGTGATCGACGCTTGCAATATGGCCAAAGCCATCGTGGAAAAACCAGTGGTGATCCTGGCCCACACTGTGCCGGGCAAGGGCGTAGATTTTATGGAGTACGATTTTTATTGGCATGGCGTGCCGCCGAACGCCGAGCAAGCCAAGACGGCCCTAAACGAGCTACGGACATTACAGGGCAAGATCAGGAGCGAACATGAGTGATTTGTATTTGGTTAAGGATGTGCGAGCCAAGGACATTAAGCAAGAGCCAATCCGTGCGGGGTTTGGGCGCGGCTTGGTACTGGCCGGCCAAAAGGATCCGAACGTGGTTGCGGCTTGCGCCGACCTGACGGGCAGCACCAAAATGTCCGACTTCGCCAAGGAATTCCCGGAGCGTTATCTCGAAATCGGTATTGCCGAGCAAAACTTAGTAACGGTGGGTTCTGGCCTGGCAGCTATGGGGAAAATCCCGTTCGTGTCGAGCTATGCGGCGTTTTGCCCGGGGCGCGACTGGGAGCAAATCCGTACCACCATTTGCTTGAACGATCGTCCGGTTAAAATCATTGGTTCGCATGCCGGTGTTTCGGTGGGACCAGATGGCGCCACGCACCAAATGCTCGAAGACCTGGCGCTCATGCGCAGTTTGCCGAATATGGTGGTGCTTGCACCGTGCGACAGCCTGGAGGCTGAGCGTGCCACGCAGGCTATGGCCAAAGATGGCCGCCCCAACTACATGCGGTTGGCCCGCGAAGCCACGCCTATTGTCACTACCGAAAAGACGCCGTTTCAGATTGGAAAAGCGTATGTATTTAGCCCAGGCGCCGACGTTACGGTGATCGCCACCGGCACCATGACCTACCAAGCTATGGCCGCGGCCGAAATGCTTTTCAAGGAAGGTATCGACGTAGAAGTTGTACATTGTCCAACAATCAAGCCACTCGACAAAGACACCATATTAAAGAGCGTCAAAAAGACGGGCGCGGTTGTGACGGCCGAAGAAGCGCAGATGAATGGAGGCTTAGGAGGTGCCATTGCCGAGCTGCTGGGCGAAGAACTACCGGCGCCGCTTAGGCGCGTCGGCATGCAAGACCGCTTTGGCGAATCGGGTGAACCAAACGAACTACTCGAGCATTTTGGCCTGACGCACACGCACATCGCGCTGGCTATCCACGACGTGCTCGCTCGCAAACCCTCTAACTCTTAAACAAGTTGCCAAAGGCAAGCATAAGCATTTATACTTTGGCTATGCCTTTAACACTCAACGAAATCCGCGACAACTGCAAGCGCGCCCGCGAACGCATGGCGCAGGCTCGGGCCGAACATTTTGCATTCGGCGCCTTTAACCTTGATGACGAAGCCACGCTCCGGGCTGTGGCGCAGGCTGCCAAAAACAAAAACGCGCCTGTGCTGGTCGAGGTGAGCCAAGGTGAAGTTGACGACATTGGACTCGATAACGTCCGCGATATGGTCGACAATTTTAAGCGCGAATACGGCATCGAAATGTACGTCAACCTCGACCACTCGCCCTCGGTGGAAGCTGCCAAAAAAGGTGTTGACGCTGGCTTTGAGTTCGTCCATATTGACGTCAGCCAAGCCAACCACGATGCCACCGACGAAGAGATTATCGCCGCCACCCGCGAGGTAGTCGAATACGCCAAATACACCGGCGCGCTCGTGGAGGCCGAACCACACTATTTTGCCGGCAGCAGCAATGTGCATGAGGAAAAAATCGATTACGAAGAAATTAAAAAAACCTTTAGCACGCCTGAAGGTTCGCGCGCTTTTGTGGAGGCGACGGGCATCGACACCTTTGCGGCGGCCGTGGGTAACTTGCATGGCAAATATCCGGTACCGAAGGTACTTGATCTCGAACTTTTAGGGCGCATCCGTGAAGCCATTGGGTGCAGCATTAGCTTGCATGGCGGCAGCGACACGCCAGGACACTATTTTGCAGACGCCGTTAAAATTGGCGTCACCAAGGTAAACATCAACTCCGATATGCGCTATGCCTATCGCACTACGCTCGAAAAAACCCTGGCTGAAAACCCCAAAGAATACTCGGTGGCCAAGCTCATCAAAGAAAAAGTTATTGATGCGGTGCGCGGGGTAGTCGAAAGCAAAATCGACATGTTTAACTCAGCAGGAAAAGCGCAACCCTAGCGGCCGCACTCTGTAACACGCCGCTGCGGCGTTGCATTTTAGTGGCAGGCTATGGCACAATACAACCAATAAAGCACAAGCAAGAAAGAGTGGGATGGACCAGCAATTTGACGTACTGAGCATAGGTGATATCGTAACCGATGATTTTATTAAATTGCTTGATGACCAAGCGATCACGTACGTTGACGAGCATGGCTGCAAAATTTTGGCCATGGAGTTCGGCACCAAGCTGCCGTTCGACCACCGTGAAGTTGTGGTGGCCGTAGGAAACGCCAGCAACGCTGCCGTGTCTTTTGCAAAATTAGGCCTGAAAGCGGGCTTTGTCACCAATGTTGGCGGCGACCAGTACGGCCGAGACATGATCCAGGTGCTCGGTAAAGCCAAAGTCGACACCCGCTTTGTGCGTATCAATCCTAAAAACGCCAGCAATTACCACTTTGGCCTCTGGTACAAAGAAGAGCGCACACTGCTCATCAAACATGAGGAATACGATTATGTGTGGCCGCACTTGCGCAAGGACGAACTCCCGAAGTGGGTATATTTTAGCTCGATCAGCAAAAATGCCTTGGGGTATCACGACCAAGTGGCGGATTGGCTCGACGAAAACCCGAACGTTAAATTGGCGTTTCAGCCCGGGACTTTTCAAATGGAAGTGGGTGCCGAGCGGCTCAAGCGGCTATATCAACGCACCGAAGTGCTCATTTTGAACCGCGAAGAGGCCGTGACTGTCGGTGGTGGCAACCACGACGACATACACGATCTTATCAACCACCTGCATGCGCTCGGTCCAAAGATTGTAGTAGTCACCGACGGCCCTGCTGGCGCGTATGCCAGTGACGGCGAAAACCGCTTTAAAATGCCACTGTACCCAGACATTGCGCCGCCAAAAGAACGTACGGGCGCTGGCGACGCCTTTGCTTCGACTTTTGTAGCGGCCCTCGTGAAAGGCAATAATGTTGAGGGTGCGTTGCAGTGGGCACCCATCAACTCCATGATGGTCGTGCAAAAGGTAGGCGCCCAGGCCGGGCTGCTCACCGAAGAACAGCTCGACGATTTTCTCCGCAAAGCACCGGAATGGTACAAACCTGAGCGGTTCTAAGCTTTACCGCGATCGCTCGCTTATGGTAATCTGAAAACAACTATGACACGTTTTTTGTCGCAGACTTTGGGAGCAGCGGAGCCGACTTTTGGGCTGGCAGTGCAAGATTTGGAGCGTGCCAGTGGCCACCAAAGCACCGATATTCGTCTGACCACCGAAATCATGCGCGGCACACAAGAAAAAATGCGTCAGCTCGGGCTCGACCCGCACGATACGACGGGCCCTGAACTGTATCGTGCCTTGCAGGAACGTTTGCGCCAAGATGAAGCACATTTGCGCAGTGTACTTGGACTCGAAGAAACCGACGCTCCGAGCGCTGTGCTCGGCCGTTTGCAAAAATTCCTCGAAAAGCACGAGATTCCCAAAGGGTGTTTTGCGCTTAAACTCAGCGTTGCCAAGCGCCTCCTCAAAAAAGTACCACCCAAAAAAGCCATGAAGCAGCTCGGCTATCGCTCGGTTGACTCTATGCTCAAGCACGAACCAGTCGCACATATTTACACGGCTGCACTCATGGTCGAGTCACAACAGTGGCAGCAAAACTACCGCGACCAGTACAAACAATTGCGGCCAAGCGACTTCGAGAGCCGCAAAATAGCCGTATTGTATCCAAAAGCCAAAAAGTGGGAAAAACTGGCGCACGAATTTGTGACACAGGCCAAACACAATATTGTTTGTCTTAAAGAATTAGGCGCTATTGTCCTGTTGCCGCACGAAACCGATATGCCTGGACTGGCAATCACCACCTTTTTGCTGGTGTTCAATGACATGAACACGATTCGGGCACACAGTTCTTTTACGAAACTCCAGCAAGTAAAACCAGATTTTGGCGAGACGGTTAAAAACGCAGTCGAGCACGAGCCTTACACCTCGGCTGAACTTGCTGGCCAGCCTGTGCCGTGGCGGCTGATCCAGCGCTTTTACGGCCATCACCAACAGGCATATCATCCAGATATTTTTGAGCCGCACGTGCAACCCGAAGACCTCGCTTGGTTTGACGCCGAAACTTTACTCAAAGACCTCAAACCGGCGCTCGGTTTTTGGGAAGGCACTGCCGCGCTCAGTTTTTTGCACGAAGGCGAACCAGTGTCGCTTAACGTGCTCGATGTGGCGTTGGGCCACTGCAACCGGCTCGGCTTTACAGACCGCATTATCCATTTTGTACGCGAAAATATTTGGCACGAACTCATGATGCGTTACCTCAACCAAGAGAATTTGGAGCGGGCTATTGGACAACAGTTGGCGAAAGAATTAGTGGGCGAGCCAGCACTGTTATAGAAAGGATAAGTATATTATGACACCATCAGATTCAAACCACCATCCGCTCACATACTCGATTTGCGTTTCGGGCGCTGCCGCTGGCGCCACGGTGAAGAGCTCATCGAAGCTAGCCGAAGAAGTCGGGGCTGCTATTGCTAAAAGTGGTAATACGCTCACCACTGGCGCTACGGTGGGACTGCCATATTTTGCTGCCCGCGGTGCCAAGAAGGCTGGCGGCATGAGCATTGGCTTTTCGCCGGCAGCCTCACTCCGCGAGCATCTGCGCAAATACCGTTTGCCGCACGATGTCTTTGACTTTATTAACTTTACGGGACTGAATTATGTGGGCCGTGACCTATACCTGGTCCAATCGAGTGACGCCGTCATTACGATTGGCGGCCGGTTCGGCAGTTTGCATGAGTTTACTTCGGCGCTGGAGGCGCACAAACCGTGTGGCGTGTTGCTTGGTTCGGGCGGCACGGCCGACCTCATTCCCCAACTCATCCCGATGCTCGACCCGCACCAAAGTGATTTGGTCATTTACGATGACGATCCGGTGCGCCTGGTGAAACGACTGGTGGAGCTGCTCGACAAAAAACACGAAGATATCCGCGAGGACTTGGCGGGCAACCCGCATTGGTATTTGCAAAAAGAAGATTACAAATCGCCACACAACGAACACAAAGGCTAACGGCAGACACCTTTGGCGCATACCTCTGCCATGCTTAGTCCATCAATGATCCGAACGTTAGGGTGATACAATAATAGGATGGCGAAGTTTGAGCTTACGAGTGACTATCAGCCGATGGGCGATCAGCCGACGGCTATTGCGCAACTTACGAAAGGTGTGCAGGATGGCTTGCGTCACCAAACGTTGCTTGGCGTGACGGGGTCGGGAAAGACGTTCACTATGGCGAACGTAATTCAGAACACTCAAAAACCCACGCTCGTACTCAGCCACAACAAGACGCTGGCGGCCCAGCTGTACGAAGAATTCAAAAAGTTCTTCCCAAACAATGCCGTGCACTATTTTGTAAGTTACTTTGACTATTACCAG
The DNA here is from genome assembly GCA_035276765.1 of Saccharimonadales bacterium (SeqCode). Classification (GTDB taxonomy): domain Bacteria; phylum Patescibacteriota; class Saccharimonadia; order Saccharimonadales; family UBA4665; genus DATASD01. Next base: position 210,747 of record DATELH010000002.1, read on the forward strand.
CCGGAGGCATACATTGCGCGGTCGGACACTTATATCGAGAAAGACTCGCAGATTAATGAAGAGATTGAACGCTTGCGGCACGCGGCTACTGATTCGCTACTGAGCCGAAGCGACGTGATTATTGTGGCGAGTGTGAGCTGTATTTACGGCATTGGCTCGGTGGATTATTACGGTGGCATGTCGATCACGCTTAAGGTGGGCGAGCAACGGCAGCGGGACTTATTTATGCGCCACTTAACCGACATCCAGTACCAGCGCAACGACATTGACTTTCATCGCGGTACTTTTCGGGTGCGCGGCGATGTGATTGACGTTTTTCCGGCCAGTGAAGAAGTCGCTTATCGCGTGGAGTTTTTTGGCGATGACATCGAGCGCATTACCAAAATCGACCCGCTCACCGGCGAAATTTTAGACAGGCCAAATGAATTTACGATATTCCCGGGCTCGCACTATGTGACGCCGCAAGAGAAGTTAAAAGTGGCGCTAGGCCACATCGAGCAAGAGCTTGGCGAACAGCTTTCGCTTTTTAAAAAGCAGGGCAAATTGCTTGAGGCGCAGCGCCTGGAACAGCGGACGCGCTTTGACCTGGAAATGCTGGAAGAAACGGGTTTTGTAAAAGGCATTGAAAACTACAGCCGGTACCTCGCTGGACGTGCAGCGGGCGAACAGCCGGCCACGCTGCTCGATTACTTCCCGAAGGATTTTCTATTGCTTGTTGACGAATCGCACATGAGCGTTCCCCAGGTGCGCGGCATGTACAACGGCGACCGGGCACGCAAAGAAGTGTTGGTCGAGCACGGCTTCCGATTGCCGAGCGCACTCGACAACCGCCCGCTCACTTTTACCGAGTTCGAGCGCCATATAAACCAAGCTATTTACGTCAGCGCCACACCTGCCGAGTATGAATTGAGCCGCAGCCCCGAGCCGGCGCAGCAAGTCATTCGCCCGACAGGCTTGCTTGACCCGCCCATTGAAATCCGCTCGGTTGATGGTCAGGTCGATGACCTTTTGGCCGAAATTAGGGCTACGATCGACAAACATCAGCGCGTGTTGGTTACGACGCTTACCAAGCGCATGGCCGAAGATCTCACCGACTATCTCAAGGATTTGAATATTAAAGTGGCATATTTGCACAGCGATGTCGACACGCTGGATCGCACCGATATTTTGCGCGACCTGCGCTTGGGCGTGTACGACGTGCTGGTTGGCATTAACTTGCTGCGCGAAGGGCTCGACCTGCCCGAGGTTAGCCTAGTAGCGATTTTGGACGCCGACAAAGAGGGCTTCTTGCGCAGCGAGCAAGCGCTTATCCAAACAGTAGGCCGCGCCGCTCGCCACGTTGAAGGCCGTGTCATTATGTACGCCGACCACATAACCCGCAGCATGCAAGTCACTCTCGACGAAACCAACCGCCGCCGTGGCATCCAAGAAGCATACAACAAAGAGCACAACATCACCCCGCGCGGCATTTCCAAAACCATCGAAAAAGGCTTGCGGCCAGATCTGCCCGAAGAAGCCAAGCGTGCCAAGCTCGACCTCAAAAAAATTCCGAAAGACGAGTTTGGTACACTAATAAAAGATCTGACTGCGCAAATGGAATTGGCGGCGGCCAACCTAGAATTTGAAAAAGCAGCCGAGCTACGCGACATTATTGACGACATTAAAAAGAAGATGTAAAGTCCTGACAAACACTATGAAATGAGGTGGGTTGTAAGGAGAGCATATGCCACGACATTTTGAAAACGCCCGAAAGCGGCATGAGGTTTCAGAAGAACGACTGAACCGCTGCCGGAGTTTAGCAAAAACGTTGCACCAGGAGTGGGCAGCGCAACATCCTGAGCAAAACGGGACGCCGACAGCCGAGCAGTCGCTAGCCTACACTCGGCAGGTGCGCCGTGTGGCGTTCGAAGTGCCCGAAGTGCAAATTCCCATGCAAGCTGTCTCGGCCCCGGCAGAAATAGGACGCGTCGCAATCATTACAGAATAAGGAGGATAGTATGAGCATGAGAGGTTTTACAAGAAGAGGAGGCGAAGCGACCGACTGGACAGACCTTGAGGAGTCACTGCGCCACGAGCGACGACAAGGGGTACTTCCTGTTGGAAATGAACCAGTAGTGTCGGCACCGCAAGAAACACCGACGCCTCCGGTGAACCCAGCGGTTCGTCCACACCCCGGCATGATGCCTAAACGCCGTCAGCCCAATGTTCACCCAGAAGGCGAACCACTGCCATCACTGTCCCAGCCAATTGGCAAAATAGCTGTGCAAGCGCCCGTTGCAGAACCGGTACCTCAATCCGAACCATTTACAGAACCGCCGGCCGCCCACTAAACTTTTTATGCAATGTCTGATATATTGAAATAAATATGGCGAAACTTTCCAGAGACGATGTATTAAAATTGGCCCAGCTTGCGCGCTTGTCACTCAGCGACCACGAAGTTGAAGAGTTCAAGACTCAAATCAACGAAATTCTGCGCTACATTGCACAATTGCAAAAAGTTGACACGAGCGGGCTTAAGCCAACTTCGCAGGTTACCGGACTTGTTAATGTCATGCGCGACGACATGGTCGAAGATTACGGCCTGAGCCCCGAAGACTTGCTGCGCAACGTGCCGCACAAACAAGACGGCCAGATCAAAGTAAAGAGGATGGTCGGATGAGCCAGTGGCTACCGATTGATGAAATCGCCACCAAAGTGCAGCGTGGTGAACTTTTGGCTACCGACTTGGTAGAGCAAGCGCTCAAAACCATTCATGAATGTAAGGAGTTCGATGCCATCATCGCCACGGTTGAGGAGCGCGCCCGCGAGCGTGCCGCCTCGATTGACGCCGCGGTAAAAAACAAGCACAAAGTGGGCCGTTTGGCGGGCGTGCCGTTTATTGCCAAAGATAACTTTTTGGCGTTTGGCGGCGAAACTACCGCGGCCAGCAACATGCTGAAAGGCTTTCATGCACCGTATCAGGCAACAGCTATTGAGCGGCTTGAGGCGGAGGGCGCGATTTGCGTGGCCAAAGCCAACCTCGATGCTTTTGCGCACGGTTCCTCCACCGAAAACAGCGACTTTATGGTTACCAAGAACCCGCACGACAAGTCACGTGTGCCGGGCGGCTCTTCGGGCGGCTCCGCTGCCGCGGTGATACTCGATATGGTGCCGTTCGCACTGGGCACTGATACGGGCGGTTCCATTCGTTTGCCGGCCAGCTACTGCGGCGCCGTAGGCTACAAGCCAACGTACGGCTTGGTTTCGCGCTCGGGCGTTGTTGCCATGGCCAGCAGCCTGGACGTTATCGGTCCGCTTACGCGAACAGTTGAAGACACTGCACTGGTGCTCGATGTTATAGCCGGGCCCGACAAGCTCGATAGCACCACTATCCCGCGCGACGGCGAAAGCTACACCAAACTCAACACGCACCTAAAGGGTAAAAAGATTGGCGTCATCAAAGAATACATGGGCGAGGGCTTGCAACCAGAGGTGCGTGACCGTATCCAGGCGGCCATCGACAATCTGCAGGCTGCCGAGGCGGAAGTGGTTGAAATTAGCTTGCCTTCACTCCCACTCGCCCTAGCCGTGTATTATGTAATTTGTCCGGCCGAAGTAAGCAGCAACTTGAGTCGCTACGACGGCCAACGCTTCGGCTACCACGCCGCCGAAGCCAAAAATCTGGCCGAAAGCTTTAGTAAATCGCGCAGCGAGGGTTTTGGCAAAGAAGCCAAGCGTCGCATCATGGTCGGCACCTACGTGCTCAGCAGCGGCTACTACGACGCTTATTACAAAAAAGCGCAAACCGTCCGCACCAAGATTATCAACGAATTTGCTGAAACTTTTGCCCGGGTTGACTTTTTGCTTGGCCCGACCGCGCCGCAAACCGCTTTCAAAATTGGCGAGAACGCTACCGACCCCTTGGCTATGTACTTGGCCGATATCATGACCGTGGGCGTGAACCTGGCTGGCCTGCCGGCTATTAGTATTCCGGCTGGTGAAGCCAACGGCCTGCCGGCAGGATTACAGTTGATAGCGCCTCAGGGTGCGGACCGTGCGCTTCTAGGTGTGGCCAAGGCGACAGAGAGGATTATTTCATGAAGGTAAAATTGTGGCGCCGCGAGCGCAAACTCAAAGCTGCACGCTTCCAAAAAAAATGGCAAGAGTTGCAAAAAATGTGCAGCAGCAAAGAAAACTGGGCCGAAGCTGTGTGGGGTGCCGACAAATTGCTCGATGAGGCATTGCGCAAAAAGCACATCCGTGGCAAGAACATGGGCGAGCGACTCGTGCAGGCGCAACGTCTGCTGAGCGACAACGACGGCGTGTGGTTTGGCCACAAGCTGCGTGCAAAAATTGAGGCCGACCCAGAAGTAAAACTCAAGGAACCCGAAGTGAAAAACGCGCTCGTGGGCATCCGCCAAGCCTTGAAAGACCTCGGCGCGCTACCCAGCAAAAAAGACACGGCAAAGGAACCAAATGATAAGTAAAGAGACGCGCGTAGCCTACACTGCAACCATCGGCATTGAGTGTCACGTGCAGTTCAAGACGGCTACGAAGCTGTTTGCTGCCGTGGGCAACGACGCCCGCGATGCCGAGCCCAACACCTTGGTGAGCCACATCTGTTTTGGGATGCCAGGCGCGCTGCCAGTGCTGAACCGCGAGGCTATACACCTGGGCATGCGCGCGGCATTTGCCTTAGGCACCGAGCCGCAAAAATTCAGCAAATTCGATCGCAAGCACTATTTTTATCCAGACCTGCCGACCGGCTACCAGATCACCCAGTACGACGAGCCGATCATTTTGGGTGGTAAAGTGATAATCGAGGTTGCTGGCAAAAAGAAAATTATTCACTTAACGAGAGCGCATATCGAGGCTGATGCCGGTAAAAGCACTCACCCGGCCGGTAAAGATTACAGCTTGGTTGACCTCAATCGTGCGGGCACGCCCTTGCTCGAAATTGTCTCCGAGCCCGAAATGCACACCGCTGCCGAAGCCAAAGCCTACGCCCAAGAACTTTGGCTGCTGATGCGCTACGCCGACGTTTCCGACGCCAACCTCTACTACGGCAACATGCGGTTCGACGTAAACGTCAGCGTCAGCAAAGATCACCAGAAACTCGGCACCCGCAGCGAAACCAAAAACCTCAACTCCTTCCGCAGCGTCGAAAAGGCGGTGGAATACGAAATCAACCGCCAGATCGAATTACTTGAAAAGGGTGAAAAAGTAGCACAGGAAACGCGTGGCTGGGACGACGCCAAACAAAAGACCGTTTCGCAGCGCACCAAAGAAGACGCTCACGACTACCGTTATTTCCCCGATCCCGATTTGCCACCGGTGGTGCTCGACGATGAGCTTATTGAAACCGTCCGCGGCGAAATGCCTGCAATGCCGGGCGAATGGCGTGAACGTCTCAGCAGCCTCGGCCTCGACCGAGCGGCCATCGACACGTTGCTTGTTGCTGAGGTAGAAGACGAAAAAGTCGCTTATTTGCCGCTTGTCGAAAATGCTTTGGCCGAGCGCGACTTCGCCAAGGCGCTCGCCAACTGGCTTATTAACATCGAAATTCCGCTGCGACGCGAGGGAACGGCCGTTACGAAAACCGACCAAGCCAGCCGCTTGGCACTGTACCACGCCTTGCATGCCCTGGTTTCGGGGGGCAAGCTCAACTCGTCGAACGCCAAAGCACTCATCACTAAAATTTTGCAAAGCGACGAGCCGGTCAAAGACATTGAAGCTTACGCCACGAAACACGGGCTCATTCAAGAATCCGACGAAGGCATGCTCGAGAAAATCGCCGACCAAGTGATCGCCGAAAACCCCAAAGCCGCCGAAGACGTCCGAAACGGCGAAATGAAAGCCATCGGGTTTTTGGTAGGACAGGTTATGAAACACACCCAAGGGCGCGCAAATCCTGGTCTCGTCCGGCAACTCCTCAAGAAAAAACTCAGTTAACGCTCATGCTACAATAAAAGCCTCGGGCAGCGTTGCTGATCTGATGACAGGTAAACGGTATGAAAGCTAAAGGAGAACGCATGAAGCAACAGCAAGTCACTAAAGCAGTTATAGCTGCCGCTGGGTTCGGCACGCGGTTTTTGCCGCAGACCAAAGCAATGCCAAAAGAGATGCTGCCCATTGTGGATAAGCCTATTATCCAGTTCATCGTCGAGGAGTTGGTTGCCGCTGGCATTAAAGACATTATTATTGTTACCGGTTATAGCAAGCGCAGCATTGAAGACCATTTCGATACGCCAAACGAAGACCTGCTGAATAATTTACGGAGCGGCGGCCCAAGCAAAGCGCATTATATCGAAGAAGTCGAGCAGATTGCCGACCTAGCCAACTTTGCCTACGTGCGCCAAAAAGGTCCGTACGGCACGGCGACTCCTGTTATGAACGCTGCGCACTTGATTGGCAACGAACCATTCATTTTTTGTTTTGCCGATGACCTCACCATTGCCACACCAAACTGTTTTCAGCAAATGATTAGCTTGTACGAGGAATTGGATGGCAGCATCTTGCCGTGTATCCGCGTGCAGGACGACCAATCTTACAATCGTTACGGCATCTTGGGCGGCGAGCTGGTGCGCGACGACGTCCTCAAAATGAACAAAATTATCGAAAAGCCCGGCAAAGAAAATGCGCCAAGCAACTTTGCGAGTGTGGGCGGCTACTTGCTGACGCCGGAAGTTTTTACCTACATCGACAAAGCTTTGGCCGAACTTGAGCCCAACAAAGAGTTCGTGCTTACCGATTGCGTGCTCGAGCGAATGCTGGCCGATGGCAAATCATTATTTGGCTGTGAAATCAAAAATAGCAAACGCTACGACACTGGTGACAAGCTGGAGTACCTCAAAACAGTGGTCGATTTTGCGCTGGCGCGCAAAGACATTGGCCCGGACTTTCGCGAATTTTTGCGCACCGTGGTAAACAAGTAGTACAATAAAGCCATTAGAAAAACAGGAGCAGTTCCATGGATACAACAGAGAAAATCATAATGGTTATTCTGGCGGCTGCCCTGGCGCTTTTTTTGATCCTGTCTATTGTGGCTATTGTGCTGGTAATCCGCGTGGTCAAAAGTGTGAACCGCATCACGGTGAAAGCCGAGCAGTTAATTGATTCAGCGGAGACGGTTGGCCAGGTTTTTAGGGAAACCGCCGAGCAAATGACTTTTATCCGGCTCATTCGTAATGTTGCCGACTTGGTAGGCAAGCACCATAACAACTCCAAGAAAGGGGAATAGCCATGGCAAAAGAGGGGAAGAAATTTGCACTTGGCGCAGCCATCGCCGCAGCTGGCGGATATGTGGCCGGGATTTTAACTGCGCCAAAGAGCGGTAAGGAAACGCGCAAAGACATCAAAGACACGGCGAATCGTAGCATGGCCGAGGCCGAGAAACAGCTTAAAGCCTTGCATACGCAGTTGAGCGACGTCATCGAGCAAGCCAAAACAGAAGCCGACCAGCTGAAAGGTCATGCCCGCCGCGAGTACGACAGCCTCATGCAAAAAACACAAGAGGCGAAAGATCGTACGCGCGAGCTGCTCAGCAATTTGCACGAAGACGTCGCCGAAGACAAAGAGTTGCAGCAAGCTATCAAAGACGCCGACAAAGCCATCGAACACCTCAGGTCGTTCCTAAACAAAAAACTAAGCTAAAGCGTTGTAAAAGTGCAAAACACGCCTCGTCGCCGCGGCGTGTTTTCGCTATAATAAAAAACAAAGAGAGGTAACAACTTTATGGCACGCGCCCAGACGACTGAGCTGCAACCCAGCGATTTCGTCCACTTGCACAATCACACGCAGTATAGCTTGCTCGACGGACTTACCAAAGTCCCGGCGCTGGTTGACTATGTAAAAGAAACGGGCATGGAAGCTGTGGCCATGACCGACCACGGGACGCTTTCCGGCGTGGTTGATTTTTACAAGACTACAACGGCCGCAGGCGTCAAACCTATTATCGGCATGGAAGGTTACGTGGCAGCGCGGACTATCGCTGACAAAGAGCCCGGCAAAGACAAAGTTTACTACCACTTGATCTTACTAGCCATGAACAACACAGGCTATCGCAACTTGATGCGCTTGAGCACTATTGCCAATCTTGAAGGCACTTATTACAAGCCGCGCGTCGATCACGAGCTGCTCGAAAAGTACAACGAGGGGCTAATTATTTTAAGTGGTTGTATCGGTGGCGAGGTAGCCGACGCTGTTCGCCAAGGCCAATACGACAAAGCCAAAGAGGTCGCTCGCTGGTACAAAAGTGTGTTTGGCGACCGCTATTACATCGAGGTGCAAGACCACGGCCACCCCGAACACCCTAGCCGTTGGGACGAACAGGTTGCCGCTAACAAAGAGCTCATCAAGCTTGCCAAAGAGCTCGACATTCCGGCAACCATAACCTGTGACGCCCACTACTTGCGCCACGAAGACCAAGAGGCGCACGAAATTTTACTATGCGTGCAAACCGGCTCGTTCCTAAGCGACGAAAAACGCATGAGCCTCAAAGATTTTGAACTGCACGTCACCGACCCGAACGAAATTATCCAGCGCTGGGGCGAAGAACATCCCGACTTTATCAAGAATACGCGCGCCATTGCCGATCGCTGCAATGTTACCATCGAGCTTGGCAAAATCCTCATTCCGAAATTTCCTGTGCCGCAGGGCGAAGACGAGCAGTCGCATTTGCATAAGCTGGTGTATCAGGGGTTAGCGTGGCGTTATGGCGATGTTGATGAAGGCAAAAGTCGCGAACTCACCATTGCTGCGGCTGCCAAAACCTTGCCCAAAGCGGTGCAAGAGCGCGCCGGGTATGAGCTGGGTGTCATCGCGCAAATGGGCTTTAACGGCTACTTTTTAATTATCGCCGACTTCATGAACTGGGGCAAAGACCAGGGCATTGTGTTTGGGCCAGGACGCGGCTCAGCGGCGGGCTCCATCATTTCGTACGCACTCAAAATTACTGAACTTGACCCACTCAAGTACGATTTACTGTTCGAGCGCTTTTTGAACCCCGACCGCATTAGTATGCCCGATGTGGATATCGACATCCAAGATACGCGCCGCGACGAAGTGATTCAATACTGCGCCGACAAATATGGCCAAGACCGCGTGGCGAACATCGTCACCTTTGGCACTATGGCCGCCCGCAACGCCGTGCGCGACGTGTCGCGCGTGCTGCAAGTTCCCTACGCCGAAGCCGACCGTTTGGCAAAAATGATTCCAGCGCCAGTGCAGGGCCGCCACATCCCGCTCGAAGTTTCACTCAAAGACAACGCCGACCTCAAGCACGAGTACGAAACCAGCGAAACTGCGCAGCGCGTGTTCGACCTCGCCATTCGTGTGGAAGGCACCATTCGTTCACATGGTGTGCACGCCGCCGGTGTGGTGATTGCGCCCGACGACATCGTCAAGTTCGCCCCACTCGAAATGGCGCAAAAAGGTGTGGTGGCCACGCAGTACCCGAAGGATCCGATCGAAGAACTCGGCTTGCTTAAAATGGACTTTTTGGGCCTGTCCAACTTGACCATTATCAACAACACTTTGCGCATCATTAAACGTGTGTACAAAACTGAAATCGACGTCAACACCTTGCCGCTCGACGATCAGCCTACCTTTGACCTGTTGGCGCGCGGTGACACCACGGGCGTCTTCCAGTTTGAGTCCTCGGGTATGAAACGCTACTTGCGCGAGCTCAAACCTACGGTATTCGACGACATTGTGGCCATGGGTGCGCTATACCGGCCGGGGCCGCTTGGCGCTGGCCTGACCGACAGTTATATCAAGCGCAAAAACGGCCTCGAAAAAATCACCTACGACCACGAACTCATGAAAGGCGCTCTGGAGCCAACATATGGCGTGCTGGTGTACCAAGAGCAAGTGATGCAGATCTCGAAAGATGTGTGCGGTTTTACCGGCGGCGAGGCTGACACACTTCGCAAAGCCATCGGCAAAAAAAAGCGTGATGTTATGGCTAAAATGAAAGTGAAATTCATCGACGGCGCGGTGGAAAATGGCGTGCCACGGGCGGTGATCGAAAAATTTTGGAACGACCTGCTCGGTTTTGCCGACTATTGCTTTAACAAATCACACTCGGCATGTTACGGCATGATCTCGTACCAAACAGCCTACCTCAAAGCGCATTATCCAGCGGCTTTTATGGCGGCGCTCATGACTAGCGACTTTGACGACACCGACCGGCTTGCCATCGAAATTACCGAGTGTAAAAAGATGGGCGTGGATGTGTTGCCGCCGGACGTCAACGAATCATTTGTAGAATTTGCCGTAGTTCCCGATACCCAAAATCCTGACAACCGCAAAGCGCCGATCCGTTTTGGCATGAACGCCATCAAAAACGTCGGCACTGGCGCGGTGGAAGAAATTTTGCGGGCGCGGGCGGTTGACGGCGCCTTTACGTCGCTCGAAGATTTCCTTACCAAGGTTAATGTGCGCATCGCCAACCGCAAAGCGCTGGAAAGTTTGGTGAAGGCTGGCGGTTTTGACCGTTTTGGCGATGACCGTTCCAAGCTTTTACACAACCTGGATGTCATCATCGCCTATGCTGGTCGGTTACAAAAGCAAGCCAGCAGTGGCCAGGTAGACCTATTTGGCATGCTGGACGACACCGACGTGGCCAAACCACAACTATTACTTGAAGCGGCCGGTACGGTGTATTCGGCGCGCGAGCAGTTGCTTTGGGAGCGTGAACTTCTAGGATTATATTTATCCCAACACCCGCTGGCCATGTACGAGGCGTTTTTGGCCGAGCAGACGATACCCATCAAAGAGTTGCAACCGTTGCACGACGGCAAAGCGGTAACGGTGGGCGGAGCCATTACTGACTTGCGCGAGATCATGACCAAAAACGGCCAAAAGATGGCGTTCGTAAAAATCGAAGACCACCACGGCGAGACCGAGCTCATTGTTTTTCCGGGCACATTCCAGCAGACCACCGGCTTGTGGGAGCGCGACCGCGTGGTGTTGGTGCGCGGCAAGGTTTCTGCCAAAGACCGCGAGGGCAATCTTGGCGAAGAGGTAAAAGTTATCGTGGATGACGGCCGGGAAATTACAGCCGAGCAAGCCACTGGCTATCAGGGCAGCGGCAAGAAAAAGAAAGCCCCCAAAGTGGGCGGCAAAAAAATACTCTCGACGCGCATTGCCAAAGCGGCGAGCGTAGCGGCTGAGCCCGGTACGCAGCGCCTCTATGTCCGCATGGCCAATAGCCAAGACCAAAACCTGCTGTTGTCGCTCAAGCAAACCATCGACGCCAATCCCGGAAGCACAGATGTAGTGCTCGTGCTCGGTCCTGCCGAAAGCAAGCAAGTCATTAAACTGCCTACCGGCGTCAAGCGCGAGCCGGAAATTATCGAGCAGCTGCAAGCGCTCGTCGGTGCTGATAACATAAAACTGCAATAATTAGTGGATAAAACCGCTGGTTTGGGCGAGTACAAAACTTACGACCCCGAGGCTTACCACGGCGATGTCGAGCATGGGGTGGTGAATAATAAACGCCTCACTTTTGGCTAAAGCCCGACGTACCAACAAACCGTGACGGACTATAAAGAATACCACACACCCGCCTGCCAGGAAGGACATGGCTGCGATACTCCACGGTGCGGCACCATTGGTCAGTAGTTGGATGCGTGCGACGTGATGGCTGGCGGGCAGTGTTTGTTGGGCGCCCAGCACGGCAGCCGCGCTGTCTTTGGGTTCGCCGTATAATGCAACGACCACCGTTTGTGTGCCATGGTTTTGGTAATTTTCAGCCGTGGCAATGCCAAAGCCGACGTTTTGGTATTGGTTGTCGAGCAGATTGGCGCGATGCTCAGCACTATTCATCCAGGCAGCCACGGTGCTGGCGCTGTCGGCAAACCCATAGGCCAGATTTTCGCCGGCCGTTTGGTATTGGTAGCCGCTTTGTTGGATAAATGTCCACGGCGTTTTACCGCCCGGAGAAGTGTGTGACCAGTAACCTTGCGCGGCCATGTCGTTGGCTTTGGCTTGTGCGGCTGCGGCCAATTGGCTGTTGATGCTGAGCGGCTGATCGTGGTTGTGCTGGCGCTCAACATTGGTGTCTTGTAACAGTGTTGCTGCGCTAACACTGGCGTGCGCACCCAAAACTTGCTGGTGATGGCTAAGCCAGGCGTTGCCCATGAGCCCTAACGCCACCACGACCAGCATTGGCAAATACGGCCAATACGCTTTCCCGTAATGTTTGGTGTGTTTGTGGTGGTGCCCGTGGCGCTTTTTTTCGTGCGGCGAGGGCGCCCGTTTTGGTGTCGGTGCCAGAACCATACTGCTTTTAGTGTAGCACAACGTGCTTTTGGCTCTGCTTGTGATAGCTTTGAAATATCTTCCTGAGGCACACTCGGAAGCGCCGGTATGTTACTTTAGAACATACAAGGCGACCCGTATGTGCTGAGGAAAGATATTTCAAAGCTATGGCTTCACGGGCGAAAAATAGCGTGATACAGCCCCATCGCAGCAGCTTGTACCACATTAAACGACTCTTTGCGGCCAAACATTGGAATTTCCAGCACCACATCCATTTGGGCAAGCACTTCTGACTCCACGCCCTCAACTTCGCGTCCCACCAAAAGTGCAAGCTTTTCCGGAGGTCGGTAATCAGGCAAGCACACCGCGTGGTTGGCTTGCTCGATGGCTGCCAAAACAAATCCTTCTGTTTTGAGCGCGGCCAGCACCGGCTCAAGCTCTGCAGCATACTCCCATGCTACCAACCGCTCGGCATCGAGCGCCGTTTTATGGATTTGCTTGTCGATTTTGGCGGCCAGGTGGGGCAGGCGCGTGTCGTTGTGTTGCAACGGGTAGGGCGTGTAGCCGGTGAGATATACCTTTGTCACCCCCAAGCCTTCGGCCGTGCGCAGCAGCGAGCCAACATTATGGCAACTCCGCAGGTTATGGGCGATCAAAACAATTTTGCGCATGTTATTTAGTATACGGGAGCGTGCGCATAACCAAATTGCTCATGCTACAATAAAGCCATGGAAAACGATGTGCAAGCAGAAGCCCGGCGCGATGCCGAGCTCACTACGCAGCGCCGCGCGCAGGTGTTGGGCTTGCCATATATCGACACGAGCACCATGCCGTCGCACCCGTTGTACCACGATTTGCTAACGGTAGAGGAGATGTACAAAAAACGGATCATCCCGATCGACGCCAGCCAGAGCAAAATTATCTTTGGAATTACAACCACTACCTCGCAGCAAGTTATGAACGAACTCCGCCAGCGCTACGCCGACCGGCTGATATCGTTTGCCATCATCTCCGACGTCGGTTACAAGGATTACATGCGCCTGTACGACCCGCCCAAACAAATTGTGTACCAAGACGTTTCGTTCAGCAAAGACACCCGCAGCGATCTGTTTGAAACCGTTTCGAAAACGCTCGAAGAAGTGCGTGCCGACGACATCTTGGCATATCTGGTAAAGCAGGCGTACAACCTCAAGGCGTCCGACATTCACCTTGAGAACCAAGCCGACGGCGTGCGCATCCGTTTTCGTGTGGATGGTGTGCTGCACCCGATTGCACGCTTGTCGCGCGAAAAATACCACCAACTGGATTCCGCCGTGGCCGTGGCGGCCAACGTTTCCACGAGCACCGACGACGCCCAAACCGGCCACATCAACAAAACCTACCGCATGGCTACCGGTGAAGACGTGAACGTGAACCTCCGTGTCGAAACCGTACCCACGGTGTATGGCCAAGATGTGGTGATGCGTTTGTTCAACCTCAAAATGGAACTGCTGAAGCTCGACAACCTCAGCCTTTCGGCGCGCGAGCGCGCGGTGGTGGACGACGTCATTAGCCATCCAACCGGCATGGTGTTGGTGGTCGGCCCGACCGGTTCCGGTAAGACCACTACTCTGTACTCTATCCTCAACACCTTAAATTCCGACGAACGCAAGATTCTCACGCTTGAAGACCCGGTTGAGTACTACATGCCCGGCATTGTGCAAATTCCGGTGCAGGGCGACGAAAACGCCCAAGGTTTTGCCGAACGCTTGCGGGCTGTGCTGCGTTTGGATCCCGACATTGTGATGGTGGGCGAGATCCGCGACCAAGACACGGCAAAAACAGCGCTTCAGGCGGCGCTCACCGGCCATTTGGTGCTCAGCACTTTCCACGCCTCCAGTGCGGCCGCGGCGCTTTCGCGCATGCTCGACTTCATTGGCATTAACCCCTTGTTTGCTTCGGCTATTCATCTCATTATGGCGCAGCGCTTGATCCGGCGACTCGACCAAGAGACGCGCCAACCGTACCAGCCAGACGAAGCCCTCAAGGCACAGTTGCGGTCGGTAATCGATACGCTGCCACCGGGCGTTGACCGGCCCGATCTCAACCAAGTTACTCTCTATAAGCCGGGCACTTCCGACAAAAATCCGTTCGGCTACACCGGCCAGCTGCCCATCCGTGAGCAATTGCAAATGACGCCCGGCATCCAGCAACTGCTCAAGCTGCCACCCAACCAAGTGACCACCGAAATGCTCCAGGCCAAAGCCATCGAAGAAGGCATGCTTACTATGTTGCAAGACGGCGTGCTTAAGGCCATCGAAGGTATTACGACCATCGAAGAAGTGTACCGCGTGGTTGCTTGACCGACCATTAGCGCACGCCACGTCGGTTTGACCGTCGCTGGAGCTTTTTTCCTGCGCACTTCAGCCTGACCGGCTTGCCTTAACAGTAGTGCACTCGGGTTTCGAAGCCTTCGCCAATGGTTTATAACCGAAAATAACCGCGCCACAGTGTCTATTTTGTTTTTCTAACAGATGTGATATACTTGATCGAAAGCAAATAGTAGTGTAAGGTTAATAGGTTATGCAATCTGTTGTTCAAAAAGTTGAAGCAAAGTACAAAAAAGGCGCCGTTGTTGACGTAAAAAGTGGCGACACTGTCCGCGTACACCAAAAAATCCGCGAAGGCAACAAAGAGCGTGTGCAGGTTTTTCAAGGATTGGTTATTCGTACCGACCGCAAAGACAGCCATACCAGCCGCATCACTGTCCGCCGCATTTCGAGCGGTATTGGCGTGGAAAAGAGCTTTTTGCTGCACAGCCCGCTTGTTTTAAAAATTGAAGTTACTAAGCGCAGCAAAGTTCGCCGCAACTATTTAAGCTACATGCGCAACCTTACCGGCAAAGCCGCCCGCCTTACCGGTGTTGACTTTGACCGTGAAGCCGTAAACGCCGTGCACGACAAAAAAGCCGAACAAGAAGAAGCCAAACTGCACGAGCAAACTGCCGCCGCCGCAGAGGCTGAAGCCGAAGCAAAGGCCGCCGAAGGTGCTGAGCTTGAAGCAAAAGCCGCAGCAGTCCAGGCGGCCCACGAAAAGAACGCATAGGCTTCCTCTAAGTTCATTAAAGCCCGGCAAGCCCGGGCTTTTTAGTTGCAAAACAAAAGGCATTTCGTGCTATGCTGGCGCTATGACCATTGTGGGAATCGATGAAGTTGGACGTGGATGCTGGGCGGGGCCGCTGGTGGCCGCGGCTGTCGTGTTGGCACGCCCAACCAAAGGACTTAAAGATTCCAAAAAGCTGCCGAGGGCTGAGCGTGAACGACTTGCAAAAATTATTCACAAAAAGGCACTGGCAACTGGCATTGGGTGGGTGCCAGCAGCAGAGCTTGACGAAGTGGGCTTAACCGAAGCTGTCCGCCGTGCCATGCAGCGCGCGCTCGAGCATATCGGTATTCCATACGATAAAATTATTATTGATGGCAATTATAATTATTTAACAAACGTCAAAAAAACAGAGGTGCTCATAAAGGCCGACGACCTTGTGCCAGCGGTGAGCGCGGCGAGTATCATCGCCAAAGTAGCGCGCGACCAATACATGGCGGCGCTCGATGGCAACTACAAAAAGTATCAGTTTGCGCAACATGTGGGATACGGTACGCCGCTGCACCAACAACTTCTTGCCGAGCACGGCATAAGCGACATACATCGTCGCCTCTTTAAGCCAATCCAATCATTACTCGACGAAACTGCATGACCACATTCGAAACCGGACGCCGCGCCGAGGCTGCCGCTGCTGCGTTCTTAAGACACAAAGGTTTTACGGTTGTCGCACAAAACTGGCGCACGCGCATGTGCGAAATCGACATCGTTGCCGAACGCGCTGGCGAACTCTGTTTCTGCGAAGTAAAGTACCGTAGCACCAACCGTCAAGGCGCCGGACTTGATTACATCACTCCAAAAAAGCTAAACCAAATGCGCTTTGCCGCCGAAAGTTGGGTGCACACGCACGGATGGCGCGGCGAATATCACTTGGCGGCCATTGAAGTCAGCGGTTCGGATTACCATGTCACGAACGCTATAAAAGACCTTGGCTAACGCGGCGCCCGCAATTTCTTAATGCTATTGTTGGGGCTTGCGAGCAAAGTAGGCTTGCACGGCGGCGAGGTCATGCTCGAGCCAAGCGACACGGTTTTCCAGTTCCTCGATGCCCATTGTAATGTTTCGGGCAAGCGCCAGGTCGGATTGTTTTGGCTCAAAGAATGCGCGGTATTCCTTTAAAAGCTCGCGCGTGCTAAAGCAACTGGCGGCGTAGCGTGGGAAGGAGTCGTAAGATTTGTCGCCGCCGAAAGTTTGCTCGAGCCACTCCCAGTTGGCGCGCATCCAGTCCCAAGCAAGCGTGCGTACATGGCGGTTGCGCATGAGGTACACCAGCCAGCGCGCGATGTCTTGCGGACGCACTTGGTCGGCGTCTTTGAGGCGCGCCAGCAACTGTTTGACTTCTTCGGGTTTGCGCGTGCTTGTGAGCGCTGCGGCAAGGTCGAGCTTGAGGTCGGCGTTTGTCGTCTCATGTTCGAGCTTCAACAAATACGCAAAAGCGCCTTCGAGGCTGTGGCGCACCGCTGCGTCAAACACAATGCTCCGCAGTTCAGCCGGAACGGCTTGCGGATCTTTTTGGTAGGCAGCGAACAACTTGATTGCTTCTTCGGTGATGGCGGGATGCTCGGCGTAGACGCCCAAGCCTGTTATGGTGGCGCGCAGTTTGGTGTCGGCCACCGGTTCGCCGGATTTTTCCTGCCAGCCCAAGCGGTCGTACTGCGCTTGAATGAGGCCGCGCATGAGCCGTTTGATGGGTTCCTCGAGCGCTGCATCGGCATCGATAAACCGGCGGGCATCGCCCAAAATAAGCGCCATGATATCCCAGACTGGCTCGGCGTCTTCGGCGGTGTAGTTTTCAAGGAGGCGTAGCGTGCCATCGAACGATTGCTGACCACCGCGCGAGAGCAGCGAGCTGTCGCTCAAAAGCATCAGACGTTCGGCGTCACCCAAATTGCGCGCTTTGACGAGCCCGGCAATAGCGGCTTGGTGCGCTGCCTCGGTGTAATGCACGATGTAATGGCCCGTGGCGCCTTGATTGATGCGCACAAACTCATCACTGGCAAGTTGTCCGGTGGCAGTTTTGCCTTCGAGCAGCTCTGGCACGCCCGCGCTTTGGCTAAGCAAAGGCACCGGCCACACGCGTTCGCCATCAGCCTTTTGGGGGTCAAGCAAAAAATGAGTTTGTGATAGGCTCAAATCGGTGCCCTTTTGTGTTACATCTACCACTGGGAAGCCGGATTGCAACAACCACGGGTTCATGAACGCCGCAATGTCTTTGCCGCTCGCAGCACTAAGCGCCGCCCACAGGTCGTCGCCCGTCGTATTGGCGTATGCATGCTTGGTAAAATAATCCTTTAGGCCTTTGCGAAACGCGCCTTCGCCCACATATTGCATGAGCATACGCAGCAAGCGCCCGCCTTTGGCGTACACGATTGAGGGGTCAAACAGGGTTGAGATTTCGTCGGGATGGTTGACGTCGGTCTGCACCGGTTGCACGCCAGCGATCGAGTCGCGCCGCAGCGCCGACAGGCCTTCTTGCGTAATAAAGGTATTCCAAATGTGCCAATCGGGATACAGCGCGTCGGTGGCAACATACTCCATGACGTTGGCGAAACTTTCGTTCAGCCACAAGTTATTCCACCAGCGCATAGTCACGAGATTGCCGAACCACTGGTGCGAGGTTTCGTGCGCGATCACCATGCACACGACTTCGCGTGTGCTTTGCGAAGCGGTATCCGGGTCGGCCAGCAAGCAGGCCTCTCGGTAAGTTACGAGCCCCCAGTTTTCCATGGCGCCCGCCGAAAAATCCGGCAGAGCAATATGGTCGGCCTTGGCAAGCGGATAAGGTACACCAAAATATTCATCAAAAAATTCAATGGAACGTTTGGCAGCGTCGAGGCCAAAGTCGAGCGCCTCTGGCTTGTGTACCTTGGTGGCCCATACACGAACCGCTACACCGTCTTTAGTAGTGGTTTCACGGCTTTGCAAATCACCGTACGCAAAAGCAAGCAGGTACGTTGACATCTTGGGAGTGGGCTCAAAAGTGGTGATTTGTTTTTTGCCGTACGGTTTTTGCTGGGCTACGGGCGTGTTGCCGAGCACTGTTTCGCCCTTTGGCGAAATCACTGACATATTAAACACAGCTTTGGCGGCCGGCTCGTCGATGCAAGGGAAGGCTTCGCGGGCGTGGTGGCTTTCGAACTGCGTGGCGATGATGGATTGTTTTTTGCCCTCATGTTCGTAGTAACAGGGGTATACGCCATGCATGGCGTCAGTAATTTTGGAGGTAGCTTTGAGCGTAATTACATATTCGCCAGGGTAGAGCATGGCGTCGGTGTGCAGGCGGACTTCGTCGAGCGTGCGCTGGTAGTTGATGCGCACCACTGGAATTTCTTGGTCGCCCTTTTTGTCTTTGCGCGTAATGCTTGCTTGGGTAACGGTGAGGTCGTGCTGGTGCAGGGTAATGCGCTGCGAGGGTCGCCCGGTTTTTTTGCCAGTGACCATAACTTCGGTGGTGAGGTGCATGGTTTCGCGGTCGGGTTCAAAAGTGACGTCGTACTGCGAAGGCTGGAAATATTGAAACAGTTGTTTTACTTTTTTGCTCATTATCACATTCTATCATGGGATAATGGGAAGCCGGCGGAGATGTCTGCAACGCGTGCAGTTTGCGGCACTTAATCCGCAGTGTTTGAGCACGGCAGAACGTGTCCGCAAGGCCTCTTCAATATATCGGCACATGCCCTTTTAAGTTTGACAGGAGATGCTTGGCTTGCTATAGTTGTAAGTGATCGGTCGGCCAGCATGGTCGGCTTTTTTCGTATCAACCTTGTAAAGAAAGGAATAAACATGGACCTTGATATCAAGCAACTCGCTCTCGCTGTCCGCACCATTGCCGAAGAAAAGAACCTGCCCGAAGACACGGTGCAAGAAGTTGTCGAGCAAGCCTTGGCCGCCGCTTACCGCCGCGATTACGGTGAGCGCGAGCAAGACATTCGCGTCACCATGAACCTCAACACCGGTGATGTAGATGCCTACGTTAGCAAAGAAGTCGTCGAGAAGGTTGAAAACCCGGCATACGAAATCAGCGTGCCGGAAGCACAAACTATGCAAAAGAACGCCAAAGTCGGCGACCTCGTTGATGTGCACGAAAAAGTGCAAAACTTCGGCCGTGTGGCAGCACAAACCGCCAAGCAGGTCATTTTGCAGCGCTTGCGTGAAGCCGAGCGCGAAATCGTCATGGCCGAGTACGAAGACAAAATCGGCACCGTCATTAACGCCTTGGTTTCGCGCGTGGAAGGCAACATTGTACGTGTCGAACTCGGCAAAGCGCAGGGCATCATGCCACGCAGCGAGCAAATCCAGGGCGAGCGCTACTACCCCGGCCAACGCTTGAAGGTGCTTTTGAAGGACGTTGAGCGCGGTTTTCGCGGCCCGCAGCTGGTAGTTTCGCGTGGCAGCAAAGAGTTTATCGAGTGGATGTTTCGCGGTGAAGTACCTGAAATGGAGAGTGGCGCGGTGGAGATCAAAGGTATTGCCCGCGAAGCCGGCATCCGCACCAAACTCGCCGTACACAGCACCGTACAAGGTGTTGATCCGGTTGGCACCTTTGTTGGCGGCCACGGTACCCGTGTAAATGCTGTAATGAGCGAAATCGGCGAGCAAGAGAAAATCGATATCATTGTGTGGAGTGAAGACCCCGTAGCTTACATCACAAACGCCTTAAGCCCGACCAAAGTCAGCAAAGTTACGGTTGACGAGGCTAACAAGAAAGCGCTCGTGACAGTTCCTGAGGACCAGCTCAGCATCGCTATCGGCAAGGGCGGCCAAAACGTGCGCCTGGCGAGCAAACTCACCGGGTACGAACTCGACATTGAGGCTGAAAAAGCTCCAACACCTCCTGCTCCCGCTGAGGAAAAGGCCGCCGCCGGTAAGCCAGTCGCGCAAAAACTCAAGAAAAAGAGCGAACTCGAAAATAACTTGCTGAGTGCAATTGAAGAGCACGGCGAATAGTCGCAGACTATCCAGCGGCTTCCCGGCCTAATTTGTCGAGCATAGTGGCAAGTTCTTTGCAGCTCAAGGCATCAGTGTCGATCTTTTTCTCGAGCGCGATATTGTAGCCATGCAGGATACGGTCAACTTTGAGGGCGTCTTGGCGCCACAGGTAATTGATGGTGTACGGTTTTTTCGGGTCGAAAAACCTCGTGTGAATTTCGAGTGAGCCAAAAAGCGGCCCAAGGTGCGGTGTAACATTCAGGATGTCTTCGAGTTTGATGCTTACCACGTCGGACACCATAAAAAACGTGCGGCGGGTAATTGAAAGCTTAGTGCGGCTAATCGCGATGGTGTCGGGGAAAAATGTGAAGGGAAAAACGGTGGTGGCGCTAAAAATTATCTCCTGCGCGGCACTCACAACCTCGTTAATTTCCTTTCGGGCGCGTTGCTTTTCTTCTGTTCGCCGTGTCTTTTTGATGGCGAGTTGTCCAAGTTCACGCAGTTTACGTTTCATAAACCCCTTCATAATAATATGCCAAGTGCGTTGCAAAAGCAGTTAATAATCTCACCAAAAGGCACGGCGAAAAATAGATAAATTAGCACTCTTGACGTGTGAGTGCTAAACGCTATACTAGTATATAGTGATGCCGGGTAAGCATCGCCGAAAGGTAGCAAGTTATGACACCAGACTCAGCAGACTTCCAAGATTTTCTAAACCATCTTACGAATAACGCTTTGCAAAGCCTGAAGCACGCCGACGCAATCGCGCGAAAATTCGGTAGTGCCTATGTGGGCACTGAACATTTGCTTATGGGCGTGCTGGCGCAAGAAGCCAGCATGGGCGCCAAGCTGCTCGAAGGCGCAGGCGTAACATTCGACCGGGCGCGCCTTGCACTCAACCTCACTCCCAAAACACTTGTAATGAGCGCCGGTGCCAAAGGTCTGAGCGAAACAGCCAAGCTTACCCTGAAAATGGCCTATGATGTGGCACAAGATTATAACCAAGAATATTGCGGCACCGAGCACATCTTATATAGCATTTTGACCCAGAAGAACGCGCGCGCCACTATTTTGCTGCGCGACATGGATATTGATGTTGACCAGCTCATGAACGAACTCGAGCAATTCCTTGACAAGCAGCAGGGCGATGACGGCGGCGAAAGCACCGAGACGCCACGCCGCGGTGGCCGCAATAAGGGTCGCAAGACTGCACTCGACTTTTTTGGCACCGATATTACTGCACAAGCCCGCGCGGGCAAGCTCGATCCAGTGGTTGGTCGGGAGGCGCAAATCCGCCGCGTTATCACTATTTTGAACCGTCGCACCAAAAATAACCCCGTACTCATTGGCGAGCCGGGCGTTGGCAAGACGGCGATCGTTGAAGGTTTAGTGCAGCGCATCGTGAATGAGGACGTACCGGACAGCTTGCTTGACAAACGCATCGTGATGCTCGACCTCGCCGGCATGATCGCTGGCACGAAATACCGCGGCGAATTCGAGGAGCGGCTCAAAAAAGTAATGGGCGAACTCGAAAACGACAAGAAAACCATTGTGTTTATCGACGAGATGCACTTGATTGTAGGCGCCGGTGCCGCCGAAGGCGCCATGGACGCCGGCAATATTTTGAAGCCGGCGCTGGCACGCGGCAAAGTTCAGATGGTGGGCGCCACCACCACCGCTGAATACACCAAGCACGTCGAAAAAGACGCTGCGCTTGAACGCCGTTTTCAACCGGTGCAGGTGCCGGAAACCAATGTTGCCGAAACGCTCGCAATCCTCAAGGGCTTACGCAAGCATTACGAAAGCTTCCACGGCGTAACTGTTACGAACGAAGTGCTCGACGACATCGTCACGTTTGCCAAGCGGTACATTAACGACCGCTTTATGCCCGACAAAGCTATCGATTTACTAGACGAAACCGCTGCGCATTTGCGGGTGGATAAGGGCAAGACCTCGCCAGAAGTTCGTAAGTTACAGAAGGAACTCAAGCTGGTGAACACGCGCATCGACGAAGCGGTAGACGCCGAAGACTACGAAAAGGCCGCCAAAGAAAAGACGCGGGCCAGCCAAATTAACGAGCAGCTTGGCAAACTCGAAAGTGCTGGCAAACAAACCAAGCGGCTGGTACTGACGAGCGACGACGTTGCTGAGGTTGTGTCACGTATGACCGGCATTCCGGTACGCAAAGTGATCCGTTCCGAAGCAAAATATTTGGTAAATCTTGAGAAGACGCTTGGCAAGTACGTGATTGGCCAGCAAGAAGCTGTCGATGTGGTGGCACGTGCCGTGCGTCGCAATCGTTCGGGCATCGGCAGTGGCAAGCGGCCGATCGGTTCGTTCATTTTTCTTGGCCCGACCGGTGTAGGTAAGACTGAACTGGCCCGCGTGCTGGCTCGTGAATTTTTTGGTGCAGAAAGTGCGCTGATTAAAATCGACATGAGCGAATTCGGCGAAGCACACAACACTTCGCGGCTTGTGGGCGCACCTGCCGGTTACGTTGGCTATGACGAAGGCGGCCAGCTTACTGATAAAATCCGACGACAACCTTACAGCTTAGTTTTGTTTGACGAAATCGAGAAAGCGCACCCTGATGTGTTCAGTATGCTGCTGCAAATTCTGGAAGATGGCCAGCTTACCGACGCCAAGGGTCGCAAGATTGACTTTACAAACACGATCGTCATCATGACCAGTAACATCGGCGCCGACAAACTGCAAAAAGAAGCCGGTTTTGGTTTCCAAGCTGTGAGCACTAAAGACCTCAAGGATCTCGACGTGCTGCACTCGCTCAATAAGGACAAAGTGCTCGACCAACTCAAAAAAACCATGCGCCCGGAGCTTCTCAATCGCATCGACAAGACGGTAGTATTCCGCTCGCTTACGCAAAAAGACATCTTTAAGATTATTGATTTGCAGCTCGATGAATTGCGTGCCCGCATGCAAAAACAAGGTTTGGGTTTGCAAGTAACTAGCGCAGCCAAGCAATATTTGCTCGATGAAGGCTACGACGCCAAGAACGGTGTACGGCCCTTGCGGCGTATCATTCAGGACACGCTCGAAGACCATATCGCCCTGGAACTGCTCAACGAAAATTACGGCCACGGCACGATTGTACAGGTAGGAGCTAAAAACGGCGAACTAGTGTACAAAACGATTCACGAGCAGGCCGAAGTCGCACCTGCCTCTAAAGCCTAAATAGTGCGCCTGCCGCAGGCTTACTCGTGGTACACTAGGGGTACTATGAAGGCTTCCCGGCTTGTAAGTGTGTTTTTGTCCTTGGTGGTCACGGGCGGTGCTGTTTTTGCCTTTAGCGAGCGCCAGCAACTTTACGATTGGGTTCGGCTGCAAAACTACCAACCGCCAACGCAAATCAGTCAATTGGCGGCCGACGACACCATGACAGCCGCCGCGCAGCACTTGTTTTACATCAACCATCCCAACCTTACGGCCGATAAAGCGTTTTTTAACAAGCAGTGCGGCAACAAAGAGCAGACCATTGTGCTTGGTTGCTACCATGGCAACCAACAGGGAATTTATTTGTACGAAGTGAGCGACGCTCGGCTCAACGGAGTAGAGCAAGTGACAGCGGCGCACGAAATGCTGCACGCTGCCTACGATCGCCTGAGCACACAGGACCGCAAGAACATTGACGCTATGCTCCAGGATTACTATGCCCACGGACTGCACGACAAGCGCATTCAAGACAGTATTGACCTCTATAAAAAGATTGAACCGAATGATGTCGTGAACGAAATGCATTCAGTGTTCGGCACTGAAGTCGCCGATTTGCCAGCACCGCTTGAAAACTATTACAAACGCTATTTTGGCGACCGGCACAAAATAGTGCAGTACGCGACAGACTATCAGGGCACCTTTACGAGCCTGCAAAACCAGGTTGCGACTGATGATGCCCAGCTCGCCAAATGGAAACCGCAAATCGACACCCTCACCAGTGAAATCCAGCAAAAGCAACGGGCGCTCGCTACGCAAAAGGCACAACTCGACGCCCAACGTGCAAGCGGAAACATTGATGCTTACAATGCCGGTGTGACACCGTACAACGCTGCCGTTAACACGTATAACGCTTTGGTTGAATCACTCAAAAACCTTATCGCACAGTATAACGCGCTTGTCGACGAACGGAACGCCATTGCCATCCAGGAAAACCAACTTGCACAGGCCATTAACAGCCAAGCGAGCCCGGTCCCGGCACAATAGTGTACACTTAAATAATGGCAAAGAAGGCTACGCAATATGTTTGTACGGTGTGCGGCAACACGACCTCGTCGTGGATGGGGAAATGTCCGCAATGCGGTTCGTGGAACAGCTTGCAAGAAGAAGCCGTGTTGGTAACGACGAGCGTGGGCGGCGGCGTGGTTTCTGGCAAAATTTTAACACCGCAATCTGTTGACAAACTGGTGATGCACGACCAAAAACGCATTAAGACCGGCATGGGCGAGGTGGACGCCATTTTGGGCGGCGGCGTGGTGACCGGTAGCGTGAACTTGATCGCTGGGCAACCAGGCATCGGCAAAAGTACGCTGTTGTTGCAGCTAGCCAATGCGGCTGCTGTCAAACACAAAGTATTGTATGTGAGTGGCGAAGAATCTGGACATCAGGTAGGCTTGCGTGCCGAGCGCCTCCGCGCCAACACCAAGCAACTAGAGCTTGCCACCAGCACAAGCGCCGATGACATTGCCAGCACTATCGCTACTAAACAGTACGAGCTCGTGATTGTCGATTCAATCCAAACAGTGGCAACATCAGCAGTGGCTTCGGCAGCTGGGACGGTTTCGCAGATCACTAATAGTACACAGCTTATTTTGGCGGCAGCCAAACAATCTGGTACTGCAGTAGTTTTGGTTGGCCACGTCACCAAAGAAGGCTCGATCGCCGGGCCAAAAGTACTTGAACACGTGGTTGACGTAGTGTTGCAGCTTGAGGGCGACCGCTATGGCGGCTTTAAGGTGTTACGTGCCACCAAAAACCGCTTTGGGCCAACCACCGAAGCTGGCATTTTTGAAATGGAAGAAGCCGGGCTCATGCCAGTCAAAAACCCGTCAGCTGCGCTGCTGGCTGAGCGGCAGGTGAGCGACGGTTCGGTAGTGCTGGCGACACTCGAAGGCACGCGGCCGCTGCTCGTCGAGGTACAGGCGCTTGTAAACAAGACGAGTTACGGCTATCCAAAGCGCGCAGCGAGCGGGATCGACCTAAATCGTGTAAACTTGTTAGTGGCGATGCTTGAGCGCCGCACCAAACTGCAACTGGCAGACCAAGACATTTATATTAATATTGTGGGCGGCATGCGCATTACCGAGCCGGCAGCCGATCTTGCCGTTTGTATGGCGATTGGCTCCGCGGCTCGCGGACTGCAGCTGAAAGCGAACGCAGTCGTGTTCGGCGAAGTTGGCCTAAGCGGCGAAGTCCGGCACGTGCCTTATGTTGAAAAGCGCATCCAGGAAGCCCAAAAACTAGGGTTCGAGAGCGCCATTGGCCCAAACCAAAAATCAGGCAAAAAACTGCCCTTACTCCAAGGTGTGAGTGACGTGCGCAGTGCCCTGAACCAATTTCTAGAGAAAGAGTAACTATGCAGATAATAGAAATCATTTTACTTATTTTTATTGCGTACCTTGTGGTCAGCCAGCGCGAAGGCAGTACGCTCCCGAGCTTTTCGCTGGGCGGACAGCGCCGGCGCAAACTGGTGATCGACAGCTGCGGACTGATCGACGGCCGGATTGTTGACCTCGCACGCACCGGCTTTTTGGCGGATGAGTTCGTGATTCCGCA
Organism: Saccharimonadales bacterium (SeqCode); assembly: GCA_035276765.1. Lineage (GTDB taxonomy): Bacteria > Patescibacteriota > Saccharimonadia > Saccharimonadales > UBA4665 > DATASD01. The sequence goes on from DATELH010000002.1 coordinate 236,841, forward strand.
ATTCGTACTCAACGAGCTACAGATGTTGGCCGACGGCAACGACTCGCATAAGCGCGAACGGGCGCGGTTTGGACTTGATATCGCCCATCAGTTACAGGACGAAGCCGGGCTTTCAACTGCAAGCGTCATAATCGACCGCACTACGTTTGCGGACATCGAAGCCACCGATGATAAGCTCGTGGCTCTGGCCAAAAAACTCAAGGCCAACTTGTACACTATCGATTACAACCTCACCAAGGTGGCGACCGTGGAAGGCATCCGCGTTTTAAATATCAACGAGCTCGCGCAAACCATGCGGCCGGTTAGCTTGCCGGGCGAGACGCTCGAAATTAAAATTGTGCAAAAGGGCAGCAACCATGACCAAGGGGTCGGCTATCTTGAGGATGGAACTATGATCGTGGTAGATGGCGCAGCCCGCTTTGTGGGCAAGACTGTAGCTGTTACCGTGAGCCGCATGCACCAGACCGTCGCCGGTAAGATGGTTTTTGGGCAGATCAAGCAGCAGCGGCAACAGCCTTCAGCACAGGCTCACCGGCAAGCGAGTGCTAAACCGGTCCAACGCGTACAACCACAGGCCAACAAATTGAGCCAGCGCTTTCTCAAAAAACGTCCCGTGCGCCAGCGGATTTCTTCATAAAAGTCTCACTATAACCGCAATAAAGTTAAAGCCGCAGCTCCTAAATGAGCTGCGGCTTTTGGTACTAATGTTGTGGCTTATGTCGCACTGGTTGCGTGTCTGTTGTTGCGGGGTCTTGCAGTCATTGGGTGAAGGTCACCTGAGCTGTGTCGGTCGCGTCGTACAAAACGCTGTCAATGATCTGGGCGCTGACTGTCGCCGGCCCTGGCCCTGTTGGCGTATAGTTGAACGTAACCGTGCTTGGCGAGGACGAAACCGTCTTCGTGTCCACGACGTTGCCGTTTACAAGCAGGTGCACCGTGCCTGGATACTGGTCGCTTGAGAGTGCCGCCGTGCCCTGACTTACCGTAACCGTGAAGGTACAACCTGCGCCACCACCACACGTGGAAGGGGCCGTGACTGTTATCGATGGCTTGGCATCGTTACAGTTATGTTTGTCGTCGTTGCCACTGACCGTCGCCGCAGAGGCTCCCTTCACAAAGATGTCGGCAGAAAAAGCGTTGTCGTTGGCGCCGCTCACTACTTTTTTGGCGAGTTCTGGCGTACAACTGGTGGCCAGCTTGCCGGAAACGACGTCGATAGTCTGCGAAGTAGTGGTGCCGGGTTTGGCTTGCTGGTACCACGACGGGAAGATGTCGGTGCTGGGGCTCGGGATTTGCTCACCGTTGCTTGAAATCTTGTGGCTCAATACATAGGCTGGCAAGTTTTTGATGTCGGTTGGCGCTGTCCAGTTAACTGGCTTGCCGCCGAGCATGTCGTGGGCGCCTTCCATCCAGCCGCGAACGATCGGCTCGGTCATGGTTTCCATGTTGCCGGTCATTTTTTGGTTGCGCGTGTGGTAACCAACCCACGTAAGCGCAGTGTACTGGGTGGACCAGCTAGCCATCAAGCCGTCAAAACCATAGTTGGTGGTACCGGTTTTAACGGCGAAGTGCCAGCCTTTGTAACGATGGAATTTATAGCCGAAGCTCTTGAGCGGCGTACAACTGGTGTCGGTACAGCTGCCGGGCAAGTAACTGGCGCGCGGGTCGGAGGCCATGTCGGTTACGATATAGGCGGAGTCCGGACGAATGACTTGCTTACCAGCCGGCTGTTTGAACTGGTCGATAACTTTGTTGTTGGAGTCGGTAATCTTCATGATGAAGGTGCGTGGAATGGCATTGCCGAGCCGTGCAATGCTTGCGATGCCATTTACGTGGTCATCGAGGTGCAGGTACGCACCGTCACCAATGGCTGAGGCTGTGTAACACTGGGTTTCGTCTTTTTTGCTAGCCGTAAAGATATCAGTACCCGGCTCGTAACAGTGGTAGCTGTCGCCATCGGGATTATCCATCAAAGCACTCGCCGTACTAATAACCTTGTTGATGGAATCTTTGCGGCCAGGACTTGTGTCGTTGGGGACTGCACTCAGCATGGCCTTCATAGCAGGAATGTTACGCGAGCCGCCAAGAGCATAGCGAAGGGTGACTGCACCAGGAGTTTTGTTGTCGTAGTCGGTAGCACAATCGCCGGGGTCAGTGGCCGATGTACGTGCCGCACCTGTACATGGGTAGCCCGGTATCGGCCCGCTGGAATCGTACAGTACTGAGCCGGCGCCTACATTATTATTGTTATCTATAAATGTGGCGTAGTCGTACGGCTTGAAACTTGAACCAGGCGACACGTTTACGTCGTGGGCGTAGTTAATGCTGCCGTGATCCGGGTCGCTAAAGTTCGCGCCGCCCACGAGAGCTACAATTTGCCCCGTCTTGTTGTCTTCTGCCACAAATGCCGCTTCGTCACCGCCTTGTTTTTTGATGGTCGGCAGGTCGTTTTGGACTTGTTGCTCGGCGAGGTTTTGTAGCGTCATGTCAACACTTGTAACCACCTTCCATCCACCGCGGTTTACGGTTTCTGCACCATATTTTTGCTCGAGTTGATCTTTGGCGGCCAGTACAAAATATGGAGCCTTGATGCCATCGTACTTGGGCTGCTGGGCATGAACTTGCGCCAAAATATCAACCTTTTTAGCTTCGTCGGCCTGCGCCTTGGTAATCATTTTTTGATCGACCATTTGATCGAGTATGTAATGTTGGCGGCCGATAAGCCCGGCAGCATCAAAGTAATTGCCGCCGGCTTGTGGGTTGAACTGCGGGCTGCTGTACGGTGAGTAGGCTGTTGGCGCTTTGGGAATGGCGGCCAGCGTGGCGGCCTGTGCTAGCGTGAGGTCTTTGGCGTCGGTGTTAAAGTAATCACGCGCCGCCGTTTCCACGCCATAGTTCACGCCACTATAGGGCGCAATGTTGAGATAACCGGTAATAATGTCGTCTTTCGAGAATTCGCGTTCTACTTCGACCGCTAAAATAACTTCTTTGATTTTACGGGTAATCGAGTGATCGGCAGTCCAGTTTTCGTTTAGCTTAACGAGCTGTTGGGTGATGGTGGAGCCACCTTGTACGCCACCGCCACCGCCGAATACGTCGTGAAGCCCGGCACGCAAAATGCCGCGAACATCGAAAGCGCCATGCTTATAAAAGTCTTTATCTTCAATTGCCACGGTGGCTTGTTTCATAAATGGTGAGATCTGCGTGCTTTTAACAGGAATACGCTTAACGGCGCCATAATCTTGCCAAAGTACGGTGTTGCCTGTGCGGTCGTAATAGGTGATGCTGCCGCCGACGTTGGTACCGGAAATGTCCTTGATGTTCGGCAAGTCTTTACGGAAATATGCAAACACGCCGATTACGAGAATAAAACAGGCAACAATGCCAACGCCAACGATTTTGAGAGCCATAATAGCGCCCTGGCGGCTGAACCAATATTTAAAGACACGCTTGGGGTGCAGGCGATACAGCATGCGCTTCCAGCGGTTTTTCGGAAGCGTGCTGAGGTACATAGCACGGCGTCGCGCCTTTGCGTCGCGCCGGGCTTTTACTCGATCGGATAGGCTACGGTTCACCTTGAAAGTACTGCCGCTTTTGGTCGTGAACGTATTCTTGGCTGTACCGCGGCGCCGTGGTCCCTGGCTGGAGCTATTCATCCCGCTAAATGTTCCTCTTATGGTCTTTGTCTATGGCGTTATTATAGCAAACTTGGCCGCCTCGCAAATGCAATATTTTAAAATCTCCAGGTTCGTTTTTTGGCATGTCCACAGATGAGGTATACTGTTTGGTATGAATCTTTCTCAAAACCTGACATGGCGCGGACTCATTAAAGATAAGACGTTTCAAGACGTGGGCTGGCTTGATGAGCCAAAGACGTTTTACCTCGGGGTAGACTGCAACTCCGCAGACAGCTTGGCAATTGGCAACTTAGCGGTGTTTATGCTGGCCCGGCATTTGGCGGAAGCCGGCTGGAAAACGGTGCTGCTGGTGGGCGGCGCCACCAGCTTGATCGGCGACCCTGGTGGCAAAGACGAAGAACGTCCGCTCAAAAGCCGCGAGGAAGTTGCTGCCAACGTGGCGGCCATCAAAGAGCAAGTGCGTCGCCTCTTCGCACATAACCAGTTCGAACTCGTCGATAATTATGACTGGTTCAAGGATATTGGCTACCTGGAATTTTTGCGCGATGTGGGCAAGCATTTTAGCATGACCGAACTCGTGCAGCGCGATTTTATTGCGACACGCATGGGCGAAGGCGGTGGCGGCATTAGTTATGCGGAATTCAGCTATAACCTGATTCAGGGTTACGACTACTACTGGCTGCACAAAAACAAGGGCGTCGTGCTGCAAATCGGTGGCTCCGACCAGTGGGGTAACATGCTTTCTGGTGCACCGCTCATCCGCAAAAAAGAAGGCGCCGAGGTGCACGCCCTCAGTATGCCGCTCATAATTAATAAGGCAACAGGCAAGAAGTTTGGCAAGAGTGAAGCAGGCGCGGTGTGGCTCGACCCAGCCAAAACGACCCCGACGCAATTTTACCAGTTTTGGATTAACTGCGACGATGCCGCCATCGAAGACTACTTTAAGTACTACACTATGCTTAGTCGCGAAGAAATTGAGCAAATTGTAGCCCAGCATGCAGCCAAGCCTGCCGAGCGTCACGCCCAACGGCGCCTGGCGCAAGAGGTCACCGCTATGGTGCATGGAGAGCGCGAAACGCGCATTGCCGAGCAAGTCACTAACTACATCATCGGTAAAAGTTCGGTGGGCGAAGCGAGCGATGAAGCGCTTGAAGCTCTGCGCAAAGAAATGCCGACCGCCAAAGTTACCGACACGGCGCTATTGGCCGACGTGCTCGTAACCGCTGGCTTGACGAGCTCAAAATCAGAGGCGCTCCGGCTGCTGGCCGATAACGCAATTTATATAAATGGCACGGCCACTACCAAAGCTGCGCTCGATCCGAGCGACTTCCAAAACGGCCGCTTACTCATCCGTAAAGGCAAGGTGCTCAAAAATACTGCACTCATCGAAAGGATGTAGTGGTATACTGTGACGCATATGACAAAGAAAGCTACCAAGACCACCACAAAAAAGCCTGCGCAAGCAGCATCTGCTACCAAAAAGAAACCGGCCCAAACGGCTAAGGCTAAAGCGCCCGCCCCTAAAAAACCAGCTGCGCAAAATGTTTTGCGCAAATCAGACCAATACGACGACCCAAGCTATAACTATCTGCACTACTGGAATGGCCGTGACTACGAAAACGAGGCCGAGCGTATGGCGATCCGTCGCTTGCTCAAGGGCAAACACTTTAAGCACGCCACCGACATCGGCGGCGGTTATGGACGTTTGTGTATATTTTTGGAGCAGTATGCCGACAAAGTTACGTTGGCCGAACCAAGCCAGCAGCAACTCGACATTGCCAAAGACTTTTTGAAAGGCCACCCCGAAATCGACCGCAAGCTCATGCAAGCCGACGACATGAAGTTTAAAGACGGTTCGATCGACTTGCTGACCATGATCCGCGTGATGCACCATTTGCCAAATCCTGCTACCGAGTTTTCAGAGATCGCCCGAGTGCTTTCCGATGACGGTTACGCAATTATCGAAGTGGCCAACTACGCCCATGGCCGCAACCGGCTCAAGCACTTTTTGAAGGGCAGCAAACTGCCGACTGAACCTGTTGATATCCGTTCGGCCAAAAACATGCGTAAAGATGAAATTCCGTTTGTAAACCACAATCCGCACACCGTTATCAGCCAACTCGGCCAGGCAGGCCTGAAGATTGAACGTGTACTTTCGGTATCAAACTTGCGCAGCCCTGGCATTAAAAAAATAGTACCACGCGGCGTAATGCTCGCCGCTGAAAGCGTACTCCAACCAATGCTGGCCAGCAGCTTCTTTGGGCCGAGCGTATTTTTCTTGGTTCGTAAGGGCAAGTAGTCTTTAGTATCAGGCGTGGACCTGTGAATACACTTCTTCGAGGCACACTCGGAAGCGCCGGTATGTTACTTTAGATCATACAAGACGACCATATGTGCTGAGGAGAAGTGTATTCACATAGAAAAAAACAGAGAGCGAGTAAGGGTATACTGAAAACATGAGTGTTCATAGAGGGGAATTGACTGCGCTCAAAGGCGTTGGAGTGGAGATGGCAAAAAAGTTGGCGGGCTTAGGGGTTAAGACCGTCGAAGACTTAGTTACGTTTTTTCCGCGCCGCTACGACGATTACTCCACTGTCACGGCGATCGCCCAGCTCAAGCCGGGACCGGTGACCATTAAGGCTACCATCAAGCAAGCCAAAGGCCGTTACGTGCGCCGGGGCATGCACATCACTGAGGCAGCTGCAAGCGACGAGACGGGCAGTGTGCGTATCGTGTGGTTCAACCAGCCGTACCGCGAAACTTCGCTCAAAAAAGACCAGACCTATTACATCTCTGGCCAATTTGAGCTGAGCCACCAGCGACTGACAATCATGAATCCGTCAATTGAACTAGCCAGCGATTTTCCGGTGAATACAGCGCGGATTGTGCCGGTATACCGCGAAACCAAAGGTGTTACCTCGCGGCAAATTCGTAAGTTTGTGCAAGGGGCGCTCCCAGCGATTACACAGGCATCAGAAAGTTTGCCGGGCTGGATTGTGCGAGAGCACAAGCTGCTTTCGCGATCGGCGGCACTCAAAGCAATCCATTTTCCAGCGAGCGGTGTAGAGCTCGAAGCGGCGCGGCGGCGCTTGGGCTTTGAAGAAGTGTTCAGCCTAACTCTGGCCAGCCTGCTTAATAAGTACGAGCTATTGGCCGACAAGGCGTTGGCTATCCCGTTCAAAGAGCGCCTGGCTAAGATGTTCGTGTCGCATTTGCCCTTCACGCTTACCAATGCACAGCGCAAGGTCGTTTGGCATATCTACCAAGACATGACAAAAACGCAGCCCATGAACCGCTTGGTTGAGGGCGACGTAGGCGCTGGCAAAACAGTGGTGGCGGCCATGGCGGCAGTGATGGCAATGGAGCAGGGATACCAAGTGGCGTTCATGGCGCCCACTGAGCTACTCGCCCGGCAACACGCCGAAACTATTTACAAGCTGCTGGAGCCGCTCGGGCTTGGTCATCAAGTTGGCTTGCTGGTAGGCGGGCTCAAACCAGCCGCCAAAACTGCAGTGCAACAACATATTGCAAGCGGCGACGTGCGGTTTTTGGTGGGCACGCAAGCACTCATCCAGGAAAAGGTCGATATGCACAAGCTCGGCCTGGTGATTATCGACGAGCAACACCGCTTTGGTGTGGAGCAGCGCAAGGCGCTCATGGCCAAGGCTGGCCACATGCCGCACCTTTTGAGTCTAACGGCCACACCCATTCCGCGCTCGCTGGCGCTCACGTTGTATGGCGAACTGGATATTTCCGTGCTCGATGTAAAACCCGGCGGCCGCTTGCCGATTATCACCAAAATTTGCTCGCCAGCTTCCCGCAAACAACTGTACGAAGAAATTACCGCGGAACTCAAAACCGGCCGCCAGATGTTTGTAGTCTGTCCACTTATTACCGAGTCGTCGGCTATCCAGGCTAACTCCGCCGAAAAAATCTACGAGCAATTCCGCAAACGCGATTTTAAGGCGTGGCGTGTGGGCTTGTTGCACGGCAAAATGAAACCGGTCGAGAAAAACGAAATTATGGAACGGTTTGTGCGACATGAGCTTGATATTTTAGTTTCAACCACTGTGATTGAGGTGGGAGTAGATGTGCCGAATGCCAGTGTGATGCTCATCGAGGCAGCCGATCAGTTTGGATTGGCGCAAATCCACCAACTGCGCGGGCGGGTGGGGCGCAGCAGCGACCAAGGCTATTGTTACTTCATGATGAGCGACTCCAAGGCGCCGCCAAAACGCATTCGCGCGCTCGCCACCATCAGCGACGGCTTTAAACTAGCCGATCTCGACCTCGAACTTCGCGGCCCGGGAGCTATTTACGGCACAAGCCAACACGGCCCGCTTGATTTAAGAATTGCTAAATTAACAGATGTAAAGCTTATTGCCGAGGCTCGCAAAACCGCCCAAACTGCTATCGAACGCGGCGAAAACCTGCTACAATATCCAGTATTGTCCGAACGCGTTTCATTACTGCGCGCAGTTACCAACCTAAACTAAAACATGTATTCAGGAACAACACTAACGCCCAACTCCGGCAATTTTGTCGGGGCGCACCAGAAAATTGACCGCTTGGCTCGCAAGTCGCTGCAAGCGCTTATAAAAACGCAGCACAAATTCCCGGGCATCCGAACGATTTTGCATTTTGAAGGTGCCGGTGGTCCAGACGCCATTAAGCGCAAAAGTCCGGCCGTGGACGAGCCCTGGCACTATTTTAACCCTTTTGACGAAGCCGACAACCAGTTGCTTGATATTATCGTTGACCACCACAAAAAGTTAGTAAAGGCGCTCAGGGAGCGCGATGACGTGCGTGCCGCCTTCGAGGCAGCCTGGATGGCGCACGCCTTGGTTGACGGCCTGACGCCGGCGCATCATTATCCGTACGAAGAAAAATTAGTGGAGTTGCGTGGTGGCGAGGGTTTGGAAAGCCGTACCACCCTCAAAGAAAAAATGTTCATGCCCGGCGAAACGCGCCGCGAGCGCATGAACAAAAACTGGAAAATGTGGGGCGCGAAGGGTTTGTTTTCGACCCACTTTATGTTTGAATGGGGCGTGTCGGCAATTTTGGCCCCGTTGTCGCTCAAGAACGCGAAAATCAACGAAGACGACATCGCCGAAATGCTGGCACTAGACATCCCCGAATGGTTCACCAAAAAAGCACGTGAGGTAGCCGGTATGGGCATGTACGACGCGTACTACCGCTACGGCTGGACGATCCCGCTCGCCAGACAGGTGCGCAGCCAGTTGGCGCCGCTACTGGTGCGATCGGTGACGCTGGCATGGTACCGAGCCCTTCATGAAGCAGGAACTTTAGAGGAGAAACAATGAGAATTATCGCCGGAACGCTTGGCGGCCGTTTATTTGCCGCGCCAAAAGGCCACGTTACACACCCCATGAGCGACAAAGTTCGGGGCGCACTTTTTAGTATGCTCGGTGAGCTCGATGGCCTCACGGTGCTCGACGCTTTTGCGGGCAGCGGCGCATTGGCTTTTGAGGCCGTGAGTCGAGGCGCCGAAAGCGCCACGATGATCGAACAAGACCGCAGCGCCCAGACTACCATTACCGAAAACATCAAAAAACTCGATGTCGCAAAATCGGTGAAACTCATAAAATCCAGCGCGAGTGCTTGGGCGCGCACGCAGCCAGATAGGCTGTTCGATGTGGTATTGTGCGACCCGCCGTACGACGATCTCCAGCTTTCCACACTCACTACGCTTACGCAACACACCAAAGTTGACGGCATTTTTGTGCTGTCGTGGCCGGGCGGCGAAGAACCGCCTGAGTTTGTAGGCTTGGTACGCATCGTCAAAAAAGAATATGGCGACGCGCAACTAGCGTTTTACCAGAAGATTTTGTAAAATAAGGCCACGCAAGGGGACGTGGTGAAATGGTAGACACGCTAGCCTTAGGAGCTAGTGCCGCAAGGCGTGAAGGTTCAAGTCCTTTCGTCCCCACCAAAATGTTATTTTAATGTCCGGCTATGGCTGGGCGTTTTATATTTCAGCGTCTCCGCCTAGTCTTTTGGCCTCGCTACGCAGTGAAGCGCCCAAATCTTTTTTGACCTTCATGCGTGTAAATTCCTCGCCCTCACTGTTGGCAACGCTCACATGGTCGCCACGTTGGATTGGCTCCTCCACTAAATTGAGCGGTCCAAACAAATGTGCCCGTCGAAGAATACCGGCAATTTGCAAACCCTTTGTTATGACGACCGGCTCGGAAAAATAAGGGAATTCGTGTCGCGTGTGCGTGATGCCATCTTCGGCGACAATGAGGTGGTCGATATAATGCAAACCGATGCTGCGGAACACTTCTTCTCCGTTGCATGCAGCCTCACCGTACATTATGCCCGCACGCGCCGGATCCATGTACGAAATTTGTAATTCTGGTGGTTGCTCTGGCATATTCCTCCTTATTTACAATATGTAGTGAACACCGCAAGCCTGCCTTTAAACTGGTGGTTTTGGCTGGTTAACAATTCGCGAAAGTTCGGCATAGGCTATATCTAAACGCACCGGCAAGTCTGGGTCCAAAGGGCTGAGCAGTTCTTCGGGCAAGATGAAGGGCGGCTTTTCGAGTTGCCACTCATGCGTAGCCAGACGGCCAACAAATGCACACTGTGCGTTGTCGAGCAGCAGGAGTGGGCCGCGGTTTGACGTGCGCGCCATACGGTCGGGCTGCACCACTTCGGAAAGTAGCCAGCCAAGCTGCTGGGTGACGGTCCAATGCAGCCGTGGGATGCCTGGAAACTCGTGTCGCACGCTGTTTTTTGTGAGCCACCTAGCCGGGTGCAAAACCCGTACTTCTTTGCCAGGGGTAATTGGCTGCTCGGCAAGGCCTTCCAGCAGGCCGGTAATTTTGCCAAAGAAATGTTCTTGGCGCGTCCGCCTGTGCTCCGACGCCGGCTCAAAAGGGATGTCGGCGGCTATTAATTCGTCTCCCTCTCCTCCACCCGGTACTGGCACTTCTTCGTAAAACATTTCTTTCGAACACTTCTGTGGCAGAAAGTATACAACTACTTTACAAAATTGCAACATATTTTGTTAAGAGGTCGGCAGTACGCAAAAGGCGCAAAATTTGGTACAATGGCCACGAAGGAATTAGCAATGAGTTTATCCACCCAACCCTACAAGGGCGCACGCGACTTTTACCCCGAAGACAAGCGCCTGCAAAAATACATGTTCCGGATCATGCGCGAAAGCGTCGAACAAATGGGCTACGAAGAGTATGATGCGCCCATTCTGGAGTCGCTTGATTTGTACTTGGCTAAGACAGGCGAAGAAATCGTGAACGAACAAACCTATGCATTTGAAGATCGCGGCGGACGACGCGTAGCGATTCGCCCCGAAATGACGCCGACGGTCAGCCGCATGGTGGCGTCTAAACGCCAAGAGCTAGCCTATCCGCTTCGCTGGTACAGCATTCCCAACCTCTGGCGCTACGAGCGTCCACAGCGCGGCCGTTTGCGCGAACACTGGCAGCTTAACGTAGATTTGTTCGGCCTGAGCGGCCTTCGCGCCGAAGCTGAAATAATCCAGGTGGCCGACACTATCCTCAAAAAATTTGGCGCCACGCATGACATGTACGAAGTCAAACTCAACAGCCGCAAGCTCATGGACTACATTATGGGCGCGTACTTGGGCCTGAATGTCACGCAGGCGCACACTTTGGCCAAGCTGATCGACCGCATGCGCAAAATGCCGCCTGAGGAGTTCGAGGCCGAAGCCGAAAGCATCTTCTCACACGGCCAGCGCGAAGAAGGTATGCACATCAAGCTAAAAGGGCTGCTCAAGATCAAAAACATCGGGCATTTGCCAGAGGCTTTACGCAATCACGCCGCCGCAAAAGAACTTCAGGGCTTGCTCGACACGCTTTATGACAACGGCATCACCAACGCCGTGTTTGATATTACGCTCATGCGCGGCTTCGATTACTACACCGACGTCATCTTTGAAGTATTCGACAAGCATCCCGAAAACAACCGCTCTATGTTCGGCGGCGGCCGTTACGACGGTCTGGTCGGCCTGTTTGGCGTTGAGCCAGTACCAACGGTGGGTTTTGGCATGGGCGACGTTACCTTGCAGAACTTTTTGGAGGGCCACGACCTCTTGCCAACATTGCGCTCAGAAACCGACGTTTACGTTATTCTGATCGGCGACGTCTATGGCAAAGCGCAGCGCGTTATACGCGAGTTGCGGGCCATGGGACTCAACGTGGCTGTTGATCTCACCGATCGCAAACCCGACAAACAGATCAAAACGGCCACTAAAAAGGACATTCACTATGCGCTATTCATTGGCGAAAAAGAGCTCGAAGAAGAGCTTTACACACTTCGCAACTTGCACAGCGGCGTCGAGGAAAAGCACAGCGCCTCGCGCATTGTGAGCATCGCCAAAGATTACCGCGGCGAGGACGACGACCTGTAATTAACTGGCTGGCGTAAATACGTCCGGCCGCTGTGCCAAGAAGGCATCAACATCGGCGCGTGACGGCAGGGTGTCGCGCGATATTTTGAGCGCCGCCACCGCACACGCGAACTCCAAGCTTTTGCGAAGTGCAAATCCTTCGTGGCGCGCCGCAATGAAACCGGCGTTGAATGTGTCACCCGCGCCAGCCGTGTTGTGAGGCGTTACGTGGAAGGCGGGGACGTGCACGATGTCACCATTTAGCACGCTGTAAGCACCATCGCTTGCGCACTTAACGGCGATGGTGCCTCCAGCTTTCGCGGTAAAGCGCCGCAACCCGGCTTCAACATCGCTGGCGTGCCAGAGCTCCATAAATTCACCCTGGCTCGGGAAATAATAATCGGCCCGTGCCACCAAACTCCGGACGTTAGCTTTGTCTTCGGCTGTAGCGTTTTTGGGTACGCGGCCATGATCTACTACAATCTTGACGTTTTTTTGCTCGGCACGTTCGGCTAACTGCTCGAACGCTGGCATAAGTTTTTTGAGTTTAAAACAGCCGCCAAGATATAAATAGTCTACGGATTCGAGCAGCGACAAAACTTTGCCCACGACCTCATCGGCATGGAGTGCTCGGTTGGCGGTGCCGGCGACAAGCATGATGGTATGGCCGTTTTCGTTTATGGCGTTCACACCAATGTTGGTTGAAACGGACGCGTCGGCGATAAGCTCGGGCGCCACGCCTTCCTCGCGCAGTTTTTGCGCCAAAAGCTGGCCAAATACATCGTTGCCCGTCTTGCCGACGAACGTCGCCGAAAGTCCAAGCTGTGTGCAGACACGAGCGAAGTTAACAGCGGATCCGCCGGGAGTCATGCCGTAGTCGCCGCCGATGGTTTCGGTTTCGGGCAAAAGTCCGTGCTCGTCGAAAGGAAAACCCGGGATGTGCACGTCCATATAAGCGCTGCCAAGTGTCAGGATGCGCGAACCGTTCATGCTTGCATTGTACCATCCTGGCGTGACCCAAGGGTAGCCAAAGCCAATCCGATCTGTTACAGTAGATACTTATGCAAGTATCTAAAAAGAAACTATCCGACACAAATGTCCAACTTACCATCGTGGCCGACGCTGCGTTGCTGGCGGGCGCCAAAGAGGCGACGTTGCAGCACTTTGCGCGAACCGTCAAAGTACAAGGCTTTCGCGAAGGCAAAGCGCCGCTCAACCTTGTAGAAAAACAAGTAAGTCCCGAAAGTCTGCAAACTGAATTTTTGGAACACGCTATCAATCTGCTTTATTCGCAAGCGGCAAATGAGCAAGATTTGCGCCCGGTCGCGCAGCCTCAAGTAAAAATCACCAAGTTTGCGCCATTCGAGGTGCTCGAGATTGAAGCAGAGGTAGAGGTGCTCGGCGACATCCAATTGCCCGACTACAAAAAGCTCAAGATTACCCACAAAGCAGTCAAAGTGACCGACAAAGACGTAGACGAGGTTATTGCGCAGCTGCAAAAGCGGGAAGCCCAGAAGACGCCGGTAGAACGAGCAGCTAAAACTGGCGACGAAGTATGGATCGACTTCGCCGGCGTGGACGCCAAAACCAAAGAGCCAATCAACGGCGCCGACGGCAAAGACTATCCGTTGATGCTCGGTAGCAATACCTTTATTCCGGGCTTTGAAGACAATGTGGTCGGCATCAAGGCTGGCGAAGAAAAGACCTTCACCATTAAGTTTCCAAAAGATTACGGCGTAAAAGCCCTCCAAAGCAAGGACGTTGCTTTTACGGTCACCGCCAAAAAAGTTGAAGAGTTAGTTGAACCCAAGACCGACGACGCACTGGCCGCCAAGGTTGGCCCGTTCAAAACACTTGCCGAGTTAAAAGCCGACATCAAAAAGCAGCTAGCCGTCGAGCAAGAGACGCAAGCCGACCGTGAATTCGCTGACGAAATGGTGCTAGCTATCGCCAAAGATACAAAGGTGGCCATCCCTGCAGCGCTGATCGACGAGCAGCTCGACCGTATGGAGCAGGACGAAAAACAAAACCTGCTGTACCGCGGCCAAACCTGGCAAGAACACCTAAAGGCTGAGGGCGTCACCGAAGCCGAGCATCGTGCCAAAAACAAGCCCGACGCCGAAATGCGCGTGAAGGCCGGTTTGGTCCTCACCGAAATTGCCGACCGCGAAAAGATTACAGTCACGCCCGAGGAACTCGAGGTTCGGATGCAGTTACTGCTTGGGCAATATCCCGATCCACAAATGCAAGTCGAACTTAAAAAGCCTGAGGCTCGCCGCGAAATCGCCTCACGTATGAAGAGTGAAAAAACCCTCGACAAACTCAAAAGCTACACAGCCAAAACTAAAGCCGCATAAGCGTTTGTCGGTAACAGCGCGATAAATATCGCTTGCAAGTTTCCTGAGCAGGTGGTATAAATGCATATCCACGGAGGAAACGACATGTTTGAATTGGATGAACACGCATTTGACCACGAGCAACCAATAGGTCCGCCAGAAGTCCAGGAAAAGAATGTGCTGAGTTTATATCAGTACTATGCCGCCCGTGATGCCGGTTTTCGTGCCCTTGCCGCGATAACTATGGCACAGTGGGCCCGCGAAAGCAGTCGCTTGGCGCATCAGGATGCATATCTTCACCTGCACAATTTGGCAGACGTCCTACAGCTTCCACGACCGCCGTTTGAAGCGCCGCGGGCAGATGTAGCCTAAAAAGGGCCATCGACTTCGCTCGCAAGCTGTGTTACAGTAGGGCACTTAATGAGCAGTCCTAATTTTCCTCATGACGACTCAGCCTTTGAAGATATTGTATCTCGCTTGCACGAGCCAACGGGGCAGCTCGAACCTACTCCCGAATCTCCCATAACTTCCTGGACGCAGCCCTCTCCCCTAGGGCAAGAAGCGTGCTTGCAACTCGCAGACCAGTCGCTGTACCTCAGGGTGCCACTTATCGACACAGTCGAGCAGGAGCAGTTACTCGGTGAAGACCACCATAAGTTTCCGCAGTTTGACCGCATCGAAGGGCTTGCTGGATTTGTTCTCACCCAAAGAAGCGGGAAACCTATGGCCGAAGCAGTGCTCGTGCCTCCTGAAGATCACAAACCGCAGGCGTTTCTTGAGCGTTGCCAGAACGCTATTAAGCCAACAAGCGGCTTTATACCGGGCGGTCAGGATGTTTTAACGCCACGGGCTTTTAATGCATTGCGAGCTTCGAACACGCTTTTCGGCACGTGTGTGGCCCAAGTGACAAATCATCATTACCACGACTCAAAATCTTTTTTGGCGCTCTATGTGCCAGAAGTATATATCCATGAGCAAGTGTTGCCGCAGAATATGGGCGTTTCCGAAACGCCGCTTGCGTACGCAACCAAGCTCTCCGCTTCTACTTTTCATTGGCTGTCATATACCTTGCTGGCACGGGAAATGTGAGACAGAACTAGCACTCTTGACTCGTGAGTGCTAACTTCGTATCATAGGACAGTAACGAGGAGATACCTATGCAAACAACTGCTCAAGTACTTGTGCCAACAGTAGTCGAAAACGAAGGCCGCTATGAGCGCGCCTACGATATTTACTCGCGCCTTCTAAAAGACCGCATCATTTTCTTAGGCCAAGACGTGAACGAAGCCACGGCCAACATCGTGGTTGCACAGCTATTATTCCTACAGGCCGAAGACCCCAAAAAAGATATTTACTTTTACATCAACAGCCCCGGTGGCAGCGTGTACGACGCCATGGCTATTTACGATACCATGCAGTACATCACGAACGACGTGCAGACCGTCGGCATCGGCATCCAAGCTTCGGCAGCGGCATTTCTGCTAAGCTCGGGCACCAAAGGCAAGCGGTTTATTTTGCCGAACTCAACAGTGATGATCCACCAGCCATCCAGCGGCACGCGTGGTAAGGTGACCGACCAGGAGATCGACTTGCGCGAATCCTTGCGCGTCAAAAAGCTTCTCGAAAGTATCATGGCAGGAAACACTGGCCAAAAGATTGAAAAAATCCACGAAGACATGGAGCGCGACAAGTGGTTGAGCGCTGAAGAAGCAAAGAAGTACGGGATTGTTGACGGCATTATTACCTCGCCGCCAAAGCCTGCATCTTAACTTTTTAAAAACTGTTCGCAATATACACCTGGTGGGCGTATAGTCCATGTATGGAAGTCTATTACAGCCGTCTGCACACGCTCTCTTCAGTGTTTTTGCAGACGGCTGTTAGTATTCGGCGCGAAGTCACGCCACAGCCGCACGACGCATTTGATTTGGAGAGTGCTGAAATGGAGCGCATCCGTACCGAGTTTACACAGAAATCCCCACGGCAAGGTGTGGGCTACGTCGCCACGGCAAATGTGCCAAACCTGGCTGGACCGAGGATTGGCTACGCATATGCTCATGAGTTACAAACAAGGCGTTTTTTCAGCCGGCAACGGTTCGTGGAGGTCGGTGGTATTTGCGTTCGTCACACTTATCGTGGCGCTGATGTTGCGTTGGGGCTCGCCCATCATCTTTTTGAATCATTCGATGAAGACTTGCCGCTCACCAACGCCGAAGAGACCATGCCGCCGCTGTTAAGTGGAGCACTTGACGACTCGCAAGACGCTGGTAGCTTGATGTACGATCACATTCCGCGGACAGTTGGTGAGGCGCGAGAGGCGGTTGAAAAGGCACTGATACGCGCCGCCGAGCAGCCGGCTGCAGGTGACTCGTGGGGCGGTTGGTAGGTCATGGCTGTTTTTGTACGATACGACACGCCGCGCGGCCCGGTGATGGCAGAAACCCTTACGAACTGGAAGAAGACGCTGGCGGAAATCGACCCGATCCGAGAGGTTTTGCGCGACGCATATGTGGCAGAGCTCGCTCAAAAACTTGACATTATTGGTAAGGCACCGCTCGACAAGCACTATAGTCCGAGCAACCACGAAGCGCGCAAACGTTTTGTTGAGGTGACGAAAGACATTCATGACCGCGGGTCGCGGATTACTGTCCTGAGAGACCCGCGCCAACCAGGTAAACTTCTCGGATTTTCCAAGCTCGGCCCGGCATCGTGCTGTAATTCTGTAAGCAAAGTTTTTAATACGGCTACGGGCTAAATTAAAATAATCTTGACATTTACCCCAAACTCCTGCAAACTTTAGCCTAAGAAGTAGTGTAAGCTGGGCAGTGCTGTAGTTGGTTAACAAACTGTTGCACCAAAAACACCAACTTAGGGAACCTTCGCGCGAACCAAAAACCCAAAAAGTTATCAGCCTAAAATAAGGGGAAGTGCTGTATATATGGCGAAAAGTACCATTACCGACGATAAAAAAGCCGGCAAGCGGGTCTATTTCACGAAGCACGACGATGCCATCGACCTACCAAACCTGGTAGATCACCAAAACAAGTCATTCCAATGGTTTGTTGAGGAAGGCCTTGGCGAGTTGCTTGCTGAAATTAGCCCAATTGACGACTACACCGGCGCAAAGTTGTCTTTGCGTTTCAAAGATTACCACTTTGAAGATCCAAAGATGAGCGAATACGACGCCCGCGAAAACAACATCTCGTACGAGGCGCCGCTTAAAGCTGTCGTTGAACTGACCAATAAAGTCACCGGCGAAGTCAAAGAACAGGAAATTTACCTGGGTGACTTCCCGTGGATGACTAAGCGCGGAACCTTTGTGATTAACGGTGCTGAGCGCGTAGTCGTTTCACAGCTAATTCGCTCGGCCGGCGTGTTCTTTACTGCTGACCAGCACGGCGCAACTAGCCTTTACGGCGCCAAGGTTATCCCTGGCCGTGGTGCATGGCTTGAGTTCGAGACTGCTGCATCTGGTGCACTATACGTTAAGATCGACCGCAAGCGTAAAATTGCTGTCACCACCTTGCTGCGCGCACTTGGCATGACCGAAGCGCAAATGAAGGACGCCTTCAAACACGTTGACACGGGCAAAGTAAACCACTTGCAAGTCACTATTGAAAAAGACCCGACACGTGGCGCCAACGACGCACTAATCGAAGTCTACCGCCGTTTGCGCCCCGGCGATTTGGCTACCGTGGACAACGCGCGCAGCCTTATCGAAAACATGTTCTACAACTTTAAACGTTTTGACTTCAGCCGCGTTGGCCGCTACAAGATCAACAAACGCCTGAACCTTGACGTACCAAACACCGTTGAGAACCGCGTGATGCGCCTCGAAGACTTGATCGCCATTGTTGCTGAACTAATCCGCCTCAACAATACCCAAGAGCCTGCCGACGACATCGACAGCTTGGCCAACCGCCGCGTTAAGCGGGTTGGCGAATTGGTACAACGGCAATTCCGCATCGGCCTGCTTCGCATGGAGCGCAACACCAAAGACCGCATGTCAATGTCCGAAATCGAAGCTGTCACTCCCGGCCAGCTCATTAACGCACGCCCAGTAGTCGCTGCTGTCCGCGAGTTCTTCGCCAGCTCGCAGCTGTCGCAGTTCATGGATCAGATTAACCCACTTTCTGAACTTGCTTCTAAGCGTCGCCTGAGCTCGATGGGCCCGGGCGGTCTGAGCCGCGAACGCGCCGGTTTCGAAGTTCGCGACGCGCACGCCACACACTACGGCCGCATTTGCGCGGTTGAAACTCCCGAGGGCGCCAACATTGGTTTGGTGCTGAACCTCGCAAACTATGCGCGCATCAACGACTTCGGCTTTGTGGAAACCCCTTACCGCAAAGTCGTGAACGCCGCAACCGCCAAGGACATCGTCGGCCATACTGCCGCTATTGACTTCGAAGACAAAGATGGCAAAGTTATCGTAAAAGCCGGCAGTAAAATCACCGAAGCGGATACTAAAAAACTTGCCGCTGTTGATCGCGCAACATGGCCGGTCAAAGCCAAGGTTACGAGCGAAATCGTATGGCTGGACGCCTCGGGCGAAGAATCATCAGTTATTGCCGGTGCCGGTAACGAAATCGACGAAGACGGCTACTTTGTTGCCGACCGCGTCAGCGCTCGCATGCACCTTAAATCCGGTGAAGTCGACGCCAACGAAGTTACTTACATGGACGCAGCCCGTAACCAGATCATTGGTTCATCGGCCGGTTTGATTCCGTTCATCGAGAAGAACTACGTATACCGCTCGCTCATGGGTAGTAACCAGCAGCGCCAGGCGGTGCCACTTATCCAGCCAAAAGCTCCTACAGTGGGAACCGGCTTGGAAGCTTCGGTGGCCCGCAACACTGGTCAGGTAACATTGGCCGAAGCCGATGGCGAGGTCATTAAGGCCGAAGGTACCGAAGTGCTTGTTAAGTATGCCGAAGGTACTGTTAAATACGAACCGCAGCACTTTATCCGCAGCAACGAAGGCACCTCGATCAACCAAAAAATTGTTGTTAACTCTGGTGACAAAGTTAAAAAGGGTGACGTATTGGTTGAAGGTATGTCGATCCAAAACGGCGAACTCGCCCTCGGTAAAGACCTCGTGGTGGCGTTCATGCCATGGAGCGGTTACAACTTTGAAGATGCCATCATCATCAGCCGCAAATTGGTTGAAAACGATACGCTTACCTCTGTGCACATTGTTGACTTTATGATTGAGGTCCGCGAAACCAAACTGGGGCCGGAAATCGTCACCCGCGACATCCCGAACGTTTCCGAAGACGCACTGCGTCATCTGGACGACGACGGTATTGTGCGCATCGGCGCCGAAGTGCACCCAGGTGACATCCTGGTTGGTAAAATTACGCCAAAGGGTGAGCAAGAACTCAGCAGCGAAGAGCGCCTGCTGCGCGCCATCTTCGGTGAAAAAGCCAAAGAAGTCCGCGACACCAGCCAACGCATGAGCAACGGCAAACACGGTAAAGTGGTTGGCGTTAAAATCTTCAGCCGCGAAAACGGTCACGAATTGAAAGCTGGCGTGCTGATGCAAATCCAGGTGTTTGTTGCCCAAATGCGCAAGATCGCCGTTGGTGACAAGCTTGGTGGCCGTCACGGTAACAAGGGTGTTATTGCCCGCATCATGCCCGCCGAAGACATGCCGTTTATGGCAGACGGTACTCCGGTAGACATCGTCTTGAACCCGCTCGGTGTGCCATCCCGTATGAACATCGGCCAGTTGTTCGAGACGCACCTCGGCATGGCTGCACGCGCCCTTGGTTACAAGGTTGCCAGCCCATCATTCAACGGTGTGTCGGCCGAAAAAATCCAAGAGCTCCTAAAAGAAGCCGGCTTGCCCGAAGACGGCAAACAACAGCTGTACGACGGCCGCACCGGTGAAGAATTCAAAGAGCGCACCACGGTTGGTTTGATGCACATGATTAAGCTGAACCACATGGTCGCCGACAAGATTCACGCCCGCTCAACTGGTCCATACACCATGGTTACCCAGCAACCACTGGGTGGTAAGGCACAAAACGGTGGCCAGCGCTTCGGTGAAATGGAGGTGTGGGCACTCGAGGCTTACGGCGCCGCCGCAACCTTGCAGGAAATGCTCACCATTAAATCCGACGACGTTTACGGCCGTTCGAAGGCGTACGAGTCGATCATCAAGCGTACCGAAATTGTCGGTCCAAAAGTCCCCGAAAGCTTTAACGTGCTCGTGAAAGAGTTGCAAGGTTTGGGCCTGAAGGTTGATTTGGTCCACTCTGACAAAGTTGTCGACGCCGAACACGTTTTGGCCAGCCAAATCCGCGATGAAGCTTCGCACCCATCGGACGTTGACGTGCCTGCACCGCTGGCATCAGACGTCGATGTTACCGAAGAAAGCGCAGTTGACGAGTTTATGGTGATGGAAGATGTGAGCGATGATTTCACCGCGACCGTCCCAACCACCGACGACACGAACGATGACACAACGACAATGCTTGCAGATGTCGATGAAGATGAAAATGAAGAGGAGGTAGCGTAATGCGTCGATATTCTTACGGCACCAATATTGCCGACTTTGACGCGGTGCGCTTGGCAGTGGCGAGCGCAGCCGACATCCTGGATTGGAGTTACGGTGAGGTAACCAAGCCAGAAACTATTAACTACCGCACCCAGAAACCAGAACGCGATGGCCTGTTCTGTGAACGCATCTTTGGCCCAGCCAAAGACATTAACCCGCACGACGCAAAATACAAGGGTGTTCGTTCGCGCGAGGCTGCCGTGGACAAAAACGGCGAACTCGTTACCAAAAGTATCGTCCGCCGCGAACGCATGGGCCACATCAGCCTTGCTGTGCCGGTTGCACACATTTGGTTTTTGCGTGGCACACCATCAGCCATGGGCTTGTTGCTCGGTACGACGGTTAAAAACCTGGAGCGCGTGGCATACTTTGCAAGTTACATTGTTAAAGGTGTTAACACCGAAAAACGCGACAAACTGCGTGCCGACAAAGAAGCTGAGTTTGCCGCTGCCCGCGAAGCCATCAAGCTTCGTTACGAAAAAGAAGCCGAAAAAGAAGACGCCAATGTGAAAGCCTTGGCCGAAATGCAAACCAAAGAGACCGAAGAGCTTGCCAAAGAGTGGGAAGTACTCAAGACGCAGCTCGACAGCCTCGAAAAACTGCGCATGATGGGTGAAGTCGAATACCGCAACTTGCCACCAGAGCTTCGCGAACTCATTACGGTTGGTATGGGTGGCGGTGCGCTCAAGGAACTGCTTGACGAAATCGACCTCAAACAACTCATTGCCGACTTGACCGCCGAAGCCGATGAAGCCAAGGGCCAGCGCAAGAAGAAGCTCATGAAGCGTCTGCGTTTGCTCGAAAGCATGGACCGCGCTGGCATCCAGCCGAGCTCGACCTGCTTGAGCGTCCTTCCGGTGATTCCACCAGACCTACGCCCGATGGTTCAGCTCACCGGTGGACGTTTTGCGACATCTGATTTGAACGACTTGTACCGTCGTGTCATCAACCGCAACAACCGTTTGAAGAAACTCATCGAGTTGAATGCGCCGGAAGTCATCCGTCGCAACGAACAGCGCATGCTGCAAGAAGCCGTTGACGCCTTGATTGACAACAACAGCGCCCGCAGTGGCCGCGCCGTGGCTGCAACCGGCCAACGCCGCCGTCTGAAATCTTTGAGCGACATGCTCAAGGGTAAACAGGGTCGTTTCCGCCAGAACTTGCTCGGTAAGCGCGTAGACTACTCTGGTCGTTCAGTCATCGTTGCCGGCCCAGAACTCAAGATCAATCAATGTGGTCTGCCAAAGATGATGGCA
Source organism: Saccharimonadales bacterium (SeqCode) (assembly GCA_035276765.1). GTDB lineage: Bacteria > Patescibacteriota > Saccharimonadia > Saccharimonadales > UBA4665 > DATASD01. The sequence continues at coordinate 259,025 of DATELH010000002.1, forward strand.
CTCGAACTGTTTAAGCCGTTTGTTATCGGTGAATTGATCGCCCGCGAACAAGCGCACAACATTCGTTCCGCGACCCGCATGATCGAAACCGGTGAAACAGCCGTTTGGGACGCACTTGACGAAGTCATTAAGGGTAAGTACGTGCTGCTCAACCGCGCACCGTCGCTGCACCGCCTGTCAATTCAAGCTTTCCAACCTGTTTTGATCGAAGGCCGTGCCATTCAATTGCACCCGCTCGTTTGTAAAGGTTTCAACGCTGACTTCGACGGTGACCAGATGGCTGTCCACTTGCCATTGTCTGACGCTGCGCAAGAAGAAGCGCGCACCATCATGGCTGCCAACATGAACTTGTTGAAGCCCGCCGATGGTACGCCAATCCTGCACATCGAGCAGGACATGGTGCTCGGCTGCTACTACCTTACCTACGACCGTCCAAGCATCAGCAAAGAAGTTACGCCGTTTGCAAGCCTCGAAGAAGCACTGATGGCCTTTGATAACGACACTATCAAGTTGCAATCAAACGTCCGCTTGCCGTTCCGCGGTGAAGTCCGCACCACAACCCTTGGCCGTGTACTCTTTAACGAAGTGTTCCCCGAAGACTTTGAGTACCAAAACGAGCCAATGACCAAGAAAAAACTGCAAAAAGTCATGGCCGCCATCTACAAACAGTATGGTCAAGCTACCACCGCTGAAATCGCCGACGAACTCAAAGACCTCGGCTTCCACTACGCCACGATGTCCGGCATCTCGATGGGCATGGGCGACTTTACCGCAATCGAAGGCATGGACGCCAAGATCGACGAAGGTGAAGACCGCGCCGCAGCTATTTCCGACCAGTACGAGCAAGGCTTCATCACCGAAGACGAACGCTACCGCTTGACAGTTGAAAACTGGACCAAGATCGACACTCGCGTTCAGGAACTGCTTGCCGAGCAGATGACTGGCGCCGAAAGCTCAATGGCCATCGCCATCACTTCTGGTGCGCGTGGTAACATCTCACAGATGAAGATGTGTGTGGGTATGCTTGGCGTGTTCTCCGATGCATCTGGTAACGCCATCGAGCTGCCAATTAAGTCCGGTTACATCGAAGGTTTGAACCCACTTGAGTACTTCACCGGTACTCGTGGTACCCGCAAGGCCTTGATCGACATCGCCCTGAAGACCGCCGACGCTGGCTACCTCACACGCCGCTTAGTCGACGTAGCGCAAGATGTCTTCACCATTGCTGACGAAGAAGACGACGCACAAGACCCCGGTTTTGCCATGCTTCGCGCTGACGCAAACGAGATCGGCGTCAGCTACGCATCACGTTTGGAAGGCCGCTTTGCTGCCGAAGACGTCAAAGGTCATCTCAAGAAGGGCGAACTCTTTACTAAGGAAATTGCCGCTGCCATTGAAGCAGACGAAAAGATCGACGGCGTCAAGATCATGTCCGTCCTTAGCTGTACACCAGTTCGCGGCGTGCCGCAGAAGTCGTACGGCGTTGACCCAGCAACTGGCTTGCTTGTTGTTGACCATCAGCCGATCGGCGTTATCGCCGCGCAGTCAATCGGTGAACCAGGTACGCAGCTATCGCTCGACTCCAAGCACCGTTCTGGCGCCGTGGTTGCCGACGACACTGCCCAAGGTTTGAGCCGTGTTGAAGAGTTGTTCGAAATCCGCACGCCAAAAGGCCAGGCGTACCTTACCGACATTGCCGGCCAGGCAAAAGTTTGGGAAGAAGGCGACCGCTACATCGTACAAGTTACTGCCAAGAGCAAAGAGACTGTCACGCTTGAACTCGGCGACCGCAAGGCGCAAGTTGCCAGTGGTTCTGATGTTGCAATCGGTGACGTCGTCGCGGCGCTCGAAGACGGCAAAGAGCCGATCATTGCGCCAATGGCCGGTAAGATTGAAGTTTCAGAAACTGAAATCTTCATCCACCCTGCAGCGCAAAGCGTGGTCCGCTACGAAATCCCAGGCTTCAAACAAATGCACGTTAAGGACGGCGACCACGTTGTTGCCGGCCAGCGCCTGACCAACGGTTCGATCAACCTGCCGGAGCTGATGCGCTTGCAAGGTGTTGAGCCAACCCAGCGCTACATCATGAACGAAATCTTGCGTATCTTTGCCGGCCAAGGCCAAAACATTGCCGACAAACACCTCGAGATCATCGTCCACCAGATGTTTAGCCGTGTGCAAATCGAAGACGCTGGCGACAGCGAGTTTGTAACTGGCGACGTCGTGAGCAAGTTAGCAGTTGTTGAAGCCAACGAAGCGCTCGCAACAGAAGGCAAAGAACTCATCAAGTACAACCAGCTGATCTTGGGTATCACCAAAGCCAGCCTGTCGACCGATTCATTCTTGAGTGCCGCATCATTCCAGGACACCACTCGCGTCCTGATTGCCGCCGCCACCAGTGGTCGCGTCGACAAATTGTACGGCTTGAAAGAAAACGTCATCTTGGGCCGCAAGATTCCTGTAGGCACCGGCTTTGCCAAAGACGATGAGGGCGACGACACGGCCACCCAAGCCGATGTTGAGATCGACGCTGAAGTTGCAGCTGACGCCTAAACCTGTTAAAATTAGTTCATTACAAATCCGAGCCGGGAGCAAAGCGGCGGCCAAGCTGAGGCAAGCAAGGCGGCCGCTCCCATGGCGGAAGACATAGGAGATAATATGCCAACAATCAACCAGTTGGTCCGCAAGCCGCGCACCAAAATGACTGGCAAGTCCAAGTCACCAGCGCTTCTGAAGGTTGTCAACAACCTCAAGAACAAAAACTACGAAAAGCCTGCGCCATTCAAGCGCGGCGTTTGTGTGAAAGTTACAACCAAGACACCAAAGAAACCAAACTCAGCCCTTCGTAAAGTTGCCCGTGTACGCCTTGGCAACGGCAACGAAGTGTGGGCTTACATTGGTGGCGAAGGCCACAACCTGCAAGAACACGCCGTTGTACTGATACGCGGCGGCCGCGTGCCCGACCTCCCAGGTGTGCGTTACCACATCGTTCGTGGCGCGCTCGACCTTCAGGGTGTTGCTAACCGCAAACAAAGCCGTTCTAAGTACGGTGCCAAGAAGGAGAGCAAGTAATGCCACGGAAAGTTACAAAAGCGCTCGTTCGCGATATCCAACCAGACCGCATGTACAACAGCATCCAGGTGCAGCGTTTAATTAACCGCGTCATGCGCGATGGTAAAAAGCAACTTGCCGAGCGGCTTGTATACGACGGCATGCAAAAAGCAGCCGACAAGCTCAAGGTTGAAAACCCGCTCGAAGTTTTCGAACAAGCCATCAAAAACGTACAACCGCACCTCGAGACCCGTTCTCGCCGCGTCGGTGGCGCAAACTACCAAATTCCTTTCGAAGTAAAAGGCCAGCGTCAACAGCACCTTACCACCATGTGGTTTGTAGCCGCAGCCCGCGCCCGCAAAGGTATGAGTATGGCCGACCGCCTGGCGCTTGAACTCGTTGATGCATACAACGGCCAAGGTACCGCTGTTAAGAAAAAAGAAGACACGCACAAGATGGCCGAAGCCAACCGTGCCTTCGCACACTTCGCCCGAGGCTAAGGCGTATGGGTGAGCACATATCGCAATCACCGCAAGATTTTCCTGCCGGCTTAGAGCATCTAACGAGCTCCGAGCACGCTGCAAATATTCGCGAACTCGCAACTACATATAGGGAAAAGCTCGGCGAAAGTGATTTTGATCCGCAAACTATGCAAACAGTTGCAGGAGATATCATTAGTGCTGCCCGACAATGCGGTATTCCAGACAGTCAAATAGGCGTAATCAGCGTTCTAGCGCTTACCGAAATAGAACCACACCAATCGAACCAAGGAAACTCTTAGCAGTAAGCTACGTAAAGGGGCAATATGGCAGGAACCAAATATAAACTACAAGATCTACGAAACATCGGTATTATCGCGCACATCGACGCCGGTAAGACCACAACCACCGAAGGCATTTTGTACCGCACCGGCTTGAAGCACAAAATCGGTGCCGTGCACGAAGGTGAAACCACTACCGACTGGATGGCCCAGGAACGCGAGCGCGGCATTACCATCGTGTCTGCCGCCGTAACCTGTTACTGGAAGGGCAAGCAGATCAACATTATCGACACACCCGGCCACATCGACTTTACCGTAGAGGTGGAGCGTTCCTTGCGCGTACTCGATGGTGCTGTGGTAGTTTTCGACGGCAAGATGGGCGTGGAATCACAATCCGAAACCGTTTGGCGCCAAGCCGACAAATACGGCGTGCCGCGCATCTGCTTCATCAACAAGATCAACCAAACCGGTGGCGATTTTTATAAGTCACTCGACTCTATTCACGCCCGCCTCAACAAGCGCGCCTTCCCAATCCACCTGCCGATTGGGTTCGAGCAGAGCATCAATGGTGTTGTCGACCTTGTTACCATGAAAGCTTACACCTACAAAGAATTCACCGACCACGAATTGGTCGAAAGCGAAATTCCTGCCGACATGCTCGACAAGGCCAAGAAGTACCGCAGCTTGCTCATCGAGAACGCTGTGGCCGAAGACGAAGCCTTGCTCGAAAAATTCTTTGAGGTTGGTGAAGACGGCTTAAGCGAAGACGAAATCAAGCAAGCCGTTCGGAGCGCCATTTTAAGTGGCACATTCTTTGCCGTAACAGGCGGTGACGGCCGCGGTGTGATCGTGGAAAAACTACTCGACCTCGTAACCGAACTTTTGCCAAGTCCAGAAGACCGTGGCTCTGCCTGGGGTACGCATCCAAAGACTGGCGAAGAGATCGAGCGCAAATCATCTGAAACCGAGCCGTTTGCCGGGCTGGCCTTCAAAATCGCAACCGACCCATTTGTCGGCAAGCTCGCTTATTTCCGCGTGTACTCGGGCAAACTCCAAGCCGGCTCGTACATCCTCAACAGCTCAACCGGCGAGAAAGAGCGCGTGGGCCGTATCGTCCGCATGCAAGCCGACAAGCGTGAAGACGTGACCGAAGTTTCTGCTGGCGACATCGCCGCAATTGTTGGCCTGAAGGGCACGACCACCGGTAACACGCTGTGTGAAGCCAACAACCCCATCGTGCTTGAATCTATCGACTTTCCCGAACCACCGGTGTCTATCGCCATTGAGCCAAAGACCAAAGCCGACCAAGAAAAAATGAGCATCGCCTTGCAGCGCCTGGCCGAAGAGGACCCGACTTTCCGCGTGAAGGTCGACGACGAAACTAGCCAGACTATTATTAGCGGCATGGGCGAGCTGCACCTCGAAATTTTGGTTGACCGCATGAAGCGCGAATTCAACGTGGAAGCGAACATTGGCCAGCCGCAGGTTGCATATCGTGAAACTATCCGCAAAGATGCCGTCGAAGTCCAAGGCAAATTTGTCCGCCAAAGCGGTGGCCGTGGCCAGTATGGTGACGTCTGGCTTCGCCTTTCGCAAAACGAAAAGGGCGCTGGTTTCGAGTTTATCAACTCAATCAAGGGTGGTGTGGTCCCGGGTGAATACATCAAGCCAGTTCAACAGGGTATTGAAGAAGCTATGAACAACGGTGTGATCGCTGGCTATCCGGTTGTCGACCTCAAGGTCGAACTGTACGACGGTAGCTATCACGAAGTTGACTCGAGCGAAATGGCCTTCAAGATCGCCGGTTCGATGGCATTGCAAGACGGCGTAAAGAAAGCAAATCCTGTACTGCTTGAGCCCGTCATGAAGGTTGTCGTGGTGACGCCCGAAGAGTTTATGGGCGACGTCATCGGTGATCTCAACAGCAAACGTGGCCGCATCGAAAGCATGGAAGACTTGCCGGGCGGCGTTAAGGAAATCACCGCTTTCGTGCCACTGGGTGAAATGTTTGGTTACACAACCAACCTGCGTTCGATGACGCAAGGTCGGGCCAGCTCAAGCATGGAGCTCGACCACTATGCGGACGTGCCGCCGCATGTCACCGAAGCCATCATCGCCAAGCACGCTAAATAATAGCCGCCAAAGGCCTGATAAAATTGAAAAACCATCTGTAAAAGGGTGGTTTTTCTTTGGCACAAGCCTTATCATGGTTTGGTGGAAGATATATCTAAAATTACCAAACTCCGCGAAGAGATCGACCGGATCGACGAACAACTAGTGGCGCTTCTGAATAAGCGTGCGCAAGTGTCGCTCAAAATCCGCGTAGCCAAGGGCAGCTCCAGCATTTACCGCCCCGAGCGCGAAGCAGAAGTCATCAACAATGTGACTGCTGCAAGCAAGGGGCCGCTTTCTGGCGAAGCCATCGCCACGCTGTTTCACACAATCATTTATGTGTGTCGTAGTATCCAAGAGGTAAGTTTGCCCGAAAAGGCGCCGCGCAGGTAGCTATTTGGTTGGCTTAGCCGGCCGGGCAACATACGTGCGGGTAGTGGAGCCGGCCAGCACGGCAGTTTTTCGCGCACGCACAAGTGCGGACACAGGCTCGGCTTGCGGATTGCGCTGCTCGGGTTTCTCGCCCACATATTGCCGCGTTGTTGCACCATGCAGTACGCTGCCACGCAGGGCATTGCGGTCGGCAAAGGCTTGGGCGATTTTCCGTTCCGGGTGTTCGTCGCCCAATACAAGGTCGGCCCGAGAAAGCTCGCGCGATTGACGCACGTATTCGGCAATGACCAGCTCGTCGTACAGCTTTTGCGTCTCTTTGGAGACGTTTTTGCCAGATACAATTAATACGAATGCTTCATCACCGGTAGCGTGTTCTCGTGCATAGGCCATGGGGAGAGCGGCAGCCGGCTCTACCTCAACACCCAACTGGTCGCTGAGGTAGCGACGGGCTTGTGCCAAACGCAACTTGTCGACCGTTGCAAACGAGTCCACAAAATCCTTATTGGCGGCGACGGCTAGGTTTCGCGCGTTCAGGCTTTCCTCGGTGATGGCAAGCGCATCGCAATCGGTATCTAGTTCACCTGATAAGAACAGGTCGACCGACTCCTCACCGGCTTGGATTTTAGCTACGGCCCGGCCCGCTGCATCGGTGTTTTCGGGTTGCACTGCCACGACTTCAATGTTTGGCCCGAGCTCTCCAGTTGCCTGCGCCTCGCGAATGGGGAGGGCGACACCCAGCACCAAGCCGAGCCCGGCCGCCGGCACAAGAACGACTGCTTTTTTATCGCCCTGTCCAAGTCCGCGTGCTTTGAAGTCTTCGACGAGTTCGTTACCGACACTCAGCTGGCCAGCAACTACATCTTCGTGGCCAAACGGTCCTACAACAGCCACGCCCGGTTCGCCCTCTCGCGCTTCGGCGGCAGTTTGCGCCAGTTTGAATGTCTCGTGAAAGTGAAGGGTGGCACCACCTTCGGCAAGCGGCGTCGCTTTGGCTTCGCTTGCCGATTTGGGCAGTTCGATCACTACTTCTTTGCCGTATTTTTTGCCAGCCAGCAGTACGCCACGACCGTGGTTGCCCGTGCTGTAGGTGACGATGGTGTTGGCTTCGGTTTGCATCACTGCGTTCGTAGCGCCGCGCCGCTTGTATGAACCGCTGTCTTGCTCGTACTCGGGCTTGACCAGCACGGGGCTGCCGTTGAGTGCGTCAACCTCTAAAAGTTCGGTGCGGGCCACGCCCATTTCGCCGTAAAACTGTGCGCGGTATTCAGTCTCGTCGCGCAGCGGCTGGCCGCGGTCGAGCACTTCGCGCGCCACCACACTGCTATCGGGCAATTCGGCTAAACTGAGCGGCCTCTCCGCAGGTAGTGGCGTTTGTTCAAGCGTTGCAGTCATGATTTCTCCTTATAATAAAAATCCCCGGAGTTGTTCCGGGGATTTTGACTAGCTAAAATTTTAGTATGCCATTAAATCACCCGGCGCTCGGGAGGATAATAATGGCAATAATGTTTTGGCGTGTCACCAACATATGCGCAAGTATGTACCTTAATGCTTAAAAATGCAAATTTTACTTTACACCGGAGTTAGTTTTCGATACAATACTCTGGTCACTGGTGTGAGTTCTTTACGTTCATCCGCCACACAGTACTAAAGTTATAAAGGAGTCATCTTTAATGGCAGACACATTTGACCGCAGTAAGCCGCACGTCAACATCGGTACCATGGGCCACGTTGACCACGGTAAAACTACCCTTACGGCAGCTATCACCGCCGTGCTTGCAAAGCGCCTTCCAAGCGCCGTGAACAAGCAAAAAAACTACGACGAAATCGACAACGCTCCCGAGGAGCGCCAGCGCGGTATCACCATCGCAACCGCACACGTCGAGTATGAAAGCGAAAAGCGCCACTACGCTCACGTGGACATGCCTGGTCACGCCGACTACGTCAAGAACATGATTACCGGTGCTGCCCAAATTGACGGCGCCATCCTCGTTGTGTCTGCTGCCGACGGCCCCATGCCACAAACTCGCGAGCACGTATTGCTTGCCAAGCAAGTTGGCGTGCCGAAGATCTTGGTCTTCCTCAACAAGATGGACCTTGCCGACGCCGAGCTCGTGGAACTCGTCGAAGAAGAAATCCGTGAATTGCTTGAGAAGAACGGCTTTGACCGCGACTGCCCAATCATCCGCGGTTCAGCTACCAAAGCTCTCGAAGGCGACAGCGCCAACGAAGACGCCATCATGGAGCTGGTCAAAGCTATCGACGACTACATCCCTGAGCCAAAGCGCGACCTCGACAAGCCATTCCTTATGCCTATCGAAGACGTGTTCTCGATCAAGGGCCGGGGTACCGTTGCTACCGGTCGTGTTGAGCAAGGTATCGTTAAGATCAACGACGAAGTTGAAATCGTTGGTATCCGCGACACCAAAAAATCTGTTGTAACTGGTATCGAAGCCTTCAAGAAACAGCTCGACCAAGGCCAAGCTGGTGACAACGCTGGCGTACTGCTTCGCGGTATTGAGCGCGACGACATCGAGCGTGGCCAGGTGCTTGCAAAACCAGGCACGGTTACTCCGCACACCGAGTTTGAATCAGAAGTCTACATTCTGAACAAAGACGAAGGTGGCCGCCACACACCATTCTTCAAGGGCTACAAGCCACAGTTCTACTTCCGCACCACGGACGTAACTGGTGAAGTTGAATTGCCAGCCGACAAAGAAATGGTTATGCCGGGCGACACTGTAACCTTCAAGGTTAAGTTGCTTGCTCCAATCGCCATGGACGACGGCTTGCGCTTCGCCATCCGCGAAGGTGGCCGCACCGTTGGTGCTGGTGTTGTTACCAAGATCATCAAATAGTTGATCGTGTAACCACCCAAAATACCCGGGACGAAACTCCCGGGTATTTTATTTGCAATAACACCTATAAAAAGCTATAATACACACCATATATTAATTATGCCGAGAACTCGGTTGTGAAAAACCAACAGAGGTTACGGCATCGCACGAGAAGGATTTACCCTATGGTTGAACCCAAAAAAGACCAAAAACAACGGATCCGTATTCGCCTGAAGGCTTACGACCACAAAGTAATCGACCAAGCCGCAAAGCAAATCGTCGATACAGCGTTGCGCACCGGCGCAACCATTGCCGGTCCAATTCCGCTGCCAACCGACCGCAGTGTCTTTACCGTGGTTAAAAGTCCGAACGTCTACAAAAAAGGCCGCGAGCAGTTCGAAATGCGTGTCCACAAGCGCCTGATCGATGTCACCGACCCGACACCCAAAACCATCGACAGCCTGACCAATCTCAGCCTGCCTGCCGGTTGCGATGTCGAAATCAAGATGTAATTCCTCTAATATTTATGAAAGGTCGCCCGGGCTAACGGGCGATTTTCATGCATGTCTTCAATCTCTACGCATGAATTTTTGATTCCTGCGGAGCTTCATAATTCGCAGGCAGAGCATGCGGCGGCGGCATTTTCGAGCGAGCTGGCGCAGCTGCTTGACGCGTACGAACATCCGGACTACTTGTTGCTGGCCTACTATGCAGCAGACAAGCCGCCGCTTTCCAATGGTGGCAACCAACTGCAGCCACCGCCTGGCTATCCACCGGCGTTTGAGCTCAGCAAACGTAGCTCGAATACGTATGAAGCAGAGGCAGTGCTGCCGTTTTCGACTAAGGTGGTAGGGGTGGGTACCTGCGCCGTCGCTTTTAACGTGCTAGTGCCACCAGAGGGCTACGTCGGCCTGCCCATCAGGATCAACAAGCTTGCCCGGCATTTTTGGATGGGCGCCGGCCGGCATCAGTTCAGCAATATTTCCGCCAAGCAGCAAGAAGCTTCAGCGGCCATCAAAGGCTTGGCCGATAGTTTGCATGAACTGCGCACAGGCAAGAAAATAGTAGGTGGGAAGTATGCCTGGTGGTGCGACGGCAGCATGGGCGAGCCGTGCTAACTTAAGCTACTTGCGTAGCTCGAAGTTTCTTGGCCGCAGCTTGGTGTGCAGCCCGGACAGCTTGCCCGATATTGTGCGACGTATAATAATGGTAGGCGGCCGCAGCATCGAACACATCGCCGCAGCCTACAGAATCAATAATTTGCTCTGGCGGTATGGGAGTAGTTGGAATATGTGCGGCTTGGCTGCGCGTGAATACGCTGGCGCCTTTTTCACCCTGAGTAACAATAATCTTACCTTTGAGCTCTTTTGACCATTCTGCGGCCAAGGTCAGGGCGGCGGGACTATCTTCTTCGGAATAAATGGCAAGATCGAAGGCCGGCAAAATAATTGACGCCTCTACAAAATCGCGTGGCACGACGAGTCCTTCAGGGGTAATGGCGCGCAAATATCCTTGCGGGCACAAAACTTTGAGTGCTTGCGGTCGGACATGATGCATGAGTTTGGCGATATATGCTGGCGAGTAGTTCGGCAGGAGCGTAGCCACAATAACAATGTCGGCTTGCTCGAGTTCAGAAATAGCCGCCGCAGTCAGTTCGGGTTCACCGGCGTATTCGATATTGTAGCAGCGCCAAATCCGTGGCTGAACGCTGGTATCGTTTTCGTAGCGCAAGCTCTGAGCTTGTGTTGGCTGCTGCGCAATAAACCGAACGCCTGGAGTATAGGGCAGCAAGTCAGGCCCGTACTGCGTCAATACGCCAGCTTGCAAGCCATACATTCGCCGAAACACATCTTCGATATACAGTACGGATGAGCCCCAACCGGTGTACGAAGCATGCTCAGTGGTATTCTGGTCGATGCACACATGTCCAACAATAACGATTTTGGATGTTTTCACTCTGCAAGCGAGTATAGCAGCTTTTTGCCAAAGTGCGGTACACTAAATGCATGCCAAAACGAAAACAAAAATCTGTGAGTACGCGCGCCAAAATCGCCACTGCCAGCCAAGAATACGACAGCGTGTTTCTGCTAAAAATCGCGCTCTATCTCATACTGGGCTCGATGTGGCTTAAGTTGTCGCACGGCAATAATGTGCAGTTACCAATTCCAGTAGGATTGGTGGTGGGCGTTGTGTTTGCATTCCACGACCATTTCCAAATCGACCGCAAAATCGAATATGCAGTGTTGCTCGTCGCCATGCTCATTGGCTTTTTTATGCCGTTTGGTTTGTATATTAGCTTTTAATAACCTCACCGTGCTAAGATGTAAAGCATGTTTGAGACAGGCAAATCAGAACTTGCGCCCCGCTCGCTCTTGGCGGCAGCAATGGCTAGCGGCGCACTGCTTTTAAGTGCTTGCGGACAAACAACGCCGCCCACTCCCGAGAATGTCCAAAGCGAAATACAATACGTACAACTACCTAATGTGAAGACGCCAAAAGGCGAACCAGTAAAGTGTGTGCTGTACGCCAACGGCTCGCGGAACACGCAAGATTCGCATTCTTGGTTTGCGCTAACCTGCGACTTTGCCGGCGCGGCGCAGTTTCCGGCTGGTCAATTCCCACCAGCGCCCAACGACCTAGCGCCAACGCCAATGTCTTCACTTGCTTCTATTCCACAAACCAGTACTCCGCTGCCAGCCTCCACACACTAGACAATGTGTAGAATACACAACACATTGACAGGAGTAGCGGTTTGCTGCTACACTGTTCTGGTATAGCAAATTTCTGTACTTGGTGATTTGGGAAGGTCCGATCGTAACAGATCAGAAACCGCCCGGAGCCGAGCCTTTTTATGTCACTGGCATAAAAATAGGTGGAGCAACAGATAAACATTGCGGCGGCCAAGCGCTTGCATGGAGATACTATGAAAGCACTCATCACCCGAAAGGTTGGCATGACGAGTACCATCGCTGAAGACGGTACTGTGCAGGCTATTACCTTGCTTTCCGCTAGTCCTTGCGTCATCACGCAAGTCAAAACCGATGAAAACGACGGCTACGTGGCCGTGCAGCTCGGTTTTGAGGAAGCAAAAGAAAAAAACGTTGCCAAAGCGCAGCAAGGTCACTTTAAGGCAGCCGGCGTCCTCCCGAAGATTATTCGTGAGTTCCGCGTTCCCGAAATCACTGAAGACCTCAAGGTTGGAGAAAAAATCAACCCCGAGGTCTTTTCAATTGGCGACGCAATCGACGCTACCGGCACCAGCAAAGGTAAAGGCTGGGCTGGCACCATCAAGCGTCACAACTTCCACCGGGGTCGCAAAACACACGGTGGCCGCAGCTACCGCCGCCCTGGTTCAATCGGTTCAATGTACCCTCAGCACATTTTCAAGGGCAAAAAGATGGCTGGCCAGATGGGCTACGAGCAAGTAACCGTCAAGAACCTCAAGGTTGCTTTGGTTGATACTGAGCTCGGCGTGATCGGTGTTACTGGCGCCGTGCCTGGTCCGCGCAAAGGCATCGTCGTTATCAAGGAGGCAAAATAATGGCTGTTTCTACTTTTACCAAGAGCGGCACCAAAGCCACCACTACGGCCAAGCTCAACAAAGACGTATTTGAAGTGATGCCCGAAAACCACGACTTGCTCAAGCTCGCCTATGTTGCATATTTAGCCAACGGCCGCGAAAACCTGGCCGTCGTAAAGACGCGTGGTTTAGTAAGCGGCGGTGGCCGCAAACCCTGGAAACAAAAGGGCACCGGCCGCGCACGTTTCGGCTCAAGCCGTAACCCAATCTGGCGCGGTGGCGGTATCGTCTTCGGCCCAACCGGTGAAGAAAACTACACCAAAAAAGTCCCGGTCGTTGTCAAGCGCCAGGCAATTCGCCAAGCATTGAGCCTGGCCGCAAGCGAAAACCGTATCAAAGTTATCGAAACGGTCGCTAGCAAAGACGGCAAGGTTGCAGCGGTTGCAGACTTGCTTGCCAAGATTGATGCCAAGGGGTCGGTGCTGATTGCCGTTGACCACAAAGAAGATTTGCTGGTGCGCGCAACCAATAACTTGCCAAATGTTAAGCTCGTGCAGGCAAACTACCTCAACGTCTACGACATCTTGAACGCTGACGTTGTAGTGCTCACCGAAAAGGCCCTTGCAATGGTCCACGAATGGCTCGGAGGTAAGAAATAATGGAAAGCAAAACACTGGTACTCAAACCTCGTTTGAGCGAAAAAACCTATGGTCTCAGTGAAACTGGCAACGTATACGTATTTGTTGTGCCAGGCGACGCCACCAAGCACACCGTAGCCCGCGCCGTAGAAGTCCAGTTCGAGGTAACGGTTTTAACCGTGAACATGGTCAACGTAAAAGGCAAGGTGAAGCGAACTGTCAAAAAAGGCGGCCGCGCAGTAAGCGGCGCTCGTTCAGACACCAAAAAAGCCTATGTAACACTCAAGGCTGGCGACAAACTGCCATTCTTTGAGAGCATCAAAGAAGAAGAGCAAAAGGCCGAAGAAACCGAAAAGAAGCTCGCCAAAGCCGCTGAAAAAGCAGCTAAGAAAGAAGGGAAGAAGTAATGGCCATTCAAGCACATAAGCCGACCACTCCTGGCCGCCGAGGCATGACGAGCCAGGACTTCGATGGTATTACAACCAAGAAGCCGTTGCGCTCGCTTGTTGTGAGCAAGCGCCGCACCAACGGCCGCAATAACCAAGGTCGCATTACCACCCGTCACCGCGGTGGTGGCGCTCGCAAGTTCTACCGTTTGGTAAACTTCGCGCTCGAACAAGGCGCTACCGCGACAATTGAACACATCGAGTACGACCCGAATCGCTCAGCCCGCATCGCCCGCATCAAAGACGACAAGGGCACATACCACTACATTCTCGCTTCGGGCGGGATGCAGGTAGGCCAAACCATTCACAGCGGCGAAGAGGTGCCTATTGAAAATGGCAACCGCTTGCCACTCAAAAACATCCCTGTCGGTAGCACCATCCACGCAATCGAGTTGCAGCCAGGCCGCGGCGCTCAATTGGTACGCAGCGCTGGCAACAGCGCCCAGCTGATGGCCAAAGAAGGCGAGTACGGCCAAGTCCGCTTGCCATCGGGCGAAGTCCGCTTGGTTCATCTGGAATGCACTGCCAGCCTCGGCACCATCGGCAACGAGCAGCACCAGAACATCAAGATTGGTAAGGCTGGCCGCAACCGCCACTTGGGTAAGCGCCCGGGTGTCCGCGGTGTTGTCATGAACGCCGTCGATCACCCGCATGGTGGTGGTGACGGCGGTCGACACCGTATGGCAAAGGCACCACGCACGCCTTGGGGTCAAAAGACCCTGGGCTACAAGACCCGCCGCCGCAAGAGCACTAGCCAGTTTATCGTAAGAAGCCGTCACGCGGCCAAGAGAAAGTAAGAGGTTAACCGATGAGTCGTTCACTGAAAAAAGGACCATTTATTGACCCCAAGCTTGCTAAAAAGGTAAGCCAGCTGGGGGCAGAAGACCGCACTATCATCAAGACCTGGGCTCGCGCAAGCGTCATTGCGCCTGAGTTCGTTGGCCGCACGTTCGCCGTGCACAACGGCAAAGTCCATGTCCCGGTGTTTGTTACGGAAAACATGGTCGGCCACAAATTGGGTGAGTTTTCACCAACCCGTAAATTCCGCAGCCACGGCGGTAAACTAGCGAAAGGTAAGAAGTAATGGCAGTTACAGCAATCGCAAAAGGCGTTCGCATGAGCCCCCGCAAAGTTGGCGTTGTGGCCGCTTTGGTTCGTGGCCGCACAGTGGCTGATGCGCTCACTATTTTGGAGCACACGCCCCGCCGTTCAGCACTGCCCGTTAAAAAAGTGATCGAGAGCGCCCGCGCTAACGCCGATCACAACCACAACCTCAAACCAGACACCTTAACGATCACCCAGATCACCGTAACCCCCGGTGTTCGCTTGAAGCGCTACCGCCCGGCATCACACGGCCGCGCGTTGCCATTCCAGCGCCGCACGGCACACATTCGCGTGGTGGTTGACGGCGAAGCCCGCCAAGCCAAGAAGCCAGTCAAGGCCGAGAAGGAGGCAAAATAATGGGCCAAAAAGTTAATCCAATTAGCATGCGCCTTCAGGTCAACAAGGACTGGCGGAGCAAGTGGTTCGTAGGCAAGCAAGAGTACGCAAAGTACTTGGCCGACGACCTCGAAGTACGCCGTCTGATCCAGAACAAACTGGGTTCGCGTGCTGCAATTAACAAAGTTGACATCGAGCGCTCACCAAGCCTCGTGACCGTTACCATTTCAACCGCGAAGGCTGGTGTGGTGATCGGCCGCGGTGGTGCTGGCGCCCAAGAGCTGAAAGCTGCGATCGAAAAGATCTACGGCACCCAGACCCGCGTTAACATCGAAGAGATTAAAAAGCCAGAGTTGTACGCAAAATTGGTCGGCGAAAACATTGCCCACCAGCTTGAGCGCCGCATGAACTTCCGCCGCGCGATCAAATCTGCCGGTGCAAGCACCATGCGCGCTGGCGCCAAAGGTATTCGCATTGAAGTTTCTGGCCGCTTGAACGGTGCCGAAATGTCACGCCGCGAAAAAGAAGTGCAAGGCTCAGTGCCACTACACACGCTTCGTGCCGACATCGACTACGCACTCGTTCCAGCCCAGACCACTGCCGGCATTATCGGCGTAAAGGTCTGGATTTATAAAGGGGAGGTAAACTAACATGTTAGTCCCAAACCGAACCAAGTTCCGCAAAGTGCGCAAAGGTAAAATCCGCGGCGTCGCTACCAGCGGTAACTACATCGCCTTTGGTGAATTTGCCCTCCAGTGCCAAGAGCACGAGCGCATCACCAGTCGCCAAATCGAGTCAGCTCGTCAGGCAATGACCCGCTATATTAAGCGCGGTGGCAAAATCTGGATCCGCATTTTTCCGCACACGCCGGTGACTCGTAAGCCACTCGACGTGAAAATGGGTAGCGGCAAAGGCAATCCTGAATTTTTCGTAGCAAAGGTCCGCCCTGGTACGATCCTGTTTGAAATGCAAGGTGTAAGCGAAGAGACCGCACGCGAAGCGATGCGCCTCGCCGCCCACAAACTGCCGGTAAAAACTAAATTCTTGGTGAAGGAGGAGGCGTAATATGAAAATCGTCGACATCCGTAAACTCTCAACAGAAGAGCTGACCACCGAGAGCACGAAACTTCGCGCCGAAATTGCAGAACTCCAGCGTCGCCTGCACCTCGGCGAAGTCCAAAATGTGCGCGTTGTCCGCAACAAGCGCAAGGACCTCGCGCGCATGTTAACCGTGCTGGGTGAACAACTCGCGAAGGAGACAAACTAATGGCAAAAACACTAACAGGCGTGGTTTCGAGCAACAAGGCTGACAAGACAATCGTTGTCTCTGTACAGACCAGCAAAAACCACCCGCTGTACCGCAAAAAGTACTACGTGACCAAAAAATTCATGGCTCACGATGAAAAGAACGAAGCCGAGGTTGGCGACAAAGTCGTCATTACCGAAACGCGTCCTTTGAGCGCCCACAAGCACCACAAGCTGGAACGCATCGTGGAAAAAGCCGCCATCGAACACGTTGAAAGCGAAACTCCGGCTATCGCCGCAGAAGCCGACGAAAAGGAGCAAGCATAATGATTCAACAAGAAAGCCGGTTGGTTGTCTGTGACAACAGCGGTGCAAAAGAAATTTTGTGCATCCGCGTGCTGGGTGGTACCCGCCGCCGATACGCCCGCGTCGGCGATATTATCGTCGCAACCGTTAAAGACGCAAATCCACAAGGCACTGTCAAAAAGAAGTCTGTTATTAAGGCAGTCGTCGTGCGCACCACCGAAAAAATCCGCCGCAAAGACGGCTCAACCATCAAGTTTGATGACAACGCAGCCGTCGTTATCGGCGACGACAAACAACCGCGTGCCACCCGTATTTTCGGGCCCGTGCCACGCGAACTGCGCGACCAAGGCTACAGCAAAATTGTCAGCCTCGCGCCGGAGGTACTCTAATGGAAAAAGTATTTAAAATCCGTCTGAAAAAGGGCGACACCGTGATGGTTCGTTCGGGCAAGTACAAAGGCAAAACCGGCAAAGTCCTGGCCACACACCCGCGCGAAAACAAGGTAACGGTTGAAGGCATTAACATTGTTAAAAAACACGTCAAGCCAAACCGCACCAACCCACAGGGCGGTATTATTGAGCTCACCAAGCCAATAGACGTTTCAAAAGTTGGTATCTACGACACGGCCGCCAAAAAGCCGTCACGCATCGGCTACACAATTGCTAAGGACGGCTCAAAAACACGTGTTATGAAAACCACTGGAAAGGAGATTAAGTAATGGCTGAAAAAACTGCAACCAAAGCTGCAAAAGCTGTCACTACTGTACGTCTCCGCGAGCAGTACAACACGAAATTCGCCGCTGAACTCAAGAAAGAACTCGAGCTAGCAAATGCACACCAGGTTCCAAAGCTTGAAAAGATCGTCGTGAACGTTGGCCTTGGCCGCGCCAAAGACGACAAAAAGGTAATCGAAGCTGCAACCAACACGCTGCGTAAAATCACCGGTCAAGAACCAGTGCAGACCATCGCCAAAAAGTCGATCGCCGGCTTTAAGCTACGCGAAGGCAACATGATTGGCCTGAAAGTCACCCTTCGCGGCGACAAAATGTATGAGTTTATGGACCGCTTGATTACGATAGTGCTGCCACGTCTCCGCGACTTCCACGGCGTAGGTAACAAGGCTTTCGACAAATCCGGCAATTTCAGCCTTGGCCTTACCGACCAGTCCGTCTTCCCAGAGCTCACATTCGACGAAACTACCACAGCGCACGGCTTGCAGGCGGTATTCGTTATCAACTGCCAAGAAGCCGCACACGCCAAGGCATTGCTGCAGAAATTCGGCATGCCATTTGAAAAGGAGAACAAGTAATGGCTAGGAAATCAAACGTAGCCCGCGACTTGAAGCGCCAAAAGATGATCCAGCGTTACGCCGCCAAGCGCGCCGAGCTGAAAGCTTTGGGCGACCAAGAGGGCTTGGCAAAACTGCCACGCAATTCGTCACCGACTCGCTGGAAAAATCGCTGTGGCGAAACCGGCCGTCCGCATGCATACATGCGCACGTTCGGCCTGAGCCGCATTGCATTCCGCGAACACGCAAGCAAGGGCGAAATCCCTGGTGTAACGAAGTCGAGCTGGTAGGAAGGAGATAGAATATGGTTTCAACTGACCCCATCGCTGACATGCTCACTCGGATCCGTAACGCTATTGCGGTGCGCAAGAACGAGATCACATTGCCGCACTCAAAAGTAAAGCAATCCGTTGCCGAACTTTTGAAGGAAAACGGTTTTATCGCCGACCTCAAGGTTGCCGACGCCACCGTTGGCAAGAGTCTGAAAATTGTTATCAACGAAACAGACCAAAACGCTGTCATCACCGAGATCGCCCGGTTGAGCAAGCCCGGTCGTCGCGTATATTACGCGTCGCGGGACATCCCAACCGTCAAGCGCGGCCGCGGCATCGTCATTGTCTCGACCTCAAAAGGTCTGATGACTGGCGACAAGGCCAAAAAACTTGGCGTCGGCGGCGAGCTGATCTGTAAGGTATATTAATCAAGTAAAGGAAAATCGATGAGTCGAGTAGGAAAACTACCCATTCAAATCCCGAGCGGTGTGACAATCACTGTCGACCCCGATTTCGTAACTGTTGCCGGCCCAAAAGGCACGCTCAAACAGTTTACGATGCCGGGTGTTAACGTTGCCGTTGAAGGCGACCAAGTGGTCGTAACCCGTGCAAACGACGAGCAAACCGTTCGCGCTAAGCACGGCCTGATGCGCGCACTCGTAAACAACATGGTCAACGGCGTTGCCACTGGCTTCAGTAAAAAACTTGAAATTAACGGCGTTGGTTTCCGTGTTGCAATGCAAGGCGCCGACCTCAAGTTCAACCTTGGTTTTTCACACGATGTCATTTACAAACTGCCAACTGGCGTCACTGCTACTATCGAGCAGAACACGGTTACTATTACCGGCATCGATAAGCAGCAGGTCGGCCAAGTTGCCGCCGAAATCCGCGCCCTCAAGAAGCCTGAACCTTACAAGGGCAAAGGTATCAAGTACGCTGATGAACGCATTATCCGCAAGAGCGGTAAGTCAGGTAAGGACAAGTAGTTATGAATAAACTTGCACACAAATTACACAACCTTGCGCTTCGCAAGAACCGGGTACGCTCGACGATTTTCGGCACGGCAACGCGCCCGCGCTTGAGCGTACACATTAGCAACCGCCACATTACAGCCCAGCTGATTGATGATGACGCCCACAAGACACTGGTTTACATCTCGACTGTTGGCAAAAAAGCTGCCGCTGGCACTTTGACTGAACGCGCCACTTGGGTTGGCGCCGAAGTCGCCAAGAAGGCCAAGACTGCCAAGATTACCGCCGTCGTTTTTGATCGGAATGGCCGTATTTATCATGGCCGGGTAAAGGCTTTGGCCGACGCAGCACGTAACGCAGGATTGGAGTTTTAATCATGGCTGAAAACAACGTTACAGCACCTGCTGCAGCCGCAGAAGCAAAGGCTATGCAGCAACATCAACAAGGCCAAGGTGGCCGCGGCGCTCGTGGCAACGGCGGACGCCCTGGTGGCAATGGCCGGCGTGACCGCCGCCCAGAAATCGCACCCGAAGAAAAGCAATTCGATGAACGCGTCGTACACATCGACCGCGTTGCCCGCGTGGTCAAAGGCGGCCGTCGCTTTCGCTTTCGTGCATTGGTCGTGGTGGGCGACCGCAAAAACCGTGTCGGCATTGGTATCTCAAAGGGTGCCGACGTGACCGCCGCCGTCACCAAAGCTACTGAGTCCGCCAAAAAGCACCTCGTAACCGTCAACCTGTACAAAGGTACTTTGCCACACGAAGCAGAGGCAAAGGTGAGTGGTGCACGCATCTTGCTGAAACCAGCAAGTGCCGGTACTGGTTTGATCGCCGGCGGTGTGGTCCGAACAATTTTGGAAGTTGCCGGCGTTCGTAATGCTCTCAGCAAGTCGCTCGGTTCAACCAACAAAGCCAACACCGCATATGCCACTATCGCCGCTTTGCAGTCGATCGAGCCGGCTAAAAACTGGGTCACAGCTGCGCAAGCGAAAGTCAAAAAAGCTCCTGCAAAAACTAAGGCTACTGCCGAAGACAAGGAGTAATCGCCATGAAATACAACGAACTACAAGTATCGAAAAACAAAAGTGCGAAGCGTGTTGGCCGTGGCATTGCTGCCGGGCAAGGTAAAACTGCCGGCCGAGGCACCAAAGGCCAGATGTCACGCACCGGTTCAAGCAAGCGCCCCGGCTTTGAAGGTGGTCAAAACCCCCTTATGCAGCGCTTGCCAAAACTGCCTGGCTTCCGCTCGTTCAAGCCAGTCGTCGAAACCGTATACACCGGTGAACTCGACCAGTTCAGCGGCAAGACGGTCGATACTGCAGCGCTTGCAGAAAAGCATCTGATTTCAAGCCCTTACGTCCGCGTAAAGTTACTCGTAAAGGGTGACGTTACTAAAAAAGTAACAGTAAAACTGCAAGCTGCAAGTAGCGCTGCGGTTGCAGCTGTTGAAAAAGCCGGTGGCAGCTTCGAAAAAGTTGCACAGACTGGCCGCACAACAACCAAGACCGAGAAAGTCTCGCGCGCAGCCAAAAAGCAAAAGGCCTAAAAGCCATAGCTTTCTAAAACAAAACCGCCTTCCGAACGAGGCGGTTTATTTTTAATCCTGCTAGTCGATGTAAATTTATGCTTTAATACTTACAAACGTCCAGCTTTTATGTATACTAAAGGAAACACATCTGAATGAGGTAAAATAACTGCATGAACTGGAGAATTATTGCTAAGTCCTTGGGCCATAAGGATATGCGCAAACGCATTTTTGCGGTGCTCGGTATCCTGCTTGTATTCCGTATTTTAGCGCACATTCCGGTGCCGCTCGGCGACCCTAAAACGCTCCAGCAAGTGCTGCAAAACTTATTTACCTCAAGTCAAAGCAACGGCTCCGACTTACTAAGTTTTATCAACGTACTATCTGGCGGCGCTCTAGCTAACTTTTCAATTATGATTGCCGGCCTGGGACCGTACATTAACGCGTCGATTATCATGCAGCTGCTCACCAAAGCGGTGCCAAAACTTGAGGCGCTCCACAAAGAAGGCGAGTACGGCCAGAAGAAAATCAACCAGTACACGCGCCTTATTACGTTCCCGCTGGCGATTGTGCAATCCGTTGGCGCCATTTATTTGATTAGCAAAACGGCGAGCAGCATCGGTGGCGTTGGCGACATAACCGCGCACGCCACGCTTATGCAGTGGGTGCTCATGGTGGCAGCACTGACTGGTGGTTCGATGCTCCTTATGTGGCTCGGTGAACTCGTAACCGAACAGAGTATTGGAAACGGTATTTCACTTTTGATTACGGTGGGTATTGTGAGCAGCTTGCCGAGCACCGTAACGAGCTTGGTACACACTATGACCTCAAGTGCCGATAAATGGGTACTCTGGGGGCATAAACTGCCGGTGAGCAAGTCTGGAGCGCTGTTTGGACTTATCATGCTGGTGGCGGTGGTTGTAGTGACGTGGCTTGTGGTGATGCTCAACGAAGCGGCGCGGCGCGTAACCGTCAATTACGCCAAACGTGTGCAGGGCAACCGCACCTACGGCGGCGTTACCACAGTGTTGCCGATCAAATTGATTACCGCTGGCGTCGTGCCGATCATCTTTGCGGTGGCTTTTCTGAGCGTACCAAGCTTTGCCGGCCAATTGCTGGCCAACGGCCACAGCACGCATTGGCAACATTTTGGCAGTAATCTGGTAACGTGGTTCCAAACGCCATCGGCCTCAACCTTCGCAGCTGGCGGCTTCACGCCATATATTTATCCGCTCACGTACTTTTTCTTGGTGTTTATTTTTACTTTCTTCTACACAAGCGTGACATTCAACAGTAAAGAGATTGCCGAGAACCTGCAAAAGCAAGGTGGCTTTATCGAAGGTGTGCGCTCCGGTCTGCAAACCGAAAAACACCTCGGCAAAACAGTGAGCCGCCTTACACTGTTTGGCGCGTTCAGTTTGGGTGTTCTGGCGCTGCTGCCAATCATTGCGCAGATTTTCTTAAAGACGAACATTGCCCTGGGCGGCACTAGCGTTTTGATCTTGGTCTCCGTATCGCTCGAGACGCTGCGCGCCACAGAGTCGCGCGCTCTCATGGTCACTTACGACCAATACTCACAGCCCGATTTCTTTGAAGACATGAGCGAAGAGGATATCGAAAGTCCCAAGAAACGGCGATTCAGTCTCATTCCGTTCCGTCGGCGCAAGCGTTAAGCATGGCCGCATTCGAGCTAGCGCAGATCCTCGGCCTTTTGGGCCAAGAAAATCATGCACGAGGGCATAGCCTTTCGTAGTTCGTAAAATTGTTCGCGTACTTCTTTGGTACGTACGCCGGTAACCACGATCATGAACGCCATGA
This sequence comes from Saccharimonadales bacterium (SeqCode), assembly GCA_035276765.1. Classification (GTDB taxonomy): domain Bacteria; phylum Patescibacteriota; class Saccharimonadia; order Saccharimonadales; family UBA4665; genus DATASD01. Next base: position 281,642 of record DATELH010000002.1, read on the forward strand.
AATGTTCGCAACATTGGACGAACTTGTACTCGCCACTCGTGATGAGATGGGTCGTATTATTGAAATTCCTATGGGTCCCGACGAAGACGGTATCGTGCATGGATTCCACGTAACCGACTTTGCTCCGCACGCAGTAATTAATCGTTCCGATGACGCCGGAGTTCTGTATGAAGCACAGAACTGGACCTCTTCAAACTATCACAACTTTGAAGGCACCGACCAAACGCTCATTCTGCCAAATCTCGCTGTCCCTGAAAAAGTGTTGTAATCCCCACCGAAGGCTGCTATAATCTATCCAGTTATATTTATGGCTAATAATAAGCAAGTTATCGAGTTGACCGGGACAATTATCGAGACCCTCCCAGGGACTCAGTTCAAAGTCGAACTTGAGAACGGCCATCAAATAATAGCTCACGTTGCCGGTAAAATGCGGAAACACTACATCCGGATTGTGCCAGGTGACAGCGTGACGGTCGAGTTGACACCCTACGATCTTACGAAGGGCAGAATCACCTATCGCAAATCATAATATTAAGCAGTGTGTCGTGCACTAACGAAAGGGAGTACGATCCGTATGAAAGTACGTGCGAGCGTTAAGCCAATGTGCGCTATGTGCCAATCGGTTGTCCGAGGTGGCAAGCGTTACATTATTTGCGAAAAACCAAAACATAAGCAGAGGCAGGGTTAGTCATGGCTCGAATTTCAGGTGTTACCATTCCGAGCGAAAAGCAAGTCCATGTGGCTTTAACCTACGTGTATGGCATTGGGCTAAAGTTCAGCAAAGATATCCTGGCTGCCGCCAAGGTTGAGCAAACTGTGCGCGTCAAAGATCTGACCGACGCCGAGATCGGCCGCATCCAAGAGGTCATCAACGGCAGCTACACCGTAGAAGGTGAACTGCAGCGCATCGTTGCCGGCAACATCAAGCGCCTTAAAGACATCAACGCATACCGTGGCATGCGCCACAAACAAAACCTTCCGAGCCGCGGCCAGCGCACCAAAACCAACGCCCGAACCCGCCGTGGCAAGAAGCTGACCGTGGGCGGTACTGCTAAAAAGGTAGCGTCGAAGACGTAGGATGAGGATATAGATATGGCAGATACAACTACACCCAAGAAGAAAAAAGCAAAGCGTACCGTGGCCGCAGGCCAAGTGCACGTGCTTGCAACTTTCAACAATACTATTGTTACCTTTACCGACGCTAACGGCGGCGCTTTGACCGCTGCCAGCGCAGGCGGTTGCGGTTTCCGCGGTTCCAAAAAGGGCACCGCATACGCAGCACAAGTTGCCGCCGAAAAAGCCGGCCAGGCCGCAAAGCAACTGCACGGCTTCAGCAAAGCTGACGTATATGTAAAAGGCGTTGGCCTCGGCCGCGACGCCGCCATTCGCGCGCTGAGCGGTCTGGACATCCAGGTAGAAAAAATTGTTGACGTGACAGGCGTGCCACACGGTGGCGTCCGTTCTAAGAAAGCACGTAGGATTTAATCATGGCACGAGATACACACTCCATCGTCAAAATGAGCCGTCGCGAGGGCTACGCCCTTCACCCGAAAGCTCACAAAGCACTTGCAAAGCGCACCACCATGCCTGGCCAAGCTGCCAACGCCCGGATGCGCAACAAGCCAAGCCAGTACTCGCTCCAACTCCGCGAAAAGCAGAAAGTTAAGCGCTTGTACGGTTTGCTTGAAAAACAATTCAGCAACCTCATGAAAGAAGCCGGGCGCAAGCAAGGCCAAGCTGGTGAAGTGCTCCTGCAATTACTTGAGCAACGAGCCGACAACGCCGTATACCGCGCCGGGTTCGCCTCGAGCCGTCGGGCTGCCCGCCAGCTCGTAACCCACGGCCACTTTTTGTTGAACGACCGCCGCGTTGACGTGCCGTCGATCCGCCTCAAGGCTGGCGACGTATTAACCGTCCGCGAGCACAGCAAACACACCGAATACTTCAAGAAAATTGACGACATCAGCCCCGCACCCTCAACGACCCCCGGTTGGATGAAAGTTAATCGTAAGAAAATTGAACTGCAAGTTGTAGGCGCGCCAGCTCGTGATGACGCTGAGCCCGAAATCAACGAGCAATTAATTGTGGAATACTACTCACGCTAAGGGAGGATGAGCTAGATATGTCAAAAATGATTCACACGCCAGGTATCGTCAAGGTTGACGATCACAGCGACACCAGCGCCACCTTTGCGATCGAGCCGTTGCACAGCGGCTATGGCATGACTTTGGGCAACTCACTTCGCCGCGTTTTGCTTTCGAGCATTTCCGGAGCAGCCATCACGAGCTTTAAGATCGAGGGTGCAACCCACGAGTTCACCACCGTTGCTGGCGTCAAAGAAGATGTTGTCGACATCATGCTGAACTTGAAGGGCATCCGTTTCCGCGTCTTTAGCGACGAGCCGCAAACGCTGCGCATCACTAAAAAAGGCAAGGGCGCCATTACCGCCAAAGACATTGCCGTTAACGCCGACGTTGAAGTCGTAAACCCAGGTCACGTTATCGCAACTTTGGACGACGACAAAGCTAGCTTTGTTATGGACTTGGTTGTTGAGACCGGCCGCGGCTATCGCACCATCGACGAAAGTGCCGCCAAGAAAGCCAGCGACCAAATCGCCGTTGACGCCATCTTCAGCCCCGTCCTGCGCGTCCGCTACAAAGTTGAGAACACCCGCGTGGGCCAGATGACCGACCTCGACAAACTGCTTATCACCATCGAAACCGATGGCACTATCAGCCCGAGCGACGCTTTCGAGGAGGCATCAGCCATTTTGGTCAACCAATACACCGCACTGGCTGGCAAGACCCGCGTTGAAGCCGCCCAGCCACTTGGCGTTCCTGCCCAAGCTGCCGACGACACTACCAGTCAAACAAGCGACGAACCAACTGCGCTTGACACGTCGATCGAAGACCTCAACCTGTCGGCCCGCACCACCAACGCTCTCATTAACAACGACATTCACACCATCAAAGACTTGTTTTCTTTGAGCGATGCCGAACTGCGTGACCTCAAAGGTTTCGGCAGCAAAGCACTCGACGAAGTGAAAGAGAAACTAGCAGAGTTGGAGCTATAAGATGCATCGTCACGGATACAAAGGCCGAAAACTGCACCGCGAGCGCGACCAACGTGAAGCGCTTGTGAAGGGTTTGGCCGACTCGCTCATCAAGTACGAGTCGATCGAAACCACCCTTCCAAAGGCCAAAGAAGTGGTGCCTTACATCGAAAAATTAATCACCAAAGCCAAAAAGGGTGACTTGCACAACCGCCGTCAAGTAATCAGCAAACTGCAGACTGTGGCGAGCGCACACAAGCTGGTCGACGAAATTGCGCCAAAGATGGGCGGCCGTGTGAGCGGCCACGTACGCATCACCAAAACCCGCTTGCGCCGCGGTGACAATGCCCAAATGGCAAAGGTGAGCTTTGTTGATGACCTCAAAGAAGCGCCGGTAGCAAAGGCCGCCAAGCCAGCTACCGAAAAAACTCCTGCAGCCAAGAAAGCTGCGCCAAAAAAGGCAGAAAAGGAGACTAAATAATGAAAACTTACAGCGCAAAGCCAACTGACGTTGTGCGCAAGTGGTACGTTATTGACGCCTCCGAAGCGCCACTCGGCCGTGTCGCCACACAAGCCGCCAAGTTGCTCACCGGCAAAGACAAGCCGATGTTCACGCAACATATCGACTGCGGCGACTATGTGGTTATCGTCAACGCCAAAAACCTGGTAGTTACCGGCAACAAACTGCAAGATAAAATGTACTACCACCACAGCCATTTCCCAGGCGGCCTCAAAGAAGCAACTTTGGCTGAAAAGATGGAAAAAGACCCCACCCACGCGCTTGAACATGCCATTCGCGGCATGCTGCCAGTAAACAAATTGCGCGATGGCCGTTTGGCCCGCCTCAAGGTTTACGCCGACGCAGACCACAAGCACGAGGCACAAAAGCCGACCACCATCTCACTAAAGAAAGGGAGCAAATAATGGCTCAGAACTATTTTTACGCCCTCGGCCGTCGTAAGGCTGCAACAGCCCGTGTTCGTTTGAGCAGTGGCAAAGGCACCATTACCGTTAATGGCAAGCCCGCTGCTGAGTATTTTGCCGAAAGCAAAAACTTGCTCACCGACCTCGAAAAGCCGTTCGCCACTTTACAGCAAGAGAACAAATACGACATTACTGTCCGTGTTGATGGCGGCGGTCACGCCGGTCAGGTTGACGCCATCCGCCTTGGCATTGCCAAAGCTTTGACGCAGCTGAACGAAGACTTCAAGAGCACACTTAAGCGCGCCGACCTCTTGGGTCGCGACGTACGCACCAAAGAGCGCAAGAAGTTCGGCCTCAAAGGCGCCCGCAAACAACGCCAGTTCACCAAGCGTTAATCGCTTCTCGAACTTGCGGTTATACAAAAACCAAAAACCTCTCGGAATTCCGGGAGGTTTTTGTATAATCAAATCATGTCTAAACTTATTCTTTTGAACGGCGCGGTTGCCGTTGGCAAATCCACCATAACCGAACGCTACCTAAACGAACATCCGCTGGCCCTCGGCATCAGCGGCGACAACATAATTGTCATGCTTGGTCAGTGGCTCCAGCATGAACCCGAAGCGTGGAACATGGTTTTTGAATTTACGAAAGCGCTTACAGCAACACACCTAAAAACTGGTCACGACGTTGTGCTTCCATATTTGCTCGTCCATCCCGGTCACGTCGAAGCGTTCGAAGCTTTAGCGCAGCAACACAATGCGCAATTTTACGAAGTCTTGCTCTATGCCGACCGAGAAGACGCCATTCAGCGTGCCTTACAGCGTGGCACCTGGGGCGAACCAGGCTCGCCACCACTTACCGCCGCTGATCGGCCCATCCTCGAAGAAAAGTATGACACCATGATGCAAATCGTTTCCGCGCGGCCACAGACCATCAAAATACCAGCCACTAAAGGAGCGGTAGAGGAAACGTATGCGCAATTCCTCGCAGCTATTTCCAGGCCATAAGTTACTGCATTTGCAAACCAATACAAAACAAGCTACACTGGCACCATGAAAACCTTGCAAGCCGCAGCCTTTTATTGGTTTACCGACACTCGTGTGGCGGCTTGTTCTGTGCGTTCATAAAAGACCAAAAATGCCAACAGAAACCGCCGCACCCAGGCGGTTTTTAATTTCAGAAAGGAAGAAATATGATAACAAATAGGGAAAACGCACCCGCCCTCACAGTAAGCGGCATGGAGCTGCGCGAGTTAATTACGGACCGCAAAGTACCCGAGGCATTAACAGTCCCGGCGGATGCAAGCGACTCGCTAGCCCTTGCCAAGGAGAGGACGGCTTTGTTGTATGCCTCAGTTGAGGCGCGCTCCATGCGGCCACCGCTCAAAATTGGCGGTGTTGTGCTGCACAATACGAGCGAAATAAACTTGGCCGGGGCCGGCATGCTCGCCAATATTCGCGCCGAACAAGCTGGTTTACCGCAACCTGAGGTATAATAAAACCAATATGAGTAAACCAGTTATCTTAACAGGGCTGCGGGCCAATAACGACCTGACGCTCGGCAATTATTTGGGTGCATTGTTGCCGCTCATTGATATGGCCAAAACTCGGGCCGACGAGTTTGACGTGCACTTGTTTGTGCCCGACCTGCATAGTTTTACGACGCCCATCAACCATGGCACGTTGTACCAACAAACGCTCGACAATTTGCGTATTTTCGTGGCCGCCGGCTTGCCGCTCGACCATCCGAGCGTGCATATTTACCGCCAAAGCTACATCCCAGCACACAGCGAGCTCACCTGGATTTTAGACTGTTTTACTGGTTTTGGCGAAATGAGCCGCATGACGCAGTTCAAAGACAAATCAGCCAAACTGCACGACGATCGCATTAGTGTTGGGCTGTTCAATTATCCGGTGCTGATGGCTGCCGATATTTTGCTATATAACGCTACCTACATTCCGGTGGGTGATGACCAAACTCAGCACCTGGAGTTCACTCGCGACATCGCTGAGCGCATGAACAAACAGTTTGGCGGCGGCTTGTTTGTGGTGCCAGCGCCAGTACCCAAGCAGCACGATTTTTTTGGCAAAGACCAAGGCCTGCGCATCCGTGACCTCCAAGACCCCACCAAAAAAATGAGCAAAAGCGACGATACCGGCAAAGGCGTGCTCTTTTTGAACGACAATGTAGCAGATACCGTCAAAAAGGTTATGAGCGCCACCACCGATAGCCATGCAGACATCCAATACGACATGGCCGCCCGCCCCGGTGTCTCTAACTTGCTGCAAATATTATCGCTGCTGAGCGGCCGCCCGATGGAAAAAGTACTCAGCGAGTGGCAAGGCCAGCCCAGTTACGGCGAGCTGAAAAAAGCGGTTGCGACGCAAGTAGAGGTGTTTTTGCTGGACTTCCAAAAGCGTTTGGCCGCCGTTGACCAGCAAGCTTTGCTTACAAAACTCGTCGATGACGAAGCCAAAATGAATGTTATCGCGGGCGAGACGCTAGCACGTGTACAAAGGGCAGTGGGGCTACGGCCTTAGCGCATATGCGGCACGTCACGTATCACCCTGATCCCGAGGGCGAGCCCACGCGCGCCGAAGCGCCGCGGCTCGACGTGTTTGTGCTCGACAACATGCCGCGCCTCAGCCGGGCATTTGCGCAAAAACTGTGTGACCAAAGCAAGGTGACGGTCAATGGCAAGACCGCCAAAGCCGGCTACAAGCTGCGCGGCGGCGACCAAGTTGCCATCGACTACGACGAAGCCGAGCTCGACCAAATTCCGCCCATCGACCTGCCTATTTTATACGAAGACGACGACTGCGTTGTCATCAACAAACCAGTTGGCGTGCTCACTCATAGCAAGGGTGAATTTAATCCCGAAGCCACCATTGCCACCTTCATGCGAGACAAATTACAGGATATGGGCGGCAACCGCGCAGGCATTGTGCACCGGTTAGATCGGGCAACGAGCGGTGTAATTATTTGCGCCAAAAACGTGCGTGCGTTGAGCTTTTTGCAAAAGCAATTTTCGCAGCGGAAAGTCAAAAAGACCTACAATGCGGTCGTCGTGGGCGTGCTTGAACCAGCCGAAGCCATCATCGACATGGCTATCGAGCGCAACCCCAAAGCCCCAGCCACTTTCCGCGTCGGGCCGAACGGCAAGTCTGCTATCACTCACTATAAAACCCTGCAAACAGGCGCAAGCAACAGCTTGGTTGAGCTCAAACCCGAAACCGGTCGCACGCACCAGCTGCGCGTCCATTTGGCGCACGTTGGCCATCCAATTGTTGGCGACGTTTTGTACCACGGCAAGTCCGCCGACCGCCTTTACTTGCACGCACTCAGCCTCGAAATTACCTTGCCAAACCGTGAACGAAAAGTGTTTAAAGCGCCGTTGCCCGCCGCATTTAACGCTATACTTAAATAAATGAGACTTGTTTTACATCCCCGGACCATGCAAGAGTTGACGGCCTTGCGGCAAAATCCCACGCATGCAGTGGCGCTGGTTGGGGCACGTGGTAGCGGCAAACGCACGCTGGCCGAGCAAATCGTCGCCGAAGTGCTCGGCATTGAAAACGAAAAACTCCCAAACCACCCATACTTTTTGCAAGTAAACCCAGACGAAACAACCGTTTCGATCGAGCAAGTTCGCGAATTGCAGCATTTTACGCAACTCAAAACCATTGGCAGTGCGCCAATCCGCCGCGCCGTAATTATTTTGGGTGCCGGCTACATGACCACCGAAGCGCAAAACGCTTTTCTAAAATTACTCGAGGAACCGCCAGCCGATACCATGCTAGTACTCACCGTCGAAAATGAGCGAGCGCTGTTGCCGACCATTATGTCTCGCGTCCGGCCAATCCCAGTCCGCCAGGTTCCAGAAGCTGCCGTGCGCGCGCACTTCACCGAAAATTTCGACCAAGCTGCCGTCGAAAAAGCCTATTTTTTGAGTGGCGGGCTGCCCGGCCTCATGCAAGCATTATTGCAAGATGAGCAGACACACCCGCTAGTGGGAGCCGTAGCCACTGCCAAAAACATACTGCAAAAGCCAACATTCGAACGGTTGTTGCTCGTCGATGAACTGAGCAAAAAGAAAGACGAAGCCCGGTCTACACTGCAAGCACTCCAGCAAATTGCCGAAACCGGTCTGCAAGGCGCCGGCAAGCAACACGACAACGCCAAAATAAAGCGCTGGCATACTGTGCTAACAGCGGTGTACGAAGCCGAAAAGGCCTTTGCGGCCAATGCTAACGCCAAGATTGTTCTCACAAATCTCATGCTTGCATTCTAATTTTTTGCTATAATAAGGCAAGCATGTATGAGTTGGCATTTATAGTCGGGTTCGGGTGGTTGGCCTACCATAACGCACACATTCACGACGACGAATTCGCCGGTGCGTCGCGCAAGATCGGCGACCGTTTAGGCAAATTATGGGATATCGCGCACCAAGGCATGCGCGAAAACCGCTTTTTGCGCGCCGAAAAAGCGTTGCTCACCATCCTGAAAATCGACGAAAAAAATGCCGCAGCCTATAACCGCCTCGGCATTTTGTACGCCAAACAAAAAGAGTACCGCGACGCCATCGACTGCTTTGAAATCGCTTCGAGCATCGAGGCTACGCCATCGAGTCTGCACAACCTCGGCCTCATTTACTATGAAACCGAAAACTACGAAAAGGCAGCCATCGCCTTTGAGCAGGCGCTCAAGCTGGAAGACAGCTTAGCTGCTCGTCACGTCGCCTACGCCAAAGTTCAGGAAAAACTCGGCAACGAAAAAATGATGTTTCAGTCACTTGAAAAAGCAGCCGACCTCGAACCAAACAAAGAAACCTACACGCTCCTACAGCACGCCTATGAATCGCGCGGCATGCAAGCTCAAGCCGATATGATCGAGCAAAAACTTAAAAAACTCATCGTGCCCGATGGTCGCCCGAAGCGCATCGTGCGTCCGCGGCGAGTGGTTGTATAACAATGCCGGAGCGACCTGTCGAAATTGCCCACATCAGATGTGAATCGGGCAAATACGTGCGAGCGCCATTTCCGCCAGCGCCGCCGATCGATGTGGTCATAGGGTATCTTGCCCAAACCAATGCGGATCTCGTCCTCTATCCGCCCGAGTACGCGGGCGATATTACGCCGGCGGGCTGGAAAGAAGAAGTGGGGCAGTTAGACTCGTATCTTATAAAAGTGAGTGAAAACGGCGGGGAAGCGGATATTTCGGTAGCGCACAATGAGATGCAAGCCCAGGGTCAAAGCGCAGAAAACCTTCACCACCTTTCGCCAGACAGCTTACAAGACTTCACCTATATTGGCGTGCAAAATAATAAAAACCTCATTATTGGAGGTGTTGTACTCTGCGTCACTACTGACATGGTAGATGGTTTGCGCCGGATATTTCCCGAGGGACAGCTATAAAAAGAGCCGCATAAGCGGCTTTTCTTATTTTTTGACTTCGTTTCGGCCCAAGTTTTTCTTGGTTTCCGTAAAGAGTACGTGACGGCGAAGCTTAGGACTGTATTTGCGCAAGCTGAGTTTTTCAGGAGTGTTCATCGTATTTTTGGTAGTGTAATAGATGCGTTCGCCAGATTCTTCGCTGACCAAGCCAATGATTTTGCGCTTATCGCCTTTTTTTGCCATGATATATACCTTTTATAAAAACAACTACTTGTAATTTTAACAGATGTAAACCGAAATGTAAACTGGAGCCGAAGACGAGGATTGAACTCGTGACCCCCGCCTTACCATGGCGGTGCTCTACCACTGAGCTACTTCGGCACATACAATTCTTCGAAGCTCGAGTTTCATATGGTATTGGTGCAGGGTGAGGGATTCGAACCCCCGAAGGCTGAGCCAGATGATTTACAGTCACCCGTGTTTGACCGCTTCACTAACCCTGCGTGTTAAAGTTCCGGGCAAGGCTTGGAGCCGACAGAGGGATTCGAACCCACGACCCGCTGTTTACAAAACAGCCGCTCTAGCCACTGAGCTATGTCGGCCTGTTTTGCCCGAACTACCGGTGTATTTTAGCAAGAAATAGCCGTTTGGGCAACTATTCTACTTTGGAGAGGTCGAGCACTGTGTTGATGAGTTCGGCATGGCTCCATACCAGCGGTGTCACGCTGATTGCTACACCGCTTTCAGGGTCGAACTGCTCGCTGAGCATGCCGCTTGGCAGTTGGCGATCGGCAATCCACCGCACCAAGTTCTTAGTCATTTCAAAATCGCCGATACTGGCGTAGTACTGTGCAATCCAGGCGGTGCAAACAATCCAGGGGTTGCCTTTGTACTGCGATTTTGACAAAAAGTAGCCGTCGTGCTCGAAGCGGATAACTCCGCCGACTGGACTGGAGTTTTGTAAACGGTCGATGGTTTGCTTGATGGTGCTTTTGAGTCGTGGGTCGTCAAGCGGCAATTTGGCAAACATGAACGGCCCGTAGAAGTTGGAGGCGTCGAGCGTGTCGTCGTATTGTAAATCGCCGTTTTCTTGCAGCAAAAAGCCCTTGCGGAAATAGCCATCGGGGTGGTATAGGCTGTCGAGGCCATCGCGGATTTTGTCGGCAGCCTTTTGCCAGCGCACGGCATCGTCGGGGTGGTTGAGCGCTGTTGCCAGTTCAGTGGCAGTTTCGAGCGCTGCGATTACCGTGCAGACGGTGTAGGTTGAGGTAAGGAATTTTTGCTCCCAAAGGTCGTAGCTGGCGTGCGGCAGGCCGGTTTCGCGGTCGATAAAGTCAGCCATAAACGCTGAACAGCGCGCAATAAAGGTGTCGTAAAAGCTTTCAATGAAGGCGAGGTCGTTGCTTGCGCGATAATATTCGCCCAACATGTAGACAACCATAGCGGTCTCGTCTTCTTGAATGGCAAGCTCTTTGTGACGGCCGTGCACCAGTGGGTGCCACGTGCTGCCGATAGCGCGGTCGGGCTGGTATTTGTGCATGAGGTAACCGTCGCGGTGCATGGTGTCGCGGGCAAACAAGAAGAATTTTTTTGCTTCCTCGAATTGGCCAAGGCGAATGAGCGGCCACAGCGCGTAACCAGCGTCGCGCGGCCAGCAGTAGCAATAATAATCGCGGCCAAAATTGAAGATGCTGGAATCGCCGCTAGCCAAAATGGAACCGCGCTCGTCGCAGTGCGCCTTGATGACGAGCATGCTTTTGGTGACAGTGTCGCGGTAGGTTTCGGGCACTTTTTGGAGTGTGTCGGCGCTCACCTTGAGCCACTGCAGCCAATGTTCGCGCGTGATGTGGATGCGATTGTCGATGGGATAATACTTGAGTTTGGTGTGAATGACTTGCGCGTCGCTCTGGCTGTCGGCGGCAATGACCCAATAATCGACGTCGAATGAGGCTTTACCCGGCGTAACATGCCGAAATCTGAGCACTGAATCCACACCTCCATGTTCGATGGCATTGTTGGACAATTCGCCGTCTTCAGCGTCTTTAAAGGTGCCCGCTTTGCCCTCGATGGCGTAGTTGCCAATGGCATACTGGTCGAAACTGCCGTCATTCATGAACTTGCCGGCGATGAGCAAACAACAGCGGCCTTTGTAGTCCAAAATGTAGTCGTCATCGGGCACGAACATGGCGGTGTCGGCGCGGCCGGCACGCGAAATCTGAAATACTTGGTGCAAGAACAGCCGGATGTCGCGTTCGCCATCGGCGTCATTGGTCACATGCACACGACGGATGAGCGCGTTGTACTCGGCATCAACGAAATCGGTAAAATCAAGCGTTACCCGTAACTCATCGGACTGCATGCGAATTTTGCTTACCAGGGCATTTGGCTCAAAATCACTGTTGATGCGCCACGTGCCGTCGTTGGTCCAATGGAAGTTGCCATCCACCCACACACCGATTTTGTGCTGCGAACTGCGTGCGTTGGTGAGGTTGTCGAGCCCAACGTACGGATAATAAAAGTCATGCACCAGCCCGCTTTCGTCTAAGCCCACGAACAACTGGCCATTACTCAAAACAACTGGCCGGCCCATATTACACCTGCATTCCTTTCTCGCTCAGCCGAAACTTAAGGTCGTGATACGCATTCATAAACGCCACAAAAGCGTCGTACGGATTTTCGTACGGGCTGAAATAGGCATGGATGTCGCCGTCGTTGAACCATTTTGTGCACATGTAGTAAAAGTGGTCGGAGGTTTGCAGCTTGCGCCAGTCTTCGATGAGCGTCAGGTCGCCCGTGTGCAGGATTTTGTCTTGCAAAGCGTATAATTCGGTGATGGCCGATGCCTGCATGCTGTTACCCAGCCAGGCGCTCAGGTCGCGCTCGGTGTCCGCCCAGGTGATGGTTTGCGGCACGTCTACGTGGTCAACCGGCTCAAAATGGTCGATTACTTCGCTCACCGTCATAAAAGTATGACCTCGTGTTTTGAGCCACTGCTTTGGCAAGTGCTCCAAAAAGTCAAAAATGCCAGAGTCGCGCCACTGGTGTTCGCCAAATGTTTCGTAGTCCATGAACAAGTTAAAGTTGGTGGCGTCGCCGCTTTCACTGAGCCAATGCGAGAATTTGTCGGCGGTCAACGGCCACTCGCTCCAGTTGTGATCGCCAAAGCGAAAAGCGATGTCGTCGCTAAGTTTGTAGTTTTTCATGAGCAGCCGGATGTTGTTTGTGTATGCCGGCTGGTATACAAAGTTCGGGCTGCGCCAGCCCAATACTTTGTCCCAGCCTTCGGTGAGAATGCCTTTGTAACCGGCTTTGTCCGCCCAATAGGCGAGGTCGTTGTTGTACGAAAGTTCAGTGTTGCGGAAGACTTGCGGCGTCTGACCAAACACTTCCTGCACTTTTTTGCGATGCATCTGCACTTGCGCTTCGAATTCGCTGCGCGAGTAAAAGAATGCCAGGCTGTGGTGATAGGTTTCGGCCACGATCTCGACGCGGCCAGTGCGCGTAAGCTCTTTGAAAGATTCCAGCACGTGCGGCGCCCAGCGCTCCAACTGTTCTATGACGGTCCCGGTAATCGAAAGGCTCAACTTGAACTCGGGATGCTCGTTCAAAAGTTGCAGCAAGTGGCGGTTAGCTGGCAAGTACGATTTTTCGGCAACTTTGTGGATAATGCGCTCGTTGTTGGTGCGATCTTCGTAGGCGGCGTCGAAATAATTGTGGTCAACACCAGCGTCAAAAATGGTGTAATGCCGCACGCGAAACGGTTGATGTACGTGCATGTAAAACACGATCGCTTTTTGCTGGCTCATGCCGCTACTCCTTGCAAGTGCTGGTCGTACACTTTGAACAATTTGTCGGCCGAGGTATCCCAGGACAGCTTTTCGAACTCGTGATAGGCGTTTTTGTGCAGCTCATCGCGCAAGGAATCGTTTTGCATGACCGCAGTAATTTTGTTGGCCATTTCGGCCACGTCCCAAAAATCAACCTTGAGGCAGTTGAGCATCACCTCGGAAACGCCGGATTGCTTGCTTACCAGCGCTGGCGTGCCGTAGCCCACAGCTTCGAGGGCGGTAAGTCCGAATGGTTCTGAGATGGACGGCATAACAAAGAGATCGGCAATGCCATACGAATCGCGCCAATGCTTGCCGCGCTGAAACCCAGTAAACACGACATTTTTGGCGATGCCGAGATCGGCGCTTAATTGCAGCAACTCAAAATATTGTTCACCACTGCCAACGATGAGAAAAATAGTTTTAGGCACGCGTGCGATGACTTCTTTGGCGGCGCGCAGCAAGTTGGGCAAACCCTTTTGAATGGTAAGGCGCCCCACGTTCGTGACCACGCGGTAGCCTTGAGCGCGCATAGCGGTGAGGTATTTATAGGAATTGTCACTGTCGAGCATTTGCATTTCGTTTGGGTTGATGCTGTTATGAACCACAGCAATTTTGTCGGCAGGAATGTTGTACTCGCGTACGATGGCACGTTTGGTGTGTTCGCTCACCGCAATTATTTGGTCGGCCATCAAGACCGCTAGCGATTCAATTTCGCGCACCAAGGGGTTGCCGCCGTACTCGTGGCCGGCGCGGTCGGCTTCGACGGAGTGGAAATGGACGACCAGCGGACAGCCTTTGTATTGCTTGACGCGCAAAGCCGCGCGAAAGGTGAGCCAGTCGTGCGCATGCACCACGTCGAACTCGCGCCCGCTTCCGCGCACCATGCTATCGACGGCGAGTTCGTACATGCGCTGCTGGCCATGGATATCGACCCATTCTGTACGTCCATCGCTGTAGATGTATTTGTAGCTGTCGTAGGCGATGCCGGACTTTAAAACTTCGGCAACGCCTTGCGGGTGTGCCGCGGTGACGGTCATGAAGCCAATGTTATGCTCGGCTTTGTAGGGCAGCACAAACTCAATATCGGCACCTTTTTTTGCGAGCGACTTACACAGCTCGTAGCAAGCGACCCCGAGTCCACCACTATTATTGGGAGGTAGCTCCCACCCGAGCATCAAGATCTTCATCGCCCTCTTTTGGTTACATTGCTCTTCTAGCCCGATTATAATACGTTTTACGCCTTAAACACAACCGTTTTATAGCATAGTCTGCTGCTTGTGGGAGCGTCTTTTCTAAAGCACACTCGGAAGCGCCGGCATGCTATAAAAAGCATGCAAGGTGACCCGTATGTGCCGTGAAAAGACGCTCCCACAGTCCGTACGCACTCTATTTAGTTAAGCGTTCGAGGGCGAGCTCAAAAGCGGCTTGTTTGAGCCCTAAGCCGTTCTTTTCGGCATACTTGAGCATGTCTTTGGTGGCCGGCACCAAAATATCTGTTAACTTTTTGTTTACTTCCGCCTCGCTCCAATGCGCAGCCTTTTGGTTTTGGTCCCATTCCAAGTACGACACGATTACGCCACCGGCGTTCGCGACTACATCGGGCAAAATGTCTTTCCCGTGTTTGAGCAAGTACACTTCCGCAGCCTTGCTGACGGGGCCATTAGCAAGCTCGACGATAATGTCGGCCTGGACTTGGTCCATGTTGGCTTCGACCACAGCGTCTTCGAGTGCGGCAAGCACCAGAATGTCAGCCTTGGCACTAATGATCGCTTCGGGTGCGGCAGTCGGTGTGCCTTTGAGATCGGTAAGTTCTTCGGGGCGGGGCACAGCGCCAGCTTTGCCTTCAAACTTCTCGACATCAATGCCATCTTGCTTGGCCCAGGTATTTTTGCTATTTGCAATGGCGACTAGTTTGATGTTCGGGTAATCTTTTAACACTTTACCGAAAAAGTAGCCCACGTTGCCGAAGCCCTGCATAGCTACGGTGAGCGGTTTGTCGAGCAGACCTTTCGCGCGCAAATACTCAACCAAGGCGATCACGCCGCCACGGCCGGTTGCCGCCTCGCGGCCTTCTGAACCTCCGTTGTCCATGGATTTGCCCGTAAAGCTACCTTTGTCGGGTGCGCCGATGGTTTTTTCATATTCGTCAACCATCCAGTCTATGATCTCGGCGTTGGTGTTTACGTCGGGCGCGGGGATGTCCTTGCCCGAGCCAATGTGCGGCGCCAGGTGCTTCGCGTAGTTTCGAGCTAGCATTTCCACCTCGGCCTTGCTGAGCGCGCGCGGATCAACCGCTATGCCGCCCTTACCGCCGCCCATGGGAATGTTGACGGCTGCCGTTTTGAGGCTCATAAGGGTGGCGAGCGCCCGCACTTCGTCGATGTTCACGTTGGGATGAAAGCGGATGCCGCCCTTGAATGGTCCAAGGCGATTGTTGTGCTGCACGCGAAAAGCTTGGTATTTTTTGCCGCCCGTTTCGACTTCGAAGACGTGTTCGGCTTCGGCCTCGATTAAGGCTTCGATGGTTTTTTCGTCATATCCTAATCTTTGAGCCGCCTCCCGGATAGTGGCTTGGGCGGTCGCTAGCATTGATTTACTCATGCCAACCAGTATAGCGCCGGCCCGCCAGCCTCCGCACCGTTTTAAACACAACGGTTTTTCGGAGGACCAGCCTCGTCCTCCCACGATCTGCTATGCTTATAAATATGCTGACCCGTCTGTTATCCACCAAGTTGACACCGGCCACCACGTCGGTCCTGCTGATTTTACTCTACAACGATTGGATGCTAGCGCCACTGTTAAACCCTGCGATGTCAACGCGCGTGTCGCTTATTAGCGAGATCAGCGCACGCACCCAGCCATACCACTGGGTATTCCAAACGCTTGATATTTTGGGCGGCGTACTTGTTTTGGCATTGTTGCCGTGTTTATTCCGGCTGCTGCAAAAACGGCCGGCCGCTTGGCGCTGGCTGCTTTTTATAGGGGTTGGATTGATTGGTGCCGACTCGATCATCGACGCCTCATTGCCAATCAGCTGCGCGCCGAGCCTCGACGTCCATTGTACGCTTGGCACTTTTCGCTCATACCTTACCGACGCACATATGATCGAAAGCTCGCTCGTGGGAGTCGTTACTTTTATTACGCCGCTGCTATGGTGGTTTCATTTTCGCAAAACGCGCGCACTGCTCGCCCAGTCCAGCGGTTTGTTCGTTTTATTGCAGCTAGGTGTTGGATTGGGCGTAATGCTTGCGCATCGCAACGAAACAGCAGTCGTGGGCCTGTTACAACGTTTTTATGAGTTGAACATTAGCACTTGGTTGGCCGTGGTTATTGGCTCGAGCATCCGCGCCGCCCAAAAGCACCGTGCCAACCGCAAGATACTGGCCCATGCCGTAGAATCGCTCGAAGCGGCTTAATAGTAGAACGGCTCGGGGGTTAAATATTTCATATCGTCAGGCCAGGAAGCTCGCTATACTCGACGTTTGTAGTGCGCGCTACCCCACAACGTAAAAAGGAGATGCCTATGAATGAACTCATCATAAGCGGAACAATAACTTTTACCGCTGTGCTTGCGTGGCTCAGCGGGGGAATGAGCGCTGGCGGTATGGGCAGCATATCGCCACATTAAGCCTTTAGTGTGAGCAGTTCGAGCGGTCCGTCCCTACTCGGACCGCTTTATTATTGGCGTAAAACTATTCTGTTTGGGAGTCGGACGACGCGATGCTGACCGCAACTTTGCCTTTGACGCTTCCGGTTTCGAGTGCCTGGAAAGCCTGTTGCACTTGCTCGAGCGGAAATACTTTATCGACGTGAATCGTCACGGCGCCGTCCTCGATAAGCTTCGTGAGTGTGTCGAGCGATTCTATTGAGGTTTGCGTCAGCTGATGGATAGCCGTTACGCCGTATTGATTCATGAGGTTTTCATTTGGCTGCTCAACCATCGAGACAATCATGCCGCCGCGATGCACCACTTTGAAAGAACGCTCGTACGTGGAACCGCCGACGGTGTCGTACACGGCATCAAAGTCGTGGAGCGCTTCAAAATTTTGAGTCTTGTAGTCGATTACTTCGTCGGCTCCAAGGCTGCGCACGTATGCAATGCCGTCACCGGTTGCTGTAGCTGCCACGTACGCACCCAAGTGTTTGGCGATTTGAATGGCGATTGTCCCGATGCCGCCCGCACCACCATGAATAAGGATTTTTTGACCGGCGTGCAATTGCATGTGCCCCATAATAACTTGCACGGCGCTCAAACCGGTGAGCGGCGCCACGGCGGCCGTTACGAAATCAACATTGCGCGGCATGCGGGCAACTTCACGGCCTTGGGTAACGGCGAACTCCGCGAGCGCGCCACTGTTGCGGGCGCTGGCCTGCGCCTGACCATACACATTGTCACCGCGCTTCAGGTGATCCACGCCGTCACCAACTTCTTGCACGATGCCCGCGAAGTCGCCGCCCAGCGTCACTGGCAACTGCATGCCAAGCAAATCCTTTACGGCGCCTTCGCGCACTCTTATATCCCACGGGTTGACCGAAGCGGCATGCACTTCAACCAAAACGCCACCCGGTTTCACACTGGGCTTTGCAACTTCCACTATTTGGATTTTGTCGGCGTGTCCGTACTCTGAAATCTGTGCTGCTTTCATATCGTACCCTCCTTGTACTTACTATTGTATAGGAATGGGTTTGTGTGTACAGCTCAGGCGGCTGCTTCGATGCTTTCAAGCACCCAATCTGTCCGAAGCTTGCCCGCTTGGTGAAGCGCACGGACCTCTGCCAGCGCCAGCCACTTGGCATCGAGTAGTTCGTCGAGATTAGGCGTAAATTCGCCACCCGTAATGGTTGCTGTGTAAGCATGCGGCACCGGACGCGTAGCCTCGGTGTGATACACGGGCAATTTTGTATTGAGCTGCACAGTTAGACCAGTTTCTTCGAGGACTTCGCGGGCAGCGGCTGCTTCGATGCTTTCACCCACATCAACATGTCCAGCCGGCAAGTTCCAAAGGCCGTACACCTTGGGTATTTTTTCCTGGACAAGCAAGTATTTTCCATCTTGTTGCAGTACACAACCAGCAACTACGGCAACCATTTGTGAAGTGTTCATGGGCTTACTATAGCAAAATATGGGCAGCACAGAAACATTAGGCGCATGCAGCTATTTGGAGAACAATGCGACTCGGGCGTTAAACGCCATATGGCAGGCAACACTTGATGCAAGGCCAAACTTCCGCGCGAGCCCCCATAATATGACACCGCCCAACGTCTGTGGCGTAGGAATATTTTTCTTATCGTAGCCTTTCGGTGTAATGTTATGCACCTGTCCAAAGACGAACGAGCTAAGCGCCCCGCCAATAAATTCGGCGCGGGTGAATGTACGCGACTGGGTGCCGCGGGCCAAAACATCGGTCGCTGAGTCTGGCGGACGGTTGCCTTCGCGGTAACATGTGTCGACCAGCACTGAAGGTACGGCGCGGAAGATAGTTTCCTCTCGGATTGGACCGGCCACAACGACATCGAAAGCTTCGGCGCCTTTGGGCGTGTAACTATTTTGACAAGCAGCCGGGTTGGGGTCGTGCTCACAGGATTCTTTGATAACTTCACGGTAGCCAGCGTTGCCCACGGGCTCGTTCGCGACAGCATGCGTGGCCATACCGACCACTTCTGAGGCCACAGGCATAACTACCGCGCCAACTTCGGCACCAACGGCCACTCCGACCATGCTCCGCAAAAACGCGCGGCGTCCCATATCAACGCCTGGATTTAAGTAGTTTGTTTCGTTCATCATGATAACATGGCACGCTTAAACTCTCGCGTCAATACCTGCCTATAACGGACGTAAATTATCGAACAGGGTTTTCCACTCAGTATTGTCGAGGTTTTGGAAAGCATGGGCCAAAACGAGCACGCCTTTGGTGTTCGCCCACGCTACCGTCTGGTTTTGCAAGCCGTCGGGCTTGGTGAGGTCAACATCGCCATTTGTGGTAGTAAAGTGCGCATAATTGTGCGCTTGGTTGAGCTTAAAAGAGTAGGTGCCCGCTTCGTTGAAGATGCTCGGCGTTGGCTGCTCAGTGATGACCACCTTTTTGCCCGACAACCGCACTGCGTATGAAAGGCCGCCGCTGGCTTCGTCGTAACTGAGGCTCGCGCGCTGCACCGCAAGGTTCGGCACGTTCTGTTGCGGATACAACACCGCGAAGCCCAGCTTATGCTTTATAGAGGAGGGGATTGGCCCGGCGTGCGCCTTGAGGTACCAGGCAAGACCTGCCAAACTTCCGAGCACAACAGCTACCGCAACAATAACAATTGTCTTGTGTCGCACCGTTAATCGCCCCACTTAATCTGGGTTAAAATCGAGCCCTGACAGGACGCCGCCGACGGTGTCGTGCAGGCGCCAAACGCCGTGAGACCTACGCCCAAATATAAGCTTGGCAGGGTGAGCGTCGTCGAAGCAGTAGTCACCGTAGTGGCATACCCAGCCGTGGTACCTGTTTGGATATAGTTGTAAGCAGTGGTCGTGCCAGCCAGCGTTTCGACCTCGACCGGGCCATCGGTGACCATAATGGCATTCGGCCCGCCAGAAGACCATGCCGCCGTGCTGCCAACTGCAACCACGCCAGCCACGCCTTTGGTAGCGGCAGTGGCAGTAGTGGTGACTTTGGTGGTGTCACCGGTGGTAGTAATAACCAGCCAGCCCGGCGCTACGGCAACCGACGTGTTCACAAACTCCTTTATACTGTTTGTAAATACGCGCGTATCCGAAACCTGGGCAATCGTATTGGCTACTGTGGCACTGTTCTTTATGGTGGCGATGCAAAGCACCGGATTATTTGCGTTAAAGGCTGGCAGGTTTGCGGTTTCGGTGGTGCTGGGCGAGGTAAACCACGTGGTGGCGTTGGTGAGCGGCCCGGTAGGACTGCTGCCATTATAGTAACAGAGGTGCGTAAAGGTGTTGATCGCCATAGCCGGCAGGGTGATGGTTACGGCCGATTGCACAATTTTGCGCCCACCTGAATACACACTGCACGCTTGCACGGCCACTGAAGTAGCGCTTGCCCAAGAAACCTTGCAGGGGCCAGAAACGTTGGCGGTAGCTGTCGATTGCAGGTCGCCTGGGTTACTGCCGGAGTCCGGCACAACGCCAAACAGCATAATGCCAAGCCCGGCCGTTGTGGCTAAATCTTCCCAGCCCCCATTAATGCACGTGCGAATGGCGTTCGTGGTGGTGTTAAAGTACAGCGCACCTTGGTTGGTAGAGGTTGTGCAGCTCGCTGCCTCTGTAAAAGTCGAAACCGAGTTAAGCTGCAATAAGTGCTGCGTGGTGTTGGCCACCGAAGCCGAGCCAACCAGCACTGTCGGAGCATTGGTAACGCCCAACACTACGTTGCCGGTGCCGCCGCTGTCGATGTTCAAAGTTTGCCCTGAGGCCGACGTAATGCTCGCCGTCGACGCAGCACTAAAGGTCAGCGCCGAGCTACTCAAAGTGTTGCCGTTATACGTGCCGGAGTTAGTAATGCCAGTGGTCGTAACCGCGCCAGCGCTGTTCACCTGAAAATTGCCAGTTGAACCGCCCACCGCGAGCAACGAACCGGCATTGCTGCTCGTGCCAACTCCAAAGTTGCCGCCGCTCGTAAATGTCGCCACCGTGGTGCCGCTCGTGAGAAAGCTCAAGGCGTTGGCGTCTTTCGTGCCAACATTGAGCGTGCCGCCCAAGCTATTACCGCCGCTAATCAGCAAAGTGCCGCTGCTGTTTGGAATCGTGACCGAGTTGTTCGCCGTGGGAGTCGCGAAAAGCAAAGTGCTGGCGTTGCCGCCCGAGTTCGCCACAAGCTGTGTCGCCGTAAAGGCATAGGGCACCGAGGTAAGCCGCATGTACGGCGTCATTTCGCCGTCGCCGCCGCAGTTACTTTGGAAACTTGTCGTTACCGTGCACGAAGCAGTGTTACCGACTTGCATCGAAAGGTACAGCGTGTCGTTCGCCCAGGGAACGCCAGCGTTCGTGTAGGTTTGGCACGAGCCGCCCGCAAAAGAACACGCAGAAGCCGATTGCTACGCCGGTCAAGAACTTGTGGCGATCGACCCTGGCGCCGTGCCAACAGTCGAACAAATACTCCAACGATTTCCAGCCGACGGCGACGACAGCCCCCACGGCTCGCCCCAACAGCGTATCGAGCATTTCGTTGCTGGCGCCGTCGGAAAAGTTTGTTAACTATTTAATACTCGTCTAAAAATACTTGGCGGGTGACGGGGAATATTTTATTATGAACCTCTATGAGTAATCTGGAGGCACCCCAGCCAAACTATCCGTTTAATTTTCAAGCAGTGCAAGCACATGGCCATGCTGCCATTGAGCTGAGCATGAAAATTACCGAGCAAAATAATCAATTTCTCGAGGACTTGCCGCTAATCGAAGATACTGAAATACACGACCTGTTGCATTACGAGCTGTATGCCGACCAGCAAGCGGCGTTCGCCGAGCGCAACGCGCGGCTGAGCCGCATCCCGCAAAACCTCATCACTACCACACTCGACAAGACAACACGGCAACTCAATAAACGGCTTGATGCCTTTGAGGCGATACAGGCAGAGGTTGCAACCATTGAGGCGAACATTGAAGCCAAGCATATCAACAAGATTGCCGCCGAGATTATACTCGGCCGCGACTCAGAACTCTTGCAAGCGGCGTTCGACACGCACGCCGAACGGGCAGAACGTCGCATCCGGCAAGTTAGTGAACGCGATGGCGGCTTTGCTTTTGGAGAGTTTGCCATGCTTGCAGCTAAGGTTGAGCAACTTAGCTCCTTGTACTTGCCAAACCGGAAAGCACAGGCGCCATCCGATCCTGTTGTGCCCGCCCCAACAAACATGCCAGCTGCGCTGCAAAGCCAGCCATCTGCGTCTGTCGCAACTGAAGTGTCTCAGCCACAAGTTGTACCTCCTGAAGCCAAGCGCGTTGCCTTTTCCGCACAAGCCGAGCCCGATATAACGCCTGCTCACGGTTCACTCGCCGTACCCACGAACATCTTTCGAGAACCCGATCAAAGCTTCGCTGTCCTTGGCAAGAACGTACTGCCCCAAAAACGCACTGTCGCCCAACGAATTGCAGCGGTCTTGCTAGCCCAACCGGGCGAAACCCATAACACTCAGAGTCTTGCTGTCGCCATTTACGGCCCCGAAGATGCCAGCCGCGCCGATAAAAGTGGCGGCATACGGGCACGCGGCGTGGGTGCCGCACTGAGCAAGGCTCGCACCATCGAAACGATCAAGGCCGAACTTAACGGCCACGAGCTGCAAGTTGGCCGCCAGCTCATGCATCCCGAAAATGCTCGGCCAGGCAAAAAGGCTATGCTGCGTACTTTAATCCGC
Source organism: Saccharimonadales bacterium (SeqCode) (assembly GCA_035276765.1). Lineage (GTDB taxonomy): Bacteria > Patescibacteriota > Saccharimonadia > Saccharimonadales > UBA4665 > DATASD01. Next base: position 304,204 of record DATELH010000002.1, read on the forward strand.
ATCCTCCCGCCCAATTTCATCGAGAACCAACCCATTCCGCATACTACATGGGAGTTTGTGTAACCAGAAAGGAGCGTTCCAATGGAGCTGCCACGAGCACTCGACCCGACCCATCCGGCATTTTACAATCGGATCGCCCGTGACGCCGAAAACCATCCCGAGGAAAACCTTGCTTATGGCATACAAGCCCTGCAAGACCTGGGTCTATTCGACGAAGAACAGGCAGCCGAGATGGGCCGTAACGTTGCAACCCAACAAGCAGTAAGGCAAATCTGTATTGATATGAGCGCAGGCGACCCAGAAGCCAGCTTTCGTTTCTTTCAGGAAATCGACTTACTTGCACCTGAGACATTCGAGATGCTCGAAAAAGTTATCGGCGGGGCCGGGGCACTCGTCAGCTTAGCAAATCAGCTCGACGACGAAGAACGGGCACGGCAAGACGCCGGGGAAGAACAAAAACCGTCCGTCCAAACGCCAATCGGCGATTACGTCCGTGCCCAAGGTACAGCGCCCATAGAAGCCACCATACGGTGGAGCGCGGTGAGCAATGGCATTTTGATCGAAACGGGCAGTGTGCTCGACTTTGTGAGCCTAACCGTCGGGGAGGCTTTGAGCCCAGTCGCTAGGGACATCTTATACCAAGAAGTTAGTAGCGGCGGCGATGCCAGGCACGAATTAATCGTCACACGAGCAATCACACAGATACTCGGGCATCCCGACGTCCACATCCGGGGAAAACTGCCGGGCGACACTACACTGCGGCTTGCACGCACCTATGCGCAGTGGCGCGAAGCCACAAGTCTCGTTCGTCGGGCACTTACGCCACCGGAAACACCAGAATTGATCGACCCATCTATTGGAAAGCAAATCGTTGCGGGAGTCCTCCACGAAAAACTTCAAGAAAAAGTTACAAGGTCTACCGACGAAACACATATCTTTCGGCCGTCTTGGAGTCAATTACAAAAAGCCGGCCTGCGGCAATTTACCACCGAGCTCCTGCGGCCAGACAAACCGGAAGCCGATACAATACCGATTGCCAATCCTGCCGAAGCCAAGCGCCTGACAGGTGTCCTATATGTACTCGGACAGCTCGGCCAGGGCGAACCCGTCGCTATGCGCCAAGCGTTCGACAAGCTCATCACGAGCGAGCAACAAACCAAGGACAGCATGGAGGTAGCCCGACGAATCTTGCAAGCATCGCCAACCACCATGCCAGAATGGCAACCAGTTATGAAAGATCTTGATCTGTTGCTTGCCCATTGGGGTGCAGTGCAGGCAGCCATCGGAAAACATTGGCCAGCCAACAAAGATGTATTCAAGTCTGTAGCCGCGGTTTCGCGCGCCCTGCATGCCTATCACGAGCGAAGAGCAATGCTATCCGAAACAGGCGAAACACCAGATGGCACCCGAAGCTAATATACCGCACAGGGTTCTCTCGAATCGAGAAGTCGGCACATTGCTCGATTATGTAGGGAACCACGAGGGTAAGACCGCTGTGGCTGCGATCATGCTCAGCGAGCCTTCAACGCAATTCAACGCCACAGACCTACAGAATGCGGTGTACGACAGCCAAGACGAAGACGACGGCTGGGTGCCAAAGAGACCTATTTTCGGCAATTACTGCACGAGGAGCCTCGTGCCGAGCGGTATAGTAGTGCAGGAAGGCGAGTGGTACCAGGCCGAAGCATCGCCAGCCCTTCCGCAAAGGTTGGCATTTTGCGGCAGTATCTTAGGCTGGAGTTTGGAATTTCCTGAAATATCCGTGCAAAAAGTTTTTGGACAAAGCGCGTCGGCACATAGCAGACGCGCGCCAGCACTGCGTTACGAAATTTTCAAGTATATCGCAAACAACCCTGACACCGAGCTGTCGTATGGCGACGTATGGCATGGCATGGGCCAGCCGGAGCACTTCACCCGGGGCGTTATGAACCGGAACATCGGCGTGTTGGCACTGCAAGGTTTGCTCGAAGCGCACGTGCTGGATGTCGCCACCGATGTACGAGTACAAATTGTCGACCCCACGTTTCGCCAGGGCAGGGTACCATTCCAAGAGCTTGAGGCCGAAACGCGCAACACCTACAAAGCCATCAACACCTTGTGGGAAAGCGGCCAACGGGTGATGGGTTTTGACGACCTCTATCAGCAAATAATTGCACTCGACCCGCAATCAGACCCGGCAAAAGTCCGCCACTTGTGGTGTGCCATGTCCGACGGCGCTCTGAACTTTCCCGGCCTTAAACGGGTGGAACGGGCAATCCAAGATCGGAAGAAACTGAGCGTTGTGCGGCTTGGTGCCGACCATGCCGAAGCGATCACGGCACTGCTCGATCGGCTGCAAGTGCTCCAGACAGAACCCGAAAGTATCGCCGAAGTGGCAGCCAGCGCCATTGCCATATGCAACGACCGTGCGGCCATGACCACCATTTTTGCGAAGGCCAAACATTTTTCAGCGTGCCGCGCCATTCAAGAGGAGCACCCAGAACGAACCAAAGTGCGTATTCTCGAACTCCTTGGTGAAACCGGACCGCTCAGCACCAAAGACATTGCACAAAAATTGCAACCCGAGAGACGTTCTCTCGACCTGTCCGTTGTGCGCCGGTTCATAAACAACCTTGTCGCGCAGGGGAAAGTGGTGCGTGAAGACATCCCAATGTCAACCGCCGCAACGCGCGTAGTGAGGACGTACCGCCTTCCGCCAGAAGCCTAGCAGTCGCCAGGCAACTGCTGTATTATGGCTTTATGCTAACTTGTGAATTACCCCGAACAGAGACCACCGAAACCGAGCCGCCTTATTTGCCGCCCGTCGATCCTCCTGAAGATTTTGGCGAAAGGGACTGGGGCGAGGGCGAGCTTCCACAGCGCATAAATGTCGCCATCAACGCCGATGAGTGGAGAGCGTTTTCTTCTGCGATGGAGCAAGCAGGAGTTGACGTCGGCGCACTCTTTTCTGGCAAACTCACCAAAGACAAAATCACCGGCGAAGAAACAGCCGAGGCGTGGCAGCTCGATGCAGCCTTCCACTTGCTCGCAAAAATTGGCAACATCGCCTACACAGCGGCAAAAATAGACGGAGAGCAACTTTTACTTGTTACGCCAACCCAAACTCGCGAGGTTATCATACTTTAATAACATGTTTGTCCCTTACGAAGCGATCCCGGTTCCGGAAGCAACTGATTTTAGCCAGGCACGCGAGCGCATCCAGGAAATGTGCCAAGCCGGCTTGCCAGCTTTTACCATGCGCTGCGCCGAAATTGACTTTCCGATTGCAGACAACCATATAACATTGCGCCGGGAATTTGGCAATACCTTAGCGGAGCAGGGGCTGAAGATCGGCAAGTTTTTGCCAGCTTTTCATTCGCGCTTTGGTTACGAGGACGGAGGACTTCATTGCGATCGCAGCCCCACCGAACATATTGTCGACGAACTGAACTTTCATTTTACATTTAAGGGCGGCTTACGGGCGTTCTTTCTCACACATCGGCAAATTTTTTGGAATAGCAGGCACCCCAACCCGTGTGAATTATATAAAATTTCCGAGCAAAATCTCGAACACGGTCTTGTCAATGATGCGCTCTTTTTGCCCCAATGCTACACAGTAGACGTAACGGCGCCGCAACTTGTGGCGTTCCGTTTGGGCGGCAAGGATCCGCTCGTGCATCAGTTTATGAGCAACCATCCGCGGCGCGACACCAACATCACGATAGCAAACCGAAAAATGCAGCGGCTTGACCCATAGCGAGGTGCATATTTACGGCTGTCTGGTAGTATAGATATTTATGAACTCTGAATTTATAAAAGGCGGGCAGCTCGCCTTCGAAGTAGTAAACCGCCTGTGGCAAATGCAACCCTTAAGAGGCGCGCGGTACAACAACATACTTCTTAGTAACTCAGAACCCGACGTCATCGACAATCTGCACGCTTCGACACAAGTTAAATACGCCACACTCTATTGGCCGGGTGGCAGCCCCGAGCACGGGCACAACCTAGAGACTGTCGCGCAAGAAGCATCCTCGGATGCTTTGGCGGTCGGTGCCGAAGTTGCTCGAATCAGGCGAGCGCTATTAGGCGCATACGTAGGCGAGGCTGCACTTGCCCGAGTGCCCATTGAAATGCGCCAAGCCTGGCAAGCCATAGAAACCCAGGCGCCGGGACGCTCCATTCAAGTGCTCGACGACATATGCAGCGTCGAGCAGCTACCGCTGGCTGTTTGCGTAACCAGCGAGATTACCGACGGTGAGCCTGACACCCGCGTCATGCACCTCTGGCATCCCACCACCATCCACCCGGCACCCGTTTTGGACAGGCTTCAGCAGGTGGTCCAACATGCGATCAACAAAGAAAACCCTTGCGCATAACCATGTCCATCGAAACAGCCCCTTTCCAAAACCAACTTCTCACGACGCGGCAGCAGTTAGAAGTACTGCGCGAATACAATCAAATTTGGGGCACGCCTTTCGATGAAGCGCAGTTTCAGGCAGTAGCCGTAACCGACCGATCCCAAACGTTGGAGGATATGCACGTTTTGCATGTCGAATTTGAAGACCAGGTTGACACGATTGCACATTGGAAAACGATATATATGAATTCGCGCTGGAGTTGGGCGCATTGGAATAGCCTGCCGCCGATCAAAGAGTTAGGCGAGTTCATAGGACTGCACGACAACACCGTCAAGTACGAACCCGGCATTCACGTCGTGCGCCTAGATCTCACGCAAGGGCAGTACGACTTTACAAACATAAAAGACGTGCACCATGTGGCAGCCGAGTCCGGCACATTCCTCGCGCATAGCGAAGTATTGTCGCTTGTGGGCATCCATAAGGCATTTCGGGCGTGGGAAGGCTATGCTCAAAAGCACACACCGTATCTGCCTGGCTATGCCGTGCGGAACATGTTTAAGCCAAACTCTCAGGATTGGAATTGGACCATGCGTTTCGACAGCAGTGGGTACGCCGAGCATGAGTGGGGTTTGCGCGCTTTCCCAAGCAGCGAATCCCTTTGGGGAGCCGTGCCACTTGTGCATGCACCCGAATTACCGAGCCAGCAGTAGGTTATTCCAAAGGTTTGTCGCGAGTAATATAGGTTTGGGCCAGTTGCTCTAAAGCGGTGGCAGCAATTGGGTCGGAGGCGAGTTGTTCTTGTATTTGGACATGCCAGGATTCAGTAAACTCGCGGCCATACATAGTTGGCGGCGCCTCGTCAAGCCGTCCGGCGAGTGCGTACATGATAGTATCGTTGCCGCGATTGACAAGCTGCATAACTTCTGTGGCAACAGTAAGCGCACCCAAAGCTTCTGCGGGCACGGTTTGACTTAGTCTTTCGAGAAAGCGGATATTTTTCCAGCCGAGTTCGCCCAACAAAACATCGCGTTGATAAGCTTTATATGTCACTGCAACGTTTTCATGCCGGAAGGGCAGTGGTCCGGTCAAAAGCTCCTGTTCGGGCAAACGTCCGGCGAGCAAATAGTTCTTTGCGGCTTCAAACATACAATAATTATACCATATAATGGTCTCAACTACAAGTATCCTTTCGGTGGACTACAATATATCTGAAAGCAGGACAAGCATGGCAGAGAAGTCTTTACGTTTTGACACACCAAAACCAAACTACGACGTATTTATGTCGGTAGCCGATGCCGATCGCCACAAGGCGCAGGCCGTGCTTGCAACAATGCAGGAATGTGGGCTCAGTGTTTTTGTAGACGACGGCACGAACGCAATCGGCACCCGCAACCCCACAGCAGACCAGGCACTCGGTCAGTCACGGCTTCTGGTCCCGTACTACTCCGAGCACTTCGCGCGCCAAGCACGTTGCCAACGCGCCCTTATGGCCGCATTCCTAGCCGGACACCATAGCGGAGAGCCCACAAAATATATCGCAACTATAAACCCCGAGGACCCAGTATCGGCGCATATCGTGCCGATTGAAGTGGCCGACATAAGATATGCCACACGCTTCAATCTCCCAGCCGCACTACCGGCGCTCAAAGCAAAGGCCGTCAAAAACACAGCTCCTATAGGTGCCGCGCCGCATCCGAAATCGCCCCGCTGGATTGGCAGCTCGCCTGACACAACCCACTCTGCCGAACGCTATGCAAAGCTATGGCAACTGCACAGCGCACTCGAAATTGGCAACTATCCACTTATGAGCGACACGGTCAATCCTCACCAAATAGCCAGGGTTGCGGGCGACTCCGGAACCGGCAAGACTGATTTGGTCGCCACCTACGCCCAACTTTTCGGTGCGCAATACCAAGGTGGCGTTTACTGGACCAGCTTGCAAAATTGCCCGCCGACCTACCTTTCTGTGTATCGCCAATATATTCAGGAACTGCGCCGCATAAGTACAGAGATTGACCTGCCCGCCACGCCACCTTCAAGAGACCAATTACTTGGACACCTCGCTCATTACTTGAGTCTCCAAGAAGCCCCAAGTTTGTGGATTGTAGACGACATGCCGGAAAACCTCGACGAACATATTATTGCCGACGGGTTGTTCGTCCCTGAGCCGCGCTTGCATACGATTTTAATAAGTAACCAACGCTGCCGAGCGTGAACGCGATACTGACGTAGGCGAGCCAGTCGCCCACTTTAGTGTAAAGAGTGGGTGGTGTTTCATTTGGGACATCCGCCACAATGTCGCTTGCTATATTTTCGCGGGCAGCGTGCTCGGCCAAAACGCGCCCCTGGGCATCGCTAATCGTCAATTGGCCGTCGCGGCCAGTGCGCACAATTGCCATGCCATCCTCGACACCACGAGTGATTGCGATGCGGCTGTGCAGCCAGCCGTCGTTGTTAAAGTCCCAGGCCGGCGCAAGGAGTACCGAAGCACCCGCTTGGCGATACGAACGGGCGAACGCCTGAAAGTCAAGATCTTTGCAAATGATAACACCTTGCGTATCATTGGTGCCGGGAACAAAAGCCAGTTTGTCGCCCTTATCGAAATCACCCTCTAAGCCCGGTATGAGGTGCTGCTTGACATACGTCGTCTCACCTTGATTTGGCGTTATCACAATTGCACGGTTTTCGTAGGTTTCGGGAGCAGTTTGCACCATGACACCAACGACAGCGGTGATGTCGTATTGGCGCGACGTTGCCGCGAGCGGAGCAGTAATATCGGCAAGTTGCTTTTGGTCGGCGCGCAAACCCTTCTCCGAAAAAACCACGGCGTGCACATGTTGTGCAGCCAACCGCTGCATATATTTTTGGTAGCCGGCAAGGACGTCTTTGCCAGCCGGCGTGCCAATTTCTACCTCGTCCGAGGGCTCGGCCGCCACAGCGGTCGCAAGCCGAAGTTTGGGGCTCACATTTGTTTGGTGCAGCCGCGCCGCGCCGAATATGCCAACGACCGCAGCGACGCCAACAATTGCCACGCCAATTTTAATCCGCGAGCGAAACGTTGCGTCCGGCAACGCCATACCCGCAAGAGCGGCCGGGAAAGCCGTAAGCAAGAACGACAAACCCCACACACCAGTGATCGAGACTATTTGCAACAATGGTAACACAGAGCTCTGCGAATAACCCAAACTCCACCACGCCCCGTGCGGTGCAAGAATAGTCAGCAAATATTCACCAGCCACCCACGCGCTCGCAACAGCGAGTACGGCAAGCAGCGGCTGCCGTCGGACAAAGAACAATCTCCCAAGCAACACGGCGCCAGCCATCACGGCGGCAAGATAGGCGATTAAAGTTACGAGCAATGCTGGCGGCATTTGCAGCGTGCCTGCAAAATATATCGCCACACCAATCTGGCCGAGCACACCCGCAATTACCGACAAGACCGCCGTTCGTCTAGCAGAAATACGCGGCGCTACAACAAGCAGCGGCAACAGAATAAACCAAGTCAAAAATGGCAACGGATGCAGTCCAAAGCCGAGGTAAAAGAGTACCGCCGATATAATCGCAGCGCCATCCGCTGCTCGCAGTTGAAATTTTGTTTTCTGTTTTTTCATGGGAGCCTTCCTAATGTTTTTATGTAATGACTTTGTAAGCGCTGATAGCGCGGGTAAATGCTTGCTGGCAAAATGTACGGAACTGGGAATCGGCCATCCGTATACGGCCCCCTTGGTGTAAAGCGGCCAGACCATGCAACTGACCAGCCAAGGCCAAGGCTATTTCCTGGGTGCTGCCGCCGGCCAATTGATTGACTGCTATGCCTTTTTGGACGGCACTAATGACAACGCTCAGCGTTGGTGATTCGTCTCCAGAAGCGGGGTCGGAAACAATACGGGCTTGAGCTCGCGGCTTTATAAACATAAGTTGGTATATGTGAGGATGTTTGAGGTAAAAACGTACCAGATCATCACCGATAAAAAGAAGGGTTTTCTTGTAGTCGTTGCCCGCAGCGTATGCCTTCCAGCGTACGCCCAACTCTGAAAAATAGCGATTTGCGATTGCGTCCAGAAGGGCATCGCGACTCGCGTAGTGGCGGTAAAGCGCCATGGGCGTAACGTTGATTTCGTTTGCCAGTTGGCGCATCGACAACGCGTCCGCACCGTCGCGTTCAACCCGCAGGGCAGCTTTGTCAAAGATCATCTGGCTGGTTTGCATGTATACACTGTATACTAAGCAAGGTTCGGCCCGCTGTCAAGGCCATCTCAAACCATTCGATAAATCCCACCAAGCTTAATTAACTTTGTATTTACCGTAAATTTAGTTTATAATATATCGTAAGTATCACTTGGTTTTTGTTTTGTATGTCAACTGAAGATTTGCAGAGAGGTATCGCCGGTGCGGGTGAGAAGATCAATACCGGAGTTATGGCTGCGCTTATTCAGGCACAGTCAGCTTTGGGCGAGTCTCAAGCAATTATCAATGCCGTGGGCCAAGGCACCGGTTCGCCAGAAATGCAACAAGTCGCCAGGAGTTTAGAAGAGGCTCGTTCGCAGATAAAAAATACTATGGACAGTCTGGCGCAGTATCCGGATACTATCAATCCTTATCTGGGACGTCTGGGCTTGGCACAGATCAGCGCAATAGCCGCGCCAGAAATGTCTGACGCGCCGATCATACCTGCCGATACATATCGTCTTGAGCAGCCCGAAGAGGAAATGTCTGAAGCGGTAATGCACGAAACTTCAGATTTTGACACCTCAAACTATGAAGCACAGATTGCCGATATCGACCAAAAACTTGATGATGGGGTTAGCCCTGAAGCCATTGAAGGATACATTGCTACTGGCGGCACTTGCTATGTATATCGTGATTCCGAGACGGGCGCTATCATAAAATTACCTCGAGTCGTCATAGAAGTAGAGGAGGACGATGGCCAAGGTGATTTTACATATTATGATGAAGCTCCACCCGCAGGAACAGTTAATACATATAAGGAAGCCCTCGAAAGGGGAGAGGGCGTACCGGGCTTAGAACAGATTGTCGGCACTATCGACGACCAAGGTCGTGATGGAGCGGGAGCTATTATATGCAAGGAAGCTCCAGGCAAGACATTTTCCCGAGTTTCCTCGGAAGAAAGACGCCATATTCCAAAAGAGCATTATGACAATTTAATGGAAACACTCGAGGCCATGTCTCAACATGATCTTGTCATCGACAACGATCCCGACAATTTAATGTACGATCCGCAAGCGGGATTTACAGTTATAGACTATCAAACGCGGGTACATCGTCGTGACGAAGCCCGCAAATATGATATTGATAGTGAGCTGGAGCGACCCGTAAGCGGAGCGCAGTTGACCGAATGGATTAGTAAAATTACGGGCGCCCTGTGGGGAGGTATGGATCCCAACAAAAGTCCTGAGCATTTAGACAAAATCATTCGTTCGGCATACGATAAATTTGGTCCGGAGGTTGCCGAAAAGATACGCAAGACGTGGCGAGACAAGTAACTGTACGACTAGTATACTGTAGCAGTGGAACGCACACCGCCAGATCAAAATTTGGTAATCCCCATGCCGAGCCTGGCTGAACTTTCGAGCATGCTGAGCCCTATGAAGGCTTTGGCGCTTGAAGGGGCCATAGAGCATCAATCGCAGGAGTACCAGAAGACTGTGCAACAACGGGCATACGAAAATGCGCCCTCTCAGTTCGTCGCTTTTACGATACCACTCGATTCGTATTTGCCCCTGCCAGAAGCCTACGGCAGCACCATCCACATGCCGCACGAGCAAAGCGCATCTATGACCCTCGTACACCAGACGGCGATGGAAACAAAAATCGGTACCGAAAAGCTCACTACCGTTTTAACGGCGATGGTAGTTGCTCTTGCCACTAAAGACAGTGCAAAGCCGCTCGCCGACCTGGACGAAACCACCATTATGAGCATGTACCGCGAGGCCATTGGGCTGGCCAACCATACCATCATGGCGTACAAGCTGACGCCGGGCAGACACAATCACGACTTGCAGCCCGTTACCGTGACCGACCGGCCAAGCTATGTTGACATGTTTCGGTTCGACACTACGCGTGGGCAAATCCTGGAGGCCGGCACCGTCCACATGCACCAAAACTTGGTGGCGAGCGTGCAGCGTGCACAGTCAATGACCGGTCAGGAACATGCTGAATTTATAAAATACTTTCAAGCACTCGGCATGCAACACGACAAACCCGCGGCCAACATCCTCGCAACCATATACCAAGCTATCGACGATGTATGCGTCGGCAACTACACGTCCGGCTTGGTGCTCGCCGATACATACACAGAACATTTTATGCGCTACGCTTTATCGCAGCTCTACACCGCAGAAGGGATAGACGAGGAAGCTGCCATGGGCAAGGTAGACAGCCTGCGCACGCTGGAAAAACTAGTGGGCGGGTTGGCGACAGCGTTGAGCGTACCGCGGCCGAACCTCAAGCAAACGATCTCGTTCGAAACGTGGCGGAACGCTTGCCGCGACAAACGCAACCATATAACGCATCGTTTTACAAAACTACCGGTCGAACCGCGCGAAGCTCGAGCCGCACTGCACGAAACCATCCGCATGATCGCTACGCTTACTCGTTTTATCGTACACAAAAACACCAACCTGGCTCCGCATTTGCTGCTGTTCGAAACACCGGGTTGGTATGTTGGCTCGATCGAGGCCTACGACGCCAACGACAACAAAGCGCTTTCGCGCGTAACAGATATTATTAAGTACAAATATCTAAAGCCCGGCGACCCGTTGCCCGAGCCGCCGCCTCAGCCAGAAGCAACATAAGTACGGTACCCGCCAGGCAACTCTGTGATATATTTTAGTCATGTCTGACGCTCACAAAAATCTGCCACCGAAAGAAAATTCATCAGGCGAAACGCATAAACGCTCGTTCAATTGGAGCAAAATAGGTGGCATTGCCGGCATTGTTGGCGCTGTCGCGGCTTGCCTGGCGCTGTATCCGCTCGTTGTCAAAGATCCCCAGCCGCCAAAAACCGAACAACATCTGATGTTCGACGGCCCAATCGCCCGGATTGCCACCAACGAAAAAGCCTGGGATGAACGGGGCTTTGAGCCGAACGAGATGAACTCCATGTCGAGCGAAATTACCTACCGGTACGCCGGGCACTACTCCGACCCCATAAATGGCGACCACAACCCCAACAACGAAATGTGCGCCATAAAATTGCGGGCAAACCCTTCGGCAACTTTTCCATATGCAGGCGATAGCGGCTTTGTGTACCTTCAGCCTGGCAATCCGAAACATACACACGGCACAACACTTTACAACCCCACGCTTGAAACCATTTACCAGACACGGCTCGACTACGACGACCCTATACCCCAAGAATGTTACCCCGGCAACATGAAATTTCCGCACGACTTTCGGGAATATTCATAGGCCGTGCAGGATAATATTGACAAAGTGTAGTTTGGTGGTAAAATATGCTAATCATGGAGCTTGGGAAATTCGTACCTCAAGACACGCTGGAAACGGCATACGCGCGCGGCCAGCTTCGGTTTGACCTGCAGAACAACCCCGCCGAAATGCGACCTAGAGACGCGATAGGCTACGATGAATGTGTTCAAGTATACGAGGAAGCGCAGAATGAACACGCGACAACCAGCCAGCAGTTTATCGGAGCGCTGGCCGATGCTCAAGTAGTAACAGGTAACACCCCTGGCAAGGGCACCACTTCCTGCTACACTTCATGGCATTACGGCGAGCATGCTATTGACGATGACGCACTCCTACCGGTCGCATACAAGATTGAAGCGGTTGTTGCAAACGGAAGGCTGATCCAGACTGGCTACAATGCTCCGATAACGGTGAGTACGTATCCTCTGCACAAGCCTACGCATGCTAACTTTGATTCCACGACAGTGACATTTTTGACCGGAAGAAAGTCAGACCTATGTTTTTCCGAATCAGACAAGCTGACGTCGACCATGCAAGAGAGTGAGGTGCAACAGCGCAGTTTCGAGGAAGTGGTACGGGATGCGTACCAAAAAGTTCGTGAGGCAGCGCTTGATACGGCGCTACAAGACTGGGCAGATCAGCTTGTTGAGCAACCGGGCGTAGAGCTTGCAAAAGTGCATGCGCAGGGTCAGCCAGCCTATAAAATCAAAGAGTGGCGCGCAATCTTCGACGCCCTTAACGTCGAACGCGGAGAAACAGTCTTTGGCCTGGAAAGTCACGAAAAACTGGCTAGCTTTATGCTAAAAAAGATGAACGACCAGGCTGAGGCGCTGGATTCGTTAAAACACGCATTGTCCAGTGTCGGGCTGCAAGGCTTAGGACGGTTGTTACGTCAGCAACCTAAAGATTTGAAAAAGGACTTAGCGCGGGCGAACTGGTTGCCGGAGCGGTACAACTGGACCATGACCAACATGCTGACGATCCGGAAGGATGCGACGATGGCCATCGGCAACGCACTGCACGCTCATTTTCGCGACACCTTTATGGCCGAACTTGCCGTGGAAACGACAAAAACGCACGAACTGCGGACACTTGCGGCAAGCATCACTAAAGACACAGTCCCAATCAACGATTGCGCCCCAAAGAAGAGCTAATTACTGCGGCGCCGTATCAGAATTGCCTGTTTTATCTCCTTCAACAATTAAGGGTCGTGAAAGAGAATGACGCGGACTATATAATCTTTTCTGTTTTGCCGTCAATCACCAAGGCTTGGGCGTCAGTAAGTGGCACGGTGGAGTAGCCGTCCGCCCTTAAGCCATTTTCGATACCCTGAATAACGGCCGTAAATTTGGGGTTGTCCATGTGTGGCACGACAACTTTTTCGGTGAAGAATAGGCCATCGTATAGTAGCTCTGGCGCGGCTTTGGGGTCGTCGGCGGTTTCAAAATGGCGCAACGTTGGCCCGGCAATGATCGCACCAGCGCTACCGCCGCCATACACCGTGCCGCTTTGCACTAAATCTTTCACGATACTTTCGACCCCTGCATCGCGTAATAACCAGCGCAAGTAGTACACGTTGCCGCCGCCAAACCACAACACGTCTTTGCTGGCCAGTTTGGTACGAAGCGCCGCCAAGTCTTTGGCGACCGTTTGCAAGTCAATGTACTCAACGCCGAAACCGTGACTTTCGATCAGCTGGCGATTGCGGAGCAGCCAATCTTTCGGACCGGCCTCAACATCGGCGGCATTTTCGATAACCGCAAGCTTAATGTCGGCGGCTTTTTTACCAACTAGTGCAATGAGCTCGGGCGCCTGCGCTTTGGAAATCGCTTGCGAAGAAAGAAATAGTTTCATACTCCAATTATATCTTATGCACACACAAAATATCCCACGGCGCGCCGGTTTACGGTATTATACATATAGATTAAAGCACGCTTAAAGAGGGGAATTATGCAACCAGAACAGATGCCGGCGCAACCTCCTGCGCAGCCACAAACACCAAGTCCAGCGCCAACGGTCACACCGCCAAGTTGGCAGCAACCGGAAACGCCTTTGTCGCCGCCGCCCAAAAAACGCTTGAGTCTGAGCCGCACAAAGTTACTGATAATCCTGGGGATTTTGCTGGTTATTGTCATCGGCGCAGCGCTGCTGTTTTCGCACAAAACCAACAAGCCTGCCAGCAATAACGGCCAAATTACAGCCGACGGCAAATATTATTACTTCCGCAGCGGATACGACATCAAACAATACGGCTCACTCATTGGCGACCCGCTCGCCATCAACACCAGCAAGACCGGCGCGCCTGTCAATCTTTCGTCCGGCCCGCTTGTGTACGCTTGTAACGTCCTGACGATTGCCGACCTGAACGCGCAAAAAGCCTACGTCGGCCCGCGTTCCGACGAACGCGGCATGAGTCAAAACTATGTCGACAACGTGGGCAAAGCCACGCCGGCATCCGAGCTATACACTGTGGTCGACGGCGACAAAGCCAACGAATGCACATACAACGTGAACGGCAGTTACCTCCAGATTGATGTATACCAGATTCCGTTTGCCGGCGCAGGCACCATCACCGATGAGCTCAACCGCCGGTATGCGCAAACGACTAGCATTGGCGGCCTGCCAACCTACAAACTCAAAAGCGAAGGCGCGGGCAGCGCGACCTACATCCTTAAGAGCGGCAATGCGGCATTTCAGGTGTACTTCAGCAGCGACAAGCATTTTACGCAAACGCAAATCCAAAACTTGCTCGGCACGGCGGCGCATAACTTTGCTTCGCTACAGGCAACACCCAAAGGTCCGGTGCAGCCATACTACGACACGCCAACCTTCACGCAAAAATACGCCAAAGCGTGCGATTACATTTCGAACGACGACATCAAGTCGCTCACCGGCAGCGACGCCAGCATTTACGGCTTTGAAGGCTGGGGTACGTCTACCGGGGTCGCAAAGGCGAAAGGGCAACTATATGATTCTGTAACCACGAGTTGCCAGCGCTTCAATACCGATTTGGGTTCCGGCCTCACCGCTGGACCATTCGACCAAAAACTCGAGGTGACGATTACCAGCTTCACCGGCGTGCCAGCCGCCGATCTGTTCCTGCAAGCAAGCTCCGACGGCAGCGAAAAAGCCAAAGTCGCCATTGGCGATGACGGCCTCGGCTACCGCGACACCTCAAGCCAAAACGCGCTCATCTTTCGCCAAGGCCGCTTTGTGGTACAGGTTATGTTCGATCGCACCGTGCAACGCAACGCCGGCCTGCAAGACACCGCCGCTATGACGCAAAAGCTGACGCCATACGCCCAAAGCGTCGCCACCAAACTCAAAACGCTCGAGTAACTTCAGAAGTGCTATTGCTTTTCTCGTAAAAATGTGTTATTATAGCGTCATGAATCGTCGTTTTGGTTTGGCTACAGCGTTTACCGCCACCGCAGCTCTATCAGTAGGCTGCGGCATAGGTGAAAGCGCAAAAACGCTCGATGTTATCCCTGCAAACAATACTATCGAGCAGGTTACGCACAACCCGGGAAGTGCAGAAGCGCTCGGCGCGCTCGGCCTCAAACAGCAACTCCACACTACAGTGACCGATGCGTTGGGCCCACAAACCCTCAACCTCTACAACTACACCAATAGTCTGGTAGACCCGCAGTCATTCCAGCGCATTGTTGATTTGTACGAAAAAAATCTGGGCAATATTCAGACCTACAACTTTACCATCAGCCCGCATGCTGCTCGCGAAAAAGTTCCCATTCAAGCCGATACCATGCCCAACCTCGACAAGGAGCACGATTTTGTGCTGGTCCCAAACAATACCGCCATGCCACCACTCTTTAAAGGTAATTACGCACAAGCCATCACGACCGACCTCAAGGCACGAGGCCTAAACGCCGACCAGACTATTAGCTTTGTCGAACAGCCTACCAGCAACACTGGCCAACCCGAAGCGTTTTTCGCCTCAAGTGGTCTTACGACTGAGATGTGCCAGGCATTAATCGTGGCCGCACCCGAGCCACCAGCCGACGTACTCACCAATCGTTTAGCACAAGAAGCGGTTTGTAATTCGATCGGCGATGCGGCGATGCACGCTATGCATGGAGACGACTACGCTACTTATAGCAAGGCCATGGAATACGCAGAGGGGACAATTAGCGTCCCCATGGGCGGCACATATGTCGTCCAGGAGTTTACACTTCCCGAAACTACTTATGGCACTGCGCAGCAAGCGCTCGACCAATAGCCGCTAAACCATTACATAAGATCAAAGTTTGTCACTCTATCTTTACCTTGTGAAATACAGGCTATCGATTCTTGCCGCAATTTCCTTGGCTTTGGTGAAAACTATAGTGTGGTCACCGTCGAACCATGTCACTTTCACATCAGGCCGGTGTCGTTGAAGCCGCGCGATCCCATCATGCCATAATTTGTTTAACCGAGCAGAATACGGGGCATCGGTGCCCGCCATCGACTTGGACATAAGAAGAGTGATCGGACAACTGATCTTGTCGTAAGTGCCGAGCAAATGCTGCCTGAAATCATCCAACTCGAGATTGAGCGCAAGTATATTTTGCGGAGTAAGCAATACTTGGTGAGGCGTGCCTTTCGCCTCGTCCATCGCTTTTACGGTATCCGGGTCTTCAAGCATAGTGCAGAACGCAGGCAAGAACGCAGCATCCAAAGTAGGTGCAGGTAGTGGATTGGCGCCATCGATGATAATAAGCGCGGCAAAATCATCCGGGCGTGAAGCCGCAACATGTGCCGCCAGATCGGCACCGAGTGAATATCCGACCAAAAGAGGCTTATCTTGATGAACATGCTGGCCTAAAATAGTTCTCACTACTTTTTGCGCATCATCAAGGAAGGCCGCTAAGCTATAATCATCAGCTTCCGATGACTCGCCGTGGCCGCGCACGTCGAAGGTAAAAACTTGATAATCTTTCGTAAGTTTATCGGTTATCGCTCGCCAATCCGGCTGCGTAAAGCTGACTCCAGGACAAAAGATGATGGGCTTGCCGTGGCCAGTTGTAGCTACGCGCAGTTCGACGTCTTTATTAAACACACTGAACTTTGTAATATGCCTTCCGTTGTCGCTCGTCATTCTCCTAGTGTAGCAGAGTATTAACAAGGGCAGGCTCGTGACAATAGGCTATGATAGAAGCATGAAAATATATCTTGCACGCCATGGACGCACCAACTATAACGACCTCGGACTTTGCAACGCCGATCCTTCTGTCAATGTACATATAACCGAACTGGGTAAATCCCAGGCTAGAATGTTGGCTTCTCGCCTCTCAGCAATGCGAACCCTTTTCGGATGATCTTATTTTCTGGATCGTCACCGCTAGGCCGAGACTTGATGAATTGTTCTTCGATTTCCGATTCTGCAAACCAGCCGTAGGTAGAGTGGTCTTCTGGGTTGATTTTTATACTCTCGATTGGATCGGTAAACTTGGCAAAGAACACTACCTCGATAGAATGCGAACCTTTTATTTCATTGGCGTACGTGAAAGCCGCAAATGCATCGCCAACACTAATAGTCATTCCGAGCTCTTCTTTTATCTCTCGGATCAAACCCAAAATGAGGTCCTCTCCAAAATCAATGTGACCACCCGGAAGCTCATATACGCCCGGCAAAAACTTTTTAGTATCTGCACGCTTGGGCCAGAAGAGTTTCTCGACGCCGTCAAAATTATGATGGATAAAGGCACATGCAGTTATTACTTGCTGTCCCTGGGCTGGAGTTTCGCTATCGTGAGATGTTTTCGTCATAATCCAAGTTTATCATGCCATCCTACCTCTGAGACAAAACAAAAAAGAAGCCTTGCGGTAAGAACATACTGCTCCGTGCTTGGCTTCAGTAATTTAATAGTATCAGAGCGTGTCGCTTATGTCAATAACCTCGTGCTTTCGATTGACAAAGAGTATCTTCTTGATAGTTTTTTGCTGTTTAAGTTTTTGGAACAAGAATTTTTGTATTGTAGCATCGTGCAACTTACTCATTCTTCGAGAATCAATAATGATATTGCTAGACTGCCTTGTTGCTCGCTTAAGGTTCCGCTCGACAGCGGACAACTTATCGGTCTTCGGAGACTTAATCTCGTAGAAGGTACCGTCGATAATAACATCTGCCGTTTTAGCCCTATGGCTGTTGCCAACGGCTACAAATTCAACAGTAAATCCATGCCGAGCAAGGGCATGGGCGGTCTTCAGCTCATGATCCCATGGCGTAATACTAGCTGGAATAATAACTTTTCCCGATCTATGAGACATCGTATCCATTTTAGCAGAGAGTCGTTTAGGCAGGACGATGAAACAAAGAGGTTTGAGAACAGGACAAATGCTTCAAACTTTGAGGCATTTTTACATCTGTTACTGAGCTTGGCAGGGGAGACAGGACTCGAACCTGCGACACCCGGTTTTGGAGACCGGTGCTCTACCAACTGAGCTACTCCCCTATGTGTTGCCAACTGGCGACAACAGCAGCATCATACCGTATTTCGCGCGGCTTGTCACTTTGAAGATCGTCTTTAAAGGAAGGCTTTTCTGTTTTTAAGCACTACAGTTGACCACTTAAACGAGGGTCGGAATCCAAGGCCACGGCCATAAATTGGCTCTTGTAAATCGTATGGTAATCGTTCGCACCGTTAACATACAGGTGGGGGCCAACTTCCAGGTTTGGTTCAACTTGATAGGGTTCTTCTCGAACAACCATTAAACCACGACTCAATCCAGCGGGCGGACCGTTTTCGTCTACTCCTTCAATACCTTTAGCCTGTACACGCAGCCACGTGGGATCTTCGTATACTGCGAGGTCGCGCGTGTAAGTAGGTAAAGGCTCAACTCGCAGGCATTTGCCAAGGTCCATGCCTCTGTCAACGACTTGTCCGTCAAGAATGCGATATGCGGAGCCTGCTACAACCGCAAGCTGACACAGATGAAAATTTACTCGTCCCTCTGTGTCGTTGTAGGTATTAAAGGTAACAACAATTTGGCCAGCCATCAGCTGCCCTAAACTAGCAACGCTCTCTGGCCGTGCATTGCGAAGCCGCTCAGGAGTAACATGCAGCTTAATCATTTTATGTACAATACTATGTTTATGGCGTATTGTAAATTAGCTGTTAGAACGCTTGTCGTAGTGGTTTTGCCTATCTCTGTTCGTGTGCTTTGACTACATACGCGCCACCCCGATAAACTTTTCGTTTTTGTAAAAATCTGATATACCATAAAGACATATGACGAAGGTACTGCCCGTAAAACCGCTGCTCATCATGCTGTATGGCTTCCCGGGAGCAGGGAAAAGCTATTTTGCGCGCCAACTGGCCGAGACGCTGCACGCGGCGCACATTCAGGGCGACCGCATCCGCACCGAACTCTTCGAAAATCCGCGTTACGACAAAGAAGAGAACGAGGTCATCACCCACCTAATGGACTATATGGCCGAGGAATTTCTGTCTGCCGGCATGAGCGTGATTTACGACACGAACGCTATGCGTACCAGCCAACGCCGCGAGCTGCGCGAAATGGCCCGTAAAGCCCACGCCGAGCATGTGTTTGTCTGGCTGCAAATTGACGCCGAAAGCGCCTATGCCCGCGTAAGCAAGCGCGACCGCCGGCGTTCCGACGACAAGTACGCCACGCCGCTCAACCGGCAAACATTCGAAAAACAAATTGGCGGCATGCAAAACCCGCTCGCCACCGAAGATTACGTTGTGGTAAGCGGCAAGCACGTGTTCGCCATGCAGCGCAGCGCGTTCATGAAACGCTTGCGCGAGCTCGGCCTGGTTCGGCCTGAAGAAGCCGGCCCGAACATGATTAAACCCGGCCTCGTCAACCTCGTGCCCAAGCAAGTTGGCGGGCGTGTGGACATGTCGCGGCGCAATATTATAATTCGATAGGTGTTTTATGGGAGTCAAACGAATCCAGCTCCCAGAGATCGGCGACGTAACACTGTACAAACGGCGCAATAGCCGCAGTTTGCGCCTGAGCATTACCTCGACTGGCGAGGTACGCGTGTCGATGCCGCACTGGGTGCCGTACAAATCGGGTGCCGTATTCGCGGCCAGCAAAGCCGCCTGGATTGAAACCATGCGCGGTCAGCACCACAGCTTGCTCAAAAACCGGCAGGCGATTGGCAAGGCGCACCACTTATATTTCAACCAAACGACTGGCCAGCGCGTGACGTCGCGCGTGCACGCCCAAGAGATCCATGTTGGCTTGCCGCGGGGCTTTGACGAAACCAGCTCCGAGGCACAACGGGCGGCACGGGCCGCCAGCATAAAGGCGCTTCGCACGGAGGCCGAAGCACTATTGCCGGACCGCTTGCAGAGCCTGGCCGAGCGCGGCGGCTACACTTATAAAAGTATCAGCGTCAAAGCTCTCAAAAGCCGGTGGGGCAGTTGTAGTAGCACGAAGGATATCGCGCTCAATTTGTACCTCATGCAGTTGCCGTGGCAACTCATTGATTACGTGCTTTGGCACGAGCTCACGCACACCAAAATCATGCGGCACGGGCCGCCGTTTTGGGCCGAACTGGAGCGCCATGTGCCACACGCTCGTAATCTCAGCAAAGAAATCCATACTTATCAGCCCACGCTTCATCCGCGCTAGCGTAAACACTGCGCGCCAAGCCAATCTATGGCATAATACAAACATGCTAAGGAAACTCCGTCGGGCTAAACGCGCACCGTCCCGTGCGCTTGAAGCCACCAACCTTGAACACGAGCGCCTCACCAGTTTGATCAACAGCATGGCCGATGGCGTCATTGCCGTTGACCAAGACACGCATGTAGTGCTGTACAACGGCGCGGCGCTGGACGTACTCGACATTAACACTGCAATCCAGGGCAAACTGCTGGCCGAAATATTCAAGCCTATCGACCGCAACAACCAGAAAGTGGACGTGCGGGAATTGGTGCAAGGCACGCGCACAGCGACTACATCGCGCGACCTATTGTTGCCATACAACGACGGCAGCAAAATCAACCTATATCTAAGCATTGCGCCCGTGCATTTGGGATACGGCAAAAGCACTGGTCAAAGCGGTTACATTTTGCTACTGCGCGACATCACTCGCGAAAAATCACTCGAAGAAGAACGCGACGAGTTCATTAGTGTGGTGAGCCATGAGCTGCGCACGCCAATCGCCATTGCCGAGGGCAACGTTAGCAATGCGCTGTTTTTGTCCGCCCAAACCAACGACATGGCGCAGATCAAAGCGGCACTCCAGCAGTCGCACGACCAAATTTTATTTTTGGCCGACATGATTAACGACCTCGCCACGCTGTCCCGTGCCGAGCGCGGCAAGCTTTCCGTAAGCATTGAACCTATTGACGTGCGCGAGTTTATCGACGAACTTGCCCGCAACTACGCCAAAGACGCCAAAGCCAAAGGCCTGCGTTTAAAAGTAGTCGCTGAACAAGGCATCGGCCAGCTGTATTCCAGTAAATTGTACGTGCGCGAAATTCTGCAAAACTTTATCACTAACGCCATTAAATACACCGAAAGCGGCTCGGTCATCATCGCCGCCGAACCAGTCGAAGCCGGCGTGCGTTTCAGTGTGGCCGATACCGGTATCGGCATTAGCAAAAGTGACCAAGAAAAGGTGTTCGACAAATTTTTCCGCTCTGAAGACTACCGTACGCGCCAAACCAACGGCACCGGGCTCGGGCTTTACGTAACCATGAAGCTGGCGCACATTTTGCACGCTGAAATCGAGCTTAAGAGCAAGCTCGACAAGGGTTCAACGTTTTCGATTTTTATTCCAAACCTTCAGTAACTTGGGGGAGTGTTGGAAGTTGGTTCGCCGGAAGTTCCGGGCCGTGATCGGCTGGTAACGGAGACGGATCGGGCACGTTTGGTAATTTTACACGGATCGAAACCGGATCATTCAAGGTACCACTGAGAGGCGTGGTAAGGGCGAGGGCGCCACCACCCACCATGATGACGGGCCAGGCGGTGCCTTCGGTGGCGTACTCAATACCACCTGTGATAGCGATGGCCGGAGCGCCAAGCAGCAGTGTGAGCGGCACGCGCCCAATCCAGCCAAATTGACGGTCGTAGGTGACGGTTTCGTAACGCAGCTTAGGGGTTACAGCTTTAGGTGCGGACTCTTGGACGGACATTGTCGGCATACTATACCGCAAAACTATATTTTTGGCAAGTGCGGAATGGCATGCATGGCCGGAATGCACACATTGCGGCCTTTCCAGTCGACTACCGAAAACTCATATTGCCACATCGAGTAATGCAGCAGTCCGATATCGGTAAGCACTACCAGCGGAAAAGCAACCACACGAAACCAGCGGCCATTCAAGCTAGTGGCCGTCGCCATGGCGACATAAGTAGTCACCAACAAAATGCCCGCCACGGCCGCGAGCGCTTGCGCATACAAGCCAACATGCCACCAAAACCCGCCAACGGCCATCGCAAACGGCAAGAGCAGAAAGGCAAATTCGAGCATTGTTACGAGCCACACTTGCTCGGGTCGGCGATGCACCTGCGGGTAGCGCATGCGGACGGCGGTTGCACGCTGTTCGCGGGCTGCTTTTGCAGTGGTGATGCCGAGCATGTCATCGCTG
Source organism: Saccharimonadales bacterium (SeqCode) (assembly GCA_035276765.1). Taxonomy (GTDB): domain Bacteria; phylum Patescibacteriota; class Saccharimonadia; order Saccharimonadales; family UBA4665; genus DATASD01. The sequence continues at coordinate 326,564 of DATELH010000002.1, forward strand.
CGCAAAAAGCTGTAACGATCTTGCCAGACGAGCTGTTTGGCGAAATATGCTTCGGGCACGATGGAGCGCGTCACCGCTTCGAACCCACCAACTTTTTTGAGCGTGGCGCGCGAAATAATCCAACAGCTGCTCATCACCGGCGGACGCTCGAATAAGCGGCGCGGCGGCACGAGCTCCCACCAGTTGCGCATGGCTTGGACGAGCGCAAAATTGCTGCCCGCGCCGCGAGCGCGCCCGGGCAGCACGCTGACCATAGTTTTTTGGCGCGCCAACATAGCAGTCACCAACTTGCGCACAGCGTCCGGCTCGAACCGTACGTCAACGCCACAAAACAAAATGTATTCGCCGCTGGCTTCTTCGGCAAGCCGCTGGTAGGCTTGATTTTTTGGTAGCCAAGTGTCACTCGGTTCGGCGCCTTTCACAAAGCGCACGCCGTCATGGGCAAAGCTGCGGATTATTTCGGGCGTCTGCCGGATTTGCGAACAGTCGTCGAGCACAATGATTTCGAGCTTGGGATAGTCGCTGGCGATAAGCGATTCCAAACACTGCTGCAAGTCTTCGGTTTCGTTACGCGCTGGCACCGCAATGGTAATGCTGGGTAGCTCTGCCGTGCTGTACGACTTTTTGATGGGGCGCGGCAATGTGCGGTTGAGGCTTCGCAGCGTCGAACCAAACAGCACTGCCGCCACAACCACTTGCCAAAACGCCAGCAGCGCCCACAACGCGTGCGTCGCCAAATTCATCTGGTGCCAGCCAAACCAAAGCGCACCCAGCACTAGCTGCGGCGCAAGCAGTTTCAGGCTCGTCCGACGCGTTGCCCGGCGCAGGTAGCGCTCGTGCATACGGTTTTCCATCACCCGGATATTATTAAAAATGCGATACGCGCACAGCAACAAGATAAGAAAACTCACGGTGTTTGGCTGCGACACAAACAGACCGGCACCAGCGAACGCCGTAGTCGCAACAACCACCGGAACGACGGCTTTGCGACCAGGCCATAAGAATGGCAGCACATATAAAACCGCCTCGACGAGCGCGCCGGCGACCAACAAACTAACCATAATCATCATGACTCTACTATATATCACGACATGGCGCTTGACCAAAAGAGGTGCCGTGTCGTATACTTGACACACCAGGGCCTACTAGCATAGTAGGCTTTTTAAGTTGGAGAAACACGTGGCAACAGAAGAAACACCGAAACCCAAGCGCCGGTTACTCAAGCCAACCGAGACGGTACGCGAAGTGGCCGCCAAACAAGAGGTGAGTGCAAGCAAGCCCCGCCGGTTGACCAAAACGCGACGCGTCGGCACTGCACCGTTCCGGGGTATTGCCTGGATTTTTCGCCAACTGGGCAAGTTCAAACCGTTCCGCATCATCGGGTACATCTTGGTTCCGCCGTATTTCCGCAATAGTTGGCGCGAGCTGCGCATGACCACTTGGCCTACGCTCAAGCAATCCCGTCAGCTCACCACTGCCGTGATGCTGTTCGCCATCGTCTTCGGCGTATTGGTGGCTGGCGCCGACTACGGACTAGACAAACTATTTAAACAGGTACTAATAAAATAATGAGCAAACGTTACGACACCACCAAACAGTGGTACGCCATCCACACCTACAGCGGCTACGAAGAAAAAGTCGCTGAGTCAATCCGCCAGCGTGCCGATTCACTCGACATGAAAGACAAAATCTTTCAAGCGCTTGTGCCTAAAGAAAAAATGATCGAGATCAAGAACGGCAAACGCCGCGTGGTCGAAAAGCGCATTTTCCAAGGCTACGTCCTGGTTCAAATGAAAATGAGCGAAGACGCTTGGTACATCGTGCGCAACACGCCGTCGGTAACCGGCTTTGTAGGCAGCGGCACTGAACCAACTCCGGTGAGCGACGAAGAGATCGAAAAAATCCAAAAGCGCATGGGGCTCGAGCAGCCAAAACACAAGATCGACTACCAAGTTGGCGAAGTCGTCAACATCACCGACGGTCCTTTCAAGGGCTTCGATGGCACCATCAACGAAATCGACCAGCAAAAGGGCAAGCTCAAGGTACTCGTGAACATGTTTGGCCGGGACACACCGGTTGAACTCGACAGTCTCCAAGTAAAACGCGTGTAATAGTATGTCCGGCGAACTTCCTCCTACTGTTCCAGAACATTGTTATTTGGTAAAGGCAAGCGGTTTAGCAGCTCTGCAAAGTCTCTGTGAATATCCTGGCTCAAGGGTTTGTTCAGCCGAAGGCTGTGAACTGCTGGGCCGCGATTTTAATGTAGACTATGGCGTCGGCCTGGGCACTGTCACCGTAAAACAAGCCACGCAGTTGCGCGAACCGGCCGAAGGCTGCCCGCGCGAAGGCCGCATTTCGTACGAAACGCCGCCGGCTCCCAACTGGCAATTTCCGAGATTAGCATCATGACAAGCAAAGAACACATCCGCAAAGGCGCAACGGGCTCGGAATTTCCATGGACACCCAACCAAGTGGCGAGTGCAATACGCGGTGCTTCTATCGGCGTCGAAAACACTGCACACATTCTAGATATAGCCATCGACCGGCTGCGAGAAGGCGGCCCCAAAGTTTTTAGCCCCGAATTCATAGAACAAATAGGAAAAATAGTGGTCGCGCAAGAAGCGCAAGCCGCGAAATTGCGCCAAAACTGCCAAGAGCTTGTCGAACTGTACGGCATTAACGCCCCAACCTCACCTGTCGAAAACGCCTAAAACGCATCCGTATACGCTTGGAATAGCGCGCCGATTATGCTATACTAACCACGTTACGCACGATTACTGCGAAGTGAGAGCAGGGACGCTTCTACCCGCACGCTTTCTAGGAGACTAAACAATGGCGGAAAAGAAAATCAAAGCAAACCTGAAAATGCGCATCCCCGCCGGCAAAGCCAGCGCTGCGCCGCCAGTTGGTAGCACCCTCGGCCAGCACGGCGTGAACATGATGGACTTCATCAACCCGTTCAACGCCGCCACCAAAGACATGAAGGGCATCACCACTGCGCACATCACCATTTATGAAGACCGCACCATGAGCTTCCGCGTAGTTACGCAAGCCACCGACGAAATGATCCGGGCAAAGCTTGGCATTCAAAAAGGTTCTGGCCGCCCGAACAGCGAAAAAGTCGCTAAAAAATTGAGTCAGGCCGATTTGCAAGCCATTGCCGAAGAAAAAGCACTCGACATGAACACCGACGATGTCGAAGCTGTTAAGAAAATGGTTGCCGGCACTGCCCGCAGCATGGGCGTGGAGATCGAAGCCTAAACAAGCCCTCGGACAAGGGACGTTTGCCATGGCCTTACTGACGCCTGAAAATTTTAGCGAGCACGTTTTGCCGCTCGATCAAGACCGGCTACAGGTCGGATTCGCAGATCTTACGCACGACCCGAAAGCCTTGCTTAATCTTGTGGTTGGTTTTGCGTTGTATGCCGACGATAGCGAGATCGAACTTCCGCCTAGCGCGCTGTTTAGCGAGGAAGTACTGGCGTCCGATCTCGAGCCACGCACCACGAAACCATCCGAAAACCCTTCGGACGAGCACATGCGCCACTATTTGTTGATGCACGCCATGCAGCTCAATCCCAAGCAAGGCATCGACGTCGCCCAAGACCGCATTGACCGCATGGCACCTCATACTGTTGCGAGCTTTTACGGCCTGCTGTTCAGGCGCGATAGCCAGTAGCCAACGCCACGTACATCTGTTATAATAAGCGCATTAGTAATTTGTGGGAGGCCGCTAAACGGACCGCACGCACCACGAAAGGAGTCAAAATGGCCGAAGAAGCCAAAAACCCAACAACCGAAGCCGACCTGGTCGCCGAAGTAGCACCAGCCGAGGAAACCGAAGTAAAAACAGAAAAAGCCGCCGCAAAGGCCGGCAAGCGTAGCGCTAAAGCCATTAAAGAGGCCGAGGAAAAGCAAGCCAAAGAAGAACGCAAGGCTGAAAAAGCTGAAGCCGACACCGAAGTCAAGCCAAAAAAGCCGGTAAAACCAACTCGTTCACGCCTGGAACGTCGGGGTAAAAAATTCCGCGAAGCCGCCAAGCTGGTCGAAATCGGCAAGGCCTACACTTTGGCCGAAGCCATCGCACTGGCCGCTAAAACAAACACCGCCAAGTTTGACGCCAGCGTCGAGTTGCACATCAACCTCAACGTGGACCCGCGCCACGCCGACCAAAACATTCGCGACAACTTGGTGTTGCCCGCCGGCACCGGCAAAAAAGTCCGTGTTGCCGTATTCGACGACCAAAATGTTGCAGATGCCGACGTGAGTGGTGTTGAAAACATCACCAAAGCCCTCGACAAAGGTACCATTAACTTCGATATCCTGATCGCAACACCGGCGCAAATGCCAAAACTTGGCAAATACGCCCGTGTGCTGGGGCCGCGCGGCCTTATGCCTAACCCCAAGAGCGGCACTGTGACAACCGACGTCGCCAAAGCCGTCCAAGAAGCAAAAGCCGGCCGTGTTGAATACCGCGTGGACAGCACCGGCATCGTACACATCGCCGTTGGTAAGGTAAGTTTCAAACCGGCCGACCTCGTTGAAAACGCCAAAGCCGTCCTTGCCAGTCTGCGTGCCAACAAGCCCGCCTCGGTTAAAAGCACTTACGTGAAGGCCATCCACCTGACCACCACGATGGGCCCGAGCATTACCGTCGCTGTCAACGAGTTCTAGCCACGCTGCAATGCAACCCTAAACCCCGTTGCCCGAAAACGCGGCGGGGCTTTAAATTGTTACACTTTCATGGCGCGGGCAAGGGCGGTCACCACGCGCGTAAAGCCGGGCACGCCTTCACGGTAGGCAATGTAGCGCGGGCTCCAAGCGGGTTCGTACTTTGCCTTGAATCGCCGCAGCCCCGTGAACGAATAAAAACGGTCGCCCTTGTTGTACACAAATCCGAGCGCGTTGTCGATAAGTGCGTGCGCCTCTTCGTGGCTACCGAGGCCGCTAAGCGGACATAGGCCCAAGTTAGCACGCGTAAAACCTTGCTCGGCGGCGTAATCAATAAAGTTGAGCAACAGAAAATCGTTGCTATTGCCGGGGCTGCTTTGCGTGTGCCGCAGCAAATCGTAGTTGATTTCCTGGGAGTCGTACGAAGGGATTTGGTTTATAAACGCCTGGATGCTGCCATCTTTGTCGCGCAGCACCATGATCGCCGCACTGGTTTGCAGATACCCAGACGTAAAGTAACCCATCATAAAACGGCGCTCCTCGCGGCCCGGCAAGCCCAGCCAATTGCGCGAAATATGACGCAGGCGGGCAACAGTAACGGCATCGAGTGGCGGCTTTAATAGCTCGGCCGTGTAACCCTGTTTCTCGAACTTATTGCGAATATGGCGAAAATATTTGCTATCTTGCACTTGTCCCCTGAAATGCGCAAGATCAATAACCGCTTCTTCGCCGATTTTTTGCAGCGAAAAGCCGTGTTTTTTGTACCAGTCGTTGTGCTGCGGCTCGGTGTGCGCAAAAGCGATTTGCCAGTCGTTGGTGCGACAAAGTTCCTCGAAAGAATCGAGCAGGCTGTCAAACTTTTCGGGGTTGCCAAACGGATCACCAACCACTAGTGCCACGCCACGATGCACGGCATAGGCCACACCCGCTTGGAGTGTGTGATCAAAAAAATAGAGCTTGTCGTGCGGCCACAGCTTAAAAAAATCTTCGCTGCTGGCCGGATACTTTTTGAGCAGCGTCTCGGCGTGTTTGCGGTTACTTGATTGGTCACCCAAGCGCGCACGCAACGGCTGGAACAGCGATACAAACGCGTACACCAAAGCGCCAATGCTAATAATCGACAGCGAACGCTCAAACAGCCAGGCCCGCCGGGTGTAAGCCACCAAATCGTGCGCAGTCGTAAAGCCAAACTGGTCGATGGTGCGGTGAGCCGCTTCAGTAAGCCCGATCGTTTGGTGAAAATTGCGCATGTCGTCCATCAGCAAAAAACCAGTCACGCCATACACAAAAGCCACCAGCAAAACAGATATGCTAAAGCGCAGCGCAATCGTAAAGCTGCGGATATCGCTCCGCACGGTAAACGCCTTGCGGTAAATAAGCAAACCGATGACCACCACCGTGGGCACAAACAAGTTCAACGCCATCACGTACGTGGCGTCGATACGGTGGTGCGGGTGGTGCCGCGCAAACATAACCGCCGCAATAATGTACACCACTAGCCACAGCGCATATATAATAAGCGAAACGAACCACGCCGTACGCTTGCGCCGGCGAAGCAGCACACCCATGTATAAAAGTGTTAAGCCGGAAAGCATCGACGGTCCCGATTTAATAACCGGAATCAGCTCGTGCCCATGAATCGAAATTTCGCTGCCAAGGTTCAGAAAAATAAAAAACAGTCCGTTAAAAATAACAGCGTAACTCAAGATAGTGGCAAGTTTGTCGTTTGAGCTTTTCGGTTTTGGTAATGGCAATATTTTGTCCATATAATTATGTAGCATTATACCGCACTTTTGCTACACGTGAGTTGCCTGGTGTACACTGGCAACCAATGGAGAATGCAAAATGAGTAGAAAAACACCCGAACAACCTTATTGGAACATACCACTTATTGACGGTGGCGACACGTTGCCGTTTTCTATTGGCAATGAACCGGTCACGTATGATGAGCTATTTGCCGTGTACGCCAAAAGCTCGTTCGGGCAGCATCACGCCAAGCAAGCACTTCGCTGGCCTGAATATGGGGTGAGCGATAGGGGTTTGCAAAAGGCGCTTGGCGCCAGCGCCCATCCGCTCGGGCACATGCGCATTTTGCACAATACCGCTTTCAAAATCGCCAGCCGCGAAAACGAAGTACCCAGTCCTTTGCAGCTCACCATTCCCGAGTTCGACATCCTGCGCGCCGGCATGCTCCTGCATGATATCGGCAAAAACAACGATCCGGCACTCGGGCAAGGGACCGACGAGCAAAAAGTCCGCAACCTCTTTTGGAGCAACAAATATAAATTCGTGTCGGAAGATTTTATGGCGCGCATGGAAAAAGTGATCGCCGGCGAAGACAACGCTTCACCGCTTGGCAAGGCCGCCGAAGCCACTCAGACATTCGACGCCTATCAATCGGCCGTTATGGCTTACCACGCCAGCACCGAGGCTCGCGGGCTCAGCAAAGGCGACCGCGAAGGGCTTCACGACCTCGCCCTTGAAGTCGCTACCGGCCTCGAAAAGGAGGCGCTCCCAGCCGCCATGGACTTCGACTACGTGGACGAACTGGTCAACGTTATGAGTGTAACTATGGAACAAGCCCGCCTTAAGTTGTAATTTTCGCTATTTGCTTGCAGGATAAGTTTGTTACCCCGTACAATGAAGGCAACTTGGAGGAGTAACACGTGGCGGTTTACAGCAACACACAGATTCGGGATGCGATCAAAGACGGGCATATTGTTTGCGTGCCGTTCAACCCTAAGCATGTGAGCCAGGCGAGCTTGGATATTACCCTTGGGCACTATTACTTTCGTACCGAGCGCAGCGACGACCACACCTTGTACAACCCGTTTGACGAAAGCGATGTGTACCGCTATTTTGGCGAGCCCAAACAAGCCGTAAAGCACGGCGAGTGGTGTGAGCAAAACGGCTTTACGCCACTCAAAGGCATTCCGCTCGATTTTCCGGTCATCCCACTGCGGCCGGGCGAACGCATTTTGGCACACACGCATGAATTTTTTGGCATCTTGCCGCCCGGCGCCTGCGAGCTCAAGTCGCGTTCCAGCTGGGGCCGCAATGGCATCGCCGTGTGTTTTGACGCCGGTTGGATCGACCCAGGCTATATCAACCGTCTCACACTCGAAGTCTACAATCTCAACCAGCACGAGACCGTCTTGCTGCCGGTGGGCGAGCGCATCGGCCAGATCGTATTCCACGAAACCGGCAAGGTAGACGGCAACTACGGCAAGGGCCGCGACGGCGGTTTTAGCGGCAAGTACCAGACCGGCACCAGCATCGAAGACTTAATTAAAAACTGGACACCCGACCAAATGTTGCCGCGCGCCTACAAAGACACGCGCACCTTGCCGGAGCCGGTGAAAGGTTTAAAAGTGCTATGAAACCCGTCGACAAACGCACCGGATTCTTTTTAGCTATCGAAGGCACCGACGGCTCGGGCAAGGGCACGCAGTTCGATCTGCTCACCAAGCGTTTGCGCCAGGCCGGGCACGAGGTCGCCACCTTTGACTTCCCGCGTTACGAAGAGCCTTCCAGCTACTTCGTCCGCGAGTACCTGAATGGCAATTACGGCACCGCCGAAGAAGTGGGGCCGTACACATCATCACTGTTTTACGCTCTTGACCGCTTCCAGGCCGCCGACAAAATCCGCCAGGCTTTGCTCGAAGGCAAAGTAGTGCTGGCCAATCGTTTTACCGGCTCGAGCATGGCGCACCAGGGCACTAAATTCAACAATGCCGAGCAACGCCGCGGCTACTTTATTTGGCTCGACAACCTCGAGTTCGAAATGCTGCGCATCCCGCGCCCCGACACCAGCTTTGTGCTGCGCGTGCCAGCCGAAACCGCCCAAAAGCTCGTGGACCAAAAAAGCGAACGCAGTTACACCACCAAAAAGCGCGACTTGCACGAAGCCGACCTCGGACACCTCAAGCGCTCCGTCGAAGTCTACGACGATATGTGCCAGCTGTTTCCCAAAGACTTCCAGCGCCTAGACTGCACACGAGACGGCGACATGCTCAGCATCGAGACCATTCATGATTTAATCTGGCAAAAGGTAGAGCCTATGCTTCCAAAACCCTTCAAAAAAGATAAGGCCGCAAAGACTGAAGCCACCACCGTGGTATCAGCACTCGAAGAGACGCCGTACGTTACCAAAAACCACGACGGCAGTTACGAAATTACCGCCGAGGGCAAAGCGTTTTTGGATCAAGCCGTAACCACCAGCGACGGCGACGTGTACACCTTTACCGAGAAGCTCAGCCCAATCACCATTGCAGCCGCCATGGCGCGCTTGAGCCGCCGCGGCGACGATATGCGCATCACCATTTTGGACGAGTTCGCAGGCAAACTTGGCAAAGATTCCAAGCTGCTGCAACGCGTGATTACTGCTTACGGGGACGACTCCGTGCAGCAGTTGGCCGGCCAGCATGTCGTGGTTGAAAACGCGTCGAACTTGCTCACCAAAAAGCTGGAGTGGGGCCGCCTGGCTGCGTACCTTGAGCAATCCACGCGCTATATTTACTTCGACAAAAAAGACAAGGCCGGCAACTATAAATATTTCACGCCGGACTATTTACCAGAGAAAATCCACACACAGTACCGCGAGATCATGGACAGCATTTTCGACCTGTACTCCGAAATGGTCCACAAACTCACCGCCTACGTCCAAGACAATTCCACCACGCCAAAACACGAACGCGACGTTGCCTGGAAGGGTGCCACACGAGCCCAGGCTTGCGACGCCATCCGTCCGGTTTTGCCAGTTGCCACCACCTCCACAGTTGGTATTTTTGCGTCCGGCCAAGCGCTCGAAGGCCTCATTATGCACTTGCTCGCCGACGATATGCCCGAAGCCCGTACCACTGGCGAAGCCATGCTGCGTGAAGCGCGCAAAGTCATTCCCACTTTCCTGGAGCGTGCCGACAAGCCCGACCGCGGCGGTGCCACCATCGCTTACATGGCCGACACCAAACACGCCGTCGGCAAGCTGGCCAAACAGTTTTTGCCCGAGCAGCACGCGACACCAAAAGAAGCCGTACAGTTGGTAGATGTTTGGCCGCGCAACGAGCTCGACCTCGTACCCGACATGCTCTACGAGCACAGCAATCTCTCGCTCAAAGAACTGCAAGCCGAAGCCAACGAGTGGCCGTACGACAAAAAACTTGAAGTCTTCACCACTTACATGGGCGAACGCCTGAACCGTCGGCACCGTCCGGGCCGCGCACTCGAAAAGGCGCATTACAGCTGGGATTTGCTGTGCGACTACGGCATCTTCCGCGACCTCCAGCGCCACCGCATGGTTGACGACATGGAATGGCAACTCCTCACACCACGTTACGGCTACGAAGTGCCTGAGCTTGTCGAGGAAGCCGGCTTGGCCGACCAGTTTGAAAAGTGTTTCGACCTCAGCCTCAAACTGTATAGCGTGCTGCAAGGGGCTGGTTACCAGCTCGAGGCGCAATACGCCACGCTGCTTGGCCACCGCATGCGCTGGAAAGTTACGTACAACGCCCGCGAAGCGTTCCATTTTCACGAACTACGCACCAGTCCGCAAGGCCATCCCGGCTATCGCAAACTCGTGCTCGAAATGCACGAAAAATTGGCCGAAGTCCATCCGCTACTGGCCGAAGCCATGAAGTTCGTCAACAAGGGCGAAGACGCCGAACTCACCCGTCTGTCCGCCGAGCGCTACACCCAATTCAAGCTCAAACAGCTCGAAGACACCAAAGAAGAAATCACCAAAAACCTATAGGAAGAACTCTATGCCAATTGTCGAGCCAGACGATAAAGAGAAAATCAAAATATTAAAAATCTCGTTGGCTGAACTGCGTAGATTTTACGATCACGTGAGTAATATTTACGACCAGCTCCGCGTAAAATCACTTGCCCTAATCGCTGGTGAAGTGGCAATCGTTACATTTATATTTTCGGATTCTACCGCCCGTGAAATCCCTGACAGTGCAGCGTTGCGAACCTTCTTCTTTGCAGGCATACTATTTTTAATACTTGCATTTAGCTTGCTGCTTTGGACTATCTCAAGCTTTCCCTGGCAAATTTCGCATGACCTTGAAGATTCCCAAAAATTATACAAGAAATATGAGGCAGAAAAAGACTTTTTAGAATATCTGCACGATGATTTTATCGGAGCAATTGGCGAATGTTTGCCGCGTGTGGAGAAAAAATCAAAACGCTTCAATTGGACTATCTATCTACTAGCTGCAGGTGTTATAATACTATTGGTTATTAAATATGGAGGATCACCTCATGACATTATCAACCGCCATCACTAAAGGAGCTTAAGCCCCGAAAGGGGCTTTTTTAATTCAGAAATTTGACGCTTCGTGCCGAACAGCGTTTAATAAAAATATGATCGCAACCGTGAAGCGTTTGGTTATGGTACTCGTCCTCGGCAACCGAGGGCTGTGCTTCGTTCCGGTTGAAGCCAGGGTTCGCCGCTAACGGCAGCGCCCACGCACAGCCCAAGACAATATGGCTTCAACTGAGGCCATATTTAGTTTAAGGAGAATATTATGTCAGCAGAAAAATCACGAGGGTTTATCGATGTCGCCGATGTGTTGGACCATCAGCCCGGCGCGCGAGAAGTCTTAACCGTAGACGGTGACTTCGTACCCGTCTCGCGTATTCATTACGGCACGGAAGCCGGCGAGGCCGCGATAGCAGAACTGGTCACCCTGGAGTCGCCAAGCATCACCTTCGAAGATGACGACCCGATCGACCCCATTGGACTGCTCGCCTGGTAATCCGCTTGCGTTTTCAAGCGATTACCAGTACAACTAGGAGATTCATGGAAGAAATTTTGCGAACTTTGGTTGCCTTTCAAACGGTCAGTGGCGACGCAACGGCCGCACACCAGGCGCTTGATTATGTGGCAAGCTTTGTGACCAAGCGCGGCATGCACGTGGCACGCTACGATTCGGACGGTTTTGAGTCGCTCGTTGCAACCGTTCGGCCCGATCACAAAACACCCAAGGTTATACTTGCCGCACATCTCGACGTAGTACCAGCACCGAGTGAGTTATTTGAGCTGCGCCAAGAAGACGGCAAGTTCTACGGTCGCGGCGTGCTCGACATGAAAGGCGCCCTCGCCGCGTATTTACAGATCATAGACGAGCTACAGGACACGCCTAGCCAGTACGATTTCGGCTTGATGGTTACTACCGACGAAGAACTCGGCGGCAAAAATGGCGCCGAAAAACTTGTGGAAGAAGGTTATGCGCCCAGCGTGTGCATTTTGCCCGACGGCGGCGACAACTGGCAAATTCAGCTCCATTCGAAAGGCTTTTTGTACGTCAAAGTGGTAGTTCGCGGCAAGCCGGCACACGGTTCGCGGCCGTGGCTCGGGCACAATGCAAACCTTGTGCTGCTCAATATTATCCACGAAGTGCATGCGTTGTTCCCGGATTCCGGCCTCAACACAAACACACTCAACATCGGCCTCATCAATGGCGGTAGCGCCGCGAACCAAGTGGCCGACTACGCCGAGGCGACGCTCGATATCCGGGTCATAAGCGAAGCCGAGCGCCAGCGTTTGCTCGTCGCACTCAAGCGCATTTGCGAACAGCATAACGCCCAGCTTACCGTCGAACTCAATGGCGCCGTGGGCGAGTTTTCGCTCGAGAATGAATATATCGCGCCGTTTGCGAAACTTATTACTGAAGTTACCGGTGTAAAAGTGGTGGGCTCGCGCACGCTGGGCAGCAACGACGCGCGCTTTTTTGCCGCCAAAAACATTCCGTGCATTTCGTTCTACCCAACCGGCGGCGGCCACCACGGTCCAGAAGAATGGCTGAGTGCTGAAGCCTTGGTGCAACTCAAGCAAATCATCCAAACCCACCTCGAAAAAACCAATAAATAGTAGTGAGATAACCACCGACACCTTTGCGATAGTAAGTGCGTTACGCGCGGGCTCGGACTATAGCCGAGTCCGGCTGCACTACGCTGAACCCTTACTATCGCAAAGGTGTCGGTGGTTATCTACCTTATTGACGGAAACGGTGGTGGTCTGCTAAAATAACAGGGATTGCCAAAGACAGCGACGGGCCGTAAAAGCCTTAATAATGTCGCCGAGGTACAAATTCATTTTTATGGATGGTACGTCTTTGGAAACAAAGGCGTTTTTGTTTGGCAAATCAAAAGAGTTCACGGTCGATAACTCTTTAAAACCCTAACAGGGAGAAAAATATGGCATTAAGCAAAACCGAGAAAAGCCAAGTTATCGCAGACGTTGCGGAACTGCTTGACTCATCAAAAATGACGGTTGTGACCAAGTACGAAGGTACGACGGTTAAGGCTATGCAGGCGCTGCGCCGCCAAGCCCGTGACAACGGCACCAAGGTAAAGGTTGTAAAGAACCGCTTGCTCAAGCAGGCGATCAAGCAAACCGACCTCAAAGACGTTGACGTGAGCGCGCTTGAAGGCATGCTACTCTACGCTTTTAACAGCGAAGACGAAGTTGCGCCCGCTCAAGCAATCGCCAACTTTGCCAAAACCAACCCCACGCTGCAATTTGTCGGCGCCATCACGGCCGACGGCAAATTCTTGGGTGCCGACGAAGTCAAAGCCTTGGCCACCCTACCAGGCAAGGACCAACTCATTGGCGAGGTTGTGGCAATGCTACTTTCACCGGTCAACGACATCACCAATGCGCTTTCGGGCAACTTGCACAGTCTGTTGGACGGCGTAGCGGAAAAGGCAAAAGCCTAAATTATTTAAGGAGAAACATATGGCTGATTTGAAAAAACTGGCAGAAGAGATGACCAAATTGACGGTCCTCGAAGTAAACGAACTGAAAACCATCCTGAAGGATGAATACGGCATTGAGCCGGCTGCCGCGGTAGCCGCTGTAGCTGCACCTGCTGCAGGTGACGGCGCTGCCGCTGCTGACGAAAAGTCTGAGTTTGACGTTGTCCTGAAGGACGCTGGCGCTCAGAAAGTTGCTGTTATTAAGGCTGTTAAAGACCTCACCGGCCTTGGCCTTGGTGAAGCAAAAGCTCTCGTTGACGGTGCTCCAAAAACCGTTCTCGAAAAAGCTGCAAAAGACGACGCCGAGAAGGCTAAAAAAGCCCTCGAAGACGCTGGCGCAACTGTTGAATTGGCCTAACAAGACGAGCCACTCAACGCCAAACCGCTTGGAGCAATCCAGGCGGTTTTTTGTAACCAACGACCGGCAGAACATTGACTAAAATAGTTCTTATGGTATTATATAATTATTATGTCCGCGCCCCTCCGTTCACTTGCATGTCTCTACGAAACCGGCACGCCGTTTGCCGTCGACGGTCGGTTCGCCAACGACGTGTACCAAGCAGCCACGGCCATTGTTGGCCAGGAAATCGGCGGCATCGAGGCGGTGGTCCATGGTGCTGTGCCGCACACGAGCACCCAGACAGAAGCGCTTGTGTGGACCGACATCGGCCGCGTTGTGCCGTCTGGCGCGCAACACATGGGCTTTCTTACCGGGCGCGCCATCTTTGCGCAGAATCGTTACGACTCGTACGGCGCGTCTGGAGTGGCTCGCGCAACCGGCTTTATTGGCACTCGCTTTGCCGTCAAAGCCATGGAAGACAAAGAAGCCCTCAGCGTCATAACGGCCGCGCACGAAATCGGCCACACCTTCGGGCTCGGGCATTGCGACCTCAGAGATTGCCTCATGACCCCGCGTGGTACCGAATTCACAGCGGCGCGCATGCTTCTGCGCCAAGCCGACCCATTCTGTGACGATTGCAGTACCGCACTGCAAGCAGCCCGCTAACACCGCTACTACAAAGCTTCTAATGCCGCACCAGCGTCCATGTTTTGAGGACACACTCGTCATTTATCCACAACTAGAACGACAAATTTTGACTTGATTTATAAAACATGGTAGTTTTAGAGGTAAGTGTAAAGAAACAAACACTTCCTTAGATAAGAGAGACTTTAAACATGGCAGACGTACCTGAAAAACAGATCAAACGGTTACGGGCCTTGATTCAAGAGGCAGAGACTAACTTGGCGGCAGCAAACGAGCTGCTCGTTAGCCTTGTGGGTGACGATGAAAAGTTGAATGCGGTTGCGCAAGAAGAAACACTCGGCAAGGTGATCGAGGGCGTCTTTGACGGCCAAAACATGGTCGGCTCAGACAGCAAGATGTATCCCGTGCCCGCCAACTACGCCAGCAAGTCCAAGCTTGTGCAAGGCGACATTCTCAAACTTACTATCACCGATGACGGCTCATTCTTATACAAACAAATCGGACCCGTACCACGTAAGCAAGTAGTTGGCACACTGCAACTCGAAAACGGCCACTATTTTGTAAACGTGGGCGAAAAACAGTACCGCGTGTTGCTCGCGAGCGTCACTTACTTTAAGGCTAAGCCTGGCGACCAAGTAAGCGTCAACGTTCCTGAAGACGACGAAAACGCCGAGTGGGCCGCGCTCGAAGCAGCTTTATAACCAGTTCTGGACTTCGTCAATAGCCCGTGTTCGGTCGGCGTGTCGCCGCGGCGCGCACAGCCTGTTAACTTTCTGCGCAAACGGTTGTAGGTCGTGCTCGATAAAACCATTCATCTGCAGCCATTGCCTTACGAGCTGCTGCCGCCGTTCGGCTTGTTGCTGGGGAGGTTCATTGCGCGGCGCCCGAAGTCTTCGCGACGCTTCCTCGCGCGCAAATATAATTTTTCGTCGCTGTTCGCTCAACAAATCGCCAATAGTGACCCGTCCGCTTTGCAGGCCAATATCGGCAAACGTAGCATAGCGGTCGGAGGGCAGGGCCACCGCCACTGAAGCCGTTCGGATGTCGTCGTACAACAAAGCGAGTCGTTCAGGGTTGAGACCTTCGTGCGACATAGACAATTTTGTCACCCGCTCAACGACTTTTTTCAGTACGTATGGGCCTTTTTCGCGAAAGACATGTGCGCGGTCACTTCTGGTAATGGTTCGCATGCCAAGTGCTAGCGCATCGGCACAGGTGAATGCCCCGGCGGCATAGGCAGCCTGAACCACCCTGTCCGCCTTGCCAGGGTATTCGGCATACTCAGCATATCCATGTTCTTTCATCGCCACATACAAAGGCGTTTCAAGTGCGTCAATATGCGCTTGATTGTGCGGCATTCCCTCCGCAACAGTGTACGAGCGCACAAAATGAGCATTGGAAGGAAGTGTTACTGTGGCTTCTTCAAAAGCTTCAAGGTACTTCTCTATGGTGTCGTTTGAACCGACCACAACTTTTTCCCCAAATGACTCATTCGCGACAACGAGCGAACGATAAGCCGATTCTGACGAGTCTATGCTATGCATCATCTTTGATTATATAAAATACGGCGAGACATGCACTCGTCATAGCGAATTGCACAACGCTCGACTAGTGACGACCATAATAAATGGGGCTATACTTATACTTAAATGGGGCAAGCATTGTACCGGACGTATCGTCCGTTGAAACTTACTGAGGTAGTCGGGCAAGAACATGTCACGACCGCCTTGGCTCACGCACTGGCGCGCGGCACGGTGAGTCACGCCTACTTGTTTACCGGCCCGCGCGGCGTGGGCAAGACCAGCATCGCCCGTATTCTCGCGCACGAAATTAACGGTTTGCCATACAGCGACGAAAGCGTACACCTCGACATCATCGAAATCGACGCCGCCAGCAACCGTCGCATCGACGAAATCCGCGACCTACGCGACAAAGTGCACATCGCGCCCACATCCGCCAAATACAAGGTGTACATCATTGACGAAGTCCACATGCTGACGCGCGAGGCATTTAACGCACTTCTTAAGACCCTCGAAGAACCACCGGCGCACGCCGTGTTTATTTTGGCGACTACCGAATCGCACAAACTGCCTGAAACCATCATCAGCCGCACGCAGCGTTACACTTTCAAACCTGTAGCCCTCGAAAAAGTCGTGGCGCACTTGCGCGACATCGCCACCGAAGAAAAAATAACCATTAGCGATGAGGCACTGGAACTTATCGCGGCACACGGCGAAGGGTCATTTCGCGACAGCATTAGTTTGCTCGACCAAGTGCGCAACATAGGTAAAGCAGTCGAGCTTGCCGATGTTGAGGCGATGCTCGGCATCGCGCCAGAAAGCGTGATTACCGCCATTATTGACGCCTTGGCTGGGCACGACCCGAGCGCCATTGCGCAAACCTTCCAGCAAGCGAAAGAGCACGGCTACGAGGCGGCACGCTTAGCCAAACAGCTAGCCGAGCGCTTGCGTTTGCAGGTGATTGACGGCAATTTGTCGGTGGCACACAATGTAGCGTTGGGTTTGCTGGCGAAGCTAGTGGCCGTGCCAGCTTCGCCCGACCCCGCGACCTACCTTGAGATTATTTTGCTCGACACCGCCTTGACTGGGCAAGCACCCACTCCCGTAGCCACGCCCAAACCACCGGCGAAGCCTACTGCCGCCGTTAAACCGCCCGCCACTCATACTCCAACGCCACAGACACCAAGCTCTTCAGGCGGGAGTTCAAATCCCTCACCCCCAGCCAAAAGTGAAACCAAAAAAGCCGAAAAGCCCGAACCAAAAATAGAGCCAGAAAGCCAGCCCAAACCCAAAGCTCACGGCACCGTCCTCGATAAAGTCGCTTGGACACAAATCCTCGAACAAATCCGCAAAAACTACAGCACGCTGTACAGCATCCTAAAATCAGCCGAGGTTAGCCTGGAGCCCGGACTCATTCGCCTTAGCTTCGAAAAAGACTTTTACCGCAAACGCGCCAATGACGCCAAGAACAAGCAAATCATCGCCGAAACTGTGCAAGCCGTGGCTGGCCAGGCACCGCAAATCGAGTGCTCAACACTCGAAAAACCCACTTCAAGCTCGAACAAACCGACTGAAGCCGCTGCTGTCGCACCCACGCCGTCCGTAGCCGAGCCAGTAATATCAACCCCGGCAGCCACTGCAAACAACTCAATTGAAAACATAAGCAATATTTTTGGCGGCGCGGAGCTGCTAGAATCATAAGTAGTCTGTGGAGAGGTTCTTTTCAACATATTTTCACGGCACATGCGGGTCGCCTTGTATGCTGTAATAGCATACCGGCACTTCCGAGTGTGCCTTAGAAAATACATTGAAAAGAGCTCCCAGTAATGAGATATCACATGGATCCAAGAAGCAATAACCAACCACCGCAAAACCTCGAGGCCGAAGCTTCATTGCTCGGTGCGATCTTGATTGACCCGGACGCGCTCGTTAAAGTTGCCGACGTCATCGCCGTCGAAGATTTTTTCGACGCGCGGCACCAGCGCATTTACGAAGCCATCCAAACACTCTACGAAAAGCGTAGCCCCATCGACGTGCTCACCCTGGCCGATCAACTCAAAGCCAACGGCTTTTTGGATTCCGTGGGCGGGCCGTCATACCTTACCGAGCTCACCAACTTCGTGCCGACCGCCGCGCATGCAGAACAGTACGCCGAAATCGTCGCTCAAAAAGCCGTGCGGCGACGCATGATTAAGGCCAGCCAAGAAATCGTGAATCTCGGTTTCGACGAATCCAAAGCCTTGCGCGAGCTCATCGAAGAAGCTGAAACCAGTTTATTCCAGGTGAGCCAGCAACATGTAAAACAGTCGATCGTAAGCTTGGAGTCCATTTTGGCCGAGAGTTTTGAGCGCCTCGACGATCTGCACAAAGACAAAAAGAAAATCCGCGGCGTGCCCACCGGCTACCGTGATCTTGACAACACGCTGGCTGGCTTGCAGCGTTCCGATCTCTTTATTTTGGCGGCGCGCCCCTCGATGGGGAAGACCGCTTTCGTGATGAACCTGGCGCACCAAATTGCAGTGCAAGCCAAAGAATCGGTGCTCATCTTTAGCCTCGAAATGAGCAAAGAGCAGCTCGTGGACCGTTTGTTGTCGATGGAATCGGGCGTGGACGCCTGGGCACTGCGCACTGGCAACCTCACCGACAGCGATTTTGAAAAGCTCGGGCAGGCGATGGGCACGCTCAGCGAGGCGCCGATTTACATCGACGACACACCCGGCATTACCGTAAGCGACCTGCGCACCAAGGCTCGGCGCGAAGCACACAAGCATCCGCTCGGGCTTATCATCGTCGACTACTTACAATTGATGAGCGGAGGTAGCCGGTTTAGTAGCAGCGACAACCGCGTGCAAGAGGTTTCGGAAATTTCGCGCGGCCTAAAAGGCGTAGCGCGCGAGCTCAATGTACCCTTGATCGCCTTGAGCCAGTTGAGCCGCTCCGTGGACAGTCGTTCGCCAGCCATTCCGGTGTTGTCTGACTTGCGCGAATCCGGTTCCATCGAACAAGACGCCGATGTCGTAGCTTTTTTGTACCGCGAAGATTACTACAACCCCGACACCGACCGCCAAAACATACTCGAAGTGCTCATCCGCAAACACCGCAACGGTCCAACGGGCACGGTAGAGTTGTATTTCGACCGTGAACGCCAGCGCATCCGCTCGCTCGACACCAAGCACGGCGATCCGTTCGCCGGCTAGCCAAATAATGCTATAATGGACCGAAGCATGAGCATCACATCTTTGCGCCGATACTGTTTAAGCCATTGGCAAGCCCTGACGAGTGTTTTGAGTTTGCTGGCAATTTCGGTTTTTTTGCTGTTTTGGCGACTCAACGCGCTGGTGCCGGGTTTCAGCAACAACGAACTCAACACTTATAACCAGGCGCAGAGTTTTCACAACCTTTTGGCAAATCCTATCAACTTGCCGTACACCGCGCTTATCGACCTGGCCGGTTTTTTGCATGTGCACCATTTGCTGGTTGGCCGGATTATTTCAGCGTTTATAGCACTGGCGGTGCTTGGTATGTTTTATTGGCTCATCCAAAATTGGCACGGGCGGCGCGTTGCCTGGATGGCCACTATTTTGCTGGCGACTTCGACGCGATTTTTGCATACCGCGCGGATCGGTACGCCGCAGGTCTTGCTGTTCGGTCTGTTTTTTGTGGTGGCATATGGTTTTTGGCTCAAGGAGCGGAAGCAAAAGTTACGGTTCGCGCTGCCGGTTGCACTGTTCATGGCGTGTCTGCTTTTGTATACGCCGGGCATGGTTTGGTTTGTCATAGCCGGTGTGATTTGGCAATGGCGGACGATTGTCGATAAGATTTCAAAAACGCCATTGTGGCTTACGGGACTTGCCGTGTTTCCAGCGATGGCATTGCTGTTTCCTATGGCCTGGAGCGTTGCCAAACACCCCAAGCTAGCCGAGACGTTTGTTGGCATTCCGCAGCCATTTCCACATATTGGAACCATTCTGCATAACTTACTAAACATCCCCATGCAGTTGTTTTACACGCACAGCAGCATCACTTCAGACCTCGGCACGCCAGCGCTCCTTACGCTTGATTCCTTTGCTATTGTCATGTTCATTTTTGGCAGCTACCTGTACCTCAAACATTTCAAGCTCGTGCGCACCAACTTTTTGCTCGGCATTTTTGTGGTCGCCTTTATGCTTATTAGCCTGGGCAGCGTGTCGGTTACGGTGCTTTTGCCATTTATTTATACAATTATTGCCGGCGGGTTTGCATATTTGCTTGGGCAGTGGCTCGACGTTTTTCCGCGCAACGTTTTTGCGCGCAGCACAGGAATTGTGTTTTTGAGCATTGTAATCGCGCTCTGTTGCACATACAATCTTAGGCGATATTTTGTGGCGTGGCCCACCTCCACCAACACCCGCACAATCTTCAGCCACCACCCGTCATAATCTGATACAATACATACCATAGCAAAAGGAGTTACACGATGAGCCGATTTGACCAGGCAAAAATGCTGATGCGCGTAAAAAAGATTCAAAAAGAACTGCAAAAGCAAGTGATTGAAGTTGAAAAAGGCGATGGCGCCGTCCGCGTCGAAATTACCGGCGAGCAAAAAATCAAAAAAATACACATCAACCCTGAATTCGTTGACCTCGACGATATTGGCCAGCTAGAACGCTGGGTTGAAGATGCCGTCAAGGAAGCCGTCCAGGAAAGCCAAAAAATCGCCGCCGAAAAAATGCAGCCCATGATGGGTGCGCTCGGCGACCTCGGCCTGTAGTTTATGCAAATCTTGCCGCCCGCGCTCACCAATGTGATTGAGGCCCTTGGCCGTTTGCCGGGGGTCGGTCCGCGCACTGCCGAGCGCTACGCATACTATTTGGTGCGCACCGACCCAGCGCGAGCGCACAGCATTGCCGATGCGCTCACCAACTTGCACGGTGGCATCAGCTTTTGCAAAAAGACATTCGCACTGGTGCCGGCTGGCCAGGATTTGTCGGATTTATACACCGACCCACGCCGCGACAAAACGGTGGTGGCCGTGGTAGCCGAGCCGTTCGACATTGTAGCGCTCGAAAAAACCGGCCAGTTTACCGGCACTTACCATGTGCTCGGCGGTTTGGTTTCGCCTATTGACGGCATCGGGCCAGAGCAATTGCACATCGAAGAACTCATGCGGCGTATCGACGACGACAAAGTCGAGGAGGTTATTTTGGCCACGAACGCCAGCGTAGAAGGCGAATCCACAGCGCTGTACATTCAGCAGCAAATTGGCGACCGGCCCGTGAAGGTAACGCGGCTGGCACGCGGTTTGCCGATCGGCGTTGACCTCGAATACGCCGACCAAATAACCCTCGGGCGGGCGCTCGAAGGAAGGCAAGCACTCTGATGTTCAAGTTCTGCGCAAACTGCGGCCGCGAAGGCACTGTGCAAAAAGTTGACGCCACAGACTACCGCTGCCAGGAGTGCGGTTGGGAGTTTTGGAACAACGCCAAAACCGCCACCGCGCTTGTATTTGTAAAGAACCAACAACTATTGGTCGTAAAACGTGCGCACGAACCACGCAAAGGTATGTACGAATTGGCTGGCGGTTTCGTGAACTTTGGCGAATCCGCATACGACTGCGCCATCCGCGAAGCGAACGAAGAGCTCGGCATCACGATTGCCCGCGATGACCTCGAGTTACTTGACGTGTATCACAACGACTACAATCCAAACATCTTTACGGTTGATGTCGCGTTTTTAGTAAAAGCCTGGCAGGGCGATTTCAAGCCGGCCGACGACGTGGCGGCCGTGGCCTGGAAACCGCTTAGCTTTATTCACGACCCTACGTTTTGTCAGAAAAATTACACTGGGCTTGACAAAATAATCCAAGCTAAGCTGAAGGCTGCAAGGTAAGGTACAATACAGCTATGCCACCATATTCCGAAGCCGACCAGATCCAAAAAATCCTAGGCGACGCCCAGCACGTGGTCATTATGCAGGCCGATAATCCCGACGGCGACAGCGTGGGGAGCGCGCTGGCGCTCGAACAAATTTTGGGCGACATGGGCAAAGAGACGTCACTGTACTGTGGTGTGGCAATCCCAACTTACCTCAGCTATCTGGCAGGTTGGGATCGCGTAAGCAAAGACATTCCGGCCAATTTTGATGCCGCCATTATCGTTGATACCAGCACCGAGACACTCTTCGAGAACCTTGAAAAAAGTGGGCAGCGTTCGTGGGTGGCCGCCCGGCCGGTTATCGTGCTTGACCACCACGCTGTTGAATCGACCATCCCCTACGCCACCGTAAGCTGCAACAAAACGGCGGTTGCCACTGGCGAAGTTATTTATGAGCTGTCCCGGCAACTCAATTGGCCGCTGAACCTGAGCGCCCAAAAAATGGTTATGACGGCGATTATGTCGGACAGTTTGGGCTTGACTACCGATGCCACCACGGCGCGGACCATCGCCATCGTGTCCGAGCTTGTGGCGGGCGGCGTCAAAATCGCTGAACTCGAACAAGCGCGCCGCGAAATGATGCGTAAAAGCCCGGAACTCATCCAGTACAAAGGCAAACTGCTGCAGCGTATCGAATATTACGCCGACAACCGCGTCGCCACTGTCACCATCCCATGGCCAGAAATCGAAAAATACAGCCCCGAGTACAACCCCTCCATGCTGGTGATCGACGACATGCGCATGAGCACCGACACGCAAGTTGCCATTTCGTTCAAAATGTACAACGACGAGCACATTACCGCCAAAATCCGCTGCAACTACGGCTATCCAATCGCGAATGAGCTCGCCAAAAAGTTTGGCGGAGGCGGGCATACATATGCCAGCGGGTTCAAGATTGTCGACGGCCGACCGTTCAACGAGGTAAAGTCAGAGTGTATAACCTATGCTTCGCAACTTCTCGATAACCTTGAACAGGAAAAAGCACATGAAACTCTACAACACACTGACGCATAAAGTCGAAGAAATTACACCCCTTAACCCGCCGGCTGTCACGGTGTACACTTGCGGCCCAACGGTGTACGACTATGCTCACATAGGACATTGGTTTAACTATGTGCGTATGGATACACTGATACGAGCACTTAAGCTTAACGCACTAGAACCCAAATGGGTTATGAATATTACCGACGTCGGTCACTTAGTAAGTGATGCCGACGAAGGAGAAGATAAACTTGAGAAAGGTGCCAAACGTGAAGGCAAAACTGCATGGGAAGTCGCTGATTTCTATACTCAAGACTTCTTGGATGGTATGCGACAATTACATATCCTCAAACCCGATCATATTGTAAAAGCTACTAAGCATATTCCAGATCAGATCGCTTTAATTCAGAGGTTGGAAGAGAAGGGTTTCACATACATAATTGATGATGGAGTCTATTACGACACCTCAATGTTTGAAGGCTACGAAGCGTTTGCTAGACTAGACCTTGAAGCCTTGCAAGCCGGTGCTCGCGTTGCATTTAATAAACAGAAGCGTAATCCAAGCGACTTTGCTTTATGGAAGTTTTCGCCTAAAGATAAGAAACGCGACATGGAATGGGACAGTCCTTGGGGTAAAGGTTTCCCTGGTTGGCACATAGAATGCTCCGCTATGAGCATGAAGTATCTTGGCGATACGCTTGACATTCACACAGGAGGTATTGACCACATTGCAGTGCATCATACAAATGAGATCGCGCAAAGCGAAGCAGCAACTGGCAAACGTTTTGCCAATACGTGGATGCATAGTAACCATGTTCTGGTGGACGGAGAAAAAATTTCAAAATCGCTTGGTAATGGCATTCGACTGCAAGAGATTCTTGCGATGGGCATTTCAATTGATGCCATCCGTTTGCACATTCTAGAATCGCATTACCGCTCACAGAGCAAATTCAGTATGGAAGGGTTGCGAATTTCTGAAAGTACCCTAAGAAAACTTCAACATAACTTCAGTTGGATTTATCAATATGCGATTAATACATACTCGACTAAACATCTTCTTGAAGGCGATCTGAAGAAATTTAAAAAAACCATCAGTGAAGCTCTCTCAAACGATCTTAATACTCCGAAAGCCCTGTCCCAGCTACATGCTG
Organism: Saccharimonadales bacterium (SeqCode); assembly: GCA_035276765.1. Classification (GTDB taxonomy): domain Bacteria; phylum Patescibacteriota; class Saccharimonadia; order Saccharimonadales; family UBA4665; genus DATASD01. Next base: position 350,544 of record DATELH010000002.1, read on the forward strand.
CCATAACCATGGTCACGGCAAGCGAAGCTTCTCAGCATGATATTCCTATAATGGAAGATTTTGCCGAGTTCATTAGAGAGACTCTCGGTATTTCGATTCTCCATAAATTTGAACTGTCACACGAGAACAAAAAGCTCATTGCCGAACGGGAGCAGGCACGCACCAATAAAGAGTGGGCTAAAAGCGACGAACTGCGCGACCACCTTGCCAAGCAAGGTATTGGCGTGCGCGACACGGCACACGGCACTATCTGGTTCCGGCTGTAACTAGCTGTAACGCTGTTATTTTACGTGCGCTGCTTTGATTTCTTTGATGATGTCAGGCGGCAGTTTATGATGGTTTTTGAGATAGTCAAGCACAACAATACGGATACAGCCGGCAATCGGAATAGCCACCAGACCGGCGAACAAGCCGCCGAAGCTCACGCCAATAATCACAGAACCAAACACCAGCAGCGGCGACATGTTTGTGGAGTTCGCCTGGATGCGCGGCTGGATAACGTACGTCTCGATTTGCTGGTACAAAATGTAGTACGCCAAAATAATAATTGCCGCTGGCAGCGAATGAAACAACGCCACAATCGTTACAATAACAGCGCCGATGGTGTGCCCAACCAACGGGATCAAGCCGCAAATAAAGATAATCACCACCAACGCCATCGGGTAGCTGACATGCAAAATAAACAGCGCTGGAACGATAAACGCCGCCGCGAGCGCCGCCAAAAAAACCTGACCGTTCACATAGCCCTTAACCACACGGTACATATCGTTTGCCAAACGCTCGGCGCGCTCGCGGTGTTCTTTGGTGAGAATTTCGGCGAATGTTTCCAGCCAGCGCGGGCCTTCGATAAGCATCATAAACGTCAGCACGAGCACTGTCAGCGTCGCAAAAATACTACTGCCAATGTGCGTCACCGTGCTCACCGCCGTGCCGCTCATATTTTTGAGCCGCGATGAAAGCTGCTTGGATAAGTTATCGACTTGGTCGTCGAGGTTGTACTTGCGGACAACCTTGCCAATCGGGTTGCTTTCGTCGTGTACCTCCTGGATTAAGGCTGGTGCGGCGCTAATAAAACTGCTCGTTTGGCGTACCAGCGGCGGTACAATGCTAGCGATAAAAGCGCCCAAAAAAAGTACAATCACCAAAAACGAAACCGAAGTTGCAAGCGTGCGATTACCGCGGCGCTTGCCGGGCAAATGCACCGCCAACCAATGCACTGGCGAGTTCAACGCCAGCGCCAAAAACACTGCTGTGCCCACTAAAATAAGTGCGTGGCTGGCGCGCTTGAGGGCCGCAAAAGCGATCATCGCCAAAGCCACCATCACCAAAACGCGAAAGACCGTCCGATTCGAAACCGTTATCCTTACGTAATCCCCGCGCTCTTTGGATGAAAAAATACTCGGCATTACTTCTATTATTACACGTCCTGGCGTTTACGCAACGCCTGTTCGTAGACTTCGAGAATTTTTGGCCCCACCACCGAAATATCGAACTGTTTTACGAAGACCCGCTGCCAGTCGCGAGCCGTTTTGCGCGCCTTCGGATCTTCCAAATACTGTTTGAGCAACGCCGCAAACGACTGCGTGTTACGCGGGTCGAACAAAGCCTTTGGGTGGCTTTCCAGTACCGAAGCGTAGCCGGGGTTATTGCCGGCAAGCACCACACCGCGGGCCGCCGCCATTGCTTCTAAAATGACAATCCCGAAACTCTCGCCGCCGGTACTCGGGTACGTCACGATGTCAGCCGAGGCGAGATACTGCGGCTTGTCGGCCTCAGCAATATAGCCCTCAAACGACACCGTATCTTGCAGGCCATGCTGCGCTACATATGCCCGCAACGCTTTCTCGAGGGGGCCGCCGCCGCAAACCACTACCCGGAACGGCTGGGTGTGCGTTTTTTTGAGCTCGGCAACGGCGCGCAGCAAGTACTGACAACCTTTGCGCTCAACCAGCCGACCCAAAAACACAACTGTTGGCCCGTCTTTATACTTTAGCAGAGGTTTGGCAACAAAAAACGGCGTGAGGTCGATGGTGTTCGGCAGGACGTCGCTACTCATGTCAAAGGTTTGGCGGGCAAAAGTTTGCGCCACACGCGAAACCGCCAACATAGTATCGAAACGCTTGAGCGTCGGCTTGAGCCACACGCCCAGCAATTGGTTGGCGGCATGCACCAGCCGTGAATGCGGTGCGATGTGAAATGTCCCGATAACAGCCGTCGTTTTTGGCGCGGCGGCAATTACACGGGCCGAGAGTTGAGGGCTGTACGGCACTTGCACATGCAGCACATCGAACTTTTCCTGCGCCAGCAACGCCCGAATCTTTGCCTTCGGAACAGGCAAGGGAATCGACATGCGGTTTTGGTTGAATCGCACCTTTACGTTGCGTCCCATGCTGTGCGTGCCGGGTACGTCGCGTCGCATAGTTTCGCCCACAATGTAATGCACGTTGTGACCTTGCCTCTGCAGCCACGTGCCCACCGTTAAAATATACTGCTGCACGCCATCGGGTTTGTCGAGCGTGTCATCAAACACCAGGCCAATTTTGAGCTTTTGCATGTGCTAGCCCCGTTTTTTATTTTTATACGCTTGCTTGTATAACGCCTCGTATTGGTCGACCACGCGGTCGAAACCGTATTGCACAATTTCTTTTTTAGCCCAGGTTTTCCAGATTTTGCGCACAGCTTCTTCGCGCAAAAAGGCTTGCAGGCGACGCACAAAATCTTCCGTATCTTTAGGGTTGACGAGTGACAACGAACCCACGCCCTTCATAACGCCTGCATAGCCGGGGTTATTGCCAGCAATAAGTGGAGTGCCGCAGGCCATGGCCTCAACCAGCACGATGCCGAAACTTTCACCGTAGAACGCCGGTGCGCAAAACACGTCGGCCTGTTGCAAGGCCTGGAGTTTCTCTTCGTTGCTGAGATAACCGGCGAAGGTAATACGGCTATGCGGAATTTCGAGCGTCTCGGCTAGTGCCTCGAGTTTGGCCCGGTCGGTGCCATCGCCAATAAGTTTCAAATGTACGGTGGGATCTTTTTGAGCCAAGACCGCAAAGGCTTTTAATAAGTATTTAACGCCTTTGCGTGCCTCCAAGCGACCAACGTACAGAACGGTTTTGCCTTTGGCTGGCTTTTTGGGCGCCGGCTTAAAGATGTGCAGGTCGATACCGTTCGGGATAATTGCAAGCGGTTTGTCGGTGAGCAAGCGAATGGAGCTGGCAGCTGTTTCCGAAACTGCCGTGATCTCGTCGAGATACTTAATAACCGACTGGATGTAGGGCGCGATCACTTTGGTAAAGGTGCGACCGGTGAGTGAATCGGGATAAGTGGCATGGAATGTGCCCACGTTGACGCAGCTGGAGCGGCTCAAAATTTGGCGGCCGATCATGGGAACCTCTGGCGAGTGGAAATGTAGCACATCGAAGCGCTCGCGGGCAAGCATTTCGTCGATAGCTTCGATGTCGGCACTGGCCGAAACCTGGCCGGTGGTGCCGATGGGGGAACGAAAATCAGTAGAAGCGCCGATGAAAATCACGTTCTTACGTGAATCCAGTGTAAAGTCGCGCGGCTGGGGTGTGACAATATAGGCGTCGTGCCCGCGGTTAAGCAGCTCATCTTGAATGGCATAGACGTGTTCTAGAACGCCGCCACCTCTGGCAATACTAAACGGGCAAACCAGTCCGATTTTCATGTTGCCTTTATTATACCATCCCCGCTAGTTTGGCCGTGCAAGAACCTGCCGTAATTTTCGCGGCAACATTACCCCGAGCGCCTTTTTGTCGCCGACCACGCTGGGCGTGTGTGCCTTGGTGTTAGTAAAAATTTGGTTGCACTCTTTGAACACCACAAGCATATGCTCCTTTACGATGTGGTTGTTAAAGTAGTGATCGTATTTTGAGGCCACGTGCCATACGGGCAGCTCCACACGTGTGCCGCAGTTGTCGAGGTGTAAAAATTCACTGGTAGTGAGCCAGTGCGTGCGCACATCGTTGGCTTGCCACAGTTTGACCTCGAACTCGAGCATTTGCGTGTACTCAAGCGGTTCAACCTCAACAAAACGGCGTTTGGCGGCTGGCAACTTGGCATAGAGCGTTTTGAGCACAAAAGGGTTCAGACAACAGTATCGGATGAAAAACGCCACCGGCCGTGTGGCAAACAGCCGCGTGCCCAAAACCATGGCGCGGCGGGCGCGCGGCTTGAACAAAAAATCGTCTTTGTGCATGAACCCAACCAAGCTTACGAGCAAATCCACGCGCTTAACGAGCTCGGGATAACGTTGCAGCATGCGCGTTGCCACCACAAAACCAAACGAAATGCCCACAATGGTGACACAGCGGCGTTTGTATTGCAGCTTGATGAATGCCGCCAAATAATCAGCATAATTATCGATTGTTGACTTTTGGCCAAGCTTCGAAAAGCTGTCCATGCCGCCAAAACCAGGCAAGTCCGGCATGGTCACGGCGCCGTATTCATTAAAGTTTTGCAGCAAGCCCCACCAGCGCTCTAATAGCGCGTGATGGCCGTACAGCACCAAAATTTCGCGGTTGCGGTTTTTGGGCGGCGGCAACCGCAACATCCGACCCTGCAAGCCGTTCATATTGAGCGGCACAATATAGTCAGCAGGATTGGGTTTCGTCTTGCTCATCGCTATCCGTTCGTTATTTTACATATACTGTATAACGAGAACTGGATTGTGACAACCGGACTTAGTCTGTTGTGTCGCGGTGCGCGCGGATATGCGCCAACGCCGTGCACATAGTGACCATCAAAAGGTACGCTAGCCCGCTCGTACAAGTCTGGAGCAGGGACGCGCCAGTGGTTACAACCAAATAAATACCCGAGCCCAACGTAGCTGCGATCAACGCATAATTAACGGCGAATTTCCGCCGCGACGGACGCACCAACAAATATGTTGCGAAGGCGAGGCTGCCGAGTGCGATACTTACATGGATGAATACAAACATATTTCCTCCTTACGCCAGCACCGAGCCTACCGACAAGGCCACTGACAACGCTAAAACAATAATGAGTGAGAACAAAAACATAGAGCGGCCCCAAGCAGTGTCGTTTGCGGCCCTAAAACCGCGCACGCCTTTCCAGAGCCAGGCCGCACCGAGCGCGCCCATCGCCACCAAAAAACTGTAGCCGGCATAACCAAACAAGGTGAGCGCGGCAACTGCTGCCATAAATCCGGCGATGTAGCACAAAATCTGCACCTTCGTGGCGTGCAAGCCGCGCACAGCAGGCAAAACGGGGATTTGCGCCGCTTTGTAATCCTCCAAACGGTACATGGCAATGGCATAAAAGTGCGGCATCTGCCATAGCACCAAAATCAAAAAGAGCAGCGCGGCGGCCATATCAATACGGTCCGTAACGGCAATGTAGCCTGCTGCCACCGGTGCCGCGCCCGAAATACTGCCAACCACCGTACCCCACACCGAGCGGCGTTTCGACCAGCCATACAACACCACGTAATCTAAAAATGCGCCAATGCCAATGAGCAGCACAAGCTTGTTCGTAAACAACACGAGTGTTGTAAAGCCGGCGGCTAACAATACCACGCCAAACATCAAAGCATTTCGAAGCGAAACCGCACCCGTCACCAGCGCCCGCTTTTTAGTACGCGCCATGGATTTGTCAATGTCGCGGTCGATGCAATTGTTAAACACACACGCGGCGGCGATCACCAAGCACATACCAGTAATTGTCGCCAGCAGCAGCCAGAAATGCACGTGCCACTTTGCCGCAAACAAAAATCCGGCCGTGGCCGTAAGCGCGTTGCCATAAATAATGCCGGGCTTGGTCAGCCGGTAATACACCTCTAGCACGCTACAGCCCGTCTTGCGAATTCATATATTGCTTCACGTGTTGCTCGTCGGGCAGCATGCGATAGTTCATGCTGTTCATAATCCACAAACTGCCGCCCACCAAAATCAACACTACCGACAACATAAAACCAAACAGCAGCAGCTTGAATCGCGGCCTTGTCTCTTCGCCCAGGTGCAAAAAATACAAAAGCTGCACGGCAAACTGGATGAGCGCCAACCCAATAATGTACATAATCAAAATGTTGCGCGAAAAAGCGTGCTGTGTAACGGCGTAGTAGGCGACGAGCGTCAAAATAACAGAGAAAACAAAGCCTGTAATGTAGCTTGCAAGCCGGCGGCCATTTGGCTTTTTGTGCTGGTCCATTATGCCGCCCCCATCAAGTACACAATGGTGAAGATGAATATCCAAACTACGTCCAAAAAGTGCCAAAACATACTAAATAGGGTGAAGCGGCGCGTAACGCCCGCGGTAAAACCTTGGCGCATGAGCTGGGCGAACTGCACCAAAATCCACAGCAATCCAATTGTAATATGCGCCCCGTGCGTGCCCACCAGCGTAAAGAACGACGACAAAAAGCCGCTGCGTTGCCAGCCGTTGCCCTCAAGCGCCAGATGGCGAAACTCCGTAAGTTCGAGCGTTAGGAACGCAACGCCCAGTGCAAACGTCACCAGCAACCAAAACAATACTTGGCTTTTTTTGCGGTTGTGCAGCGCCAGCATGGCCAAGCCGCAAGTGAAGCTACTGGTGAGCAGCACGAGCGTTTCGGCCAACACATTCGACAAACTAAACAGCTCACGGCCGGCGGGGCCGCCGTAGGTGTTGTTGTGAAGCACGGCGAACACGGCGAACAAGCTCGCAAACAACACACAGTCGGTCATTAGGTACAGCCAGAACCCGAAAATGGTTTTGTTGTCGGTGGCGCGCTGTTCGGCGGCGGTTAGTTCACTCATGCGTATTTTTTCCTTGGATGCGCTTTTTCGTAAGCTTCAATTTCGGCAGCAGTGAAAACACGTTCGGTGTCGTCGCTGGAAAGCCGTACCAAAATCGCCACAACCATAGCCGCAAAACCCAGCGTGGCTAACCAAACGATGTGCCACACGGCGGCGAAGCCGAACAAAAAGGCAAAGCCCGCAATAATCAGCCCAGCCGGTGTGTTCTTTGGCAAAACAATATCCGTGTAATGTGGCTTGCTGATTGGTTTTTTGGCTTGCTTGGCTGCCCAGAACGGGTCGCGCTCGCTGACTTCGGGCAGCACCGCAAAGTTATAAAACGGCGCCGGCGAAACCGTAGACCACTCCAGCGTGCGCGCGTTCCATGGATCGCCCGTTTTGTCGCGGTTCTTTTTGCGTTGTACAATGCTCACAATAATTTGCAGCAACTGCAGTCCAATCCCTAGGCAAATAATTGTCACGCCCACGCCAGCCACAATGAACAGCCCTTGCCAGCCCATGGATTTGTCGTAGTGGTCGAGCCGGCGGGTCGCGCCCATCAGGCCCAATACGTACAGCGGTGCAAAAGCCACCACAAAGCCGACAATCCAGCACCACGCAGCGGCGCGGCCCAATCCTTCGTGCAAGGTAAAGCCAAAGATTTTCGGAAACCAGTACATAATGCCCGCCAAGTAGCCGAACAATACGCCGCTCACGATCATGGTGTGGAAATGCGCCACCAAAAACAGGCTGTTGTGCAGCTGGAAATCGGCAGGCGGCACGGCAAGCAATACTCCGGCGACGCCGCCCATAGTAAACAGCACCATGAAACCCAAAAACCAAACCATGGGCGAGGCGAAACTAATCCGTCCACGGAACATCGTAAAAAGCCAGTTGAAAATTTTAACTCCGGTGGGCACTGCGATCACCATGGTGGCAATGCCAAAGAATGCGTTAACATCAGCCCCGGCGCCCATGGTAAAGAAGTGGTGCAGCCACACGGTAAACGACAGCAGTACGATCGCCCAAATAGCCCACACCATCGACGTATAACCGAACAAGCGCTTGCGCGAAAATGTCGCCACTACTTCGGAAAACACGCCAAACGCCGGCAAAATAAGGATGTATACCTCGGGATGGCCCCACGCCCAAATGAGGTTCACGTACATCATGGCGTTGCCGCCAAAACCACCAGTAAAAAAGTGCATGCCGAAGGTGCGGTCCAGGTACAGAAGCGCCAGCGTAACCGTCAAGATGGGGAAGGCAAAGACCACTAGCGTCATGCTGCCAAACACACTCCATACGAACATCGGCATTTTCATGAGCCGCATGCCTTTGCAACGCATTTTGAGGATGGTCACAATAAAGTTAATGCCCGAAAGTAAACTACCGGCGCCCGCAATTTGTAAGCCCCAAATCCAGTAATCAACGCCAACGCTCGGGCTAAACTGTAACTCCGAAAGCGGCGGATACGCCAGCCAGCCAGCAGCCGAAAATTCACCTACGGCTAACGACACATTTATAAGTACGGCGCCAAACGCGTACAGCCAAAAACTCGCGGAGTTCAAAAACGGAAAGGCTACGTCACGCGCGCCAATTTGCAGCGGTAGTACCAGGTTGATAAGCCCGAACATAAGGCCCATGGCCGCAAAGAAAATCATAATGGTGCCGTGCGCCGAAAAAATTTGCTGGAACTGGTCGGATGGCAAAAAACCATGCGCCGCGCCCACTGACGTCGCCTGCTGGGCGCGCATCATCACCGCGTCGGAAACACCGCGCAGCAACATCAAAGCCGAAACCACCAAATACATCACGCCAATTTTCTTGGGGTCGAGCGAGGTCAGCCATTCTTTGTACAGCCACTTCCAACGTTTAAAATAGGTGAGTACGCCAGCCACGGCAAGCAAGCCCAGTGTCATCATTGCCACACCTACGGTGGTCACCAATCCGTGATGGAAATCGTGGAGCGTGAGTTTGCCCAGCAGAGCGCTCGCGAACAGCATCATTGCGCCGCTCCAACCGCTCCATGCGTATGTTGCACCGTACTCATTCCGCTCATATCCGACATCGAATCGCCACCCATTGGCCCCATATATTTCCTTACTATCGTATCATAGAGCGCCGGGTCTGCCGAAGCATACACCGCAACCGGATTGTCTTTGGTGGGTTTGGCCAACACATCGTACTGGTTTTGGGTAAGCTTATTGGGCGCTTTTTGCACTGCCGCCGCCCAGGTATCAAAGCCGGCCTGCGAGCTCACGCGCGCTGTAAACTTCATGTCGGCAAAACCCGAACCACTGATGTTGGCCGATGAGCCGGCATATTGCCCCACTTTGTCGGCCATCAAATGGAGTTCGGTCTGCATGCCAGGCATAGAATAAATTTGCCCGCCAAGCTGGGGAATCCAAAACGAGTTCATCACGCTGTCCGATGTCACTTCAAAATTGATTGGCCGGTTAACCGGCAATTGCACCAAGTTGACACTCGCAATATGCTGCTCAGGATAAATAAACAGCCATTTCCAGTCGAGCGACACAACCTGAACGCGCAGAGGTTTCGCACTGCTGGCCAGGGGTTTGTAGGGGTCGAGCTTGTGCGAAGCGTTCCAGGTAATCACCGATAAAATCAAGATAAGCACGCCCGGAATGAGCCACCAAATAGTTTCAGCCACGCGGCTGTGGTCGAGCTCCGGGCTGTAGTGGGCTTTGTGGTTGCTTTCGCGGTAGCGCCAGGCAAAAATAAATAATAACGTAAACACCGGTACCACCACTATAAGCGCCAAGGACAAGGCAATGTACATCAGATGCCGTTCTTCGTTGCCGATCTGGCCGTGTGTGTTAAAAACCTGCACGTTAGCATAGCGGTGCACATAGGTGGCGCCGGCGGCCAGCAACCCGGCCAGTACCAGGACAAGAATCATAGCGCGATGTCTTCTATGCATCTTGGTTTTACTATAGCATTTTTGTGCGGACAGCATAAGCGTTGTATAGTTAAATCATTATGAAATTTGATTTTGCGAGTGCGGTAGCGATTCCCGAGTTGCCTGTTTATCTCGAGCGAGTGGAGCAGGCGCTGCGACAAGCGGTCGCTTCAGCAAACCCATCGCTGCAAGCGGCTATCAGCCGGCTTTTGCAGGTGCGCGGCAAGCGCCTCAGACCCAGTTTGGTGATTGCCGCCGCCATTTGCCAGGGCAAGCCAGTGGACGACAAAATCATAAGCGGCTGCGTCGTGATCGAGCTCGTACACCTGGCGAGCCTCGTGCATGACGACATCATTGACGAAGCTGAGTCGCGCTGGAATATACCAACCATCAACGCCAAAGAGGGCGGCGACATGGCAATTTTGGTCGGCGATTATTTGCTGGCCCGGGCTTGTCTGGAGGCCGCAAAGGTGAGCGCCGAAGCCGCTGAGCTGGCGGCGGCCACCATTGCCATTTTGTGCGAAGGGCAAGCACAAGAACTGGCCGACGCCTTCGCGCTCGACCGCACTGAAGCCGCCTTGTTTGCGAGCATCCGCGGCAAAACCGCGGCGCTGTTGGCGGCGGCCTGCCAGATGGGCGGTTTGTGTGCTGACACCCAGCCAGCCGACCTCGCGGCGCTCGGGCGCTACGGTGAATCGTTCGGCTTGGCCTTTCAGCTTGTTGATGACGTACTCGATTTCGTGGCCAATCCCGAACGACTCGGCAAAACCGTTGGCAATGATGTCCGCGAAGGCGTGTACACGCTACCGCTACTGCTCGCACTAGACAGCCCCGAAGGCGTGTCGGTAAAACACTGGTTCAGCCAGCCCGACCGCGTTCATGCCGAGCTTGTGACCATCATTGCTAAAAGTGGCGCTTTTCGGCAAACCATGCAGCGAGCCGCCCAGCACAACCTCGACGCCGCCAAAAGTTTAGAAGTTTTTAAGAACTCCAGCGCTGTTGTTGCCGGGCTCAAAAAATTACCTGCCGCATATACGCAGTGGGCAGTACAATATGTGGTAGCTCCCGAGTTCCAAAAAGCGGTCTAAATATGGTATAATATATGCATGTCGCCAGAGGTGGTAGCAAACATGGACAAAAAAGAACGCGCCGGTCTGAGCAGAAAGCAAAAAGCCGTACTTATCGCGCTTTTTGTGGTGGCGGCCTGGCAAGTTTTACAGAACGATAAAATCACCAACGCCCTGGCTGCGTTGTTGTTCGGCGGCGTCGTGCCGGGAACTAACAAAGTTTTGGCTCCCGAAACGGTGATGTATATTGCCGGTGGCGTTGCAGTACTCGTTGCCTTTTTGGTAACGATACACTTTGCACGCCGCCACAAGCGGTTGCATCCAAAGCCTCAATACCCTGAATCCGACACATTTGTAACTGAACAGCCTCAGCCAGCAGCCACACAAGAACCCGAGTTTATCCACGTGCCCATTGAAGCGCCCCAAACAGTGGCCGTGCAACAACCGGTAACCAAAAAATCACGACGGGCCAAAATGCCGACTTTGCCGGTGCCGCGAACCAGCCTCGCACCATTATTGACAACCAGTGGTCGCTACGGCCAAGGGTTGGCGCGAGTTTTGCGAACCTTGAGTGCCGGCGCCCTCCACGCCAGCAAAACCGCGGCCGTTCTTGCCCGAAAAGGCGGCAATGCCGCGCAGAAAAACCTGGCAAAGGCTGCAGTCGCCACGTGGCGCTGGGCATCGCCCTATCTCTGGCAATTTGACCGCTGGCTGGAACGCCGAGTCCGCGAAGTACAAAAATGGGGCCGCAAAAAAGCGCATCAGCACGAAGACGCGCAGCTGCTTTTTGACATTAGCCGCAAGAGCGTCAAACTTATGAACCAGTTTGCGGCCAAATCTGTCAAAAAGTTCAGCCTCACCCAGCAAAAATCTATCGAGAAAGAGCCCGAAGACTAGCCGCGGACTTCCGCACGGTCGCAATCAAACAGTACGCGCGACAGTGCTGCGTGCGCCGTCAGCGGATCAGGCCCATCGACAGCTAAGGGCGTATTATTATCGCGCGCCAAATAAGCGGTTGTAATTTCGCCAGACGCGCCATCAAATTCGTACTGGGTGATTTTTTGATTGTCTGCTACGCGCACTGTGACTTCGAAAGGCGAAGTAGAATGTAGGGCGATGCGGCCATCGTCGTACTTTTGTGCGATTTTGGCCGGCGCAGTTTCAGTGTCAGCCGTAAACCGGCTTCGCCACGTTCCGAGTAACACTGCTGTTTTCCGCTGGGCAGCCTTTAGTGCTTCTTCAGAGTCGCTTCCGACCATAAACTCGGCCCGTCGCTCAACGGTAATCCTTGTGCCGGCTTGTTCATGACTGCTCATGCTTCGTCCCTCCGTAATATTAATTCGTCGATCTCTTGCCGCACGAGATTCCCAAACCTGTCCATGCTGAAGTGCGAAACGGGCAAGTGCTCCAGCCTTTCATAAGGCGTATTTTCGTTGGTTATATATTTGAAGCGTAGTCCCGTCTGGCCGTCATTTTCAAACACTCCAATTTCTTCTGCAGCGGCGTAGGTGTCAACTTGCGGATTGTTCATAAGCCGTGTCATTGATTCCGCCATGGATTCCCGTGTCCTAACCATTGGTGCTTTGCCCGGCTCGCGCCACTCCAACTGCTCATCCAACTTGGGAAGCGAGTTTTCCGGCAACCGTGGTCGCACAACGGTGGTTGGGTTGGCTTGGCAGCAAGAGTTCATGATAACACGGCGCCGGCCAATTGCCTCGGGATTATCGTCAATACCACGGCTCGCCTGCATAAACTCATCAGAAACAAGGCGCGGCAAAGCTTTGGAAAGCGTGAGGGCAAACTGGTGCGCCGGTCCGTCAATGCCTGCCGCCAGTGAAAACTCGTCTTTCCCTTTGCCAAAATAGATCTCGCCAGCGGCGCCGTGGCCAGCAACTACCAGTGTAGACGGTTTGACACCGGCGTTCTTTAGGAAAATCATAGCGGCATAGAGACCGCGCGGACGAGTGACTTCAAAAAAGAGTGTCCGGCCCGACTCGGTAGCGTATTTTTCGTGGTTGTTTTTAAAAGCGCCGTTGTAATCGCCAAAGGCGTCCGTAAATACGGCGGTTACGTCGCCGGCTTGCAAGTACGCGATCGTTTCTTCATCCATATACACGAGGTCTGCCATGAGTTCGAGTTGGTCGGATTGGTAATAATCCAGATTAACAAGGCCCGCGCTATCGTGAAGGCGCTCTAAATCTTGCAGTGGGATACGGGCGGTTTGATAGGTAACATCCTCGAGCGCTGTATAGAGGGCGTTTTCGTTAGCCAAACCAGTCTCGAGATACGAAGTGCGCGACATCCAAGCAAATTGAAGGTCGTCGCGCAACTTTTCGGGCAGTTTAACAACACGCTCCAAATACCGGTCGGCCCAGTCGCGGCGGGCAATGGATTTTTCTTCGGGCGGCATTGTGTCCGGCCACAGCGTGTGGTGTTCCATTTTGAGTGTGCTGAGCAAGGCCTCAATGCTGGACGGCTTGCGTAAAAGCGCCGTCACGGTCGGATCCTGGCGGGCTGCGTCGTCAATGACAAGGTCGAGCACATCGTCGTATCCATACAGGACGGTTGTTAGGGCTAAGGCCGCCTCTACTTGCACATGGTCTTCGGCTGTTTTTAGCAATTCCCGTATATTGCGTGACTCTTTGGAAAAATAGATGCTTTGCACTTGTTCCGGCACTTGCATGAGTGCGTCAACCGTCGCCAGTGAAATGCTCGAGAGGCTGGGATCATTGCCGGCTTCTGCATATGCCTGCCGTTCGGCTTTGCTGGCGCGGAGCGAAGCGGCGACAAACCCTTGCACTTCTTCGGTAGAATTACGTGCGCCAGCAAGCAGGTTGTACATTTCATCGAACGCGGGACGGCCTTTTCCAAGATGTGCCGGCGCCGTTTCGACCGCTTGCGCGTAGGCCAGCAATTTGTTGGTTACAATGTGCACGGGACTGGCCGCCTCGTGCTCGCTAGCTATCAGCCGTTCAAGATGCGGACGCAACACCGGATGCAAATCCGGACGGGTCAGCACTTCTTCATAGCTCGCCTGAGTATGCGATTCGGTGGCTGGCGCCGGCACGGGAAGTTGGTGTTCTGGCATGGCTTTTTTGCTTACCCTTACAGTGTACACCAAAGATGGGGAGCCTGTTACAGGAGTGATTTCAAAATATCGCGCAGCTTTTCAACCGAAGGTACTTGAAAGCGTGCGTGCGTTTCGCGCAAACCGACCTTCACGGTGTAGGCGGTTTCCGGCATAGCCTCAAACATATCTTCGTCGGTGTAGTCGTCGCCGGCGCAGAAGATAAAATCGGGGTAGTCGCTGTCTAAAATTTCGATCACGATGTTGCTTTTGCGGATGGCCCGCGGCTTGACCTCGATAATTTTGTTGCCGTTAAACATGCCGACCTCGCTACCGCCAAGCACGCCATTTAGTTCGTGGCGAAGGCTGGCATTGCGGGCATAGGCCAGCTCCGGCGGCACGTTGCGGTAGTGCCAAACCAGCGCAAAGTTTTTTTCTTCGATACGCGCGCCCGGTGTGCGCTCGGCGTAGCGCTCCATAATTGGCAAAATTTTTTCTTTATATTCTTGGAACGAAAACAGTCCTTGCGCCCATTCGCCATGCTGTTTTACCCAAGAACCGTGCTCAGCCACCAGCGTAATGGGCAGGGAACCAAACCACGTCTCCAGTGCGTCGCGGGTGCGCCCACTGATAATGCAAAGCTCGGTGTTTTTGTGCTGCGAAAGCCTGCTCAGCAATCCCATGAGCGACACCGAAGGCGCAGCAAAGGCAGGATCGGGGCTGTTCACAAAATCTTTGAGCGTACCGTCGTAGTCCAAAAAGATCACGCGCTTCTTGGCCGCCTTAAAGTCTTTGGCCATCTGCTCGCGGTCTTTGATAGTTAGCATTTTGTCGCCTCGGCCACGCTGTAATTTTTTGGACAACCCGAGCTGCTCAATAAAATCACTCGCCCAGCGCTGCACGGTGTAGTGCGAAATCCGGCGCTGCATGGCTTGCATGCGTTCTTTTTGTTCGGCTACGGGCATTTCGAGCGCCGTCTTTAGGGCGTCGACCATCGAAGCCGTATCCTTCGGATTGATGCGCAGCGCCTCTTGCAATTCGTCAGCCGCGCCAGCCAATTCGCTCAAAATAAGCACGCCCGGGGTTTTTTGCTTACACGCCACGTACTCTTTGGCCACCAGGTTCATGCCGTCGCGTAGCGGCGTGATGAGCGCCACCTCAGCCCGCCGATACAACGCCACCAGCTGCTCGAACGGGATGTTTTTGAACTGGTACGAAATGGGCGTCCAGTCCACAGTAGCGTACATGCCGTTAATGCGGCTTACCGTTTGCTCGATGGAGTCGCGCAAGTCGCGGTAAGTTTGCACTTCGGTCCGCGACGGCACGGCGATAATTACCAGCGTGACCTTTTTGTGGTACTTGGGGTTTTGCTCCAAAAATTCTTCAAACGCACGCAGGCGGTTCGGGATGCCTTTGGTATAGTCCAGCCGGTCGACAGACAAAATAATGCGCTGGTCGTCGTAGTGCTCCTTGAGTACGCGCATCGCTTTTTCGGTGGCTTTGTAATGCAGTGCACGGGTAAATTTGTCATAATCAATGCCGATCGGGAAAGCGTCGGCCACCACGGCACGGTCGCCGACCATAATCGTGCCACCGCTGTGTTCGTAGCCCAAGGTGCGTAGCGCGCTGCTCATAAAATGCCGCGCGTAACTGTATGTGTGGAAACCCACCAGATCGCTTCCCAGCACGCCTTCGAGCAGCTCACGTCGGTTGGGCGACAGCCGAAAAATCTCGAACGAAGGGAAGGGAATGTGCAAAAAGAAGCCGATCGAACTTTTGGGCAGGGCTTTACGCAACAGCCGCGGCAAAAGCAGCAGATGGTAATCGTGCACCCACACCGTTGCGTTGTCGGCCGCATACGCTACTACCGCCTGTTTAAAGAGCAAATTTACTTCTTTGTAGGCGCTCCAATAATCGTCATTATACTGCGTGTACGATTCAAAATAATGAAACAAGGGCCACAGCGTGTCGTTCGCGTAGCCCTCGTAAAAGTTTTTGATTTGCTCGGCACTTAGGAAAACCGGCACACAATGGTATTCGAGCAACCGTTTGGCAACCTGTTTTTGCTCAGCAACCGTCAGGTCGTCGGTGCTGATGCCCGGCCATCCAATCCACAGCTGTTTGCCCGGGTCGCCATTGTCGAGCGATGACATTGCCGTAGCCAAGCCGCCCGAACTTGGTTTGAATTGCAGCTTCCCGTCTACCTTTGAAACACTCACCGGCAGGCGGTTGGATATGATAAGAAAACCTTTTTTACTCATACACCACTATGCCAAAAAGTATAGCACGTGCTCCGGGCGCCGCCGCTATGAAAAAGCTAACAACCGCCAAAGTTAATTAAAAGGTACGCAATTATAAAATTGTCTCGCGCGACATGCAATATTAAGGTGTAGCAAACAATGAAATATCCGTGAAGTTTTACCACGCACGGCCTGGCTTACAGCGAGTATAATAGAAAGGTAAGGGGAACAAAGCTATGGCAGAAATTGCAAGAATTATGACAACCAAAGTAGCCACACTGGCTGGGTTAACGCTGGGCGTATCAGTGGTGTTGGCGCTGGTGGCGAGTTTCGCACTTGGCGCGTGGGCTGAGGCTTCAGCCTTTGGGCATGGATTGCAACATGTGCTGCTTGTGGTTGCCGGTGCGGGCTTCGGGAGTTCGCTCGTCACTATTATTAAGCGGAAGCGTCAGGGGTAAATATGCACGTAACACTCGAAGCCGACCAAAAAACACAAACCATGACAGCCACCGCCAAAATGGGCGGCCCCGGTGTGAGCGGTACTGCAAAATTCACCGAATACGATGTTGACGGTTGGAAATACGTGCACCTACATCTCTCACTCAAGGGCGACCCCGAAATTTTACAGCCAGGCAAGCACGCCGTGCATATACACGAAAAAGCCGCCTGCGACTGCGAAGGGTTCAAGTGTGCCGGCGGCCACTTCGACCCAGGTCCCAGCGGTAACACCGACGCCGACGCCAACCACGGCTTCCACGCCGGCGATCTGCCCATGATTACCATCAACGAATCTGGCGAGGGCGAGCTCGAAGCCATCACCACACGCGTAACGTTATCGAGCGGACCCGTTTCGATCATCGACCAGCCGGAAGGCACTTCGCTGATGGTTCACGGGCACCTCGACCCGTACACCCCCGGTGAATCAGGCTCTGGCCACAGTGGCGGTCCGCGCCTTGCTTGCGGCACGATCGAGCGGGACTAACAGCGGCATAGGCAAGTGCCCGCTATTCTTGCCACGCAACCATTTGCTCAACGGGAGCGAAATCGTCACGCAGCACGCGGCCGCCGTTGCTTACGGAAAGTTCGTTGTGTGTTGCGGCCGCAAGCACTGAATTTTGTGAGGCGGCAGCAATTTTAGGTGCAAGCGATTCTTGGCTTGCGAGCAGCAAAACATTTTGCAATTCTGCTGCTGGCGCGTCGGTTATGCGAAACAGGCGCACGTCGATAAAGGCATGCTGGTACGTTTGCGCCACCGACGAGACAAAAACCGCTCCGGTGCCCGCTGTTTTCGACACAATATTAACCGCCACAACACCGCCCGGCGCAAGCGATGCGCGCAAGCGTTCGTTTGTCTCTTGGGTGAGCAACTGGAAAGGCGGCGTCGAGTTCGAAAACGCATCCATGTAAATCACATCGTATTTTTTGTGGTTATTATTGAGGTACTGGCGGCCGTCTTGGGTAAAGACATGGATATTTAGCGAGGGCTTAAACCGAAAATACTGCTCGCTGATGGATTGCAGCGCTTTGTCGATCTCCACGACATCTACTGTGGCCTGCGGTTGGCTTTGCGCTAAAAGCGTGGGCAGCGTGAACGCGCCGCCGCCGATCACCAAATAATTCCGGGGTCGTTCGGGTAGGGCAGCAG
This sequence comes from Saccharimonadales bacterium (SeqCode), assembly GCA_035276765.1. Taxonomy (GTDB): domain Bacteria; phylum Patescibacteriota; class Saccharimonadia; order Saccharimonadales; family UBA4665; genus DATASD01. The sequence continues at coordinate 368,238 of DATELH010000002.1, forward strand.
CAGCCACGAATGTCTTGATATATGGAAAGAGCGGCCCCTTGCGCTCGTCCTTATATATGCCCGACTCCCAGGCCGACTTGTCGCCCTGCAACACTCGAATCTCCGGTGTTTCGCGAATAATATAGCGATTGTATGCGGTGTCAAAATCTTTGCGCACGCCATTTAGGTGAAGTTTGGAAGGCACGAACAATACCAACAGCGCAAGCCCCACCAGCAGCCAACGCATTTTGTTTTGCTTGGGCAGCGCCAACCCAAAACTCATGAGCACGAGCGTAAACCCCAACAAAGCCAAAATATTGCGCGTCCCTACCAGCGTGAACAGAAAAAATCCGGTAAAAAAAGTGCCGAACAGCGCGCCAAAAGTGCCCGCAGCATTGATGCGCGAAACATGCGTACCGCTAGTGGCGACATCAATTACGCTAAGCCGCGCCAAGTACGGCGTGACCGCGCCGAGTACAATAGTCGGCGCAGCAAACAGCACGCAGCTCGCAAGCAGCGCCTGCAGCTGCGATGGCAGAAAACTCCAACCACTCAGGCTCGTGAGCAACGGGTCTTTCACAGCATTCATAAATCCGATAAGTACGGCTGCGCCGAGCAGCAAAAACACGACATCGAGCGGGTCTTTGCGTTTGTCGGCCAGTCGTCCGCCCAACAAATAACCCAGGGCGAGCGCCGCCAAAATGACACCAATAACACTTGTCCAGACATAAATCGTCAAGCCAATATACGGCGCGGCAACGCGCGAAGCAGTCAGCTCTAATGTAAGTTCAACGGCGCCCACCACAAAACTAATAATTTCAAAACGGTACCGACGATAAAAAGTTCGGGTGCGGCTCGTTGACATGTCACTCCTAGCTTACCAGAAGCTGCCAAAAAACGTAATGCGCCCTTGGCTTGAACGTGCTTAGCCGTTAAAGCCCGCGCTCAGCGAACACTTCTTTGGCGACGGACGTAGCATTCAGAGCGCGCGGAAAACCGCAGTAAACTGCGCTGTGCAAAAACGTCTCGACGATTTCTTCTTTGCTCAGCCCAACATTGAGTGCCGCGTTGATGTGCACTTTTAATTGGGGCTCGCAGCCTCCTAGTGCAGTGAGCATGCCCAGCGTAACGAGCTGGCGGTCTCGGGGTTTGAGCCCTGGCCGGGCATAAATGTCACCAAACCCCCACGCTACTACATGGTGCGCGAGGTCGGGACTGACCTCGGCCAAACCCGCCACAACCTGACGGCCAGCCTCGCCGTCTATAGCGCTCAGCACCTCGTAACCATGCTTAAAGCGCGCTTGTTCTGATGGCTCACTGGTCTTTTTTGCTGGTGGAATGTGCATAAATAATAACCCTCCTTCCTCTTATCTATTATACGCTTGGCGCCAAACATCTCTTGCAAAGCCAAAGGTATAATTGCCGTTATAATAAGAACGCGATGCAAAACACACCAATTTATGTTTTCGATTTAGACGGCGTTATAACCAATCCGGCCGACAGCCTTGTAGAAAAAGCCGTCGTAGAACATGTGTATCACCTTTTGGAGAAAGGTATTTTTGTGGCAGTCAACACCGGCCGGTCATATCAGTGGGTCCACACGAACCTTTTACAGGCGCTCGAACATATGGGCACCACCGAAGTCTTCAAACGTGTGTTTATTGTGTGCGAAAAGGGCGGCGAAAGCGCCATCTGGCACGGCAGTGGTTTTATCCCTCAACCGAGTCGCTTTGCATTATCCGCTGAAGCCCGCGAGTTGGGCCGCCGCATTTTCGAAACCAATAAAGCACTCTTTTCCACCATGTTTTGGGACGCAACAAAGCAAACTATGGCCACGCTCGAAAAGCGGCCAAGTGCCGACCTTGCGTCGTTCAAGGCCGAACAACTGATACTTGTCTCAAAGCTCGAGCAGGCGTTTGCTGGCTGGAGCGTAAAAATAGACGCCACCACAATCGCCACCGATATTGAACGCCGCGAGGCCGGTAAACACGCTGGAGCAGCACTTATCTACGAGTGGGTCCGGCAGCACACCTCCAATGGGCGTGCAGGTTTCGTAAGTTTTGGCGACAGTCTGAGTGACTACGAAATGGCCCGTTACTTTGCCCAAAAAGGTTCGCCTTCAACTTTTGTATTTGTCGGCGTCGAAAAAGTATCGTTTGCAAAAGAGCCCAACGTCACGGTTATCCGGACAAAAGCCCATTACGCCGCCGGAGCACGGGAATATCTGGCGAAAGGAACGAGACAACCTAAGCCCAGTTCATAAAATCTCGTGCAATGAGTAATGTTTTGCGGGCGCTAATACGGCCAGCGGCGAAGGCCGTGTTGAGATCGTCTAGCAGCCCGATGTTTTCTGGGCGGCCTGTAAAGAGCTGGTCAAGCTCGGGGTCGGCAGGGCGAAAATCTCTAAAAAGCCTGACTTGCCGCGCAAGCTGTTCTTTGTACTTGGCGCGCAATACTTCCACGTCCTCTATAAACTCCAAACAGTCCTCCACACCCGCACCAACCAGCGAAAAGCCGGCAACATCCGCTTCATTTGTAAGGATTTGACCTTGTAGTTTTTTGGTCATATCCTCGACAATGCAACAAAGTGCTTGATACACGCCGCGCCGGTCAAATATTGGCAAAAAGTCGGCTACGGCGGAGGCAACCTGGTATTCAACACATGGCCGCGAAGGATCTACCGATTGCCGCTCCCGCTTTTCGTCCCAAAGAGTAGCAAGCGTTCCTTCAAAGGTCGGCTCGTCTGGATTAAGTGAAAAACCAACGCGCATAACCATTTCGGAACTCAACATGGCACTTTGGTGCTCGTCGTTACCGCGGCCATTGCCGATGATGAGATCGTGGTTGCCGCCAATAATCGGGAAACGGGTAAACGCGCCCTCGTCGTAAGTGCCCGGCCGGAGTTCATTCACCTTACTGGCATACAAAAAGCAATTTTCGATAAATTGCGATGAATGGCCGCCGTGATGAAAGGTCGCAAGCACCCGCTTTTCGTAGCTACCACTGTAAAGTTTGGGATGGTGCTCATCGGCGCCGTAGCGCAGTATCACGTTGGTCAGCCCTGTGGCGCCCAAGAGCTGGCCTATCAAGCGGCCTTGTTCGGAAACTTCGGGGGCATATTGCTGGTACAAGCCTTCAATAAACCTTCCAGTCTGCTCCCACGTCCCGCGCCATGCGCCCTCTGTCTGTAGTTGCAATTGGGTTTCAAGTCCGGCGATGGCCTCATCGACAACCCGGCGGTCTTCGAGGGCTTGCGCGCTGTTTTCGTAGTTCGTCATAACATTCTTTGCCTTGTACGGTTTTGCATACGTCGGAGTGTACAGATTGGAAATGATTTCAAATACCTGTTGCGCAAATCTGCACACCTGTTAGACAATAAGTCAATGCCGAATGATATTACCCCTATGCATGAATATTTTGCCAAGCTCGGCCTCGAGCCCGAGATAGCAGAAGTCTATTTGGCGCTGCATGCTTACGGGCCGCAAAGCGTTTTGCAATTGGCGCGCAATGCCAAGGTTGAGCGAACCCGCCTATATCGCTTACTCGACACGTTGACCGAGCACAGCCTTATCGAAACAGAGACACTCTACAAACGAAAACTGTACAAGGCCGCGCCCATCGGCAACCTGCAAATTCTGCTCACCAATCGCGAGCAAGAAATCCGCGATTTACAAAAGGAGCTGACCAAATTGCAGGAACGGTACCAAACGTCTTCGGCGCATTCGCCTTTGACGCACGTGCAATTTTACCGAGGCGAGGAAGGTGTAAAGCAAATGTTTTGGAACCAAACAAAGTCCCGCAGTGAAAATCTCTCCATCCTGTTCGAAAATATGCAGATGCTCTCCAACTTAACCTTTTTTGAACGCTGGGTCGAACGCTGCAACGCGCGTGATATCCGGTTTAGAAGCATTATTGGCGACCATTTTTTGGCAGCACAGCGCACATGGTACAGCAAGCACAATAACGAAAAGCTCAAATACTGGCAGGGCTGCTATCTGCCAAACAAAATTTTCCCGATCACGCACTCCATGGTCACTTACGATGACGTCGTCGCTTATTACAACTGGAAAGATGGCGAAGTCTTTGGGCTCGAAGTATACAACAACGAAATCGCGGAAGCCCAACGCCACTTGTTCGAAATGCTTTGGAAACAAGGCCAGCCAATTACCGGACATGGCGAAGCCGAAACGCCCGGGCGCTCAGCCAATCCGAAACCTCAGCGCAGGGAAGACTAGAACCGAAGCGTATAATAGAAGTAAGTACAGGGTTTGCTCGTTAACCGTCCGCCAGGCAATACATTTGGAAGGAGGGAGTAATGAAAGCAAAAACACTTTTATTAGTTGGGTTGACGTTGGGCAGCTTCTTGGTTGTGCTCGACATCAACATTGTTAACGTGGCGCTGGCCGTGCTTCATCAGCAGTTGGGTGGCGACATACGAACTTTGCAATGGGCAATAGACGCCTACACTATTGGCTCGGCCGGCTTTATATTAGGCATGGGTGCTGTGGCGGATAAGTTTGGCGCAAAGCGTGTGTATTTGGCAGGGCTGGCGGCATTCGGCATCACGTCGTTGCTATGTGGACTAGCATGGTCGGCAAATACCCTCATCATCTTTCGGTTATTGATGGGAATTGCCGGATCACTGCTACTCCCGGCAAGTCTAGCGCTTATTAACCACGAGTATACTGTGGGCCCAGCCAGGGCAAAAGCACTCGGCGTATGGGCGTCACTGGCGGGGTTGGCAGTAGCAGCCGGACCGTTGGCAGGTGGGGTTCTGACACACCTATTTGGTTGGCGGATTATTTTTCTCATCAATATTCCACTTTGTATTTTGGGCATATTGCTTGTGGGGCTTTACGCCAGAGAAACAAGCACACACGACCGGCCGCTCCAACTTGGCAGACAAACACTCTTGATGCTTTTTCTTGTGGGCGTCACCTTTCTCATTATTGAAAGCCGCAACGGGTTGTTGAACACTGCCGGACTTGTGGGAGCCCTCGGGACCGTTATAGCGGGCCTCTTGTTTTTGCATGGCGAACGTAGCAGCGAGGAGCACGTGCTTGTGCCCGAAGTGTTTAAGCACCCCCGCGTTTTGGCGGCTTCCGCGTGTGGCGCGGTGTTCAACTTTGGCATGTTTGGGTTATATTTTTTCTTGTCGCTTTATTTGCAGGCAGTGTTACATTACAGCGTATTACATACCGGATTAGCTTTTTTGGCGATTGCGATTCCAACAACCTTCAACCCGCCGCTGGCCGTGCGGTTTGCGCAGTCGTTTGGGGCAATTCGGGCAATCATGTTTGGCTTTTCTTGTCAGATGTTGGCAGCTGTGTTGCAGCTCGTCCCCAAAGTACGCACCTACTACCCGCTCGATGCGATCAGTTTCTTTTTACTAGGTTATGGCGCGACTTTTGTGCTGGCGCCGCTTACAACACTCGTGATGGCATTGGCGCCCTCGCACCGCGAGGGAATTACCTCTGGTTTTCTCAACTTTAGCCGCCAAATTGGTACCGTGCTGGGTATTGCGGCTGTTGGCGTAGCGATGGGTTCGCTTGGCGCCGATATGAATATTGGTTTGCCGGTGGGGTTGTGCTTGGGTGCGCTTGCCTTGGGGCTCATTACCGCTTGGCAAGGACTGCCCGCCAAAAACCACACCGAAGAATCTTAAACAATTCTGTCATGCAGATCGTGGGTGCGCAGTATGAGCGTCGGCGGCAAGCTACCCTCTCGCGTGACAAACTCGCGGTCCATAGTTTGGTTCGCTGAACCATGGACAAAGTCGCTTAGCATTGACATCTCCCTTGCCGAGACTGCCGTCAAGGCTGCGTCGCCAACTTGCACGATTCGGTCCCGGCACACTTGCCCGGCCAAGGCGGTCACAAGTTCTGGCGGAGCAGAGCGGGGAAGCGCTGGCTGGGTGCGGCTCACACAAACGTAGTCCTCGGCCATAAAGTAGGCCTGTTTCGCTTTGGAGAGAAAACCGCCGTTCAGCACGAAACTCACAATGACCTGTTCAAACTTATACGCCGCATCTTCCGGTGCAACCGTACCGCGCGCGAATGCGCCAAGCTCCCCATTTTCATAGGGGAGATATCGGCCCAGGCCGACGAGCTCTATGTCGTCGGTCCGGCTGGGAGGAAATTTTGTGTAATAATCCTTACCGTTTCTGTCGAGCGTGGCCAACACCTCTCTAAATTGATTCCTTGAGGCTAGACGCTCCATAGTGTGGATACAATACGATAAAATCTATAAAAATACAAGTCAGCGGCGGCTCATCGTCCGCCTATCTGCCGCAAATCGTACGTATATTGCCAACCGCCCAACTCGCCGGGGACCTTAGAAATGGGTCGTCCAAGCATGCGCGTGCTCAGCGCCAGCGCGGCCGTATTTTGCGGCGCAGTATCGATGCAGCCGTAAGTGTAGCCATCGGCAAGGGCGTGCTCGATAGCCCGGCGCACAAGCAACGAACCACACCCTTTGTTGCAATGGTCGGGCGAAACGACCACGGCCAACTCGGTAGTGGCGGGCTCGTTCGTAGTGTGGTAATCGGCAAAGCCGACAATTTCTTGCAAAGCACTGTGTGTAAGCTGGGCAAGCAAAATGTCTTCTTTTTCTTGCAGTTGGTCGACGTTAATAGGGCAGTTACTTGCAAGCCCGCCAAACCGCAGCCACCTATGCCCATCCGGCAGTGCCTGATAAAAGTCTTCGATGGCGGGCGCGTCCGCCATGCTAGCCAGCCGCACGTCAAAAAAATCGGCAGCACCTGCCGAAACTGGTCGTTCTTTCTCGATCGTCATATATCACCCCCTCTGTGCTCATGCACGACGGTTACAATACCGTGATTCCTTGCGCCCGGCAGTGAAAAAAGTAATAGCGCGACCATCCAGATGCTGGATGTAAACTATCTTGCGGTAAATCTATAAATTGTCTTTAACTCCAGTTTGTGTCATAATTAAGTTATTGTAAGAGACTTTGTCTATGTTCAAACGAAACCGCGAAACGCCAGCTCCACTGCCACACCCTAACGACTGCAGCCTTCAGACTTTACAAATTGTAGAGCAGAGACGTGAAGTAACAACCACCGAAATGGTGCCGGATACTTCCTCAACTGAATATAGTAAGGCGCGACAAAACTACGACCAGAATATTGGCTACCGAGGCCTCGGATTTGACTACTTCTACGCACGAGCGGGAGGTGAGTACGTATCGACAGAGGTTACGAGAGAAGGTATTACGCACCTTGGCGCGCTGTCTTGCCGCCAAATGGATAAAAAAGGCATTGAACCAATTACTGGCGAAGGCAAAACCGCAACTGAGGCGGCCCAGAACGTTGGTGATACCGTTGCCAAACTATACTGCCGCACGTGTCCGTATTTCGGCAAAGACCAGCTAGAGGCCGCCCTCTACGACGCCCAAGTCGCCGTCGCCGAGCGCGAGGCCGCCGACCAAATGCTTGCTGCCGAGCAAGCACGCCAGGAAATAGCCACCATCAACCGTGGTCTTCCCGAGCTGCCGCCAGCATAATGTTATAACCCTGGTGAATCCGATAAAGCGAGCAAAGGTTGCTTGTAAAGAGCAGATACTTTTAGTGTCGCGTAAACCCACCATCAACCATGTATTGGCTGCCGGTTACATAAGAAGCGTCATCAGATAGTAAAAATAATGCAACCGCCGCCGCTTCATCCGCAGAACCGATACGGCCCAATGGAACGTCGTTGACTACCGATTTTTCAAAGTTTTTGCGGGCAGCTTCCGGGAGAAAGTCACGCAAACCACTTTCAATGGGACCGGGCACGAGCGTGTTAACGCGAATATGTCGTGAAGCCAGCTCAGAAGCCCAGGAGCGAACTAGCGATATAACCGCACCTTTCGTCGCACCGTACAAAGGAGTTGCCGCACTACCATCATAAGCGGCGATCGACGAAGTTAGCAGCACCGAAGCGTCTGGATTCAAAAAATGGGCAAGGGCGGCGAGCTGGAGCATTGGCCCTCGCACATTGACATGCATCATGTGGTCAAAACTATCGGCATCAACTGATTCCACTGAGTTAAGCCGCGCATACCCGGCATTAAGCCACAAACCATCTAACCGCAATGCTTGTTTTTTAATAGTCTCTGCAAGGGCAATGCCGGCGCGAGGGTCAGCCGCGTCATTTTTTATTATTATCGCGCCCGATAGTTCTTGGCGGGCTTGACGTGCATGCTCGTCATTCAACCCTGTAACAATAACAGTGCCGCCTTCGCTGATAATACGTTTAGCGCCAGCCAAGCCAATGCCATGCGTCCCGCCTGTGATAAGAATCGTTTTGTCGGAAAATCTCATGTACCGCACCTCCTTTTATTCATAATTATAGTATGCGGTGCGGTCTTATTTGCCCAGTACTTATATTTTTATGAGTGCTATACTATCCCTTATGAGTACAAAAATAATTGCAATCCCAACCTGCGATGTCGCGTATGCCATGAGCCTTGTAGGCGGCAAGTGGAAGGTTATTATTATTTGGAAACTTATTTCGGGGCCGGCTCGATTCAACGAAATCTGCCGCCACGTGGAGGGCATCAGTGAAGGCGTGTTAAGTCTACAGCTAAAGGAACTGGAAAAAGACAACATTATTAAGCGGATTGATTACAAAACTATACCGCCCCACGTCGAATACAGGCTGACCGACTACGGGAAAGAGTTACAAGATATTGTTGAGCAGCTCGAGCAATGGGGACTGCGGTATCGGCGGGCGGTACGGCCCGACACCCTCAGACAAAGTAAAGACACTTCGCGGGCATAGAATCTAAGCTACTTCAGGCGGGCGTATTGCCTGTATTTCCCGAGGTTCGGCTGCGACAATGGCTCTGGCGGCGGTATGTCCGGCATGCCCGTGTTTAGGTGTTGGTTGTACCAATCGCGAGCAGTCGTATACACGCCGGCCGGTATCATAGCTTCCGGAACCAGTGGTACGCGCCTATCTCGTCGTAGCGGGAATAATTCTTTGATGGCGGCATAGGAAAGTTCTTCGGCGGTGGTTATTGGATCGGGCGGCAATGGCGCTTCCAGAGATTGAGCGGCGTAATGGGCGAGGCCTGGCGTACCCAGAATATTCGTGTGCGAGCTTACCATACCAAGCGGGAGTGGCGGGTTGAATTCTTTTTTAAACCCGCCGCACTGTAGCATCACGAAATCGCCAAGTTTAACGTGGGTGGCCATATCCGAAAAATGCAGCCAATCCAGATAGCCATACCTCGCATCTTTGCTTCTATCCGAAGAAAACGGCGCGGCTATGGACGACATGCTGCCCCAGCCCGTTACAACTACCGAGGGGATGGTCTCGTCTGAAAGGACACCTCGAAAATCGTCAATTGTTGCACCCATGACCGAGAAAGGTTCGCGACCTTTTTGCTTATAGTGAGCCTCGTATGCGGCCACCTGCGCCTCAAACTGCTCATAATTATCACGCGGATCCTGAATGAGTTCGGGAAGAAACGGCACCATGATAGCAACTTTTGAGCCTCTATCATCCGGCACACTAAATTTGCCTTCGGATTGCATCCACCGTTTTTTACCTATAACAGCGCTGTACTGCGCTCGATGCGTCGCCATTTATACATATTATATACTATTAGCTTAGTTAACACAACTGCCGAGAATATCTTTGGCTTTTGTATTCGATCTTACGATAGAACACAGGAGGCGATTCTCCGAAAACTACAATTGTCTACGCGCCACTAAATCACAGGCATGCGCTCGCGCGTATTCAACATTTACTCGTGCTTGCCGGGAGGATACATCTGCTTCTCGGCGATATATAACTTCAAGGTCGTTTGCTGTTAGTACATCCGTGATGTTTTCGACAGGATGGTCAAAGGTTTTGACATCCAGGCCGGCAACATCGCGTATGCCACCTTCGGTAGTGTAGCTCAAAAATAAAAGGCCGGCGCCACGCAAAGCTACTTTCGACGTGGCGATGAGCCGCTCTACGGATGCCAGAGCCATATATTGTACGAGACGAGTCGCCACGATTGCGCCATAAGTTTCTGCAGGCAAGGCCAGCCCTTCGACGTCGCGTCGCTCGAAATGCACCCATGAGCTTGCCGATTTGGACAGCTTTTGGCGCCAGCCCTCGTCGCCAGAGTACCGGTCTTCAATATCGTAAGCATCGACCGCGTGTCCGCGATTTGCCAAAAAGATAGCGTTTCGACCATCGCCGCACCCCAAATCCGCGGCCCTGCTTTCCGCAGGAATAGTGTCGGCAAAAATATTAACGATGGTACTTGGAGTGGCGGCGGTTACATAGGGGCCACGTTTGTATATGTTACGCCAATCGGATTCCTTGCTCATGCCTCGATTATATTTCGAATGAGTGATAACTGAAATCATTTTTCTCTACAAGAAAAAAGCAGCCTATAGACTGCTTATTATGCTCGTGGCTAGGGCGGAGGGACTCGAACCCCCGAGTGCCAGGACCAAAACCTGGTGCCTTACCACTTGGCGACGCCCTAATGTGGTGTGATAACAGATAGATTTTAGCTTATTTTGCCTTTTTTGACAACTGGCGGCGAGCCTGGAAAACAAGCTTCACAGAGGTTCGCCGCCAAAATGCCAATATGCTGTTATTGTCTACCGCTACTTATTTTGTCCGTATTTTTGGATGAATTCCTCAACGAGCGCCCGCGCCGTGCGATCTTCGATCTGGCGTGGCGGGTGTTTTTGGAAGTATGCTGCCGGCTCGATAATTTCGCCGGCTAGTCCGTTGTCCAGCGCCAGCTTCAGGCAACGGATAGAATCAATGGCCACACCGGCGGAATTTGGCGAATCCTCGACGCTCAGCCGCAATTCCAAATTCATGGGCACATCACCGAAATGTTTGCTTTCGATGCGGATAAAGCAAATTTTGTTATCCTTTTGCCAGGGTACGTAATCGGACGGGCCCACATGGATGTCGTCGGCCGCGATGTCGAGCCCGCGCGCCTCGATCTGCGACTGCACGGCTTCGGTTTTGCTAATTTTTTTGAACTCCAGCCGCTCGCGTTCGAGCATGTTCAAAAAGTCGGTGTTGCCACCGGTGTTGAGTTGATACGTACGATCCACGTGCATGCCGCGGTCGAGAAATAAGTTTACGAGTGTACGATGTACGATGGTGGCGCCAACCTGCGACTTCATGTCGTCGCCGATCACCGGCAGTCCGGCATCTTTAAACTTTTTCGCCCATTTGGGGTTGGAGGCGATGAAGACGGGTATACAGTTCACAAATCCGCAGCCAGCGTCGATGGCAGCTTGCGCGTAAAACTCAGTGGCTTCTTGCGAGCCGACCGGCAAATAATTGACCACCGCGTCGACTTTGGCAGCTTTGAGCGCCTTTACCACATCCATTGATTTCTGCTCGTCGTCAACTGGTACGATGCCGGACGTGTATTTGTTGATGCCGTCTAGGCGCGGGCCACGCAGCACTTTTACGCCAAGTTTTGGCACTTTGGCAAAAACCGTGGTGTTGTTGGGCTCAGCATAAATTGCTTCGGCCACATCTTTACCGACTTTGTTGCTATTCACATCAAATGCCGCTACAACTTCGATATCACGCAGGTGGTAGCCACCAAAATTAACATGCATCACGCCAGGCACGTATTCGTCGTCTTTGGCGTTTCGATAGTAGTAAATCCCCTGGACTAATGCTGATGCGCAGTTACCTAAGCCCACAATTGCCACACGAATTTTTTTGGAACCCATACATCCTCCTGTTATTTTCGCTTTTATGCTACGACAGGGTATGATAGAAAACAAATATATTTTAATTGATGGTTTTATAATATTTAGTTATGGAAGATCGATTGCGAAAATTTGCCATGCTCGTTGATGCTGGCAGCTTTACAAAAGGCGCTCGCGCCATGCATATTTCGCAGCCAGCGCTTTCTGCAGCTATCAAAAAATTGGAGCGCGAGCTGCAATCAGAGCTGCTTAGATACAATAATCGACAACTTAGGCCCACTGTGGCCGGGCAGCTCGCCTACGACGCCGGCAAGGAGCTAATTGCCAAACACACCGACCTCAAACAGCGGTTGGCTGAGCTGAGCCAAAGCAAAGTGCCTTTGCGCCTCGGCATGATCGACAGTTTGGCCGAGACTTTGTTCGTGTACGGGCTGGAGCTTAACGCGCTTGAGCTGTGGGCGCGCGTGTCGCTGTCCATTAACAATTCCAGCCTGTTGCTACAAGCAGTACTCAACCACGAACTTGATGTCGCCATCATTGCCGAGCAGTCTGCATTGCCCAAAACGATCACAAAGACATCGCTCGGTGCCGAGCCGCTCATGCTGGTTGCCCGCAGCGATGTTGCGTCACGCTTTCAGCAGGTGCGCAAAACCGGCACATTGCCGGATTTCTTAAGTTACGACCAAGCTTCGACCACGCACGGCTTGCTACAAGCAGCCGCCAGGCGACATGGCGTCGAGCTGCAACCGAGTTTCTACTCGACCAGTCCGGACATTATTTTAAAGCTCGTACTCAGCGGGCGAGGGGCGGCAGCGCTCCCGTATCTCATGGTCAAAACGCACTACGAAAATGGTGTGCTCGAACCGATTCGTTTGGGCAATAGCGCTGTTATTGAGCGACGAATTGCGGCCATTGTCCACAGCAGCCGTACGCTACCGGTCGCTTTTGAAGACACCTTGTCGCGCACCAAAAACCAACTGCAAACACTACTTCAAGAAGCGAAAGCCATGTAAAACGCCCTGGAATACAGGGAATCCCAGGGCGTTCTTTGTGTCGAAGCGAGAGGGCCTACATACCCGCCTCGACAGCCACTTGATGGTTTGCTTTTGCACGTTTTTGTTGTTTAATGACGGTCGCCGCCAAAAGCGCTGCGAACATCATCATAAAGCTTGCCACCAAGAATGCACGATCATAGCCATGCACCAGGGCGGCCACTGGCGAACCATGCGTGCCAGCCGCAACCGAAGCCGCAACACCACTCAAAATCGCCAGGCCCAGCGCGCCACCCATTTGCTGGGAGGTATTTAGAAGGCCCGAAGCCAGCCCGGCCTCGTTGCCCGGCACACCTGATGTCGCCGCCGCCATGGTCGGCATAAACGTCATGCCTACACCAATTGGCATCAGTAAAATCGTTGGCAGTACATCGAGCCAGTACGAGCTTGTGGGCGTTAGCCGCGTCAGCCATAGCAAAGTAGCTGCGATCACCAGCGGACCCACGATGAGAAAACGCTTGTAGCCATGTTTAGAAACCCATCTTGAAACGCGTGGCGAAACCAGCCCGAGCACGATAGGGAAGGGCAGAAACGCAAGCCCAGCCTGTGCCGGCGAATACCGCATCACATCTTGGATGTAAAGCGACAGCAAAAAGAACATGCCCATCTGTCCGGCGTAGACCGGCGCCATCACCAAATTACCACCCGTCACGTTGCGGATTTTAAAGATCGAGAGTGGCATGAGCGGGTGTTTGCTGCGCGATTCATTGTACAAAAACCCGGCGATCAACGCTGCCGCCAGCACTATCGTGCCGATGGTCGAACCCGCCAGCCAGCCAACAGTCGGCGCTTGGCTGATAGCGTACACGAAAGCGATCAGCCCGCTCGTTACCAGCAGCGCACCAGGCAAATCTAAGTCGCGATGCGCCGCCTCTTGCTCATGCTTTGGCACAATTTTGGCGATTGCATATGCCACAACGACACCGATGGGCACGTTGATAAAGAAATTCCAGCGCCAGTTGGCGTATTGGGTGAGCACGCCGCCCAGTAGCAATCCAATTGCCGCACCACCAGTAGAAACAATCGTCCAGTAGCCGAGCGCCCGATTGCGCTCCGCACCTTCTTTAAACGTAGTGAGCACAATCGACAGCGCAGCAGGCGACATCAACGCTGCAGCCACACCTTGCAAAGCGCGCAATATAATAATCATCAAGGACGAACTCGATGCGCCAATCAAGAGCGAGAGCACAGTAAACGCTACCATTCCCGTCACCAATATGCGGCGCCGGCCAAATAAGTCGGCGGCGCGCCCGCCAAGCAACAAGAATCCGCCAAACGCAAGCGCGTAAGCCGTAACCACCCATTGCAGCGAACTCGTGTTAAAGTGCAAAGCTTCTTTTATCGCCGGCAATGCCATGTTTGTAATGCAAACGTCGAGAATGACCATAAACTGCGCCACCCCAACAAGCGAAAAAACTAGCCACTTTGACTTTTGCTTCATAAGCTATCTCCCATTCATTAGTTCTATACTTCAACTATTGTAAGACGAGTTAGTTATATACGTCAAGTATTTATGTATAAAAGTTTTTTGTGCTATACTGAGGCCATGGACAACGCAATATTGCAAGACAATCTCTACTGGAGTTTGCTGCGCATTTCTTGGCGCGCCAAACATGGCCTTATCCGCATAGCGGAGCGCCACGATTTGGCACTTATGCAAATGATCACTCTCTGTTCCATGGAGCCAGAAAAGGGCACACCCATGAACACTATCTCTTGTCTTTTGAACTGCGACGCCTCAAATGTGACCGGTATTGTTGACCGGCTGCTCGCCCAAGGACTCATCGTGCGCGAAGAATGTTCACACGACCGGCGCGTCAAGCTCATCCGGCCCACCGAAAAAGGCGTAGCCCTGCAAGCAAAGCTGCTCGACGAAGTCCGTGCCTATGCGCCCGAATCCTTCAATAATCTTGATGCGAACCAGAAAAAACAGTTGCTTGAACTGGTCAAGCTCGTGCTGGGCGAGCCAGAAAACTAGCTTTTGTATAAGCCCGCGTTTCCTTGTATAGTATAAGCATGCTGAACGGGCTCATTGCCGACCTCCAAAAAATTATTGATGGCACCATCAAAAGCGGCCACTCAGTCCGCAATATTTTGGTGTTTATTGTAGCGTGTATCTTTGCGTATTTACTGAGCGCTTTGGCTGCTAAGTTGATTATTAAAGTGGCGCAGAAGATCGCCGTGCACTCCGATACAACCTCGAGTGAAGAACGTTCGATCCGGCTGCGCCGCGTGGAAACGTATTTGAGCGTGGCCATCGCCGTGGTGCGCGCCGTCATTGTGGGCATTATCGCCTACATTGCGCTCCGACTGCTTATTCCTAAAGAAAATACGCTGGCGACGACGATCGGCGCTGGCACGTTCTTCATTGTGTTTGCGAACGCCACGATCGCTCCGCTGCTGCGCGACTTTACATCGGGTGCTAAAATGATCGCCGAGCGTTGGTTTTCGGTGGGCGACTTTATTCGGGTTGAGCCATTTTGGGAAGTAGGCGGTGTTGTCGAACGGGTAACGCTTGGCTCTACTAAGCTACGGAATTTAAATGGCGAGGTCGTGTGGCTGCACAACCAGTACATTCAGGGCGTAAAACTAACGCCACGCGGCGTGCGCACTATTGCTATTGATATTTTTGTCCGGAATCCCGACCTTGGACGCGAACTGGTTGACGACGTTTGCAAAACGTTGCCACGCGGCCCCATGATGTTGGCGCGGCCACTGCGTATCACCGAAGAAGAAAAATTAGCCGCCAAACTGTGGCGCATTACACTGCAGGGGCAGACCATACCCGGCCGGGAATGGCTGATCGAAAAATTCATTGCCGAAGCCCTGAAAGACGCCGACGAAGAGCAGGGACAAAAGCGGGTAATCATCTACGGACCACTCGTGCGTTACGTTGATGCGGTGGCCGAAAAGCGTTTCAAGCGCGCAGTCCGGGTAGCACGCGAGCAACACGGTCCAACCAAAAAAGTCCAGTAGCTTAGGTTTCGGTAGGAGTATTACTGGAATCGGGATTTTCGGGCTCAGCGGCTGCCGCCTTCGACTTTTTGATGATGTGCGCATTGTATTTCTTAATCCCGTAACGCAAGGCAAACGCCACTACCACCAAACCAACCAATACCGGCAACACAATTGCGTACGGCACTACCCAAAACGTTTGGTTGGCAACCAAGTGTTTGTTGTCATAGGTAACGTCAAAGTGTGCTGTGTAGCGGCCAAATAACCACTTTTGGTTGAGCGTTAGCTGAAATCGACGGATACTGCCAGGCAAAATGTTTTTGGGCGGATCTTTTGGATTGTTTGGCGTACCGTTAACGCGCAGCGACGCCACCTGTTTGCCAATAGTATTTTTGATTGTTAGCGTGCCGCTCGGCTGAATGTGCGTGTTGCCATCATTGCTAATGCGCGCCACAAACCCAACCGGCCCTGTTTGGAAGAACGATTTTTTGGCAAAATTGTTTGGCGTCGCCGCGTAAAAGTCAGCAAGCGAAGCGCGTTCCTGAATATTGCCAGAAACCTGCAACAAAATAAGCGTACCGATGCTCGCTGACAACGACACGCCCGTACCGCTCACGTCGGGCGAAGCACCCGTGAACCGAATAACACCGTAGTGACCACCAGGTTCGGCATCATGCGGCACCACGATTGGTACATCGAGCGTCTTGGTCTCTTTTGGCCCGAGCGTAAACTGCGCTGGCAACTGGATAAAATTGCGTAGCGAGAACGGCACGGGATCTTTGGTATTTAAGATTATGTTGGGGTTGCCACTTTCGTCTTTGGCGGCGAAGTCGTTGGCGGCCGCGCTCATAATCATGGGGCCGCTTGAGACGTTGGTGAGCAAAATGCGCGCCATCACCGTCTGGCCCGGATCGGCTTTTAGATTCAGCAAAGGCGGTGCAATCGAAAACGCCTGGCCACCTGCGGGCGCTGGAGTTGCAGCCGCAGCCCTGCCAGGCATATATCCAGCAAACAGTAACGTTGCAGCCGCAATCGTCAAAACCAATACCGACGCAAGTTTAGCAAACAAAGTACGCACGTCCATATGTTGTTTATTATAGTACATATAACCTCGCTAAAATGTTGCCGTACAAATGTACGTTAGGGTTGTTGAGTAAGTCCCGGGCGGCGTAACCGACGTAATGTTGGCTATGTACGAAACCGTAAAGAGCCGAAAATTGTCGAACGTTCCCACGGTGGCGATTTGGTCCCCGGTGTTAAAAGTAAAGCTATTGGCAGTGTTGTAGTTGCTTGTTGGAGCGGCCGAACCGGCGCCCGCTGGATCGGAACCGACCGTGGGCGTTGTGTTGGACTTGAGGTTTATGCCGAACTGCGCCGACCCTTGCGCCGAAGCAGTAGGCGAAGCCAGCGCGGCAATGGTGTTTGAACCAGAGGTAAGCGTGCTGCCGTTCACCGTGATGGCATAACCCAGGCTAGCATTGGTGGTCACGCCAATCTGCGATGTGCCAACGCCTGTGGAGGTAGTGGTGAGTACGCCGAGCGAAACACTGGTGCCAGTAGCCCCGGCGCAACTCGAGCTAGTAATGCCCGAGGTGCCCGTGCAAAAAGTGAGCGATTCCGGCACAGTGGCCGACACCGTAATTTGGTTGGCGATGGCCGCGGCTACGATGCCGGTATCGATAACGGTTGTCCACGAAGCATCCGAGTAGGTTACAATGCGCGCGTAAAACGCCGTGTTGGCCGTGCTCGGGTTGGTAATCCCGCCAAACACCAGCGTCTGCGAGCCTGAAGGGTTCGTGGAGTTGCCGCTGTTGGCGATTTGCAAGCGGCCGTTCGTACTAAACGTGCCCGTCCACCCAGAGGCCGCCCCCAAGTTGGTTGGCTGCGAGGTAAGCGATGCGCCAGTGGTGGTAAGACCAGTAGGTGTGCTGCCGCTACATGGGTTGGACGCGGTTGTACACATAATGATGTCGAGCGATTTTACGGCGGTGCCGGTGGTTGGCAGCGTAAAGTTGAAGGTATAACTGGTGCTCGTAGCGGATGGTGCCGAGCTCGACAAGGTCACTTTTCGGGAAGTAATTTGCGCAGCGTGCGCCGGCATGGCCGGACCAACAGCCGCGAAGAGCAGCGCTAACACACTCAGGATAATTTTCACCCGAGCGCGATTGTTTTTGAAATTTCGGTGCAGTGCGGTAAACATATTCTCTTGCCAGTACCTTTGGACCTTAATTTTATTGTTAATACGTGCCGGTACAGATCAGCGTTTCAGCCCCGGTATAAGCACCGGCCGGTGTCGTACCTGAAATGTTGGCAACATACGAAATGGTGTAAGTGGTTTGGCCGGAACTCTGAGTGGCCTGGGCAATGGTATCGCCGGAATTGTACTTGTAGGTGTTGGTGGTGCCGTATCCCGAACCAAATGTGCCGTTGCTGAAACTGCCGCTCGGGACTTGCTGGGGGTTGGCGCTCACGCCGGAAAGCGAAGCAGGCGTGGTGTTGGCAACCAAATTGATGCCAAACTGCTCAGTACCGGCCGACGAAGCGGCGCCCGACATGGCCGTAAGGCTGTGGCCGCCATAACTCGGCGGGTTGCCCAAAACCTGCACTACATATCCGTAACTGGTATAATTCAAGACGCTGAAGGCGGCCGTGCCAGTGCCGGCCGAACCAGTCGATAAAGTGCCGAGGGCGACACTTGAAGTATTGACCGCAAATGAAAGCGATGGGTCGTTGGTGGTGGTTGCGCCCGATTGAGTCCGGTAGTTTGCACTGGAGCTGTCGCCAACAGCTGCGGCGCCAGCACTGCCGATCGATTGGTAGTTGGTCGAGTTCGCGTACGTGCCGCCCACACCACCAATAAAATCCTCCTGGATTTGATAGTTGGTTGATTGTGTCGCGTTTGCGGTCAGTGGCCATCCCATAATGATTCCTATGCTCGAGACAACGCATAAACGTGAAAACCAGCGGCGGGCAGAAGCGCGTCTCACTTTCATACCGCTTATTGTAACCGAAGCAAGCCGCTCATGCTAGAACTGGGCGCACATTTTATATACGCGTGCAATTTTTGCAGCGCGCGTTGACGCGCAACTAAACGCTTATGTATGATAGTGTGAGGAGTAATTATAGGCTCCATTAGTCTAAGAGGTACACTTTGGGGGAGTTACTGCGTTTTCTGTCACAACGCTCCTCGGGTTCTTTGCCTGGTAGCAGAACTCGGTACTGGCACTCGCGCCGCGGTTTTCGTGTGGCGGTTTTAGCGTGTCTGGTTTTTGGCGCCTCTTTTATGCTGCCTGGCAAGCCTACAGAGGCGGCAACGGGCATCAACCAGCAAATTAACTATCAAGCCCGACTGTTAAACTCGCAGGGCGCGGTGGTCGCTGACGGCACCTATAACATCCAGTTCAAAATTTACAAAAACGGTGATGGCGCGAGCGCCGGCGACACCACAGGTACCCCGGGCGGCACGCTTCTGTGGACCGAAAACTGGCAAAACAACAACTCGCAGGGCGTCACTGTAAAGAACGGGTATTTTTCGGTGCAATTGGGAGCCATTTGTGTGCTCAGCGGCGGCAGTTGCCAGGGCAACAGCAACACGGGCGTAGACTTCAACCAAAGTATTCTGTGGCTGTCTGTTAATATTGGCGGCACCACGAGCGGCACGCCATCATACGACGGCGAAATGCTGCCCATGCGCCAGATGGCAGCCGCGCCGTACGCGTTAAACTCCAACATGTTGGGCGGGCTCACGGCCACGCAGTTTTTGCAGCTTGCGCCCAGCAGCGTGCAAGCGGACAGCTCCACCAACAGCACTATTTTCCTGAACAAAACCGGCTCCTCGGGCTTTATTGTAGAACTGCAAAACAGCGGAAGCGACGTAGTTACCATTTCGAAAACCGGTGTCATCAACACGACTGCCGGCTTGAGCGTAGCTGGCACCAGCGTGTGTGACACGACGGGCACGACAGGCTGTATTGCCAAATCCGGGTCGGGCTATTACATCCACAACCAAACGGGGACAGTCGCTGGCGGCACGGTCCAAGCTTCGAATTTTGCCGTTCAAGGAAGTTCCAACACTTCGCCAACCGCATTGTTGGCGGCAAACAATGGTGGTTCCGGCGATATTTTGGACCTCCAAAACGGAAGTGGCGCCAACGTGGCAACCTTTAGTAATACTGGTTCGGTCTTGTTTAAGCCTTCGACCAACGCCACAACCGCGTTTCAAGTCCAGCCAAGCGGCTCAACAACGCCGGTGCTCAACGTTGACACTACAAATAGCCGGCTTGGTCTGGGCACTTCTTCACCGTCCACCACGCTGGATGTCGCCGTCAACAACGTCCAGGTGGCGGCGCCAATTGCGCTTATTGAACAAGCCGGGAGCGGGCACTCAAGCCTCGGCTTCACCAACCCAACGGCGAGTTTTTACATTGGGCAAGACGCCAACAACTCCGACCAATTCTCGATTAACTCGTCAACATCCGCCAGTTCGGGTGTTAGTACTGCTATGGGCAATAGCAACACCTCATCGGTATCAACCGATAGCAACCCGAGCGGCTACCTCTCTGGGCTCAGAGTGACCGCTGGAGCCACCGGCACCGTTTCATCCATGTACGTTGACTGGCGCGCCGTCGAGGCAACTCCGAACAACAAGTTCATGGTAGCACTCTACGCCGATAACGGGGCCGGTGCAAAACCGCAAGGCACGCCGCTCGCAACGAGCGCCACTACCACCATTTCATTACCTAACGGCACTGGCGCGAACAACTGGAACCAAGTGTTCTTTACTTCCACCGCAAACGTCACCTCTGGCACAACATATTGGCTTGTTATGCAGACAAACAACGCCAGTACTGGCAACATCTATGGCTTTAACGGCTCCACGGGCTACGATGCCTTTATGAGCAACACGTATGGAACTTGGCCGACCAGTTGGACGCTCGACGCCGGAAGCGGCTCGGGCGCTCCTGCCTACCTCTTTTACTCGCCGATTGTCCCTAGCAGCGGCATTAGCGACATGTTTGGTTCTGGGTCACTCTTTACGATCACGCAGAGTGGAGCTGTAACTATCAAAGAATATTCTGATTCTACAACCGCCCTTCGCGTACTCAACTCTGGCAGCGCTCAAAACTTTTCGGTAGACTCTACGAACGGGCGAGTCCTCATCGGAAACGGCAGCACCGGATACAGCAGTCCAAATTTGTTAGTCTTAAACTCCGGGACGACAAGCAGCGACCCGACAGGCATAGCCGGAGCCATGTACTATAACTCAAACCTGGGCCGATTCAGATGTTACGAAAATGGTTCTTGGCGAAACTGTATCACCGAAGCGCAAATCAGCCGCTACCATCAAAGCGGCACAGCGCAGAGTATTTCAAACAACACCGATACCAAAATAACTCTCAACACAGCCGACAACACCGAGGCACCGCTTACGGTGAGCGGCAACAACACCTTCACGACCACCAGGGCAGGGATATGGCAGATCAGCGCCAACCTTCGCTTTGCGGCCGGAGGCACGAGCAGCACGGAGCACTATTTAGCCATTGCCGACAGTACCGAGGCAACTCGTTACGCCCAGGCCTCAACCTTCCCACTGTCCACGGTTGCTGGCACGCTTTCAACGACCGCTACGGTCCGACTTGCTTCTGGAGCGACGATCAGTGTGTTCGGATACCAAAATAGTGGAGGAGCCGTCAACGTCGATACTACCTGGAACGGCACAAACATATCCCTTACATGGGTCGGGGACTAATGTGCGGACACTACGCTAGTACGGCTTTAGAGCAAGCAATATCCTCTTGAGGGTTGCCGCGTCAACCGTACCATCTGCACTCAACGAAATGAGCGCAGATGGTTTTTTGTTTGTTACGAACGTAGCGATAGTCCGGCCGTCACGGTTCGAAACGCTTGCTGTACCATCAACGCCATCTACTGTTTGCTGGCCTTGGGGCGCATTTTTTGCAAAATCAGTAGGGAGCGGTTGCTCGGATATAACGACGCTTTCATTGTTCTTATCAAGCAACTGGAAAAATAACACGCCTTCGCCGTAGCTTACATTTTTCGAATTAAACTGAAAGCCCGTTGGCAATTTCGTAAAAAAATAGGGTTCAAAGCCTGCAATTTGGTTCGTGATTTTTGCTGGCAATTTGGGTGTCTGCACAAACCAAAAATGCCAGCTTATTACAGCCGCACCGACAATCACCAGCCCTGCCGTCCATACCCACCAATGGCGCAGTACCTTCGGCACGTGGTTTCTTAACTTTCTATTAAATGAATTCGGCAATTTGTCGAGTCGCGGGGCAACGTCGGCAGGCAGCACATCCAGAATCATTGGTCGTTGTACTTGAGGTGAGCGCCCCCGTTTTGCTTCCATAGCCTCAGTCTATAAACTTTTATGGTTTTGTGCAACGCCCGGAATGTTTGGCACTCGCCCGCCGATCTGTTATGCTGTGGGAGCTAGAATATGCTGCACCTGGGGCATTAGAACAACCAGGATTCTACGAAGATTTACATAATACCGTTCAGCAGAGGAGCAGCGAAGCTCGGCACCCCCGATCTTCCCGCGCAGGACAAGAGAGGAAATATCCCACCCCATGTCAACTAAGTTATTTGTGTCACTGGCATATTCAGTCACAGAAGATGAACTTCGCGAGTTCTTCTCAGAAGTCGGTACCGTCGAATCAGCTCGCGTTATTATGGACCGCGAAACCAACCGCTCAAAAGGCTTTGGATTTGTTGAAATGAGCAGCGAAGATGAAGCACGAGCCGCCATCGACAAGCTGAACGGTCGTGAACTCAGCGGTCGCACTGTAAGTGTAAGCGAAGCACGCCCACAAGAAAACCGTGAGCGCCGCTCCTTCAACAACGACAACCAAGGCGCCGGCCGTCGTTACTAAACCACTTGCTGGCCAACAAAAAAACGAGACAGTAAAATGTCTCGTTTTTGCTTTATAGCGAACGGAGGCGCAACTAGAACCGCGCTTCAAACAGCGACAAAAAAGTGTACGCTGCGCCAGGACGACCCGCGCGGCCAGCACGGCCAATGCGGTGCACGTAATCCTCGTAGGCGTTTGGCACCGAATAGTTGACCACATGCGTGATGTCCGAAATGTCGATGCCGCGCGCTGCCACATCGGTTGCGACTAACACCGAAATTTCGTTATTGCGAAACCGTTTGAGCGCACGGGAGCGCTGGCCCTGAGTCTTGCCGCCATGGAGCGCGTCCACGCGGAAGCCACGGCTCGCAAGCTCCTTGCCCAAGCGCTCGACGTCACGCTGCGTTTCATCAAACACGAGCACTTTGGCCACTTCTTCTTGGTTTAACAGGTCGTGCAGTTTGCTGATTTTTTCGACACTGTCGCGGTAAGTAATAACGTCTTGCGCAACATTAGCGCTGGTTTCGCTGGTCTTGACCGAAATAGTAACCGGGTCAGTCAAAAAGCTGTGGATGAGCTGCTCGATTTTGGGGTCAAGCGTTGCCGAGAAAAATAACGACTGGCGTACCGGATGCACGGCGTCGAGCAAAAAGCGGATGTCGGCGATAAAGCCCATGTCAACCATGCGGTCAACTTCGTCGAGCACTACAATATCAAAAGTGCCAAGGTCGAGTGTGCCGCGCTCCACGTGATCTTTGATGCGGCCAGGCGTGCCGATCACTACCGCTGGCGTGGCTCGCAAATCGCGCAACTGCGGACCCATGGCCGAACCACCAATCAACAGTGCGCCAAACAAGCCGCTGCCTTTCGCAAACGAACGCAGCTCGTCCTCGATTTGCTGTGCCAGTTCGCGGGTCGGCGCAATGACGAGCATTTTGTGGCCAGGTTCGGTCATGATTTTGTGCAGTGCCGGCAAGGTAAAAGCTGTCGTTTTGCCGGTGCCGGTGTCGGCAATACCCACAACATCACGGCCTTCGAGCGCCACCGGAATCGCTTTATCTTGAATTTCGGAAGGGGCGGTGAAGCCTTTTTTGACGACGTTCTGCTTGAGCAGGTCGTGCAAAGTAAAGTCGTTAAACGTGTTTGTGGGCGTGTATTCGCGGATTTCGACCGGTTTCGCTGCCCGAATAAATTTACTGGGGTGAATAGTTTGTTTTACTACTTTGCCGCGTCGTGAAGACGAACGCGCACGATTATAGCCGCCAGAACGTGAGCCGCCACTGCGGTTACGTCGCTGCCCACCGCTCGAGCGCGGTGAGGCATGATAAGCCTGTTGGTACATAGAAAGAATCCTCTCGTTATAAGTGTTAGCTGTATTGTCGGAATGAAATCAACCGGACACGTACGCCTAACTTACCGAGATTCATCGAAACAATTACTTTAATAATAGCATAAATATTTTGTTTGGTCAAAACTTAGTTATTAAAAATGCTGGCGGATGTGATTGTAGCTGTAGTCCCAATCGGCGTCGGATTTTTTGTGTGGGTTAAAGATATTTTCGGGGTCCATAATATGTTTAGCCTCGCGGAATAACGCAAGTATCTCTTTGCCAAACTGTTGTTCCAGCCAAGGCCCGCGAATCAGGCCGTCGTTGTGCTCGCCCGAAAGCGAGCCACCGTAGCTCAGCACCAAATCGTCTACTTCTTTCATGGCTGGCAGCAGCTTTGCGCGTTCGGCTGGTTCTTCGATTTTCATGAGTGGAATAATGTGGAAGTTGCCGTCGCCCATGTGTCCGGCGATGGTGGCGAACAGCTTGTATTTTTTGATGATCTTGCGCAGACGCGGCAAAAACTCTGGCATGTACTGCGGGTTCACGACCAGATCGTCGATGAACGGCGCTGTATGTTTGTCTTTCACTTTGCTGCGAAGCAGGTTGAAACTCTGGCGACGCATGAGCCAAAACTTCTCGCTGGAGCCTTCGGTGGGCGTTTCTTCCATGCCGTTGATCTCGTAGTGCGCACGCTGGCGGCCGAGGTCTTTGTGCAGGTTGTGGATTTTTGTGCGGACCTCTTGTTCGGTTTCGCCGTTGAACTCGACCATTAAAATAAGTTTGGGAATGCCGCGCAACAGCTGCAAGCCGTCGGGAATAAGTGAAAACAATAGCCGCACAAACCGTTTAAAGCCGATCAACTTGAGAAAGCTCGGCAAAAAGCGGATGGACAGCCACAGGGTTTGGTCGTCGAACGATTCAAAGGTGGCCGGTTTGTATTCGAGCACCTTTGGAATGATCTCGCCCAGACGGTCGATGTCGCGCAAAAACAGCACCAGCAGTCCGGAATGCGGACGGTGCGGCACCAGCCGGTATTTGATTTCGGTAATAAACCCGAGCGTGCCCTCGCTGCCCACAAACAATTTCGTGAGGTCGAACACGCCGTTTTCGCGATCCCACACCTCCCACAGCGTATAACCCATGGAGTTTTTACTGACCTTGGGCCGGGCCGCCTTGATGGTATCGTAGTTTTTTTCGCAGAGATCGAAAATTTGTTTATACACGCGGCCCTCAAAATTCTGTTGCGACATTTTGGCCACGAGCTGCTGTTTGTTGAGCGGCTTGACTACATATTCGTTGCCGTCCGAAAGCACGACGCGCAGCTCATTCACAAAATCTTTGGTCTTGCCGTATTCGAGCGATTTTTCGCCACCGGAGTTGTTGGCTGCCATGCCGCCCACGGTACAAAGCTCGCGGCTGGCCGGATAGCTGGGCATGAGCGCGCCATGCTTGAGCGTTTCTTTTTCGAAGTCGCGGTAAAACACGCCGGGCTGGGTTTGCGCTTCGGTGGGCGAGACTTTTTCAATCTTTGTAAAATGCTTATTGAAGTCGACAATAATGGAGTCGTTCACTGCGCCGCCAGCCATGTCGGTGCCTGCGGAGCGAGCTGTGACCGAGAGCGTTTTCAGGTGTTTTTTTTCAGTGCCAACCAACTTTATGAGCTTTTGCACATCGGAAGTGTTTTTGGGCGCCACCACCAGCTGGGGCTTGATTTCAAACAAAGACGCGTCGTGACTATAAAAATCTTTTGTTGCAGGGTCGTCTAAAATCTCGCCGCTAAAGCCGACTTTGTGGAGTTTTTGTTTGAACTCGTCCATGCCTCTAGCATAAGCGTTCTTGCCATTATTGCGCAAGGGGCGGCGCGCAGGTTTACTTAACGGGCGGCAATGTGACGTTCGGGTCGCACGTCGGCACAGCCGGGTCGTAGTGCTCGCCGTGCGGGCCGTTGTAACCAAGGTTAGTCGGTACAAACTGGCCGGCGTGCGGTTCGCCGTCGGCAACTTTATACCACAGGCCGCGCGTGGATGTGTGGGTATAGGCCGAATCGTATTCAATGCAAGATGCCATAATGGTGGCGCCGGCGGACAGGGGGTCGCCTTTGCTGTTGACACCGTTTTGTGTAAAATCAAGATAAAACCGGCCCGCTTGCACGATTGGTTCTTGATACATGCTATAAACACCCGCTTGCCAGCCACGCCCCGCAGGCACACCGGTGGCATGAGGATTCATTCCAGTGGCATTTGGTGCCGCTTCGGTGATTGTTTGCGTGACGGTAACGGTGGGCAGAATGGGTGAATCAGTAATGAGCGGCGGGTCGCTGTTCAAAAAATTACCACAGCCGCTCACTGTAGGGCTGGCGAGCAGCACACTGAATCCCAACAGAGCTGAGCGTTTTTTAGAAAAGGGCACAGGGCTATCGCGGCGGCTGACTAGTGGAAATGACTCGGATGTCGCGCGTTTCAATCTCATAGCACCTCCTTGTCTGTTATACCAGTACTATAGCATGTTACTTGGTTGGGTGCGCCGGCGGCAGCTGTTGGCTTGGCGAGTCGGCACACACCACACCCGCCATGGCGGGATCGTAGATGTTTTGAAGATCGGGTGCGCCAATGTTCTCCTGATTCCAAAAGGTGTTGGTTGGGATAAACGAGCCTTCGTCGGTCTTGTACCACAGGCCGCGCGTGGTACTACCAGGCATATTTTCTTTTGAGTACTGCGGGTCGTATTCGATGCAGGCCATGAGCGCGGCATCGCCAGCGCTTATATGGCCAATCTTTGCGCCGCCATTGTTGTGGAAGTCGGCAAAGACATTGGCGCCAAATTCTTGCACTTGTCTGTAGAGTTTTGGCGACGCGACAGCCGATGACGGCGCGCCCACCGCTGTCCATGATGGTGGTGGCGTAGTAGTTACTACATTTGGGTCAACGCTAGGCTGACCATCCACAGGGTGGGTCGGACCACAAGCCGCCAAGAGAGCTGCGAGCGGTACGCCCGCCACAGCAGCGCGTCGCCGCAACTGGTTGGAAGGATTAAACCGAGGTCGGGTTTCCATGATAATTATTCCTCCTTACATAAGATTCAATTGTAGCATCAACCGGTGATATTTAAGTAGGTTATTTCACAGCGGCCGCCAGGTGTGCCATAATCATAAGCATGACGGAAACACACAAAACGCGCGTGTTGATTGTTGGAGGTGGCTTTGGCGGCGTCAAAGCAGCACTCGAGCTCAGCAAGCACCATGAATTCGAGGTAACGCTACTCAGCGACAACCCCAACTTTAGCTATCATCCTACGCTTTTCCACACCGCTACCGGCGGTTCCAAAACTCAATCGAGCATTCCGCTCAAAAATATTTTTGAGGGCAAAGATGTATTGTTGGTGCACGGGCGGGCGGCCACCCTGGATCGCCACAAAAAACACATCAAAACTGCGGATGGCCACACGTATGCATACGACAAGCTGGTCTTGGCGCTCGGGTCGGTCACTAACTATTTCGGCATCAAGGGCTTGGCTGAATATTCGTACGGCACAAAATCGCTCGAAGAAGTCGAAGAGCTCAAGGCTCACTTACATCAACAGCTCAGCGACAAGCACAAACCCGACTTGCACTACATTGTGGTGGGCGGCGGGCCAACCGGTATCGAACTGGCCGCCGCACTGCCGGCCTACCTCCGAAAAATCATGAAAGCTCACCGCGTGCATGGCCGGCGCACACACATAGATCTGGTCGAGGCCGCGCCGCGCCTCGTGCCGCGCATGCCAGCCGATATGTCCTACGCCATTGCCCGGCGTCTCAAACGCCTCGGCGTACGCCTGTACATTGGCAAAACCGTGCAGGGCGAAACCGCCGACAGTCTGATGGTGGATGGCAAACCCATCCAAAGCCACACTGTTATCTGGACCGCCGGTATGACCAACCATCCATTCTTCAAAGACAACCAGTTTGCACTCACGCCCAAAGGCAAAGTGGTGGTCGACCACTATTTGCAGGCCGAAAAAAATATTTATGTCATTGGCGATAATGCCGACACCTTGTACAGCGGCATGGCACAAACTGCGCTGCACGATGCCAAGTTTGTTGCAGAAAATTTGCTGCAAAGCAGTCACGGCCAAAAACAGCACACCTATAAACCCAAAAAACCAATTTACGTCACGCCCGTTGGGCCGCGGTGGGCCGCGGTGTTGTGGGGCAACGTGCAAATATATGGCTGGGTTGGCTGGATGCTACGCTCGTTCGCCGATTTGGCAGGCTACCACGACCTCGAGCCCTGGTGGAAAGCCGGCGAACAATGGATAAGCGAACTTGAAACCGAAGAAAATTGTGCAGTCTGCGCGGCTAAAAACCTCCAGTAATGCCACATTCGGCATTAATATACTTTTATTTTTCAATAATCATGGTATAATTTTCGCACTATGAACGTTGCGCGTTCTGAAGGATACTCAGAACCACTTGCGCCTCTTTTGGCAGTACACGAGGATACCAGCTTTCCTGGCCACCAAGGATTGTCGCCGTTTCTTGACGAGCGGCTGCTCCAACAACTGCGCCCCGACCTTCCCGAAAATGCTACGCCGTTTATAACCCGCAATCTCAACCGACTTATTGCCGTGGGTTCGCACGCCATAAATATTAATGAGACTACCACTAGCGAAGCGCAAGAGATTACCGAGGCGCGCACAGTCTTTTACCGGCAGCTCGGATGGTACCGGCCCGGCCACGAGATGAAAAATTGGTACTCGCACCACCTAAGCAACAACCCGCACGGCCTCAACCCCGGCATGACCATACAAAATATTCGTTTTATCCAAAACTTGTACGGGCCGTCTGCCGATTTGCGAAACGCAGTCAAAAAAGCAGCCTGTTTGGTCGACATGCGCCCCGAAACACTGGAGAAAGGATATACACACCTCTCACGCCTTGCGAACGTTTTTGGCTGGGAAGAAACAGAGGTACGCACATTGGTGCAAACCCGGCCAACAGTGCTCGACATATCGTCTGAAGCGAGATATCTCTACGCGCGTGTCGCCGCCGACCACGCCGGAAAACTCGCGTTACAAAATAGTCCGGAAGGGTTACTGGACAGTCGGCTGTCATCGCTTAAAGGTGCCGACCTCATGGCGTACCTGGCCGACACCAGCCAGAGCATCAAGCGATTTCAGTCGGGAAAAAATGAACAGCGCAGCCAGCTCTTGTTGGCACTCAATAATCCGCAGCGCCAGCAACGTGTCGGCGAAAAAGTATTGCAGGCATATTTTCGCCGCACACCGATCCGCAATTTACAATTATTCGAATCATATCCAAACCTGCGCCAGTTTCACAAAGGCGCTGTCCGCGAACAAGAACGACGCATGAAGCCTCCCCAAATTGAGAAGTTTTCGAGTGAAGACGCATGGTTACAAGCAGCTGCCCTGCCTGGCAAAGCAATCGACATTGCCGCGCTCAATGAATACGCACAGCAGGGCTCGCGGCAGCTCCATAGAAGCCATCCCGATTTTCAAAAGCTCCGGGAAATCACTAACCAAGCCCGTAAAAATTTCATCGAGGAATTAGGCTGGAACGACCCTGGACATCCACTTTTCGGGCTTGTGCAAAGAGTAATCGCCAACCCCAGGACAAAATTTCCAACCTCGAAGGGCATAGCCGGTGTTATCGAAGTACTCGAGCAATCCGAACTCAACGCCATGCACTGCATTAGCATTTTGGGCATGAGAGGGTGGCGGCTTCTCGCCCTTAAACCCGAGACAGTCAAACAAAGGATTGAAGTTGTATGGGAAGTCTTCCCCGACAGAGACGTATTAAAAAGCCGGCCAACCTTGCTTATCAATACGCTTGAAGCCATCAGGAAGAAAGGCGAAATGAGCCATAAACGTTTGGCACAGGCCAACTGGCAAGCTACGGCTTGATCGGTCGCACCAAACGGCGTGCCCGTGTTAGCCCTTCAACTACTGCATAACGGTCGAGGTGGAAGCCGGGGAACAGCGAGTAGCACGTTTCGGCATTTGCCTGGTCTGCGTAATTTTTCCGAAGTACTTTCCTAATATTGCTTGCTATTATTCCGCCACTAACTGCGAAAAAAAGTTTGGTACGGCGTCTACCACACCAATTGAGATATCCAAAAGGTCGAAAATAATATTAGCGCTTAGTATTTCCGCTCCTGCACCGATTGCTTCAATATAAGAGGTTGATCCGTTGAGTATATGCTGGCGGGCAGCTTGACGCAAAGCTTCGCCCATGCCGCCGTTCAGTTCCTTTGCCCAAACAGCCGGATCCCGCAAAATCGCATTCTTATCTTGTAAGCGCTGTTGGATTTCGGCAATATTAAACTTTGTGTTGAGCCGCGGCGCAGGATGGAGACGCGAAGCGATCCGGATGATGCTAGGGGCTTCGGCGGGTTGCATTTCTTCGAAGCTTGCTTCACTGCGCTGCGCAATAGTCGTTTTACCGGTGGCAGAGGCAGAACCAAGATTGGGGCCGACCATTCCGTCAATACCCAAGTCATAGTTCGTGACGGAGCCGTAATATGCACTAATTTGCACGTCCGGCCGAAAACAGCCCCATCGGGCAACCTTGCCAATAAGCCCAACGTCAACACCGATTTGTTCTGCTGGCAAATATTCGGGCAGGGCAGCTGCCACAGGAAATTCGGTTATGGGGATAATTTCTTTCGACATAAGACAAAATTATTACACGAGGCAGCACAGAACGCAACCGGTCGCAATTTAGGGAAGGGTGACTTACAATATATTTATATGAAGAGCAAGTTTGAGGAGGCGTACGCGCAGTTAAACGTTGCGCAAAAACGGGCGGTTGACACCACCGAGGGGCCGGTGTTGGTGATCGCCGGGCCGGGCACGGGTAAAACGCAGTTGCTCACCACGCGCATCGCAAATATTTTAGCCAAGACCGACGCGGGCGCCAGCAACATTTTGTGTCTTACCTTTACGGAATCGGGCGCGCAGACCATGCGCGAGCGCCTCACGAACTTCATCGGGCAAAACGCCTACGACGTAACCATCAGCACCTACCACGCGTTTGGTAGCGATCTTATTCGCCGGTTTCCCGACTATTTTTCCGAACTGGCTGATACGCGCCCCGTAGACGATCTGGGAGTGGACAGTATTTTTCGTGAGCTCGTCGGCAAGTTGCCGTACAGCAACCCGCTCAAATTTGCCGACAATTACCTAAACGACATCAGGGCGCTGGTGAGCGACGCCAAGCGCGCGCTTTTAAAACCAGACGACTTGCACGCCGTAGCTCAGCAAAACTTAGCGTTTATCCGCGACACCACACCAATCGTACAGAAGAATCTTGCTGGAGTCGTGCGCATCGATAAGAAAGCTGCTCCCTTATTCGAGGTCTTACTAAACGCTCTCATTTCAGTGGAGGGTCCTGGCAGTCCAGTTTCCCCCATCATGCTCACTAAAGCTGCGCGTGCCGGGGGTCCCCCCAGGACTGCCGCCCCTGGGTTCGTGGAAGGCATTACGTCACTAGCACAACTGTTTGTCGGGAGTCTCGCAGAAGCAATTGAGCAGACAAACAAAAGTGGAAAAACTACTGCGCTCACCGCGTGGAAAAACGCCTGGCTCGCCAAAGACGAGCACGGTGCTTTTGTAGTGGATGGCGAAAAGGCAAATCGCAAGTTGGCCGCGGCTGCCGACATCTACGCCGGTTACTTGCACGAGCTGGAAAAACGCAAACTATTCGACTACGACGACATGATCTTGCGCGCCGTTCATGCCCTCGAAACGCACGCCGACTTGCGCTACACTCTTCAGGAACAATACTTGTACATTTTGCTCGATGAATTTCAAGACACCAACGGCGCGCAATTGCGGCTCGTGGAGTTGCTCACCGACAATCCGGTGCACGAGGCCAGGCCCAACGTCCTCGCCGTGGGCGACGATGACCAGGCAATTTACGCCTTTCAGGGTGCCAACTATTCGCACATGCTCAAGTTCCAACAGCTGTACCGCGACGTACTGCTGGTGCCGCTCACCCAAAATTACCGGTCGCACGCCGATGTACTACACGTAGCTCGCGGTGTTGCTGAGCAGATCGAGGAACGCTTGCACCACCATTTCCCAGCGATTGAAAAAACGCTTACCGCCGAAAATAAAAACTTACCCAAAAACGCCACGGTCGAACGGATACAGGCAAAAAGCGACGTTGCGCAGTTTTCGTGGGTGGCCAAAAAAATTCGAACGCTGCTCGATAGCGGTATGCCAGCAAGCGAAATCGCCGTGATAGCGCCGCAGCACAAATACCTTGAGCCGCTGATGGCGTTTATGCAACAAGAAAACGTGCCCATCCGCTACGAAAAGCGCGAAAACGTGCTCGACGATCCCGTAGTGGCGCAACTGTTGCGCATGAGTGAGCTCTGTGTAGCGCTCAGCACTGGCGACCACGCGATGGCCAATAACCTATGGGCCGAGGTATTGAGCTACGACTTTTGGCAGTTGCCCACAAGCTTGATCTGGCAGTTGTCATGGCAGGCAAACGACGGCAAAAGCAACTGGACCGGCGCGCTACTCGAAAATGATACGCTCCGGCCCGTGGTATTGTTCTTTGTCCGTTTGGGAATGCTGCTCAAAACCGAAACACTCGAAACCATGCTCGACTATCTTATTGGCGTGCAACCGCTCGATGTGGGTGAACCCGGCTTCGAGCCATTTACCTCGCCATTTTACACGTTTCACTTTGGTGTTACCACAGACCCAGGGGTAGCGCCTCGCGGGGCAGCTCCCAAAAACAGCAGAATGCTGCGGCTTCAGCATTCTGTGTTTTTAGGAGCGGACGAGGCGACAGGACCCCCTACGTCAGCGAGCACCCTAAAAAGTCAGAGGGATTTTTGGAACTTATTGACTAATTTGATTGTCTTGCGAGCGCGGCTTCGCGAATATAAAGCTAGCGAGGACGGGCCGCTCACGCTGCCGGACTTTTTAGAATTTGTGGCCGCACACCGCGCCGCGAACATCAAAATCCTCAACACTAGCCCTTACCAAGAAGCCACCGAAGCCGTGCAGCTGCTCACCGCCTTCAAAGCCAAAGGGCAGGAGTACACGGCCGTGTTTGTGGTGGCCGTGAACGACGAAGCGTGGGGCAGCAAAACGCGCGGGCAGGTCAGCCGCCTGAGTATTCCGCCCAACTTGCAGTTTATCCGCTATGCCGGCGCCACCAACGACGAGCGTCTGCGTCTGTTTTACGTAGCCGTCACACGCGCCAAAAGCCAGCTGTACTTGGTAAATTACACCAACAATTACAGTGGCAAAGCCCTAACGCGCCTCAAGTACTTGAACGAAACCGAAGACGAGCAAAAGGGCGGACTGCTGAGCCTGCTCCTGCCAGCCGGCGCGCAAATAGTGCAGACTGTCGAAGACGGTGCTGTTTCGCCAACCACCGAGCTGGAAGCCTACTGGCAGCGGCGCCACTACGCGGCGCTCGGCAGCAGCAACCTCAAAGCCATGCTTGCTAGGCGTTTGGCCCAACTTCAACTCAGCCCAACTCACGTAAGTGACTTTACCGACGTTGCCAATTGCGGCCCAGAAGCTTTCTTTTTAAAGACTATTTTGCGGTTTCCGCAAGCGCCGCGACCGGAAATTCAGTTCGGAAATGCCATGCACGAAACCTTGGAATGGATACATATTGCCGCCAAACAAGATGGCGTCATGCCAAACGAAAAAGCGGTGTTGCGCACTTTTGGGCAACGCCTAAGGGCCAAACGGTTGAGTCCGCAAAGTACCGAGCTTTTGCTCGCACGTGGTCATGAAAGCCTACATGCC
Organism: Saccharimonadales bacterium (SeqCode); assembly: GCA_035276765.1. Taxonomy (GTDB): domain Bacteria; phylum Patescibacteriota; class Saccharimonadia; order Saccharimonadales; family UBA4665; genus DATASD01. The sequence goes on from DATELH010000002.1 coordinate 401,895, forward strand.
TACTGGGCGCAACGCCAACACACGGTGAGCCGCGAAAACCGGGCCGAGTACAATTTCCGCACCGAGGGCGTGTTCGTAGGCCAAACTCATGTGGGCGGCAAGATCGACAAACTCATCGTTGACCCAGTTAATAAGACCATTGTTATCGTTGATTACAAAACCGGACGGGCGCACCGTCGCTGGGCGCACGAAATCAAACTGCACAAATACGAGCTGCAATTGTACTTTTACCGCTTGTTAGTTGAGGGATCCAACGCTTTTGCCGGCTACAAGGTCACCGACGCCTATCTGGAATTTGTTGAGCCGGACGAACAAGGCAACATTATTGAATTACACGCCGCGTTCGACGACGCCAAAATGCAGGCACTCAAACAGCTCATCCAGGCCGTTGGCGGACGCATTCGGGCGCTTGAACTACCAACTACCGACGCATATAGCAAAGATTTGCGCGGCATCGAGGCCTTCGAGCAAGATTTAATCGACTCCATCATCTAGCATTGTTCACAATTATAAAAAGAGGCCCGCGCGAACGCGAAGCCTCTTTTGCTGCCAATAAGCTGCATTATTTCTTCTTTTTGTTTGCACCTGGTTTGGCAAGCAACTGCCGGTCACTTGCAAACAGCAAGTTGTACAAGTTTACGCCGATGACTGCGCCAAGTACTGGGCCAAGCACGTACGTGCCCCAGCCCCAAGATCGCGCGCCCAAGGCAACTGCTGGGTTCAAGAAACCAGCCGAAGCCGATGAAGCTACAATGATGCCGAGCGCCAGGCCAATGCCGACGGTAGCAGCAGCTTTGCTGTTTTCAACCCGCTGGTACACTGCGGCGGCAAAGGCAAAGCCGAAGACCAACGCGCCCACAGCTTCTGCAACGAGCAGTTTGGCTTCGTAGTGGCCGCTGTTTTGCCAGTGCTGACCAACAAAATAGGTGTAAAGCAGATATGCTGCTGCGCCACCAAGCAATTGGGCGGCAACGTACACGACAGCACGGGAAGTCTTAACCTTGCGGGCAGTCCAAAACGCGACGGTGATCGCCGGGTTAAGATGCGCACCGGTAACCATACCGAGTGCCAGCGTCATACCGGCAACGGTTAAGCCAGCCGCTAGCGCCACGAAGTAAGGAATCCCAATACTCGACTTAGCCACCGAAAGTACAACGAGCGTCAGCACAGCAGTGCCTAAAAACTCGCCGACGATCATGGCGATTTTTCTTCTTGAAAACATACGAACCCTCCGTATTTTTTATTGTTACCACAAGCGTAGTATAAAGCTGAGGTTTTGTAAAGCTTTTCTCTTATCACTTGTACTGCGTTAAACTCGCAGCCATTCCAGGCACCGCGGCTAAGACCGGCGGCTCTGGTGTCGGCGACGCAAGCCAGCCACCTGCAATCTAACGGCTTGGCGGTCCACAAGCGCTTGGGCTTTCTCGAGCTCAACCTGGTTTTTAGCGCCCGCCCGCAAGGCAACGGCAGCTTCGTGGGCCTTTTGCGCTTCGGCTTCGTTGATCTCGCTGCCGTGCGAGGCTTCGTCAACCAACACGCGCACGGCATCTTTGGTCACCTCAACTACGCCACCGTAGGTTGCGTAGTGTTCGAGGTGGTAGTCGGCGTCGTGGGCGTTTCGGCGAATCGTGATTACACCCGGCACAAGCAAGCTCATGAGCGGCTCATGATCTGGCAATACCGTAATCTCACCCGCAGCGGTTGGCAAAATAATAGAGTACGCATCTGCGCTGAACTTTACGCCATCAAGGGTGACGAGTTCGAGCTTCACAATGGCTACGCCTTTACCTGGGTGATGTCACCCTTAAGATAGAACGCCGATTCCGGCTTGTCGTCGTGTTTGCCATCCAAAATTTCGCGGAAAGCCTTAATGGTGTCCTTCAGCGGCACGTACTGGCCAGGGTTGTTGGTGAACTTCTCGGCCACAAAGAACGGCTGGCTCAAGAAGCGCTGGATGCGGCGGGCGCGGGCCACAATCTTTTTGTCTTCCTCGGACAGTTCTTCCATGCCCAAGATGGCGATGATGTCCTGCAGATCCTTGTAGCGCTGCAAAATACGCTGCACTTCGCGCGCCACGTTGTAGTGCTCCTCGCCCACAATTTCAGGGTCGAGGATCGTCGAGCTGGAATCGAGCGGGTCAACCGCCGGATAAATACCAATCTCGGTCAAGGCGCGGCTCATCACAATAGTGGTGTCGAGGTGGGCAAAGGTGGTTGCCGGCGCTGGGTCGGTTAAGTCGTCGGCTGGCACGTACACTGCCTGAACTGAGGTAATCGAGCCGTTTTTGGTTGAGGTAATGCGCTCTTGGAGCGTACCCATTTCTTGCTGCAAGTTCGGCTGGTAACCCACGGCACTCGGCAGGCGGCCAAGCAGGGCGGATACTTCGGAGCCGGCCTGCGTAAAGCGGAAAATGTTGTCGATAAACAATAGCACGTCCTTGCCTTGGTCGCGGAAACCCTCGGCAATCGTAAGCCCCGAAAGGCCCACGCGCAAACGCGCTCCCGGCGGCTCGTTCATCTGACCAAACACCAGGCTCGTGTCTTTGAGCACCTCGGCTTCTTTCATCTCTTCGTACAGGTCATTACCTTCGCGGGTGCGCTCACCAACGCCGGCGAATACCGAATTACCACTGTGGAATTTCGAGATGTTGTTCATGAGCTCCTGGATAAGCACGGTTTTGCCCACGCCCGCCCCGGCAAACAGACCCGCCTTGCCACCCTTGACAATCGGGCAGATCAAGTCGATTACCTTGATACCGGTTTCGAGGATCTCGATTGAGCCGGCTTGCTCTTCGAGGCTAGGCGGCGCCTTGTGGATGGGCGCTTTGGTTTTGAAACCAGTACCTTCAATACCGTCGATAGGCTCGCCGATGACGTTGAACATACGGCCGAGCGTAGCGTCACCAATCGGCACTGAAATCGGCGCGCCGGTGTTTGCAATTTTGTCGCCGCGCGTAAGGCCATCGGTGCCGGCGAGAGCAATTGTGCGGACGGTCGTTTCTGAAAGGTGCTGCGCGACCTCAAGCAGTAATTTTTTGCCGTTTAGCGTGGCTTCAAGGGCATCGTTGATGGCCGGCAGCGCATTGTCGTCAAACTCGACATCGACCACCACGCCCACAACCTGGACGACGTGTCCGGTAGTGGTCTTTGGTTTTTCCTTTGCTTGTGTTGCCATTATTGTTCTCCTTCGTTATGAGATGTCGGTGTGATTATATTGCCAGGTTCCGGATGGGGCCTAGAGGGCTGCGGGGCGCTATCGAAATGGGCGCTCGGCGGTAGTTGCTCGCCACCGGGTATTTCGCTCTCCGGCCTTGGAGTCGGGTCAGTCACAGGCTGTGGCCCTGAGGCAACCGGCTCATTCGTCTCAGGCGCGCCAAAAATGAAAAGTGTTTCTGGGTCTCTCATTATTTTAATGCCTCCGCGCCGCCGGTAATTTCGGCGAGCTCTTGGGTGATTGCCGCCTGGCGCGCGTTGTTGTACTCGAGCGTCAAGTCTTCAATGATGTCGCCAGCGTTGTCGGTGGCGTTTTTCATGGCCAACATGCGCATGGAGTGCTCCGAAGCACGGGCGTCCAGCAGCGCTTGGTAAATTTGTGCCTCGAGCAAACGGAGCGTGGCGGCTTGCAGCAATTCTTCGGCTGAAGGCTCAACTTCAGCACTGGCAACCTCGCTGGAAAGCTCAGCTTCGTCAAACCCGGCCGGCAAGAATTTTTGCAGCACTACTGTTTGGCTCACCGTCGATTTAAACTCTGTGAATATGAGGTCCACTGCATCGACCTTCTCGTCCACGAACAGGGCAACGGCCGAGTTTAAAATCGGGCGTAGGTTATCAGCAGTAGGATGATCGGGCATCTCTTGGTAAACGGCTTCAACTTCTACACCGGCAATGCGGCTGGCGGCGTTGGCAGCTTGGCGGCCAATACAAATCACCGACGTCTTAATACCTTTGTCGCGGTCGGCCCGAAGTTCGGCAATCATGCGGCGGATAACATTGCTGTTGTAAGCGCCGGCGAGCGTAATATCGCTGGCGACTACTACGAGCAGCCGGGCTTTAATCGGGCGCGGCGTAAATAGGTGGAATTCGCTCGCATCAGCGGCCAGCTTGCGCAGGCGGGTAAGCACCTCACGTGCCAAGCGGGCGTACTCGCGCGGCTTGGCGACCGCCTCTTGAGCACGGCGCAGCTTGCTTGCGGCCACCATTTGCATAGCGCGGGTAATCTGTTTGGTGTTCTTTACCGAACCGATGCGCCGTTTAATTTGCTGCCGTGATGCCATCGCCTAGGCCTTTTTCTCCGCTTTTTTGGCGCCAAACGAATGTGCGACCTTTTCGGCGGCGGCTAGCACTTTCTTTTCGAGTTCTTCGGTTGGCTTGGCGCCAGTGTTCAATTCCTTGACCACGTCTTTGTAGTCACTTTCAACAAGCGAAATGAGCTCGGCTTGGGCTTCCTTCATTTTGTCGGTTGGGACTTTGTCAAATGGCCCTTTGGTAGCGGCCATCAGTGTAACCACTTGGTCGGCGATGCTCAGCGGACTGTACTGTCTTTGCTTGAGCAGCTCGGTGAGGCGCTGGCCGCGCTCGATGCTTTGCTTGGTCTCGTCGTCGAGGTCGCTACTAAACTGGGCAAACGAGGCGAGTTCGCGGAACTGCGCAAGGCTCAACTTGAGCGAGCCAGCCACGCTTTTAATTGCCTTGGTCTGTGCAGAACCACCGACGCGCGACACACTCAAACCTACCGAAATAGCCGGGCGGATGCCTTGGTAGAACAAGCTTGTTTCCAGGAAGATCTGGCCGTCGGTAATCGAAATGACGTTGGTTGGGATGTACGCCGAGATGTCACCAGCCTGCGTTTCGATGATCGGCAAAGCAGTGAGCGAGCCGGCGCCGAGCTCGTCGGAAAGCTTTGCCGAGCGCTCCAAAAGGCGCGAGTGCAAGTAGAACACGTCACCAGGATAAGCCTCGCGTCCCGGCGGGCGGCGCAGCAGCAAGCTCATCTGGCGGTAGGCCACGGCGTGCTTTGAAAGGTCATCGTAAATAATGAGCGCGTGTTGCTTATTGTCGCGGAAATACTCGGCCATGGCCGTACCGGCGTATGGCGCCAAGTAAAGCAACGGCGCCGGGTCGGCCGGGCTGGTGGCCACAATAATGGTCTGGTCCATCACGCCTTCGCGCTTCAGGCGCTCAACGAGCGCTGCAACCTTCGATGATTTCTGGCCGATAGCAACATATACGTTGACCACACCGGTCTTTTGCTTGGCCTGGTTAATCATGGTGTCAACGGCGATAGCAGTCTTACCGGTTTGGCGGTCACCGATGATAAGCTCACGCTGACCACGACCGATGGGGATCATGGTGTCGATCGCCATAATACCGGTCATAAGTGGTTCGTGCACCGATTTACGGTCCATCACGCCTGGCGCTTGGCGCTCAATGTGGCCGGTGGCCGAAGCCTTGATCGGACCATTGCCGTCGAGCGGCCGGCCCAGTGGGTCAACCACGCGGCCGACCATTTCAGGGCCCACCGGCACTTCCAGCACGCGGCCGGTCAGGGTCACGCGCGCACCGGCGGCGATCTCGGCATCGTCGCCCAAAATTACGGCGCCGATTTCGTCTTCGAGCAAGTTGAGGGCGAACGCTGTTATTTTGCCGCCACCAATGGATTCGATGTCGATCACTTCGTTGTAGCCACACTCGCGCAAGCCGTAAATCCAGGCTACGCCGTCGCCAACGCGCGTCACAATACCGGTTTGCTCCAGGCCTTTTGTTTCGCGCAGCGATTCGATGGCGCTTTGCAACTCTTGGGATAATTCTTGTACTTTTAGATCATTCATTAGCTATGTCTCCTATGCTGCTGTAATCGATGCTAATTGGCGCAGGCGCCGACGGACAGAAAGGTCGAGCTCGGCATCGGGCGTTTTGGCTACCAACCCGCCAAGGAGCGAGGGGTCAACCGCTTCGCTCATTTCGACGTGTTTGGCATTGGTAGCCGCACGCAAATGCGTTTTCAGCTCTGCGCGGATTGTTTCGCTCAAGGGACGGGCGCTGGCCACGTGCACCATGAGCCGGCCGTCTTGGGCGAACAATTCCCGCGCGACGTCGTTCATGAGCAAGTCCGCGTCCTGCACCATGTTGTGCTCCACCAGATACGCTGCGGCGGCGCGGATCCAATGTTTAGTGCGTCCGGGCTCGGCGATTAGCTTTTCGGCAACCACGCGGGCCAGGGTACGGCGCGAAACTTTGCTGTTCATATTATTTGCGGCCTCCGCCCAAACCTTCTTTGATGAGGCCGGCATCCTTGCGCTCGTCGAGTTTTTCGCCGATGACATGCTCGGTGGCTTTGGCTACGAGTTTAATGGTCTCACCCTTGAGGTCTTGGCGCGCCTTGGCGATGTCGGCCGCCAGCTGGGCGCGGGCGTCTTCCACAATTTGGTCGGCGCGTTGCTTGGCTTTTTCCTCAGCGCTGGCGACCATGGCAGCAGCCTCTTTGTGCGATCGCGCCAAAACGTCGTCGGCCTCGGCACGGGCTTGCCCAAGCAATTCCGTCACCTTGGCTTCGGCTTTTTCGAGCGCCTCTTGCGATTGCTTAGCCTCTTTGAGGCCGGCTTCGATGGCAGCGCGGCGGTCGTCGATACTCTTGATAAGCGTCGGGTACACAAACTTGGCCAAAACCCACACCAGCACCACAAAGGCGATGGCTTGTTCAACCAAGAGCTTCCAGTTAATGCCGAGCGCTTCAAACAGTCCCGGCTGGGAACTCGCGAACGTTGTTACGGCGTTGTGCAGCATGCGTCCTCGCCCGCCTACTTCAAGAACTTAATAATAAGTGCAACAACCAAACCGATGATGGCGAGGGCGTCGATGAAGGCCATGGCCAAGATCATCAGTGTGCGAACCTTACCAATTGCTTCGGGGTTGCGGCCAGCAGCTTGCATAGCGCCAAGGCCAACCAAGCCCAGTCCAATACCACAGAAACCAGCACCGATTGCATAGGTCAAACCAAATGCGAGTGGGGAAATGTCCATTATTTTATTACTCCTTTAATTACTATTTATTTATACCATAACTCCGGTGTTAGTTACCGGTCTGAGGACTACGCATGTTCTTCCTGCGCCTCCTCGTTCTCGGGTAAGCCTAACGAAATAAAAGCGATGGTCAACATGAAAAATACGTATGCCTGCACGGCACCCACAAACAGTTCGAGGCCGTAGAACACCGGCAGCGCAACGGGCGCAGCATAACTTGTTAGAAAGGCAATCACGCCCAACAAAACTTCGCCACCGAAGACGTTACCAAAAATACGAAGCCCCAACGCGATCGTACGCGTGAACTCGGCGATGAATTCTAAAATACCAACGACCGCATGGAGCGGGTCCTTAAACGGGTTCGAGAAATAACGGCCAAGGTTGCCAAAAAAACCGTGGCGCTTGATGGCCCATGCCTGCGCCGTACCCATCGAAATAATCGCCAGCGCAAAGGTAGTGTTGAGGTCGGCCGCCGCACCGCGCAACAACGGGTGGTGTTCGTAGGTGATGGAGCCAACGATCGGCAAAAGCCCCAGCCAGTTGTTAATCAAAAAGAAAAACATGAGGGTCACGGCCAGCGGCAACACCTTGCGCGCTACTTTTTTGTTGCCGATCACTTCCACCGTGGTGTCGTACAAGCTTTCGAACAGCCACAAGATAGCGTGCGCAAAGCGGCCTTCTTTGTGGCGCTTAATTTGGGAAGCGCTCACGCCAAATACAACCAGCAAAATTAGTACGCCCAAGCCGCCGAGCAACTGCGAGTTGGTAATGACCAGCGGCCCCAGATGAAACAGGGTTTCCGGCGCGATGCTAATATCGGGCGATGTGCTCGCAAAAACGGATGTCATTATTTATTTTCCTTATTTACTGCGGCGATCTGCATTTTGAGCAAAAAGCCGGCAACCACGAAACCGGCAACCATGCCAAGCAACGTCAGCCACGGCTTGCTGCCAAAATGGCGGTCGGCAAAAATACCGCCAACGGCAAACAGTACTACCGGTACTGCGATTCGCCAGGTGGTATCCAAAAACTGGATGCCAAGGGAACCGAGAGTAAACGGGTCATGAGGAGTGGGTTGCGTCGGGTGAGCGGCGGCTTTCTTCATTTTTTATAGTATAACAAACAGGGGTGATGTGCGCAACCGCCAATTATTTTATTCTTTGCCTTCTGCGTGCTTTTGAGCCGCGTGGGCAAGCTTTCGATCAACAGAGGGCAAGAGCAGTTTGGCCATGTGGTATCCCAAGCCCTTTGTATTGAGCATGAGCCGCGCATACGGTGTACCCTCGGTACGAAGCGCCTCCTTAAAAGCTTCGGACCTAAACGGTTCATCGGCGTGCCGATAATCCCAAGCTCCCCACAAACAACCGTAGAAAGGTGCAAGGACTGGCCGGCGCAAAAGTTGTCGGCGCATGGCACGGAAGACAACATTAAAAGGTTCTGAAATGGTGGGTTCGGCCTCCATGACATACTGGCGGTACTGACTGTTATAAAATCTCTGACCGTCCGCTTGCCGCCGGCCGATGCCAACAAAACGAAAATCGCGGTATTGCACGCCAAAATTCAGGTATCGCATGTGGCGCCAAAACGTGGATAACATCATAGGTCCACCGGCAGCACGCGCTTGCATGGCCCCGCTAAACGTGTTCCATTGCTTCTGTCGTTCGCCGATTATTTCTTGCGGATCGCGTATCTGGTGATTTTTTGGCGGCTGTAGCCGCTCAGCAATTTCACCTGCCTGTTCGAGGGCTTCGGGCAGGGCACTACGGAAACCTTCGGGCGTATACTGATGCGCATACACGTCAGCCGCGATTACATCGAACGAGCGCTGCACGCCGACATCGCCCTGGGAAAACTTAAAAGACAAAGGGAAGTCGCGCCGAAAATCGGCCGCCAACGTTTCTGGCTGCACATTTTCTGCCATTGGCACGTGTTCGTAAGGGTTCGTAAGCATTGCCAGCTATCTTACCACATTCGTGCTATACTTATTATATGGACAAAACTGTGACAGTTTACAGCGCTGACTGGTGTGCCTTTTGCCACGCCGCCAAAGAATATCTCGATAAGCTGGGCGTGCGCTACACCGTAAAAGACGTCGAAAAAGACCCGAGCGCCGCGCAAGAGGCGGTTGCAAAATCCAGCCAGATGGGCATTCCGGTGCTGGATATCGCCGGGCAAATCATCGTCGGCTTCGACCGCCCCCAAATCGACGCCACCTTGCGCGAAAAACAACTTATATAATTACGACGATCCCTAACAAAACCCCTGTTATACCGTTGTGAAGATTATCGCTTGTAATCGGAGGGCAATTTCACTTATATTTAAGGAGTAAGGAGGAGCCCAGATATGAGTGATCCAAACCGCTTCATTGAGACCCGTCCCACCGTGAGCATGGATTTTTCCATGTCCATGACCGACACGCCGCCACCCGAGGTGGTGTTTTTTGATTCGATGGCACTAGCTCATCCCAAAGCCATGCAAACACAACTTAGCGCCTGGCCGCCCGAACAGCCGCCGAAGTCACATGAACAGCCCGCATACGACATACACACCGCTATTGCAGGCGTCGTGCTTGGCAGCCGCCATGGCCGAACGATTGATTACGACGACACAACCTGGGCCCACATCACCAGCAACCCAGCCTACGAGGAAGAAAACCGCAAAATGCAAAGTCTCGAAAAGGAGGGCAGTAAAGCCGACCCGCAACACGAACAAGTCACCGTCCGCGGGCTGGCCGTTTACGTGGAGCGGCTCAACAAATTCGTGGCGCAAAACAAAGGCTCAGAAAATGTGGCATAATTATTGAATGGCTTTTGAGGATTACCAAACGAAAGAATCAGTGGTTGTGGTATATACCGGCGAGGGCAAAGGCAAAACCAGTGCCGGCATCGGGCTGCTGGCACGCGCACTCGGCAACCGCTGGAACGTCGCGTTCATCCAGTTCATAAAATATTGGGGGGTGGGTGAGCACGTGTTCATCCGCGACATTATGCCGCTGTTTAAAGACCAACTGTTTTTTTACAAGGGTGGCAAGGGATTTTATAACGCAGGCATTCTAAGTGCCGAGTTCGTTACGCCCGAGCAGCACAAACAGGCTGCACTCGAAACCTACAAAGAGGCATTGGCTGCCGCCAGCAGCGGCAAGTACGAACTAGTAATTTGCGACGAAATCAACAACGCCGTGCACGACGGACTGCTTACTGAAAAACAGCTGTCGGAGCTCATCAAAAAGCGCGCGCCAAACACCAATTTGTGCCTTACCGGACGCGATTTTCCGGAGGCGCTGTTGCCGCTCACCGACATCGCAACCAACATGACCAAAATCAAGCATCATTTTGACGACAAGTTTTTGGCCAACAAAGGGATTGATTTTTAATGGGTTTACAGGAGCGGTTCGGTGTAACCGATGTTATCGCCTTTGTAAACCCCGAGGCCAGCCACGCCGCCAAAGCAACACAACAAATCCATGCTATCGAACAGCGTTTTGGCGTAACGGTAGAAACATTTGAAAGCAGCGCCCGCATGAACGAAACGCGCGAGCGGTTTCACAACGAACTTGTGGAGCGACTCGGTGAAAAAACACTAGTGCTCATAAAAGGCGGCGACGGCCAAGCACACCTGTGGGCCGAACTGCTCGAAGACCCCGAAACACCGGTAGAAGCCCGCCAAACCGTCACGCTTTTTGGCGCAAATGGCAATAAATGCGATACCGCACGCAGCCTGAACAGCCATCGCTCGCTTCACACCCCCGACGAAGTCCTGGCCAGCCCGCAGGCGCGCGTCGCCGACATATATCCGATGCAGTTTTCCTACCAAACGCCCGCAGGCGAGGAACGGCGAACAGTGCTTTCGTACTTTGGCGTCGGCGCCAGTGGCATCGGCGCAGCCGCCATCGACATCGCCAAACCCGCTTTTCGTGAAATTCAAGACAAATACCCCAGGGTGGGCAAGCTCATCCAGCACGCGCTTGAACCAGCAGTGGTGCTGCCGGCAGGCTGGGCGTCGCCAACCTTTACATTGCATGAGGTGGATAAGCCGCAGCATCCGCAAGAAACCGAGCACGTACTGGAGTGGCTCATCCGTAACGGCACGCGCATGGCCGGCTACAAAACCTCAAACGTGCCGCTCACAAACCGCAAGGTGTGTTTGAGCACTACGCAAACGGGCGTAAGCGGCGCGTGGCGATCGGCTAATATTATTGGCAACGGATTGCTGCTGGCGGGCAGAAAACTGCCAGCCGAGGTATTCGACGTTTCAGGCAAGCCGCGCCACTGGCAACTTGCCGACATCGAGGGCGGCACACTTTTCGCCCAAGCCGACGGCGAGCCGTTTGTAGTGAGCGAGGGGCACGTGGCCATGCAAGCCGCGCCAGCGCTGCGCGCCATTACCACCGTTCCGTCCACGCCCAAGCACGCCCGTTAAGACAATAAGCCGACTTGCATCTTGCCGTTTTATAAAAGCGCTTGCGTTTTTGATGAACTGCAGTGTAGGCTAGGGGCATGTCTGCGAAACTTTACCTCATGCTCGGTTATCCGGGAGCCGGTAAAACTACCACTGCCAAGATGATTGCCGAGCAAACTGGCGCCGTCCGGCTCTCTTCGGACGAACTGCGGTTTATGATGTTCGAACAGCCTCACTTTACCAACGACGAACACAACACCGTGTACCGCACACTCGACTACCTCACCGAGTTGTTGTTAAACCACGGCGTCAGCGTCATTTACGATGCCAATCTTAACCGGTTCCAGCATCGCCAAGAAAAATACGCCATTTGTGAACGCGTAGGCGCAGAGGCAGTATTGTTATGGCTCAAGACTCCGCGCGATTTAGCCAAGGAACGCGCCCTACACGAAGACCGCAGCCATTTCGCCCCCAAAGATGAAACACTCGAAAGCATGTTTGAGCGCATCACCGAAGTGTTTGAGCCGCCTACCGAAACCGAGCACCCCATCGTGCTGGATGGCACTCATGTAACGCCTGGCGCATTGCACGACATACTCAACCAACCGTCTTCGCTATGAACCGAGCATTTTTGCCACGCAGCCTGCAGAAACGGCTGGCAGTTTTGGTTTTTGCGGTATTGGCCATGGGGATCACGGCCCTTGGCCAACATTTCGGCTGGTTTGCAGCTTCGGCCAAAACTGCGCAAAACGCCGACCCAAGTTTCTACGTCGTAAACCACTTTGTCGACGGCGACACCATTGCTGTTACCATGGACGGCAAGGTTGAAAAAGTACGATTCATCGGTGTTGATACGCCAGAGACGCACAAACCCAACACGCCGGTGCAGTGCTTTGGCCCAGAGGCGGCGGCGCGTGCCAAGCAACTCATTGGCAGCCAGCGCGTGCGTCTGGAAGCCGACAGCCAAAGCACAAACCGCGACCGTTACGACCGCTTGTTGCGGTACGTGTACCTACCGGACGGCACCAATGTAAACGAAACGCTCATAAAAGACGGCTACGCGTTTTACTATCCGTACTTTCCGTTCACCAAAGCGACGCAGTTTGCCGCCGACCAGCAAGCTGCGCAGACCGAACATCGTGGTTTGTGGGCCGCTTGCACACCGAGTCCGACCGACGGCGGGGGATACGTCTCGAACAACGCAAGCTAAATAACGTCCGAAACCGGACTCACGCGCGTAGGTGCCGATGTTGCCCGTAGTGCGTAGCGCAACGAAAATCGGCGTGTGGTTGGATTGTAGCCTTTGTACAGCAAATGGATCGGCAAGTAGAGCACCGAAGTGAAAACGGCCATCGGGTACATAAAGCATTGACTGCGCAGCCCGTGTTCTGCATATACACGCGGCCCCGACCAAACGTACTTATTGTATTCCTTGAGACCGGAAGCGGCTTGGCGTGGGGCGATGCTTGCGTGCATGTTTGGAGTAAAAGTGACCCGTTGGCGGCGCCGAGACATGTGCGCGGCGAGATCGAGGTCTTCGTGCATGTGGCGCTCATGGCAAACATCGCCACGGACAGCGTGCCAAGCGCTTCGGCGAACGCCCATGGTCACGCCATACAAAAAAAGTTCATGCCGGGCGGCGGTACGGCCCGCCAAGAAAAAGCGGAACCGCTTGTCGATCACGTCGAAGGCTTTTTTGCAGCCAACATCCCGGTATTCAACGACACCGCTTGTCGCCTCCACTGCGGGATCGACAAAGGCTTTTTGCAACTCTTCAACCCAATTGGGCGCCAAAATGCTATCGGCGTCAGTGCGGCCAATAATGTCGCCGCGGGCGGCGTTGAAGCCGGCATCGCGCGCATACACCACGCCCTGGCGCGGCTCGCGTAGCAATGTCACAAAGGGGTAGCGCCGGGCAATGTTCGCCGTGTCGTCGGTAGAATTATTGTCAACGACGATCACTTCGAGCGGTCGGACTGTCTGCGCCGCCACCGCCTCTAAACAAGCACCGAGATGGCTTTCTTCATTGTAAGCTGGTATAACTAAACTGACTGTTGGACGTGCTGTTCGCATCGTTTTTAGTCTACGCATATGTCGCACCATTTTCCACTTTTATTCAAAAAAACTACAGGCAAACTCCGGCGTCTGCCCACCTTGGTATGGTACCGGTTTACGGGGTATTGGCAGCGAAATATTTGGCATAAGATTGTAGTGGTTTTTGTAGCGCTTGTGGTGTTGTGCCTGGCAACGATGTACGGCACTGCGCGGTGGTACATCTGGAGCGAATCGCACAAGCCACTCACTATTGGCGTGTCGTTTATTCCGGATTATGCCGAAAGCTTGGGGCTGGATGCCCAAAAAACCATGGACGCGCTTGCAAATGATTTGCACGTCAAACGTTTTCGTCTTGTGAGTTACTGGAGTGACATCGAAAAAACGCCCGGGCAGTACGATTTTTCGCAACTCGATTGGCAATTCAAAAAAGCCGAAGCCGCACACGCACAAGTGAGCTTGAGCCTCGGCCTTCGCCAACCGCGCTGGCCGGAATGTCATATGCCCGATTGGGCCGCGCGCGAACCCGTGAGCCAATGGCAGCCGCAGCTTGAACAGTTTATAGGAGCTGTAGTTGCGCGGTACAAAACCTCGCCCAGCCTGCAAAGCTACCAGCTCGAAAACGAGTACTTTAACACATTTGGGCAGTGCACTAACTATAGTCGCGCGCGGCTCGTCCAGGAATACAATCTGGTGAAAGCAGCCGACCCAACACACCCGGTAGTTATTTCGCGCAGCAATAACTACGGTGGCTTGCCGCTTGGCAAACCCACGCCCGATCTGTTCGGCATCTCGGTGTACCGTCGCACGTGGGACGCAAACGTGACGCACCGCTACTTTGAGTATCCGTTTCCGGCCTGGTACTACGGCTTTTTGGCTGGGGCGCAAAAACTAACCACCGGCAAAGACACTATTTTGCACGAACTGCAAGCCGAGGCCTGGCCGCCGCACGGGCAAAGCATCACCGAAACGAGCTTAGCCGAGCAGAACAAATCGCTCGACGCGCGGCGACTTGCTCAAACGATTCGTTTTGGCAAGGCTACTGGCATGCGCACTATTGATCTCTGGGGAGGCGAGTACTGGTACTATCGCATGACAGTGCTGCACGATCCATCGCTTTGGGATACGGTCAAGCAATCGCTGTAGTTTCGGCCTCTGGCCGGGGCAAGGGAATGGTCGCGATTGTGTGGGCATGATGCGGCGCCACAAGCGGATCGATGTGACCAATGTTGAACGCCTTTAGGTTTTGAGGCGGAAAACCGGCCCGCAATAGTGACAACTGGGATGGCTGGCCGGGGCAAATGTGGTCACTCATGCCGTTTACAACTACCACCGGCATAGTTTGAGCCAGCGCAACCGTTTGCTCGGTAACGTCGATATCTATGAGTTCGGCGATCTCGCGGTGCGCCGCACGCGGATGCCGGATAGTATGCTGCACAATATTTCTGCCCAGCGCGCAAGCCGCAGCCAGCGAGCGCGGCCGGTACCAGTTCTCTAAGCTGTGCAGTTCGCTCAATACCGTGCCGACCATGGCGTCAAGCGTGAGGTCTTGCTCGCTATAACCGCAGGACTCAATAATTTTCATCGCGCCAATGCGCCCTTCGCCAGCCAAAGCTGTTGCCACGTGCACACTTGTTACGCCGCCGCGCGAGTGCGGGTCAAGTTCCACTGTTTGGTCCGACGGCAAGCTGCGAATTACTTTGGCCAGCGTTTCGTCTTGGTCGGCCTGCGTGTAACGATCGGCCGTGTAACTGACCACTGTTGTCGGCGCCTGTTTTTCCCAGCCCGTCCGCAGGTATTCGCGCACCATCATCGAAAGCACATCACTATTTTCGCACCAACCGTTGGCGAGCACGACCACATGTTCAGGTTCGGGTGCCTGCGTTTCGGGCAGCTGCAAGCGAGCTTTCACCACTTCAACGGGAAAACTGCCATCCGCTACTTCGTAAGTTTGCAGCGTATGGGGAAGGGCGCCTCGCAAAGTTTCTAAACTCAACATGACATTTTCGCTATTTACACAATAATACTACGTAAAAGTAAAATAATCAAGCACAAGGTTGCGTGCTCAAGCCGGTGAAGATAAGTCGCTTTAGTTGTTTGGGTCGGCGAAACCTATGCGATAACGCGTTTTTAAGGGGTGCATGAGCTGATACACGGCACCCGCCACACGTGCCGGATTAAACTGGTCATCGTTGTGCCCGGCGTCGCGGCCGCCACGGATTGGCTCGCCAGGCTTGCCTTGCAAGGAAACAGGCGTCGCCCACACAATCGGCGCGAGGTTTTCGATGCCAGGCTGGTCGGCAAAAGCTTGCGCCATAGTACGCTCGGCTATTCGCGCTGGGAATAAGTCGTCTTGCGCAAACGATAAAATCGCGAGCGAGCCAATGCCAGAGCGGCGCAAAGCGGCGATATCCAGTCGGCGCCGAGCCAATTCCCAAGCCTCGCGGAGGGCTCGCGGAACATTCGCCCGCACATTCGCTTGGCCAGCTCGAAACATTTCATCACCCAAAGCATCAAAGCCGTCTTTTAAAATATCTTTGTGCATTGGCCCTTCGCTGCGAAAACCTTTCGCAAAACGCAATCCCAGAGCGAAAGGATTTTCACGATTATTAAGGCCAGCCGGCGCCGTCATAACAACGTGTGAATCCTGAAAACAGCGAAGCCCCCTCCGATCCGCGATTTGCACCATTTTTTCAAAAATGAGCGATCCGTAACTGTGCGTCATGACATCTACTGTCCGGTTTCCCAAACCAGCGTCACCGAGCACATCGAGCATATTGACCGCCTGCGAGTAGGTTGCGTCCTCTTTGCCCGACAAGCCGTCTTTTAAAATTTCTTTGCGATTCTGGCCGGGTAGAATAACCTCCACCCCTTTGCGTTTAGCCATTCCGACCGCAACAGGAAGTTTCGCCATAATCCCTGCCGTAAAACCAGGGACATATAAAACCGGGCGGTTGCCTGCGGCGTCACCGACGCGTACATAGGGAATGGTCTCGTCGGATTGGTTTGTGGAAGGGGCGTAATGAATCTCTTGCGCTTGGCGGGCGAGCTCAAGCGGACGAGGTGTTACGCCGCCCATAGCGTATTCGGCGACATATGAGGTGTCTTGGGCGTATCCATAAAGCCAATCATCGTAAAGCGCGCTCGGTGCTAAATTTTCAGTTTTGTGTTCTGCCATAGTTTTTTAGTATACCGGGCGCTTTGATTTTGTCTAGCGCTGCGGCATACTAGAGGTCATGAAGAAAAAGCAGGCGGCCACGCCCAAAAAGATTCTGAACCGCCGCGCTCGGCACGACTACGAACTGGGCGACAGTTTGGTGGTGGGTTTGCAGCTGTCCGGTGGCGAAACCAAAGCGCTGCGCACCGGCCACGGCCACCTGCGCGGTGCCTACGTGACTGTAAAAGACGGCGAGCTGTGGCTATTTAATGCCACGGTTGTGGGCACCAGCGGCATCCATATCAGCGAGCGCGACCAAACACGCAACCGCAAATTGCTGGCGCGCAGGCGCGAGATCGAAAAGCTCATCGAAGCGAAACAGCAAGGCCGCAGTATCGTGCCGCTTGAGATCCTCACGGCCGGCCGGTTCATCAAACTGCGCATCGCCATCGGCAAAGGCCGCAAGCAATACGACAAACGCGCGAACATCAAAGCGCGCGACGAAAACCGCCGCATCCACCAAGCGCTCAAAAACGCGCGCTAGCTCTAGAGGCGAAATGCGCGCGCCATCTTGCCAGCAAGGCCATCGTTCGCTATAATCACCCGTATCGCAACAGATATTCCGGGGTAGCTCAGCGGTAGAGCGGGTGGCTGTTAACCACTAGGTCGCTGGTTCGAATCCAGTCCCCGGAGCCAGACCAAGCAGTGAAAAGGGCTGACCAGGTTCCATAACCGGTCCTTCACTTAACTCCTTGGTCAAGCAGAAATAATGTCAGCTCTCAAAATGAGTGAAACAGGTTGGAACCGTCCGAAAGGACGGTTTTTGCTTTATCACCTCTGTTATTTGGTTCCAAAGTTGAGCAGCTGCCATTACGGCGGCTGGGTGGCCGTAAGCAGATCGGGTTCCCCGACCGGTTGATTCCACTATTTGCTATACTATCTGTAATATGGACTCGCTACTAGAAAAAATTGGTCTTACATTTGGCCACTTCATTGTTTTACTAGTTGTCGCCATCTTGGGAGCAATAGCTATACGGATATCTATTAAGTTCGATATTAATGAATGGCTAAAGGATCGTAAAAAGGCGAACTTAATAAGAATGCGAAATGCTTGTCCTCACGTTTCCGTTACTAACACCGAAGACGGGAACAGCGCATGGCAATCACTTTTTATTTCCCCACCCGGCACTATGCAATGGCAATGCCAGCAATGTGGAGCAACTAAGTACATTCAGGACGGCGAGATTGAGAGCATGATTGAGGGCTACGCTAATGATCACAAAAGATTCGTCGAAGACAGTAACAGGTTCCATAAATTACTAAAGAAAAATCGCCTAGTATAGCGGAACTAAGCAAATTCCAGACTACCATTTTTGATCTTAAATTTAGTAGTTATGCCGTCAGCTAGTACGGTTCGCTCATTCTCTGTGCCCCTAGTCAGCACGTAACGTGCATACTCAATAAAGGGCACGTCCAGTTTTTGCTCAATCTTATAGTGATCAAGTAACGCTTTCGTGGTGCCGTAGTGCTTCTCGACTTTAGCTTGTAATTTATTACTGATGTGTACCTTTTTATAATTAATCTCTATAAATTCCTGCAATAGGATACAAAGGTTTGCTTCGTTGATGTACTTTTCTGGACAGTTTGGATCGACGCGCCGGGTACAGTTGTAATAGACATGCCGATTGAACTCACCATTCTTTAGCTTCTTGAATTTCTCCTGAGCGGTAATGTCTGCGCCACAGCGACCACATTTGAGCAGGCCGCGAAAGGCAAATGCCTTTGATCCCCAAACACCCTTATACGCACCGCGTTTTTGCTGTATTTGATCGAACAGATCACGTGATATGAGAGGTTTATGGGCTCCTTTATACCACTTAGCATCCGGCCCCTCAGGATATTGAAATTCACCGTAGTAAAACGGGTTTATCAACATTGCTAGAATACTACTGAGCGGTACAGTTTTACCATTCCGTGTCGTTATGCCGCTTTCCGTGAGCCAGTCTTTAAGTCTACGCCCGCTCCATCCCTCGGCGGCCTTGTAAAACATCTCAGTGATAATCTCGGCACGCTCAGGGTCGGGGATGATGTCGCTTACTCCGCCGAATGAACGATTAATATATCCCAGTGGGGCGACTCCCGGGCGCCAGCCCAGTTCACATTTAGTCCGTATGCCGCGTTTAACATTGATGCTCTTGTTGTCGTTCTCCAGTTTGGCCTGCGAGCAGAGGATCATGAGCAGAAACTTTTCGTTCGGGCTATTAGTGAACGTCTGTGAGTATGTACGGATGTGTAGCAATTGCTGCTGATCCATGAGGTCAACGATTGCACCCAGATCCCCAGCATTACGACTTAAACGATCAGGCGCCCAAGTCAGAATTGCGTTATATTCGCCAGTCGCGATCCCGGCCAGCATCTCATTATATATTGGCCGCTGACCGGAGTCCTTGGCTGAGTGGCTTTCCTGTTTTTCGCACACTACATTTAGGCCTTCGTTTGCAGCCAGTGCGCGCATCTCGCCAAGCTGCGAGTCGATACTCATCGCTTGGCGTTCGTCTGACTCGCTCGACTTGCGAGCGTACAGGCAATATTTCAGGTCTGGTGTTTTTGCTTCCATTGCAAGGTACAAGGTACCGCAAAGAAATATAAAGTCTAGAGGAGTTTCTTAAAAACGCGAGTGAATTCGTCAGCCTCCCGAACAAGCCACTGGATTAGCTCCATCTGCTCTGTTTTATCACTAAAATCACCAGGGCGAGTAACGATTATCCTGCAGGCTTTACGCTCTGGTAGTTCTTGCCAGTCCAGCTTATGTCCAAGCTTCGCTTCAATATCACTGCGTTTTGCCAACAACTCATGGAAAAGCTCTTTTTCTCTATAGATATAGAGCTCCATACCAACGACAGAGTCTCTAGTATTTACCGTGGCAGACAATTTAGCCCTGGCCGAGCCAACCCCGATGTTATACCAGTGTTGGGGTAAGGCTTTTCTCCAGTTTCTGACAAGCTTTCCGTGCTGATCTCCGTATTCACGTAGCTGCTCCCAAAAGGCCTGTTGCTGAAGTTTCAGGTCAGTAATCTTATTTGTGCCAGCGCTTTGCTTTACAGTCTTTGCCCAGTCGTTAGGCTTGGCAACGATGTTGAATCGTGGTGCTGGTAGCGAATCGCCAATTTTCCATGCTTCAACCTCTATCAAGAAGAAATTAGCACCTTCGGTGGTGTTTTCATTAAGCCAGTTTATAGCCTGCTCATGCTCTTGTCGGGCCCTTGCGACTACCCATATGCATATTTCAGCTTGCAAGCCAGATGCATAAGTAATGAGTTTACCGAGATGGTCGTGATCAGTATTCTCGAGTTGATTTTCGATAACTACTTTGTGACCGCTTTCATCCTCGGCGAGAATATCGACGTTGAACTGACCAACTCCAACTTCCGTTTGGGCGTTGATTAAGTCTATACCGATCGTTTCGCTCAGTAGTTCAAGATTTTCAGGCAAGGCCAGCCACTGCGTAAAATGTATGGCTTCGTGTTTCCATATTGTGCGTAAGGGCAATTTAGTAAGTCTTGCTAATTCCGGCATCTCCTAATTCTACTATTAGCTAGGGGTGCATCAAAACGGCTGAGGAAGAATATGCGTTACATCTACTCACAACCGCTAAGACGATGTACGCAACGATGGCTCTAAGGTATAAAAAATGATTTAATAGTATATGGTGTTATCAAAAATAATAGACAACGAACGCAAACAGCTGGGAGACACACTCAAGGAGCTTAGTAAGACTCATGAGCACCTCTCGATAGCTACGGGGTACTGGGACCTTCCGGGGACTCAGATTATTTTTGATGAAATAAAAAACTACAAATCAATTCGCTTGCTAATTGGGCAAGAACCATTAATGCCTCGCTATCGTAAAAAACTTGAACTTGAAACGCCGGAACAGGATTTTCCTGATAAAGATGTTAGCTTTGATCTTGCAAGTCTCCCCCAGAATGAAGGCTATCGTAAGCTCGTTACTGATCTAAAAGCGTTAATCACTGACGGACGACTCGAAGTACGAGTCTACCGTAAAAGCTTCCTACACGCCAAATGCTATATCTTCGGTAACTACGAAAGCGAATCAGCCATAGGAATCATCGGTTCATCTAACTTCACGAGAGCCGGGCTTACCTCCAACACCGAACTAAATGCGCTTGAGGACGATTACCGCATCGTCAAGTCTACACCCAAGGCAGAGACAGACGACTATGGCCATTTAAGCTGGTTTGATGCGGTGTGGAATGATGAACAGACAGAGCAATGGGACGGTAGATTCTCTGAATTGCTTGGCGATTCCCCTGTGGGCGATCTTACCTACAGTCCTTACGACATGTATGTAAAGACGCTCTGGGAGCTGTACCAAGATGAAATTGTTGAAGACGAGCAATTAGCAGCCGAGACTGCCGACATTCTTTTCGCTTTCCAGCAACGTAATGCACAATTGATACTTAAGAAACTCAATAGATATGGCTTGGCCATGCTTGCCGATTCTGTTGGACTCGGTAAAACTATTACTGCAGGTGCAGTACTTAAGCACTACATAGATGAAAAACAAGCACGACGAATATACGTAATTGCTCCTGCGAGCCTCTGCGAGCAGTGGAGACAAGACCTCGCCAAAGTCCACCATCTATTTAGCGGCTTTGAAGTTATTTCTATGCAAGATACTAAGACTATTCAAAAGGCTCGTAGCATTGATAAATACGCACCCGTAGATATGTTCGTGGTGGATGAAGCCCACAACCTTCGTAACGACACCAGTAAACGTCACCAGGAGCTGCTTGAATGGTTCAGTGATAATCCAGAGAGCAAAGTCCTATTGATGACAGCAACGCCGATTAATAACTCACTCACGGACTTCGTAAATCAGATACAGTTAGCCGCCAAAGGTAGCCTTGAATCATTCCCGGTCGTTTACCCTACAAGTAAAAAGAACGAGGTCATTGACTTCTTTGAAGCCGTTAAGCGTCTTTCAAGCGAAATGGCTAAAGCCGAAAATAAGGGCGAGAAACCTGACTTTAATAAAGTTAACCGAATTATGAGACAAGGCTTACGTCATTTCTTGGTACGCACAACCCGAAAAGGTATCGAGAAAGAGTTTGGTGGATTGCTCGGCAACGACGGCACAATGCGTCGTTTCCCCGTGAGCGAGGTTGTTCCTTCTCCATACAACTTCAGTAGTGCACTTGGGTCAAGCATCAATAATGTTATCAATAACAATCTCGAGGTGTTCTCAGACAAAGATCCCCGAACACTCGATGCTGACTCACTACTCGAGCAAACTCAACGTACTAAGCATCCGCTTGATGTCATTAGCGGTATCGCTACCACTGATGCGGACTACACAGAAAACGTGTTTGTTAACGTGTTCCAAGTTATGCTGCTGCTCGGCTTCTCACCATATCGCTCCGAGACATATCAACACAGGTTTTACGGTAAGACTCCGGAGGAGATTAAGCAATTCAAGCTCCCTCCAGACGAGTCCTTCGCGCTTCAAAGCCAAATGAGTGTTCACAACATGCTACGAGTGACATTCTTAAAACGTCTCGAGTCATCCCCCTATGCACTTCGTCGATCACTTGAAAACTATCAGAAAAAACTTGGCTACTTTAAAGAGAAAGTCGCTCAGGGCTACATTATTAAATTCAAAGACATGCAAGCCATTCAATCAGAGTTTGGCGATGACCTAGAGCTGGTAATCGATTACAACTCCGGTGTTGAGGGTGATGACCAAATAGCACTAACTCCAGCTGACACTGACAAATATAATATTGAAGCGCTGAAGGCAGACATTCAAAAAGATCAAAGAATACTCGAAGTCATTATTGAAATTTGTCACGCACTTGAAGACAACGACGATAAGCTCCAAGCCTTTAGCGGTCTACTAAGCAAAATTATTAGTGAGCAAAAGGCCGGTAAGAAGGTACTTGTCTTTAGCTATTATGCCGATACGATTAAATATTTGAGTGAGAGATTACCGAGCCTTATCTCTACGCCTAACTTTGGGCAAAGATCGGCTTTTGTTAGTGGAGAGTCCAAATCTCAAATCGAAGATATTGTTCGCAGATTCTCTCCTCTATCAAAGACCGGTGAGCAGCTAGCTGAAGACCAACAGATTGATTACCTTTTTGCTACTGACGTACTAAGTGAAGGCCAGAACCTTCAAGACTGCGGAACGCTTATTAACTTTGACCTTCACTGGAATCCCGTACGAATGATCCAGCGCAATGGTCGCATTAATCGTCTTGGCTCGGTATACGAGCAAGTCTACATCTTCAATATGCACCCAGAGACAAATCTTGAATCATATCTTAAGCTCGTACAACGACTCGAACAAAAGATTGATCGTATTAAATACACTGTTGGGACTGATCAATCCATACTTGGCGAAGCAGAAAATCCAATTGAATATATTGATGAAATTGAAGAGGCCAAAAAACAAGAGAATATAGTACTCGACCTCTATGATGGCAGAAAAGCGACTGAAACTTTCAGTGAACTTGATGACGATGATGATTTCTTGAGCATTGATGAGTACGTCATAGACCTACGTAAGTTCTTGAGCGACGCCACTGATGAAGAAAAAGAACGAGTTCAGAATATACCCGTTGGTAAATGGAGCTACTTTCCTGAATCTGCTAAGAAAGACCTAGATAGCCCTACAATTCTTTCGCTAACACGTTCTAGGGGAACTACTACCGAAACTGGCGTAGATTTTGAAACCCATATTTTTGTTGAGTCAGACGCCTTAAGCGGCTATATGGTTGATGCCGTGGAAACTATCGAAGCTTTGAAACATATTAAAACTACACCCGAAGACAACGCACGGGCAATAGATCGCATTAGCTACGATAGGGAACAAGCAAAGAGGCACATTCTTGCCCTCGCTAAGCGTCAGGCTGTAAGAAAAAAGAGTACATTCAAGATTACACCGTCTATTAAGCTTGTACTGAATGAGCTCGCAAATATTATGCCGAACGTCTCTGTTGACGCAAGCTTAGAGCAGATCATTACTAAGCAAGATGATAAACTTATGCGCGACCTATTCCGCAGGGCAAATTTAGACCTAAAATCGCATCAGCAACTTCTTCCTAACACTATCAGTGGCTTCGAGAAGGCTGTTAAAAAACTCGAAACTCACGTCAATGACGAAAAGGAGGTGAGCAGCGTTGAGGGAGTTTTGTTCTATGCAAAATAGCAATTCTTTTGTCAGTGCAGTTAATGCCTTGCTCCAAAAGCTAGATGCTGAGAGTTCTATCAATACTGCCATCGATCTAGCAAACGAGATACTTGGCTTACTCGGTTCTAGAAATAAGAAATCCGCAGAAGAGGTTTTTGAGTCAAGCATAGAACTGCCGAATGCGGAACGCTACGACAGCTGGTTTCAGCCACACCCTATATTTAAAAGTGACAGGGCTTGTTTTGAGCTATCAGATGATAGTCTATTACAAGCAAAGTTCTACTGGCTTAAAAGGCACTCACGTCAGATCGTCGCCGGGGGCGTACATTTTACGCCAAACTTTGAGGACGAAGACTTTACTCACAACGATCATTACAAAGTCGGCATCGACTTCTTTCTGTCTCCGAACGCTAAATCGCTATCTGTCGTACTGTCTAACCGCGGTAACTTGCGGATTGTCGAACTCAATAAGAGGCTTAATAGTACTCAAGTAGACATATTCAGTAAATGGGTAGGTGCCGAGAACCTGAGCACACGAGACACCCTACATAGTACTCTATGGGAAAGCTTCAGACTCAAGAGCGTGAACCAGAAGTTCTATGACGGGGTAGCGAACAGCTTTAATGAATTATTTCAGCATCTAAAAAGTATCAATAGGGAAGATGAGGAGGCTAAGCTTTTCGCGAGTCGTCTGTTGGGGCGTCTTCTTTTCTGTTGGTTCTTGCGCAAGAAAGGCATCATCAACGAAAGTATCGGCTATTTCAATGCACAAGGTCATAATTCTACCGACTATTACCGCTCTAGCTTGGAGAAGCTATTCTTCCTAACCCTCAATACTCCAGTTGACGACCGAGGAGTATTAAATCACTCGGACATAAAGACGCCATACCTCAACGGTGGACTATTTGAGCCTCACGAGAACGATTGGTTCAAGGATAATGACCTCACGTTCCCTGAAGGTTTTTTTGCCAATTTATTTGAACATTTTGATCAATTCAATTTCACTACAGATGAATCTAGCCCAGAGTACGAACTTATTGCCATTGACCCGGAAATGCTAGGACGAGTTTTCGAAAGCCTACTTGCTACTCAACTGGATGAAACTGGTCAACAAGCTCGTAAGGCCAAGGGGGCATTCTATACACCTCGTGAAATCGTCAGTTATATGTGCAAAGAATCACTCAGGAACTACCTTTACAACACAACAGAAGGCGGAGATGATACAAAAGCTTCTATCGACAGCCTCCTTGATATCTCGGACAGTGAGTGGGCAAAGGCCAAGAGTAATACGCTTAGAGACAAGATCAAAGATTATCGTACACAGATAATGAACGCATTAGACACTGTAACCATTCTCGACCCCGCCTGCGGGTCGGGAGCGTTTCCAATAGGCATGTTGCAGCTAATAGTTAAGACGTACGAACGCCTAGAGAGTCGCTTTGACCCATACAAGACAAAGCTCCAAATTATTCAAAACAACATCTTTGGCGTGGATATAGAGCCAATGGCTGTTGAGATTGCTCGCTTACGTGCCTGGCTATCGCTCATCGTTGACGGGGAAGATTCTAGGAATGTCGAGCCTCTTCCTAACCTCGATTTCAAGTTTGTGTGTGCAGACAGTTTAATTCCTCTTGACGAAAGTAAGGCTGATTTATTCAACGATCCAGAGCTTCATAATCAACTTGCTGAGATCCGCCAGACCTACTTTAATGCCCGCAAGCCACACACCAAAAAGGCCGCTCAAGATAAGTATTATAAACTAACGAAGGCTCCTCAAGGGTTTTTTGACAATGAGAGGACGAAGCAGCTAAAAAGCTTCGATCCCTTCAAGAATTCACACCCTTCAAGTTTTTTTAATAGTGATCAGATGTTTGGGCTGGAGGATGGGTTCGACGTAGTAATCGGTAACCCTCCTTACATTCAACTACAGAAAATCAAACCACAAGCTGACATCTTAGGTCGGTTGAGCTATAAGACTTTTGCAAGGACTGGCGACATTTACTGCTTATTTTATGAGAGGGGCTTCGAACTGCTTAAAGAAGGTGGAACATTGAGCTTTATTACCTCTAACAAGTGGATGAAAACAGCATACGGCGAAAAACTGCGGAAGTTCTTTATTGAGAATACGAACCCCCAATGGCTGATAGACTTTGGCAGTAATCAAGTTTTCGAGTCAGCTACGGTCGATACTAACATTCTCATCGCGGAAAAGTCACCGTTCCAAAACCAAGTAAAAACAGCCGTCCAACCTAAAAAATCTGGTCTAAATAATATGAGCATTTATTTTAGACAAAATTACACTCAAGCCTCGTCATTTAATGCGGCGAATCCCTGGGTCGTTTTAGATGGAGTAGAGCAAGCTATTAAAGCTAAGATCGAGTCGTCAGGCAAGATTTTGAAAGACTGGGACGTAAAAATTTATCGAGGTATACTTACTGGTTTCAACGAGGCCTTCATTATTGATACCGCTACCAAGGATAAGCTTATTGCTGATTCGCCTAAAGCTGCCGAGATTATACGTCCGATTCTACTAGGCAAGGATATTAAGCGTTACTCATTCGAATGGAACGGATGGTGGTTAATCAATAGTCATAATGGAATAAGAAACAAAGGTATCCCCAGAGTAGACGTTGAAAAAGACTATCCAGTTATTTTCGAGTACTTAAAACAGTTTCAAGCAAAACTAGAAAAGCGCCTCGACAAGGGCGAGCACTGGACTAATTTGAGGAATTGCGCCTATCTAGAAGACTTCGACAGGCAAAAGATCGCGTGGGGAAACTTAGCGCTTAGATCGCAGTTTTGTATCATCCCAAAGAATTACTTTATCAATGCACCCTCACCATTTTTCACCTCAGATAACTACTACATTCTTGCGGTTCTCAATTCGACTCTAGGCAACTATTACATCAAGCAGCTAGGTGTCTCAAGAAGCGGAGGATACACCGAATATAAACCAATGTACGTGGAGAAGCTACCGATACCTACGGTAGATGATAAGACTATCTCTATGTTTAGAAACATGGTACTAAAAATCATCGAAATGAAGGAGCAGAATATTGATACTGAAGACCAAGAGGCGTTAATTAATAAGAAAGTATTCGAGATTTATGGCATTACAGATCAAGAGGCCAAGTTTATGCTCGATAGAGATCTTGCTTAATTAGCATAGCCTGCTCATCGTTCAGATCGTAAAGCTTGAAGACCAACTCATCTATCTTATTTTCCGCCTCACTAGAGCTAGCCCCCATCTTTTTATTCGTGAGTATTGTCTGCACTAGTTCTTTAAATATCTCCTGCTCTTCTTTATCAACCTGGGGCACGGGAAGCTTCTCGATAAACATCGGCTTATATTCTATGTAGCCCCCACTCCTCGAAACCCCAAGTTTCTTAATATAGTATTCAGCAACCTTGGAGTTAAGCAACGCAAGTATATATAGGTTATCAGTTGATATAAATACGGCCGGGGCACTGACGCAGTATCCTTGTTCGATATATGAAAATTGTGCGCCAAGCGACAGATTGCCCCAGGCGATCTTTGACTTTTCAAATAACGACAGGTACTCACTCGAGGGGTTATTGTCGAGTTCAAGCCAATGATGCTGTCCAGGATAGGCCTTATCGAGATTTATTTTGCCGCTACTACTGTAACGACACTGTCCTCTTTCCTCGAGCTTACTCTTAAACTCCACAAGGTGGTTATAGATGGTAGGATAATCGTTTTCTAGATATTCGTATGAACCGAAGCCTGCTAAAATAACCCACAAATCCGGGAAGTCACTGCTGTATCTCTTGATGTCCCTGCCTCTCAAAATCGGACGTATAATCTCGGCAGCTTTAGGCGAATCAGCAATAAGCTTATCCTTGGTAGCGGTATCAATAATGAAGGCCTCGTTGAAACCAGTCTTAACCCCGTAATTTATCGAGATATCCCAACTCTTTAATGGCAAGCCATTTTTTTCAATTTTCAATTTTATGTCTTGCTCGATTCCACCCAATATTACCCATGGCTTATCGTGGGACAATTCAGAATTTTCGATGTAGTTTTGTCTAAAATAAATGCTCATTTACATTATGCAATAATGACCGCATGATATACGGATATATACGAGTAAGCACAGACAAACAAACGGTAAAAAATCAGAGATTCGAAATAAAGAACTTCTCCGCTCAACACAACTTTGTAGTTGATAAATGGATAGAAGAGACTATTAGTGCCACTAAGAAACTTGATCAAAGAAAATTTGGTAAGTTACTTAATAAGTTAAACAGCGAAGACACTATCGTCGTAAGTGAGCTCTCTCGGATGGGGCGTAATTTGATGCAGATCATGAGTATCCTGCATCGTTGTATGGAGAAGAATGTCTCGGTTCTAACCGTGAAGGAAGGCTATGAGTTAGGAGATAATATTAATTCAAAGGTGCTCGCGTTTGCATTCGGACTTTCTGCTGAGATTGAGCGTAATCTTATATCTCAAAGGACGAAAGAAGCGTTAGCGCGAAAAAAAGCAGAAGGAGTTATATTAGGTAGGCCGATCGGGAGCAGTAGACCAGAAAACTTCAAGCTACACGGCAAAGAAAGACAGATTCAAGAACTATTAGAAAAGCGCGTATCCTACAGTGCAATCTCACGCATTCTAGGCGTGCATCGCCTAACTGTCTCTAGCTTCGTTAAGTCTAATGAAAAACTAAGCGACATTACGATGAATAAGCGACATCTAGTGTAGCTTTCTAAAGTGATAGACTTTTATCAGAAAAGAGACTCACATACGAGTCTCTTGATCTGTCTGAAGTGCTATTTTAGATCTACTTTTACACCACCGCTAAGTGCTGAGTCATGCAATTCGGCCGTTACTGGCGTAGCACCCTTCGGTATATCGAAGACTACGGTGCCAGTCACAGTATTACCTGGATTGATCTGATTTAGAAACGTGCCGTTAGTCGGATTGATATCAATTGTTGCCTCAGTATCAGACGAGTACTTCTGGTTGCTACTGTTAAAGAGATACTGACTAGTGTTGTCAAGCGTCTGGGCTTCGTTGCCAATATTCTTTACGGTCAGGTTAAGCAGGCAATACTGGCCTTGAGCCGTCTTCGTCAGATAACCGGTTGAATCACTTACGCTCGGTTCGCCACATTTGATGCTGGTAACCGTAAATTCGAACTTGCCGTCGTCGGCAGTCTGGCCGATTTTAGCAACTTGGGCGGCACTGGTGCTCGACTTCTTGCTCGCGGTTGAGCTGTTATTCGTATTCGACTTGCTGCCACCGCCAGCGGCGCTGGCAATAATACCGACAACGATTAGTGCACCGATTACGGTTAGTACTTTGTGCCGCGCGAACCAGTTGCCGCTTTTCTCTTTATTACTTTTTGACATGTGACAGCCCTCCTTCAGGCTTGGGGTTAGTGTTACAGGAGGCTGTCGTCATAATAAAAGGACAGCCACGCTGGATTGTCGAGACCCCAAGCAAGCAGATCATGCCTACTCTTTTTTGCGTAGCTGCCCATTTCTTGGCATGATCATACGCAAATAAATATGCGTTTCTGCATACTTGGAATCTCGACATCGTAATTATACCGCGCAACAGAGAAGAAGACCAGTCAAGTGTGCACTGACTAGTCTTCTTACTGACGATTACGGAAGTGCTATTTGAGCGCTTCTACTTTTGGCATTATTCCCGCGAAGGATACCGGCTGGATGCCGTGCTTCTCCAGCCGCAGGATGCTGACACTACTGCCGTTTTTGGTTATGGACGAAATCTGGTCACGCGATAGCACATAAAACGACCATTGTTGCATATCCAGAATGTCGAAGCTGGCATGCTCTTTGTGATGTTGCAGTGCCAGTATGTAGATGTCGGCCTTATAGGTTGCTACGGTCGCCAAATCTTTGTGCGACTTCACAGCCTCCGAGTAGTAGACTTCTTTCGCCTTCAGGCCACTGAATACTACCTTGGTGAAGTCATTCTGATCCCAGTCTTGGATATAGGCACCGCATTTGACCTCGATTTTGGTGCCGTCGAGGTCTTCGACATCCCAATCACCCCACGGGCTGCGAATGGCAATATTATCCAGATCTTTCAGCGCATTTTCGACGAGGAACTTGGCAAGCGCACCGCGCAGGACATTAGAGTTAAGGATTGAGAAAGCGTACTGCCAAAAGTCGAGGACAGTGAATCTTTTCGATCCGGTGTTAATGAATGGTTCCTGGCCGGTTAATTTCTTCGGCACAATCCGTTGGTACGGCATGGTTTATCTCCTTGTCGGTACCACGATTCGCTCCTGTATATATGAAACGACAGCCATTTTCAGGCTGTCGAGAATTCACGCTTACAGCATTGATCCGCGGTAGCTTTACTTGGTATCTCGACAAGTAAAATTATACCGTTAACAGAGGTGTAAGGCTAGGCTAAATGTCGCCAGGAGCCATCCGGCATTTGTTCCATACTAGCCGTAATCCGACTCGGATTACCGTACCCACGGAGAGCGGGACGACGTCCAAAAGTTCGGATATCCATTTGACCAAATGAAACGGTTCCAACTTTGCGGTCGTCACGGAAGTATTCGATTACGGCCGTAGTTAGCGCGTCGACCAGGTCGTCATGCTTTTCAATACCGAAGCCGGTCAGTTGCGTGATCAGCTCCTCACAGCCGTGCTCGGGGAACAGAATGACACCGCGCTGGATTTTGTCAGCGATCATATTGAGCCGAGTGCGTTTGTCGGCTTTTGGGGTTACGCCAGTTACATCGTAACCATCAGCCTCCAGCTGTTGCGGCACCGCCGCCTGGTACGCCGTCTGCTCAACGTAAAACTTCGGGCCATGATGAACTGCATCCAGTTCGCGCAGTACGTTCATAGTAGTTGGAAAGCTGACACGTTTGTTAAACGGCCGGGGCAGTATGTAGAGCCGAGCACTTTCGCCCAAGCCCCGCACGTCCAAGGTAACAATTGCCGTATAGTCAGCCTTATCACTTTCGGATACTGCGAGATCGACGCCGATCACGATGCGCCGGTATTGACCGCTCAGGAGGGTGGGCAGCTCGGGATAAGTGTGTATCATGTGCCGGCGGATGATCTGGTCGTCATCCGACACAAGGTGCAGCATATACTCGCGTTCCCACATGATCGGGCTATCGATCCGGCGCTTCAGCTGCTGCACATCTGCCATACTTTTGAAGCGCCCCGGCCAAAGTGGCACATCCTTAACTACAATAGGGAACTCCAGGAACTGACCATTTCGTGTACCGCTGACAAATCCTGCCTTCAGGCGCATCAGAAGGGAATCCTCATGCAGCAGGTTACCAACTGTGACGAACTTGGTATTGTCCGAGCCAAGCGGCAGCAGTTCACCGGTGAACCACTCATACGTTTTCCGGCGGCCTTCAGCAGTTTTAACCGAGGCGCTGTCCTCAACGTCATCAGCAATGATGAGGTCGGGGCGGTACGGCCCATGCCGCAATCCACGCATACCTTGTTCGCGCGACAGGGCAATGATCTTCGCCTTAAACTTCGGTAGCGTAATTGCACTAATGCCCAGCTCATTTTCCTCGGCGTCATACGGCCAGAAATCTTTGTGCATCAGCTCGTTGTCGTCGAGTTCTGCAGCAATATTCTTGAGATGCTGCTGCGCCTGCGATTGGGTCTGGCTGACGATCACCACGTACTTCTTCTGCAGCTCGCCCGTGATTGCCCAGAGCGGGAAAGCCGTAGTTATGAGCGTCGACTTACCGCTCTCCCGGAAAGCCATCACGACCAGATGCTCAATCGTCGGATCGCCGGCAGCAGCAATGATCTGCTTCTGGAAATCGGCCGTGGGATAGGTGACATAGTGACCGAAATACAAATGAAAGAACCACAGGAAGCTGGACTGGCCGAGTTTGAGCCGCACCGGCCGCTGCGTGGCGAGATCAGCAAAATCCCGGGGTGTCAGCGTGCTGAAGTCGGGGACACTATTCAGATTGTTCATCGGATTGCTCCTTCAGGAGACCAGCCATCGACAGCGCCCGCGACACCAGCTCGGCCTGCTCGGGTGTCAGTTCCTCGGTCTCATGCCTCACATTCGCGTCGACCTTAATGCGTGTTTCATACACCGGATGGTGGTGCTTGAGCCAGAAGGTAATTGCCGACATGTTTTTGTCCTTAATAGCCGAGATGAGCTGGCTCTCGGCCAGGTCATTAATGCGATCGGCACTCTGGGCAATGGCCTCATCGCAGGCTTCCGCAAATACCTCGTCGTCTTTGCGCCAGCGGTAGTAGGTAGCCCGCGGCAGACCAACCTGCTTGCAGGCTACCTCCACGATCGGCATTTTCCGCAGTTTTTCGAGCAGCTTTTTCTTGTCGACAGACTGATTCCGGCTCACGACAATTTCTCCCGCTTCAGGCCGGTCAGTTTTTCCCAACGCTTGAGTGCCACCTCAGCGTACACAGGTGATTTTTCCATGATGTAGCACCGGCGGTTGAGTTTGGTTGCCGCGATGAGCGTGCTGCCACTGCCGCAGAATGGCTCGACCACAAGATCGCCACGCTTTGTAAGTACTTTGATGTAGGGAATGAGTATTTCAATTGGCTTCGTGCCGAAGATCACCCCTTGACCGGAACTTTTTTCATCACTGGCCTGGTAGTCAATGAAATCGGTAGGCTGGTAGCGCTTACCGCCTTCATAGCCCTCCCACTGCGGTTTGCCGGCAATGGCATAGAGCGCTGTTTCGTATTCTTCCTGCAAGCCATCCGGTTCCTCGTCATGGTTGTACTCGACGGTACCGGATGCGCCAACCATGGCGATATCGTGCTTACTGAAAAACTTATACTTAGCCGCAAAGCCCTGGTGACGGTTCGGCAAGTGCCAAACAATCATGTTTTTGACTTTCCAGTTGTTGTCTTCGAGCCCCTGCCAAATTGTGCGCAAATTTTTCCAATTTTCGTATACAATGATGC
Organism: Saccharimonadales bacterium (SeqCode); assembly: GCA_035276765.1. Lineage (GTDB taxonomy): Bacteria > Patescibacteriota > Saccharimonadia > Saccharimonadales > UBA4665 > DATASD01. Next base: position 434,664 of record DATELH010000002.1, read on the forward strand.
TGAAATCGGGCTTTGCCGCTTTGGCCACATTCGCCATCCAGAGGTCAGTGAAGTTGTCCGGCAGCACATCGGTTTCAAGATAGCGCCGGTTGCGTTTCGCGCCGAAGCCGGTCACCGGCTTGCCGGCACGTTTGGCGTGCAGATAATCTAAGATGTACGGAGGATCAGTGAGACACATGTCGGCTTGCTCGCCGTTCATGAGCTTGGCGAAATCCTCGGGAACGGTGCTGTCGCCTACCATCAGGCGGGAATCGCCGAGCTTATAGACGTCGCCTTTCTGAGCTTCCACCTTTTTAATGTCAAGCTTTTCCAGCTCCTTTTTTAGATCGAACTGCTCGGGCTCATCTGCTATGTCACTGAAAATCTCATCTTGCTCCTCGCTGCTGAAGCCGACTTCATCCAAGAGTACGGGATCATATTCCGCCAGCAGCTCAAAATCCCAGTCGCCCAGGTTTTTGTTAAGTCGCAGGTTTAGCTCTTTCTCCTTAGCCTCATCTGGAATATTTACATATACAACGGGCATCTCTTTAAAGCCCATATCTTTGGCGACCTTCAGGCGAAAGTGTCCGCCGATTACAACATTGCGTCGATTTAGTGCACCGTTCACAACGATCGGGTCAACCAAACCGAATTGTTTAATGCTCTGCGTGAGCTGAACAGTGGATTCTTCTGACCAGCGGCGAGGATTGTAGATAGCCGGTTTGAGTTCGGCAATACTAACCATCTCGATGTTAAGGTTGGTATTAGGTATTGAAGCTTCCATAGCTTCACCTCCTTTATGATCATTTGGTAATAACCATAAATCCTTTGCATGAAGCTTTTTTGACATACAAAAAAGCCGAGCACAAAGAATTAACCACAAGACACTCGTAAGTGTCTGCGATCAATTCCTCACGATCGGCTTTATTTCTTTAGCAGCCTTTTTCTGATCCCGATATGGAATTTTATGGATGTTCAATTGTTAATGAACAATTTCATAATACTGCTGCAATACAGTGTTTGCAAGTTATAACGATGACAATAAAGCTCCATTAACAGCCTTCCAAGTTCTCTATACCTAAGCTAAAGTAGCTCCACTATGAAGACACCACCATCCAAAGAACGAGCCGAAAGTAGGGTAGTTAATAGATACCACAAGTTATACAAACCACTCGTAGAACTGGTGGACGCCTTGCAGGATCTGGAACCGGGCGGGACACTCGTCGACAACATCAGGATAGGAAAGTCGGAAGTCGATAAACAAGTTCACATAGAATATACCGCCCATCCAGTAACGCTGACGATTAAAGATAGTGATCAAGCTTTTGTATTGAGAATAGCAGGACATCCATAGTTAGTCCTCGCTCGTTATTTTACGAAAGCCATCTAAGCATCTTTTGATTTCTGAAATGGGCAAAAAAGTATGCCGATAGTCATCCTCACCAGCACGTCTATTAGGAGATCCGGTCTGCACAATACCTACGACTTGGTTGAGTTTATTAAGAACGGGGCTACCGCTGTAACCTGAAATTAAAGAGTTGTTAACGAATGCTGTCTGGAAGCCATCAATAGTACGAATACCAGTGACGGTAACAGGATTGATATGGGGACGGCTACCCGCTATATATGCAGGAAAGCCCACCACTCTATACGTTTCAGACTCATGAACACTATCAAGAGGCGCACTTTCAAATGAGAATAGTCCTGAATGCAAATCTGACAACGATGGTTCTAATGCGATAAGATCAAAGGCCTTTTCTGAACTTCGCCAGTTGTGGTTAATGGTAAGCGGATGACGTGTAGGGCCGGCATAATTGTTGTATGTAAAATACTCTGCGGAAGACGCTGTATCTACAACATGGTCGCATGTTATTAGCCATTCATTATCAAGAATAAATCCCGTACCGTTTCCGGCTCCATGGACAACAAGAATTTTATCTAATAGTTCTTGATCCGGAGACATCGGAAATTCTACACCCTTGATACCTTCTATGGATAAGTACTTGTTATATAGGCTTCGATAGGTTAAGTCATAGTAACCCCTTACATTTTTTAGGTATTCGAGCTTGCCGTACAAGACGTTCTCGTATTTCCGACCATTTCCCTGAAACTTATGATCGAAGAAATTTTGCGCTCCTTTAAGTCCATGCTTTTGAGCAGCGTATATCATCGCTCGCAGTTCACTGATGTATTTTGAACTAACGTTTAAGCGTGTGTTTACCTTTACGCCAGTAACGAACTTGGACTGATCATCAGAGGATATACGAGTTTTCTTGGTATTCAGAGAGAAATTATTCCTGGCAATTATGGCACGAAAAGGCTGGCTAATCTTTATAGATCCGTCCTCATTAACTTTTGCCACCGCTTCGGGCAAATCCTTTTTAGCCGTAGATAAGGTTATATCGTCAGCATATCGCGTATAAGTTAAATGAAGCTCTCGACAGAACTTCGTGAGTTGATTATCTAGCCGCAGGCATATCATGTTAGACAGGACGGGTGAAGTAGGAGCTCCCTGAGGAAGCGAACCTCTGTAGCAAACTAATCCGGTAATAGTAGAGGCAACGACGTCATTGAAACAAAAGGGCTTAGCTCTTAGTAATCCTATAATTCGCGTGTCAGATATGCTTGGAAAGAAGTTCATAAGATCGACATTCAGAATTGTTCGTTTTCTGAGATGCGCTACAGCATTCGTCACTATGGATCTATCATTCGTAAAGCCATTTACACTGGCAGGTGGATTATAAATCTCAACTAAATACTTTGCTAGTCTTCTTTGCACTGTAATTAGTGGGCCTTGAGGTGCCGATATCAATCTGGTACCGCCACTTTTCCGAGGAATATGAAATTCCTCATATCGTTTACCATTGCCATACGCAAGATAGGTCAGCGTCTTTACGTCAATCCTAAGAAGCTCGGCAAGATCGGACCTATTCTGACAATCTAAGAGTTTTCTACCATCCATTCATTAACACATAATCCTCCTACCGTGATAGGCAGTAACCAGTAACAGTAGATCTGCAAAGGAGCACGTAAGGAGCGCATCCTCTGACCTTGTTGCATTACCGTCGCAGTATCGCAAACGTAAAATCGATTATGTGTTAATGAACAAATGCTTCATTTAAAGATTATCACTTCAACTAATCAGTGGCCATATCCGAAAGTACTTACTTATTGCCGGGTCATGACTCACCATACGCTTACAAACTAAGTGAGGGAGTCATATGAACGCAATATTATATATCCGGGTTTCAACAATCGACCAGGCAATCCGCGGGGATCAGCCGGAAGGCTTTTCTATCCCAGCTCAAAGGGAAGCATGCCGGCGAAAAGCCAAGAGCCTGAAAGCAGCGGTCATCGACGAATACATTGACCGCGGCGAGTCTGCAAGGTCAGCAGATCGGCCCGAGCTGCAGCGGTTGCTTGCAGATTTACAGAACCGCAGAAAAAAGATTGATTACATCATCGTCCATAAATTAGACCGCCTAGCACGCAGTCTGCACGATGATGTCATGATCGGCCTCGCCATTCAGAAAGCAGGAGCACAGTTGGTTTCGGTTACGGAGAATATTGACGATACACCATCAGGCCAATTACTCCATGGTATCATGGCAACCATTGCTGAGTTCTATAGCCGCAACCTAGCAGCAGAAGCATTGAAGGGCGCAACCCAAAAAGCAAAGCATGGCGGCACACCATACCGTGCGCCGCTTGGCTATATTAATGTGAGTCGCCAAATTAATGAACGGGAAGCGCGTACAGTCATTATCGATCCTGAGCGAGCTGAGTTCATTACTTGGGCGTTTAAGCGATACGCAACCGGTGATTACAGCATCAAAACAATTACCGCCGAATTATACAAACGAGGCTTCCGGAATCGCCGCACCGGTGCATCCATGTCACGGCCAATCAGTAAAGGCGGCATCGCCAAAATACTCCATAATCGCTACTACGCCGGCTACGTGAAGTACTGTGGGATTGAGTATCGCGGCAAGCACAAACCTTTAGTGTCGGCAGCAGTTTTTGCGAATGTACAGGCCATAATTGATGGGCGCACCACGGGCAGGCGGGCACGCAAGCATGATCACTACCTGCTTGGAACAATATTCTGTGGACAATGCGGACGAAGGCTTTCATATACAGAAACAATTAATCGTTATAAGAATGCGTACCCGTATTTCTATTGCTTGAGTAGGCAGCAGGGTCAGGAATGCAAACAGTCATACATACCGGCTGAATTGGTCGAACGGGCAGTTGCCCGACAGTTTCATGCCGTGAAGCTCACTAAAACAGATCGAACTACTCTCCAAAAGGAAGTAAAGTCACAGCTACGTTACGACATTACGGACGGCAAAGCCGAACTAACTCGCCAAGAGAAACGAATGACCCGGCTCCTTATGGAGCGTCAGCGTATACTGCAAGCATTCTATGAAGATGAAATATCGAGCAGCATACTCGGCAATGAACAGAAGCGCATTGATAAAGAGATAGCTGAGCTGAAAGAAATCGTGGAAGAAGCGACGAAGGCCCGCAAGTCTGCAAGGCGAAGCTACGATGCGGCACTTGAACTCGCAACGACACTCAATCTCGAAACAGCATACTTGCATGCCCATCCGCTTATGCGACGACGCCTCAATCAGGCGATGTTTTCCAAGATACGGATTGACGATACAAACGCCGTGATGGTCGTTGGAAAGTTTGGACCGCGTAAGGAACATGACGTGCGCGTGCTGGGTGCTGAAGTGCAAACGGAGATCGATCATTCACGATTGGCGCAGGCGGTAATTGGCATGACGATGGAGGAAGAGGATCTCGAATAATCTAGACAGCAAAACGCCTATGCTTGCTTCGATGTAGTTTTTAGTACACAATCCAACTTAAGATGGAAGATAACCTCTTAATATCCTATCAGGATGGGGAAGTCAGTGGCTTTGACCTAGGACTGCTCGGTGAGTCCTTTACGGGAATGAATGCACTCCTAAAAGACATCAGCTCCACAATGGGCATTCAAGGTGAGATTACCCTTAAAACTACACAGATCACTCATGGGTCTATCGATATACATAACGCCATATTGGTCACGATACCTACCATCCCTTTCCATAGTCCGTCAGCGCTATATGAGTTTCTTCAAGTGGCGAGCCCTGATATGCTTCGCGAAGCAAAGGAGTTCTTATCGGGAGCACTAGGCGTACACCGAAGCCTGAATGACTACTTCCAGACCCATCCTTTTGATAACGAGGTATTGAGTGGACTAACAGTAGCTTTTATTTTGGCGGCCGTCCAATGGGCTTCCAAACAAAAGGATCATGTAACTACGCGCGACAGCGAGTTGGGCGAAATCTCACCTAGGCAAGCTAAGCGGTTCCGTAAGCTTGTACTCACAGGGCGATTTCGTCGAGCGCTGAAGCCAATAAGAGAGGGCAGTGTAAATACGATCAAACTTCAGGCGGTGAATATCCCAAACGCTAGCTCAGTTACTATCCAAGAAACTAACTTGGGAGACCTCCTTCCTGACGATGATCGCATACTTCCCGATTTCGTCAATGGCAACACATATTCTTTGACAGGCAGGCTAGTTAGTTTGGAAAGTACGCGCGGCGAAGTGCTAAAAATCAAATTGGATAATGTCGACCGTGCATACAGCCTTGTAACTGCTCACCCACAGGATGGCGAAACTACTGCGGATTTTACGCAATTCTATAAGCAACGAGTGACATTTGAAGCGGAAGCCGTTAGAAGAAGCATGTACAAACGCCCTGAATTTGTTATCCAAGCCATGGAATTAGCACAGGAGCAAACTCAATTACTGGACTAAAGCCACCCCCTATTCCGTGTCTCATTTGTAGCATTCTACCCCTGTTAAAAGGTTCGAGACCGGTATGGGGAGCCAAGATAGTATAGATGAGATCAGAACTGAGTTATTGGTTCTGACTTTTTGTATAAGCAGAACAGAATTGAAACCAGTGATACTATTACTTCATGGATGTAGACCCACGCTTAGAAGAAATTGACGATTCTCTTTATAGAGTTGCTGTGCGAGCATTAATTGTAACGGATAACAAATTGCTGGCAGTGAAAGAAGTAGATAGTGATGATTGGTGGGCCATCCCAGGTGGTGGCGTAGATTATGGAGAATCCTTGAAGGATTGCCTTTTTCGGGAGATTAAAGAGGAGATTGGCGTGCCAAGTGCTTCCGTGTCAAGCGACTTCCAAATCATTCATTACAATATTGGAAAAGTTGTGAACGGCGTTCCGAGAATGAATATATTTTTCAAAGTATCGGTACCTCAGGACGAAATTACAAAAACAGATCATATTGAAAAATGGGGATGGTTTACAGAAGATGAATTCATGGAGTTAGGGATGAATCCATCTTACGACAAAGCCGAACTAGCTAGGGTTATTTTTAAATGGCAGAACAATATTTAGAGCCAGACAACCCTACCGTAGAAATGTTCGCCGCCCTACCGGTTGGTGAAGTTGCGGAAGTACCGATAGATGCATTAACCCCTACAATAGTTGATGACATGACGAGCAGCCACACTCCTGGGCCAATTGAAGCTTACGCGTTACGCGTGCGTTCAAATGCAAACGCCAAACGCATCGGGCAGGTGATTATATGGATTGCCGATGGCAACCATAGGTATTTCGAGCACGTCAGAGAAGGTCGCAATACCATAGCCACCAGGAAAATTATTCCCGATCCTGACCACGACATCCGTGTTATGTTTAGTGCAGAAGGTAAATGGGAGGAAATGTAGCATGGAATTCCTAGCAGGGTCAGACGGCCCAATCGTACCCGACCCAAATAAAGCGGCCTATAACGAGCGAGAATTAACAAAATCCCAATCTGCCATGGATTTTTTCCTGGGAAACGCCGAACGGATGATTCATTTTAAGCGAAGAGCTGAGGAACTTGGACGAAGCGGGGAAGATACCGTAATCACTTTGATTAATGTAGACGACCCTGTGGGCAAGATTCTGGCGGACCGCCTAATGCCGGGACAGGACTGGCAAAGCTACCGCGACGCCGGTGAAACCCCTGTCGCCCGTGGCCTCGCATCCAAAAGTGGGATTCCGCAGTTCTTAGAAACGGCTGGTTACAACGCTGCGCTACCGAACTACTCAACTCCACCGACCTAAAGGTGCTTGTATTAGATGCCGAGATAGCATTGGTTCTGGACGTGAATTTTGATACATGAATTACAATAGAGATATAAAAAGTGGGAGGGTTTATGGCAATTACTATTCAACCAGGGCAACGAGCGGCGCATGATTTCCTCAAAAAACATAAAGTGGGCGTGCTCGCCACGGTGAGCCCCAATTGCGATCCATACGCCGCCGCCGTTTACTACGCGGTCGATAGCGCGCTTAACGTTTCGTTCCTTACCAAAACGGGCACCAAAAAAGCCGACAACCTGGAGCACAACAACCACGCCATGCTTGTAGTTTACGAGGCAGAATCCCAGACAACCGTTCAAGTTACCGGCAGCGTCTCAAAAATAACAGACCTTACCGAAATGAACGAGGTATTTGCGCAAGTTGTCTACGCCTCAGTTGATGCGAGTCACACCGATATACCGCCATTTATCAAACTGGACGAAGGCGAATACGTGGCATACCGCCTTAAGCCAACACAGGTCCGCATGGCGGTTTTTAGCCATGCGAAATCGGGTGGGTACGATACGCTTTTCAAAACCATCACCCCTAAAGAAAATTAGACGACCAGGACGCGGACGGGTTAAATCAAGTATAATGCAACCATGCATGCGGTTTTGGAAAAAGCGTCAAAGTTGCCGACGATCCGTTTTACAGCTACGCTGTTTAAAATTGGCGAGTGGACCATCCTGAGACTGCCGAAGGATGCCAGCGCCAAGCTTCCGTCGCGCGGTCAGGCAATGGTTGAAGGGGCCATCAACGGTTTTCATTTCCAGACTCCTCTTGAACCGGACGGGGACTGGAGTCATTGGTTCAAGCTCAACGAAGCTTTGCTCGCTAACGCTAAAGTTGCGGCTGGCGATACAGTAACCATGGAATGTAAACCCATGAAAGACTGGCCAGAACCCGACGTGCCAGCAGACTTGAAGCGCGCGCTTGCGGCGGCCCCGAGGGCATATGCGTTGTGGGAGCGCGTAACGCCCATGGCGCACTGGGAGTGGATCCGCTGGATACGCTCAACCAACCGGCAAGAAACGCGCCAGCGGCGTGTCGAGGTTGCCATCTCAAAGCTCGAAGCTGGCAAGCGTAGGCCCTGTTGCTGGAACCGCAACCTCTCCACCGAGCCTTCTGTATCGAAAAACGGCGTACTCCTCATGCCGCCAAACTAAAAGATGCGCACGACGTTTGATTTGTTATCATAAGAGTATTGAAACGTAGCAAAGGAGGGGTTATGCAGCAAAAAATCACACCGAACCTGTGGTTTAACGGCAACGCTAAGGAGGCAGTCGAGTATTACATTTCGGTTTTCCCGGACAGCAAAATTATCTCCACAGCGTACTATCCAAAAAGCGCCGACGAAGGGCTTGCCGACTTCCAAAAAGACTTGGCGGGCGAGGTACTTGCCATTAACTTCGAGTTAAACGGTCAGGGCTTTACCGCCATCAACGCCGGCCCGGAGTTTACCTTTAATGAAGCCGTGTCGTTTGCGATCACCTGTAAAGACCAGGACGAGATTGATTACTACTGGGAAAAGCTTTCGAGCGAGCCCGAGGCCGAACAATGCGGCTGGTGCAAAGATAGGTTCGGCCTCAGCTGGCAAGTAGTGCCCGCAAATATGGACGAGCTCATGCAACGTCCTGGCGCCTTTGCCCACATGATGGAGATGAAAAAGCTCACCATTGCCGACTTTTAGCGTATGTTGCGCATTAAGCGAATCTACGACGAACCGGCCAAAAGTGATGGCATGCGCGTGTTGGTAGACAGGTTGTGGCCACGCGGCGTGAGCAAGCAGCGGGCGGCTCTTGATTTGTGGCTCAAAGAGATCGCGCCCTCGTCAGCGTTGCGGCAATGGTTCGGCCACGAGCCCCAAAAGTTCGAGGCCTTCCGCAAAAAATATATGGCGGAGCTTGCCCAGAACCCGGCAGTTGCGCAGCTGCAGGCACTTGCGGCTAAAAATCCGCGGCTTACGCTTTTGTACGCCGCCAAAGACCCGGTTATTAACCATGCCGTAGTGCTGCAAAAATTCCTCGAAAAGCAGTAAACCTTAGGCTTGACGCACGGCCACCTGACATTTATGCTGGCTTTTGTGTGTTCGCGTCTGTAAGGTGTAATCTCAGGAGGAAATGCTTTGAGTGCAGAGCAAACAGGCATCGCGCCCGAGGCTCTCAGCCTCGGGTTTGTTGCGCGCGTTGACGAATACGTTACCAGCCGGCAATTTAACACGCTCGCCACAAACTTGGAGCGAGAAGGGGTGATTGCCGCGCTTGGCGACACCGCCATCGACACGCCATGGCAAGCTTTTATGGAAGTTACGGATGGTATCACGGCGGCCACGGCCGAATCGGGTGCGGATCCGGCACTCATGAATGTCGCCATTACTTTTACTGATACCAAGGCGCGTGAGCGCTTTCACAACCTGTACGATTTGCTGCTCGCCGGCATCCACGGCTTGGCCATGCCACACTTGCGGAGCGGCGGCCCGCGCGAGCTGCGGGCTTGGAACTTTTCATACGCCGACCTTTCCACGGCCGGGCGCGCGGGCACTGCCTTGCTACGCCAAGAATACGGCAAAACACTTGGACCAAACCTGCGGCTTATTCAAGCAAACACCGTGGGCGATATTGCGTCGGGCAATGTTATGCACTACATTCCCGACCGTTTGCGGACGCGGGTCGCGCAACAGCGAGAGGATCTTAGCCAACTGTTCGACGAAGAAACAGCCGACGAGTCGTTGCTCAGCAGCGGCCGTTTGGGGATTGTGGGGAAGGCAATGCGTGAGGCGCAGCACTCGGTGGGCATGGTTTCGCTGGCCGTGCAGCGGCCGCGTAGCAACCGACCGCGCATTGAGGAAAAGACGCACTTTTTTGCGCGCGGTGCCGATATCCCGCTTTCACATACCACCATCCGCCGGACAATTATTGAGCAAGTACGCGACGGTGTCGAGGAGCTCACGCGTCCCTATAAAGAGCGCAACCTTGTGAAGGTCGGGCAAGATTTATGGGACATCGTAACGGGCTTGGGCATGGCACAAGGCGCCGGTTCGGCAGTGCGGGCGCTTGGCACTATTTCGGCGGCGAGCGTGGCAGCTCTCTGGGGCATGCGGACCGACCAGCGGCGACGCAAACACAACCGGCTACTCAGCAGCTTTGGCCTTTAAAAACTGCGCAGTGGCCGCAAAGGCCTTTTCACCATCATCATTAAAGGTAAACTGGTACTCGTGCGGCAAGCTCGGCTGGTGGTTTTTGGCATAAAACAAGCTTGTAACCGGCACTTTGAGCGCGGCGAGCTTTTCGGCGAGCGGCCTGGACTGCGCGTCAGTTAGCGGATCGCCGTTGCCGCCACTTATAAAAGTACTCGGAAAAGCTGCCGCGACATGATAGTAGGGTGACATTTGTCGGATGAGCGGGCTCGACTTGTCAGCCGTGCCGCTGTACGCCCACACCGTTACGTCATCACCCCAGCCGACAATCTTTGGCAGGGTCGGGTCGGACTGCGTAAGCCCCTCCATTTTATAAATGCCACAAAACAACACAACGCCAACGAGTTGCGAAGGTGTTAGGTTCGGCCGCACGCCAACCTCTTTGGCATAATCAGGGTTGGTGATGAGCGCTGCGAGCTGGCCCGAAAGTTGCGCACCCGCCGAATCGCCACCCAAAAACAATCTGTTCGTATTTGCATGGAAGCGCGCGGCGTTGGCTTGAATGTAGGCGTAGGCGTCGTTAATCTGGTGCACTGCGTAGGGATAGGTTTTTTCGGGAGCCAAAGCATAGTTGAGGCCAATCACCACAAAACCTTGATCGGCAAGACGCGCAAAATACGGCGCGTCGTCGCTTTTGTTGCCCGACAGCCACGCGCCGCCGTGCGTCCACACCACCACCGGCAACGCGGTTTGAGTGTTTACGATGTTGTTTGGCATGTACACATCGAGTTGCGCCGCTTTGTCGTGCGCCCGATACTGTTGGTTTGCCAGCACCGTCACCGGATATTTCGGCAGTTTTGCTTCCATCGTCTCTAACGTTTTGTGGCCGCCACGGTTAAAAACAATGCGAATAACCATCGCGCCCGGCCACGGGCTCACCCGAAATGCCACCAGTGCCGCCACCACCAAGCCAATCACCAGCCCCACTGGCCACAGAAAAGCCTTTTTGCGATAAAACGGTTTGTGTTTTGATGCTTTTGGCATATGTTTTTACCTATTGTTAGTATACGACAGTTTGGTGAAGTGCGCACGAGCTACATTCAGACTCGCGGCGCAGCGTTCGAATAAAAAGATAAATATGTTACAGTATAACTTTATGAATAGTCCTGAGTTTGACGCACGCATCGAAGGCCTTGGCGAAAATCTGGTTGCCAAGCGTGATTTTTTGGGCCGCAAACTCGCCCACGAAGCGATGGAAGAATGGGGTATGCTGGGTGCTATAGACGAAACTGGCGAGGCCGCCTTGTGCAGCCTCATGGCGACTCCTGCAGTAAGCGGCATGGTACTCGAGATGGGCGGCACAACCGAGCCGATCGACATCGAGTCCGAAGTTCTGCGTCTGGTCGGTTTAGTGCCCGACCAACTCAAGCCAACGGTAGAACGGCTTTCGCACGCTATGATCCCACGCGGCATCGAGTTCCGCCGTAACGAGCTCGTCCGGCGGTCGGAAAAAGCGTTGGCATGGCTCGAGGAATTCCGATTCTTGCAATCTAGCACCGACCCGACCTAAGCCGCAAGCCTTCGCCAAAGTAGCGCCGGCATAAGACGCCCGAAACGAGTTTTCCTGATACAATGGGGCGGTGAAAACTGACACAGTTTTAGAGACTGCCAACCTAGTCAAGCGGTTTGGTTCGTTTACAGCCGTGAACGATATTAGTTTTTCGATTAAAAAAGGCGAGGTCGTGGGTTTTCTTGGCCCAAACGGCGCCGGCAAGAGCACCACAATTCAAATGCTCCTCGGCTTGCTCACACCTACCTCTGGTACAATCAAATATTTCGGCAAGGACTTCCACCAAAACCGCTTGGCAACGCTCAGCCGCATCAACTACCTTTCGGCATTTAATACCTTGCAAGGACGCATTACGGTCGAACAGAATCTGCGGGTATTTGCCGACGCTTACGGGGTGAAAAATCCAACGCAAAAGATCAATGAACTGCTGGAGTACTTTGCCGTACCACAGCTCAAAAAAGTGGCGTACGACAACATTTCGGCCGGGCAGCGCACGCGTGTAAATCTTGCCAAAGCATTTTTGAACGACCCCGAGCTGGTACTCATGGACGAGCCGACCGCATCGCTCGATCCCGACATCGTCGACCGCGTGCTCACTATGATCGAGGACCTCAAAAAACGCCGCGAACTCACCATTTTGTACACTAGCCATAATATGCCCGAGGTCGAGCGCATTTGCGACCGAGTAGTCTTTTTGGCACACGGCAATATCGTGCATGAAGCCAAAACCAAAGACCTGCCAAGTCTGCACCAACTGTTCATAAAAATCGCCCGGGACGAGCCCGAATCATGAGGTGGCATGCCATAAAGGCCGTGTTGCGGCAAGAACTTTTCGTGACACGCTCCTCGTGGGAGACTATTTTCGATATCTTTATTTTCACGCTCATCAACATTGTTTTGTTCGGATTTATTACCACCTATTTAGTGCAAGGGACGAGCGGTAACGGCAAGCTTGAAGTGCAAAGCTTGATGGTGGCCGTGGTGTTCTGGGAGGTAATCCGCATCAACCAGTATGCGACATCGGTAAGTAGCATGTGGAATGTGTGGTCGCACAACCTGAGCAACATGTTTATTGCGCCGATCCGGGTGGCCGAATACCTGCTTGCCCACATTTTGAGCGCCACCGGCAAATCGTTGTTTATTTTACTGTGTGCTATTCCGCTCAGCCACTATATTTTTCACGTCAACCTGCTGGCGCTTGGCGCTTGGCCTATCTTGTTCACATATCTCAACATGGTTGTCTTTGCCACGGCGCTGGGGTTAGTGCTTATTGGGCTCGTGTTTCAGTTTGGCACACGAGTGCAGGCGCTGACGTGGGGTGTGATTTTTACCATCCAGCCGCTATGCGCTGTGTATTTTCCTGTGAGCGTACTACCGGTGTTTTTACAGCCGCTCAGCTATGCTTTTCCTGTCACATTCTTTTTTGAATGGCTCCGGGCTTTACACCAGGGCGTTGCCTATAGCGGTAGCCGTGTGGGCGCCGGTTTTGCGCTGAACATCGCGTACTTGGCAATAAGTTGCTGGATATTCTCACGCCAGCTCGCCGCCGCAAAACGCAGCGGGCAACTTGCGCGTAACGACTTATAGTTTCTTTCAAGCCAATAGTATTGACATTTAATATAGTTTATGGTTAAATGTCTTACCATTATACAAGGTACGTGTTATGAAAGAACTTATTATTGGCAACGGCTTTTTAGCTAGTAACTATGAGGCGCTTATGCGCGCTACGACGCGCCCCGGTGAGGTACACCAGGCCGGCCGTTTTCCGGAAACATACCAGAATCCGGACAGCCACTATGTGGATTTGCTCGACCCTTCTGCAATCCGTGACGTGCTCGAGGAAGTACGCCCGGACGTCATCGTGAATGGTGCCGCCATTTTGGGTCGCAACAACGACCGCGAACTGCTTGGTAACAACCCAACATTCGTTGAGAACTTGCTCCATGGCGTGCACGAAGCGGGTCTAAACCCACGCATTGTGACAATGGGCTCAGCAGCCGTATACGGCCCAGTTGACGCCAAAGCATTGCCAGCCAGCGAAGCCGACCCCATGCAACCAACCGCCGGCGATCTGTACGGACGCAGCAAAAAAGAGGAGTCCGAAAGGGCGCACCAGCTGGCCCAAGAATACGGCCTCGACGTAGTTGAAGCCCGCGTCTTTAACCCGCTCGGCCCTGGCATGCATGGCACGAACCTCATCACCGTAGTCATGAACCAAATCCGTAAAATTAAGGCCGGCGAACAAGAGCCTGTAGTAACCGTCCGCAACACTGAGGTTAGCCGCGACTACGTGCATGTGCACGACGTGGTGGAGGGCATCAACAAGCTAGCCCACACGCCCCACCTGGACTACAACACATATAATGTCGGCTCGGGCATTGCCAGCTCGAACGGCACGCTTATCCATTCAGTCCTTGCACACAGTGGTATGGATCATGTTGCTGTCCAGGCTACCGACGCCACACCAGAACCTACGGTGGGCGCTATGCAAGCCAATAGTAGCCGCTTGCGCGAACTTGGCTGGAAGCCACAGTTTACCCTCGACCAAACGGTAGCCAGCATGGTTGCTGAAGCCGGCCTTGCAGTATCTGCTGCCGCGCACCACGCCGCCTAAGCCTTCGCTTTAGGAAAGCTGTGAGAATCAGGGCTTAGGCCTGCCCACGAGATAGCCCACACCAGCCGCGACAAAAGCCGACAGTCCGCCGGCTAGCAAGCCAGCACGCGGGCTCACGTGGTCGCCAATGTAGCCGATGATCGGGCCGCCAATAGGTGTCGTGCCAAAAAAGGCAATCGCCCATAGCGACATAACGCGGCCGCGCATGTGCGGATCGCTCGTAAGTTGCAAGGTGGTATTGCCGAGCGCAATAAACCAGATCGACAGCACACCAACTACAAACAACACTACACAAGCCGAGACCACGTTTGGCATGGCAGCGAGCAGCACCATACTGCAGCCGAACAAAACCACCGTGACAAATACACGACGCAGTGTGGCTTGGCCGCGGCTGGCGTTATAAAGCCCGCCAGCCATCGCTCCAATACCCATAGCCACGGTGAGCGCCGAATAGGTGCTGGCGTTGCCATGAAGCGTGGTCGTGGCAAACAGCGGCAGCGCCACTGGAAATTCATAGGCGAAAATGCCGACAATAAACATCATGAGCAAAATAGCGCGCAAGCGCCGTTCGCCCAAAACGTAACGCACGCCGGCGCGAATTTGACCAGGCTCGGGCGCAGCACCGGGAATGCGATGCAGCTCGCCCACACGCATAAAGGCCAGCCCTACAATGATCGCCACAAAAGAGGCCGCATTCACCAAAAAGCAAGGACCGATACCAACCGTAGCGATCAACACACCGGCGATCGACGGCCCGATAATCCGCGCGCCATTCACCATGGTTGAGTTCAGTGACACCGCGTTACGCAAGCGCTCGCGCCCAACCATTTCCATAACAAAAGTTTGCCGGGTGGGGTTATCAACGGTTTGCGTCAATCCAAGTCCTACCGCAATCACGTACACCATCCACATCTGGACCGCATGTGCCACAACTACTGCGCCAAGCGCAAACGACAGCAGCGCCGCCACCGTTTGCGTCACAAAAAGCACATGCCGTTTATCGAAGCGATCGGCAATTACACCGCCAATCACACCAAACAACAGCACCGGCAAAAACTGGGCCGCGGCCACCAATCCCAACTGCGTCCCCGAGTGCGTAAGTTGCAAAACCAGCCACGACATCCCCACAATCTGCATCCATGTGCCACACAACGAAACGCACTGTCCGGCAAAAAAGAGTCGAAAATTCCGCACCTCAAATGAGGAAAAAGTCCGTTTGAACGCCGCTTCCATTATATATATTATGGCAGGTTTGTCTCGGCGCCGCCAACAGCAAATCTAAAAACCGCTCAAAAGATGGGCGGTTTTTAGATGTTAATAGCTCTTAGGCGAAGGCGCGCGGTGCTTCATTCATACCAACAAGCGTCCAGGTGTTTTCGGTTGCGTCGTGCTTGAGCCGGTATTCGTTCGTGCCATCGGTCATGTCGAACAGCTCAAACAGCTGCTGGCCTTTTTTGACCACAAAGTGCAGCCCAGACTCGATAAAAGTATACTCCTGGCCCTCCAGCTCCATGCGCTTGGGGTAGCTTCGCAAACTGCGACGGCCATTGCGGAAGTACATGCTGGTGATCGAAACTTCTTTGTTAACAGGGATGCGGGTGATGTTGTTCATAAGTTCAAGCTCCTCGATTTTTGGGATTTATAAGAGATCTGCTTAGCGTTTTCGACTAATCAGCGGACGGCTTTCGGGGTTGAAGCGTTTGCGATAAAGCGCAGGCGACCGTCCAGTGCCAGTACTTTGTAACCGCAAAAACTTTGCTTGAAAGGGCAGTGCAGTGACGCTTAGCCTGTAAGTGGCCAGTGAGTATGCTCCCAAAAATCTATAAGCCTGCGAGTAGGAAGGCGAAACGCCAGCACCCACATTGCTAATTCTTAGTATAGCGCGGCGGGTGCTAACCGCAAGCTTTATGAAAGTAATATTTGCAACGAAGAACCTCACAGTACACCGAAATGCCTCCAAAAGTCTGTTGTATTTTTTGCATGTTAAAGGCGAGTGGCTAGGGCGATAAAGGGTTTGTCGGCAACGGTGATTTCGACGAGCGTGCCTTCGGGGATGTCGGCGGACTCACCGTCGAACTGAGCCCATGTTGGTTCGAGCGTGGTGAAGGCGGCGTGCGTGGCTTCGAGCGCGCTGGAGTCGCGGCGCGTCAACGTAAAGAGTGAAGCGGCGATGCTCGAAAGCCGCTTGCGCCCAACGGCCACACGGTGAAATGACTTGTCGGCCAGACGGCGCTTAACGCCCTCCACCTTGGCAAAGCGCGGACCGTTAAAGAAAATGTATTCAAAAATGGTTTTTTGCTGACCATCTTCGGTGGCCGCGAACGGCGGCGCTTGGCGCATGGCGCCAATCACAATGCCCAGCTCCTGCAAGAACCGCCCCATAGGCCAACGATGAAACAGGGTAGGTTGGCGAATAGCCTTGGCTAACACTTTGGTTGTGTACGCTGAGGCACCAAAGCTCACATAACAGGCGGCCAGGCGGCGTTCAACTTTGCCGTTTTTGTCGGTGAGCGTGCAGCAGATGGGAAAAATCTTGACCAGCTTACCGGTTGTTACAAGGGTAGAGAGTTTGGCCTTGTAGGCGCGGCCATTGAGCATATGCGCCAGGTCATTGGCGTTGCCGCACCACAGCGGCAAGACCGGTGTTTGGCGGGCAGTCTCGGGCAGTTCAGGATCGGAGAGCAAGCCTTCGATAATACTGTTGATCGTGCCGTCGCCAGCGGCAATGCAAAGCAGCGTGCGTTCGCCCAGTTTGTCGGCAAACTGGCGCAGCAAACGCATATTGGCCAAGCGGCCCTCGGCAGAAGTCTCAACGACAATCACTTCGGCAGGAGGTGCCAGTGCGCGTAATTCGGCAATGCGCCGCGCAGCGTTTTGGGCGTTGGTACTTTTGGGATTCGATACCACAATGTACCGTTCAAATTGTTGGTGTGGCTGCATTACATATCCTCTTTTAAAAGCTGTATTTGTTGTTTTTGCGCCTCAAGCCCAACCACCCAGCCGTTGCGGCGGATGCTTTGGTACACCGGAGTCACGAGCATTTTGCCCTTGTCGTTCAGCGTCTCTGGGTAGCCGTGATCGCGTACCATCACGCGTTCCCAGTCGGCAATGGAGGTTTGCGCACGCTGCATATAATTTTGCTGGCCAGTTTGTTTGTACAGCGCAAGCTGCATCGAAATATACAAATTGCCCCAGTAACTCCACGTTGCCGTGCTGCCATATGCCCCAACGAACGTCTTTACAAAAAAGTTTTCGTGAGCTTTGTCGGCGGCAGTCGTGTAGCGGATGGGCAGAGGGCTCGCAAGATGCCGCGCGTCAATGTATTGTGAAATACGCACCAGTTTAATTAGGTCATCGGCGTTTGTAGACCGTAAGAAGCCAGTCGGCAATGCCATCAGCCAATCCGAGGAGTAGGAGTGTTCGCGCCCAGGTGTGAGGTCGTCAATAAAATGCCCTTCAGCGTTGTCCCAGTAACGCGCCGTAATTTTTTGCTGCAACTTGAGTAGTTCGTCGGAGCTGGAGCTTGTGTGGTCAAAACCAAACTGCGTGGCCAGTTGCTCGGTGCGCCACAAAATGACGTTATCGTAAAAACTACTCTTGCGGTTCGCGGCATCGCGGGCGCTCGACACGTGGATGTCGGCACGCACCAAACCAGTTTTCGGGTCGCGCACCGTAGCCAGATAATTTTGGTAGGCTTTTTGCACGCCAGCGCCATATTGCTGCTGCAACTGTACGGCTACGTCATGTGTCGCCGGGTCGTTTTTGAGCTGGTCGAGCATCGAAAAGACGCCGAACAGCGTATCTGAAGGGTAGTTAAAAAAGTTGACGGCCAGCACACCATGCGCACTGATGGGCAGCAGTGTGGTAACAGGGCGCTTGAGTTGGTCGATCGCCGATAAACTATACGCCATCGACTGCACAGCAATTCGTTGGCGGTTGTGCCAATCCTCGGCCGAAAGCGCTGTGCGCGGGTTGAGCAAATCTTGGTAAAACACGCCGAGGTTGCGCATATACAGCCCGTCGAATTGGTCGCCAGAAATGATGTACGGCTTGCTAGGGTCAAAACGCTGGCGATGAATTTCGGCTGTAATTGACGAAACATCGTTGCCGGCAATCTTTGGGCTGCTGAGACGAAACCACACATCGCTCACTAATTGCTTGCCGTATATTCCGAGTTTGGATGCCCACCAACCGCTGTAAATTTTTGGCGTGTAATGCTGCGTGAGGACGACTTTGCCGTCAACATAGCGCGTTGTAAACGGTGGATGCACAACGGTATCGCTACTGTACGGGCTCGTCGCCAGCAAGTACGCCGCGCTAGCGAGCACAAAACCAATAAATAACATCAGCCCAAACAGCCACTTTCGGCGGACCAAGCCGCGGCAGCAGCGCACAAACGCACCGGTAAGTCCGGTGTGAATGCTGGCGTCGCGCCAAGGATGACGGCCAAAGGCGTCGCATGCATAGCCAACTGCCGAGTCGATGCCGGGCAGCAAGGACACCGCAAACACAACGTACGCCATAAAATTACAGATATCAGCACCAAACACGCTTCGCGAAGCTATTGCGGCGGCCAACACAAAAAACAGCAAGCAAATCCATTGCAAAAACGCTGCGTATTTTCCGGTTTGCGTGGGATGGATGGGGCGACGGCGCAGTTTGGCGACCGCCCCAAAACCGACATTGCACAAGCTCACCACCAAAATGACCGCAAGCGGAAACTGTGGCACAAACCCTTTTGTCAAAAACACCACGATGGCCGCTACTGCCACCACTTTGTCAAAACCGGCGTCGAGCGCTTCGCCCACATGGCTTTTAGTTTTGGTGCGATCGGCCACAAGCCCGTCGATAATATCAAGCAATCGGCCAGCCAAAAGCAAACACAAACCACTCGCAAAACGCCGGTTCCACAACACATATAATCCGAGCGACGACAGCAACAGTCCGAGCGTTGTTATCACATTCCCAGGGGTGACGAAACCATGCGTGGCAGCGGCAATGCGCTGCCATCGGGTACGGGCCTGCGGCGGGACGGCGTCCCAGTCCGATTTTTCGTGCTGCACGGTGTGGCTCACCCCATAACCATAGCATAGGTGTTAGCACATAACTAGGTGAGCTTGAGATCGCGCAACAAGGCATCGGTATTGTGTACGATTTCGTCGAACATGCCATGCACCGCGGCGTCGGCTTCGGCCTCGTTATGCACCACCCGGGTACGCTCGCCCAAGTCGGCAACGTTCCACACACGCGTGTCCTTGGAGAGCGGCGCTTTCGCCGCAGCCTCGGCAAACACCCGTTGGTTCATGCACACCACCATATCGTCGGAATGGACCAGCTCGGCCGTAAGTTGAGTGCGCTCGCGCTTGGCAAACTGATCGATGCCGTGTTCGTGCAGCACGCCGAGAGCGTGTTCCGAGACAGGCATGCCTCGGGCTGTATATTGATCGGCGAGTGCGCCGCTCGACGCCACTTCAACACCGGAAAGCGCCAGCGAGCGCACATAGGCCTCGGCCATAGTGCTGCGCAAGCCGTTGCCCAGGCAAATAAAATGAATCCGCATATCGCTATTGTAACAGATTAAAAGGTCGGTAGATTGGTAGGATTCTGCGCGGCATTGCAAGGCGCCAAGCGCGACGAGTCATTGGCCGGGCTTGTGCTGGGCAGCCACATAGCAGGGGCGTAACCATCGACGGCAATCAAGTTGCCGGTTTCATCTTTGAGTACACCGTAAGGTGGGTTTTCGGCAATCTCGGCTGCATGAATAGCCCGCGCCGACATATGGTCTCGAGGCACTTCAACAACATCCCAGATGTCAGACGTTGCGCCTTCGCTGTTAGGCACACTCGTCTCACCAACTACCTGACAGACGACTTTTACTTGATCGCCCCGGGAGGCGCCGTGCGCTTCGTACGGCCACTGCACTTCGTTGACGCCATTTATAAGATTAAGGATGTCGTCGGCCGTAACTTGCGGTGTAATGATGGTATTTTTGCGGATTGGCAAAAAGCATGGCCGCGGATCGCCGCCCACGCAAGTGCCAGCCTTGGTGAGTTTCGAGAAATCTGGCGTGAGCATAACATAGTCCAGATGTTTAGGTCGAGAAGCGCTACTGGAAGCAGGCTGTGGCGTGGGCGTACCTTCGACCGTGCTCGTGCACGCGGCCGCACCAGCCACCAGCGCTAACGCCGCAACAGGCATGCGCAGCCGTTCAAACACCTTTCGTGTTTCACCCTTTTGAGTCATGTCGAAATAATAACATAAAGGTATTAAAAATCAACTAAGGGTGGCGGCGCGCTTCGATGATAAACGCAGCGACAATAAACCCCGAACCCAGCATTACGATAAGTAAAAGCACGAGGCCCAACAACTTAAGCACCAACATGTACCCTCCAGGAATAGTTACAGCAATGTACAGTCTTGCTTGTGGCGCACAGTATCACAAAATGCCTACTAAATACAAATTAAAATTTCATGAACAAAAAGTGCTTGCAATTGGAGGCAACCATAACTACCATGGCGCTTGAAATTAAATACAGCAAATACTGCACAGACAGCAAATTCAGGACAACCATGACAAGATTACCGAAGCCGGGCAGCGACGAAGGAAATTGGGGGCAACTTCTCAACGATTTTTTGGCAGTCGAACATAACAGTGACGGCAGTCTTAAGGCATCCGGTTCATTGGCCACGAAAGAGCCGAGCATCTCGCCAGGAACGCTTTCGCAATATTTGCGCGGCGATAAAACGTGGCAAAACCTCGACACCGACGCAAACCTTGCCGCCAACAGCGACACCCGGATTCCATCGCAGCGGGCTGTAAAAGGGTATGTAGATGCACAAGTTACCAGTGGCGGCACACCCGACGCCACCGCCTCGGTAAAAGGCAAGGTGTTACTGGCGGGTGATCTAGCGGGCACAGCTGGTGGCCCTTCTGTTAAAAGCCGCCAAACGCTCGTTGTCGGCAGCCAGATCGGCCAAACCGCCGATTACATGTGCACGGGTACCGTAGATGATATACTACTGCAAGCAGCAGCCAATGCCCTCGGATCAACCTATACAAAGCTCTACATCCAAAGTGGCACGTATAACGTCACGCAGAACATCGTCATTACTGCTTCGAACATCGAGATTGAGCTAGCACCCGGTGCTGTTATCAAAGCCGCACAGCGTACCAGCACGGCGAGCAAAAGTGAATACATGGGCATTTTCTTCTTGCGTAAGACCGGTTCAGGCTCAACCCAAGATAATGTTTACATCCACGGCGGCACGGTGGACTGTAACAACCAGGCCGAAACATCGGCGGTTTCAATTTGGGGCTCGGGGTCGAGCGCTGGTTCGGTCGTCACTACCACGAACATTCGCATCGAAGACATGGTGCTTAAAAATAAGGGGAGTTCAACACAAAGTCCGGCTCTGTTACAAATCCATAGCGTAACCGACCTCAACCTCGGCCGCGTCCAGAACGTGTTTGTCCGTCGCTGTACGTTCGATACCTCTGACAACGAAGCCGTTCGTTTCCGCGGCTCATATATGAAAGGCTTGCACTTCGAAAAGTGTGAATACAAAAACATTGGCAAGTACACCATTAACCACAGCGGCGGCTCCGAAACGGGCGACATCGTCCGAACCACCGAGAACGTCTTTATTCAGGATAGTTACTTTCACGACACCATGCTTACGGATATGGCTACGACCGTTTATGACTTTGGCCAGGCATCGCGTATTGGTATTAAGACTTTGGTTGTCTCGGGCAACACATTCGACAGCATTAATGAATTTAACCCGAACGACAACCCAAACTTACAAATTTACGCTTCACATGATGTTTTAATCGCGAACAATACCTTTAAGAACACTCGTCAGGCGTTCAGTCTTGGTTATTCAAATAATGCTACTGTTTTGTTTGCCGATCCAAACCAGTCAATCACCATTACCAACAATGATTTCTTTAACGTCCACTCGACGCTCACAGATTACGACTCAAATACGCGCTGCACGTGGGATGGCAACCGTTTTTATCGCTGTGGCTTGAATATTTTCACCGCGTATTCTGTTCACTCTCACTCAGTGTTCCAAAACAACTTGGTATATAACTGCCAGACTTCTGTCGAAGACGCCGCGGCCTTCGCGCTCTACAACAACAGCGGCGTTACGCCAGGGACATTCCCAGACAAGTACAAATCATGCATCACCATCGGCGGCAACAACCAGTACATTGTTCGAGGAAACGTCTTTGTTGACGATCGCAAACTGAATGACCCAACCGGCACGCCCCCGCAAGATGCCTCGCTTGTTCCCGGCGGCTCAATGGGCGCCCGCACTTATTACTACCGCTACGTATTTCAGAACGCCAGCGGCCAAACAAACGCCTCGCCATCCCAAGCGGTAACCATCGGTTCAGGAAAACTACTCAAAATTACACCAACCAGCGATAGTGGCACGAACTACCGCACTGCAAACTCGTTGACACTCCCTGTTGGGGTGAGCGGTATTGAGCAAATATTGATTTATGTCGGTACGGCGGCTGGTGCCGAAACACTGCAAGCTACCATTGACTACCCAGATTTCACAGCACAAAACAATGGCTGGACGGAATCACCGAACGGCTTAGCCGCAGGCAGCGCGCTTCCAAGCTCAAACACAACCCACACGCTCACCAAATACGGCATTTACGAAGACACTGTCGCTGGCGGATATCTTGGCCCAAACGTATTTTCGAACAACATTTTTATGGGTATCGCGCAGACAAACTGTATTTTTTTGTCGAGTACCAGCACATCCAAGTCGGTAGTCACCGGCAATGTGTACTTACCAGACCTAAGTGGCGCGAGTTTCCAAGATCCGATCAACCCAAACATCAACCAGCTCAACGACTCCAACGGCAACCCGTGGCTGTCGGTAAATCCTACGGCCGGAGCGACGGGTGGCCTTCAGATCACCAACAATGTCGCGGGCTCGACAGTAACGGTCAAGAACGCCGCTGGCGGCAATGCGCCGACACTTTTCATTGGGGCGGGAACCGGCCTGTTTGCTTTTCGGCCAAACAACAATGCTGTCGACAGTTGGCGCGTGCAGAGCGCTGGCGGCTCGAACAACCTTATCTCGGCCGATACTCAAAACACCCGCGTAGCAATCGGCGGCATAACGCCACTCTCCACCCTAGACATTCGCGGATCCGTTAGCTACAAGCGCACCGCCGTGGCAGATACAAACTACACCGTTCTTGCCACCGATTACATCGTGGCTTATGCTTCTCTGACCGCACCACGCACCGTAACCTTGCCAACGGCTGCGTCGGTGTCGGGCCGCACCTACATCATCAAAGACGAAGTAGGCGTAGCTGCAACCCAGACAATAACGGTCACAGCAACCGGCGTCCAGACCATCGACGGGTCGACCACCTATAACATAAGTGAAAACTCCGGCTGGGTCGCGGTATATTCCGACGGGTCAAACTGGCAACGCATTGCTTCGTCACGTGGCACTTCGGCTCCAAATGCAACGGCAACCGCACCTGGCTTGGTGCAGCTTGCTGGCGACCTGGGCGGCACGGCCACGAGCCCGACCACACCAACAGCTCTCCACCTCACGGGAGCAGAAACGGTTACCGGTGTCAAAACGTTTTCGGCCAATCCCAACGTTATGCAGATCAACGACGCGAACGGCAACCCTTGGCTCAAGGTTAACGCAACCGCGTCGGCCACTGGCGGCTTTATGGTGACCAACAATGTCGCAGGGTCAACGGTTACATTTGCCAATAGCAACAGTGGCAACTCATCAACGGTTTTTAAAGGGGCGGGCACCGGACTCATAGCCATCCGGCCGGGTAACGATAGCGTTGATGCCTTTCGGCTTCAAAATGCCAGTGGCGCCAACAATTACTTTGGGTTCGATTCAAGCAACGGTCGCATTACCGTGGGCGGCAGCGGCTCGCAGGCAAATTCAACGCTTACCGTCCTCGGTTCCATCAGCACGCCTATAGCCACCAAGTCACTCAACTACACATTAACCATAGGCGATGCAACAATTTTAGCCAGCGGCAATACCACGCTGACACTGCCAAGCGCAGTCGGCATAACAGGCAGGGAATACACCATAAAAAAGATCGACTCGGCTGGCACTACCATACTTATTGCAACCACAGCATCGCAAAGTATTGACGGCAACACCAATGCAAGCCTAACGAACCAGTACGCTACCATCCGCGTCCAATCTGATGGCACGCAGTGGTGGACGGTGTGATGTCCAATAAAAATAAATAAGCCCTCTCGCGAAGGCTTATTTATGTGATTTAGGATGTGAGGATTTAGAACTGCTCGTTTGGATCACCGGCGTAGCCACTACCACCGTGTTGTACTACCCAACTGGCACATTCGTTCCAGCTGTTAAAGCCGTAAACGTACCAGTAACCGTGGTTACATTCCGCCTTGCTTGTGGGAGCTTTGGTGGAAACATAGCGCAAGCAGTGATCAAGATTCTTGAACCCTGCAGCTTGCCAGCCTTCACCACCATATTGCGCGTAGCAAAGCTTTTGTGCAGTTGGCTTAGGGACGTTGAAATAATTGGGCGCAGCAGCTGCAACGCTACTAGTACCGACGGCCGCTACTGCTGCGACTACTGCAAAAGCAGCGACGAGCTTAGCAGAACGGGCTTTATGCAATAAAGAACTTACTAGTTGTTTCATCCACACATCCTTCCATTTAAAACTTTTTTAATCGCTAATAGAGTATTGGCACTCGAACAATTATAAGGTAGTTCCGATGCCCATGCAACTAAACTTTTCGTTTCATTTTATTTTCATGCCATTGTTCAAGAAAGCTACAGAGGGTGCCAAATACGAGCAGCATAAAGGCGCTTTGGGAGAAATTTTCTACAAGGAGTTGGTTTTTTAGGGACGCCATTATGAGCACATAGATCAGCGCTAGCAGGGCCAGCTTAAATGTCACGTCGCTTTTAATCCGAAACAAGACGGCGGCCACCCCGTAAACTATAACCACGCCGACGCCAAAGACAGCGCTCCGAAACAAATTGCCCAGCAACACCAGCAGCAAAAATGCGCCAGCATATCCGATAACTTGCAGGGCGGGGTATACACGCGACCCCTGTATTTTGGCAGAAATCCGCCGAAGAGGAGGCTGCGTTTTTGGCTGCGTTTTTTTGTGGGCGCTTTGGCTAGTCATTCTGTTTAACCTCGTATAATTTTAGCGTTGGTGTGTCCATGACTACCTGGATGTTCTTTTGGGCATCCAGATACGAATATTTTTCGTAGTCGTTTTCCTTGGCAAGAAGGATATAGCGGATATCGTATTGGTACACGTCGGCAGCCACGTGGTTGCTTCCGGCTGCCGCTTTTGGTGGGATCGTGGCGGCCATGGCTTTTTGCGTCGGGCTTAGCCCATACGGTGCCGCGCCTTGAAGCTCGGGATCGCTGCTTGCAACAATAGACGAGTGAAAGAATTTCGGCGCCGGGTCGGCGATTATCCGGCCGGCAAAACTGTAGCGCATATACAAGTGCCAGGGCAAGAACAAAACTTTGCAGTCCTTCCGGCACTCTGCCGTGAGCCTGTCATTAATGGCGTTCCACTCGACGGGGTACTCGGCTGCATGAAGTTGACCATGAAAACCCCACGGCATAAGGGGCGCACACAGGAGTGGCAAAAGGCACATTACAAATGCAATCGTCTGTGCATGGTCTTTCAGGGCTTTTTGCTTTTGCGCTAGTTGTACGATCGAAATAACAGCGACGCTGCCAAAATACACATAGGCGAGCGCAATGAGTGCCACGAATTTTTGCGGCTCACGATAGCCAGCAAAAAACGGGAGCGTGTTTACAAACCATTCATTAACCGGCGCAAAAAACGTACCGGCCGTGCCAATAGACAACACCATGCCAATAAAGGCGAGCGCGATAAAGGCGAGCGTAACGCCACGCTGGCGACGCAAACCGACCGTCACCCCATACAAAACCAGTGCCCACAACAAAACAATCGGCACGCGCCACCAACTAAACACATCTTGCGAAACTAAAAACAAGTTCTTGCTGTCGCCCCAAAACCCTTGCAGCCCAAGCACATTTCCCACAAGTCCAAACCCGCGCGATCCCGTGGCGAACGCATGTAAATCCGAACGCGTAAATCCGTCAACAATGTGCGCCGTCGGACCATGCCCAAACAACAAAGGGACAAGCCAATAACTATTGAGCACCAGCGTAAGGCCAAGCCCCATGCCCGCCCACTTCAAAAAACCAACAAGCCACCGCTTGTCGTGCCGTCGTTGCAGGGCAAACAAAGCGCCCATTGTGATGGCAATAACAGCCAGCAGCCCGAGCGTATGAATAGAAACAATCGCTACCACCGTCGTCCACAGCGCCACAAGCAGCGCCCCGTTTCGTTCCGGCTTTTTGCAAAATTGCCAGAGTGCCGCGGCAAAGAAAGGGATGAGCGCGTAGCCCAAAAGTACCATAAACTGCCCAGCCATAAACCGCGAATACACAAACGGGTTGAACATATAAAACACGCCCGCAAAATAAGCTGCCCATCGCCCAGCAAGACCGTCGGCAGATTTAGCCTGCAACTTCTCTACGAAAGAATGTGCGCCAAATCCAGCCAGCACAAGTACCGCGAACAAAAGCGCCTTTTCGATAATCTGTGCCTGGACAAGTATATTTATAAAATGCAGGACTGCCCAGAATGGATAGCTAGCACTCAATGAATCGGGCAAGGGTATTTTGGGCGTAAACACAAGGTCCACTGTCAAAACATATCCCGGTTTAAACAGTGGCAGCATGACAAGCGCCGCCAGCAACACATACACGAACACAGCAATAGCGCGGGCAGGAGTTTCGTTTTGTGGCTGGGCTTGTTTTTTAACCATGGTCAAATTTCTTTCACGAGCGCCTTGTATGCCGCCCGTTTGCTTAACATTTGCCGGCTCGCCTCGTAAAAAGCGTCGCCTATGTTGTTGTAGTCTTTGTACAGCCGCTGGAATATTTCTGGCACTTTTTCGACTTCCGTAATGTCAACGCAGTAATCGCCAAGATTGTTATCGACAAAGAACGAGCGTACTTTCGGGCGGTAGGCGATCCCGATGCATGGCGTCCCGTTGATGGCGGCCAATATATTTGTGTGAAGCCTTGAGCCAATAACCAAATCGCTTTCGCACAGCATCGCAACGATGTTTTTTAGCTCGCGTTCGTGCGACAGAACGGTGTTCTTGTGCTTGACCAATTTCATCATTTGCTCCGAAGCCCAGAGGTCGTCGTTCTCCTCGGCCTCGGTAACGTGCATGGGCAGCACGATTACCTTAAACTTGTCTTCGGGCAATGAGTTTATGAGTTTGGCGATGCTGCTGATAAGTTTCGGAAAATTCTTCGGCTTGTTCGGTATGGAATGGAGCACTGAAACCACGATGGTAAACGGGCGCTTTTTGGGCAAAGCGTGGTGTACCGATTTATTAAACGGCAGATTGATGGCGATGTCCGGCAGAACCTCGATGTTTTTGAGCCCCAGCACTTTTGCGCTCCGGCTTTCGCGTACCACAATTTTCCGCGCCAACCGCGCCGACAACCGCGCCAGAAACAAGGGATAACCATGCAGTTTCCCGATGCCGCATCCAACGTACCAAATCTTTTTCCCGGAAAGTCTGAAGACAACATTCAGGACAATCATTTTGTACAGGAGTTGCTTGGGCCTTTTGGCGCCGTACAATTCCACCCACAAATCGCCGCCCCAATACACAACTTCCTTAATCCGAAAATACAGTTTGAGCTTGGCCAGGATGTCCTTGTGACCCATCGTTGAAAGCGTGTGGACGTTGCCTTTGGCGACGTCCGGCAGCAGGTCGTCGTACGCGGCATTAATATATATTTTTTTGTCCTTAAACAGTTCGAGGGCGGCATGCAGAAATACGTCATCGCCGGCGTTGCCCCGTCCATATGCCCCAAGCAAAAGTATCGGTTTATTGTCTGCGGGTTTTGTCATTTCGCTCCTTTTTGCCATTACGTTTACGGATAACCAACCAAATAATCGTACCAGAACCAGCCATAAGCGTACCGGTGCTCACGATAAGCCCCGCCTTCATAAGCTTCTCCACGTCAAATTGCACTGCGAGCGATATGTCGTAAGTGCCGTCAGCGTTTTTGTGGCAGGCGTACGGGTTTTGGGTGCACAGGCGTTGCGGATCCACAAACCAACCGTTTTCAAAGTTATTTACTTTAAAGTGCGGGGAAGTCGTCGGTTTTTTATCGCCAAACAAGAGGTGCCAGTGCGTGTCATATTCTTCACTCATGAGCAGAATGAACGGGCCGCTTGCGCCTTGGATGGAAACTTGCTTGTGGGTGCTGTCCAGATTTTTGAAGGTCGTGGATTTTGGTTTTGCCATGGCTACGCTGGCGGCCGAAACTTCGTAGAACCTTTGTTTTACGTCTGGCACTTGCTGGAGTTTAAAGTTATCGTAACGGTTTATGTAGTAGATCGACTGGCTGTTCGCGTCGCTGTGCGCGAAAACAGCGATTGTTGCCGACTTGGCATTCTGCGGCACCTGAATTTGTTTGCTATAGGTATGCCACTTTGTGTCGGTAATGTCTATACTTTCACTCAGCCTGGTGTTTTTTTCGTCGTCGAAACTTATGGCGTAGCTGGCCGATGTAGCGTTCGGACTCTGGTAATCAAACTGCAAAAGGTACGTTTTGCCGCCCACCACATTTATAGCGCCTTGGCTTGTGCAGGCGACATGCCGCTTGGCGCTTAGCTCGAGCGAGTGTTTGCCGTCTGAAGCGTTGTTACTTAAAGCCATCTTGAGGTCGGCATTGGCATCGTACGCGTCGCAGTCGTCTACTTTCTTTTGCCACAAGCCTTTTTCGAAAGAAGGGTTAGCAATATTGTTCGTCGCCTGATGTATGTCGATCGCGTAACTTTGGCTGGGGTTTGCAGGGGCAGGGATTTGTTGCATATCGCCCGTGGCGGCGTTCACAACCAGCACTTGTTGCAACGACTGCAAACTAACGCCTTTGATGAGTGTTGCAGCCTGCACGTTCATCTGGTTTGAAGGACGCCCAATCAAAGTAAGCGTTAGCGTGGTCGCCCCCTGTGGCACGTCAATCACTTTTTGGTACAAGTGCCATGCGCCATCCGCCACGGCGATGTCTTGCGTAACCGGCGGCTGGCCCGGCACATT
The DNA here is from genome assembly GCA_035276765.1 of Saccharimonadales bacterium (SeqCode). GTDB lineage: Bacteria > Patescibacteriota > Saccharimonadia > Saccharimonadales > UBA4665 > DATASD01. Next base: position 464,298 of record DATELH010000002.1, read on the forward strand.
GTAGCTTAAACGGTAACTCATGAATTGGGCGTGCGAAGCTTGGTAATTAAATTGCAGCAAGTACTTTCCAGCACTCACCGGGACTGCGCCTGGCCCGGTGCACGCCGCGTGATCTTTGGCAAAAAGGCCCATAACCGGCTGTTTTTCGACGCCGCTGAGCGTTTCGCCGATGTCAATGTTCGGCGCATCGGAGCCGTACGGCACGCAGTTTTCAACTTGCTCATTCCAAAGGGTGTTGTGCGCTTTTTGGGGCGGCGGCATGATGTTCTGAGGATTCACGGCATACACCGGCACGTCTTGGCGCGGAGAGCCAATGTAGTGCGTGCCCGGCGTCTCCACCACGGCGTTCACGCGCCCGTCTGCTTCGTAAATGTAACTGCTTCCATTCATGGACAAGTTTTGCCGCACCGAGTTTCCCACAGGCGCCGCCCCCGCCGAACTTGCCAGTTTTTGCGTAGAAAAGGTAGCGACGTTATCGGCAATAGCGTAAGAAGTTTCCGCGTGCGCTTGGTCGGCGTAATAGGTTTTGTTCTTGATGTTTTTGAGGCCTTGTGCGGTAATTTTGCCTTGGTTGTAGTTGAGGCCGTAGTACATGTCATGAATGTTCGAGACATACGGGCTCTCGGCGCTTGCTTGGTCAGTTACAAAATTAAATTCTCCCGGCGCTTGCATGGCATTTTTCCACAATGAATAAGCCGCCGGCAAACTAGCTGTGCTATCTATGGCGTAGAGGTTGGTCGTCGCCGAAAAATACGGCTTTATAGGAGTGGCCGCTTCAAAAACCTTAAAGCCATCTAGGTGAATGTTCGCTTCTTTTAGGTAGCCGCTTTGGGCGAGTGTATCAGCAAACATCGAAGGGTCGTCGTTGTAACTCCGGTAAAAATTATCGGCGTTATCCACGTCACGCAAAGGAACCACCACATATTTTATGCCAGCATTTGAAAGCAGCACGGGCACGTAATCTTGCCGCAAAAACTCGTTAATTTCGTCGGTCGGCGTGGCATTGTCCGTGGTTGGATAGGTCGATTGCAGATCCTTCCAAGAGTTCGCAAGCACCTTTGAAATATCAACGGTCGGGTGGTTGAAGCTATCCAAAGCCCACCGCGAAGTCTTCGGCACCCACAGCGTGCGGTAATAGCCGGGCTGGTCAAGAAACGCATTGAGCGTCCGATACCCAGCAGGCATCGACCTTTGCGAAAATGTCGCGCCAATTTTATTGGTTGCGATAGGGATAAGGTTTGGCAAGAATAGCAGGGCCAAAATCCCCGCAAGAGCGTAAGCTTTGGCGAACCGCAAATCGTAGCGCTTTTTTACATACAGGTAAAACGCCGGTATGAGAATCGAGTAAGCGAGCGCGACAAGCAAGTAAAATTTGCTCGCTTCGCGGAAGGCATTAAAGCCCGGAAGGTTATGGAAAAGCCAGTTATAAATCCCGGTAAACGGCCCGCCTGATTGCTTGGTCAGGAACACGCCCAAAAGGCCAACAACACAAAAATAATTGAGGTATGCATTGCGTTTTCGGAGGGCGATAAAACCGCCGAATGCCGCAATTGGAATCAGCCAAAAATAAAGTGGAATGAGGTGCGTTACAAAAGGCACCATCTTCCCGCCACTCCAGTACGGCTGGAAAAGGGTGAATGCTTCGGCGATGTTAAAATACTGGCTGCCAAAAAGGGAGTTCTCAATGGCGCCTTGGCCCGCGGCCGGACCTAGCTTCAGCAAAGGCAGTAGCCAGTATATGTTAAGCAGCAAAAATATAAACAAGGGCGCGCCGCACACAACGACAATCTTTAGAACCTCGGACATGCCTTTTTGCCGGAAGGCCGACCGAGCATGGCCAACAAAGTAAAAACCTCCATACAGCAGCAAAAGCAAAATAAGAATGTAGGCAGAGCGGGGCTCATACGCGCCACATGCCGCCAAGGCAAAGGCCGCCAGAATAGCATACAAAAGCGTCCGCGTTTCCAAAGCCCGTATGTAGGTATATATTGCCAGCGGCGCCAAAGCATAAGCTGCGGCAAGCGTTAAATGTCCGGTTTGCAATGTCAAAAAGTACGTGTTGTACGAATAAACCACCATTCCGAGCAGGGCAGCAACTTTGTCTTTGAAGACATGCCTCGCCAGCATAAACGAGCCTATCGGCGCAAGGAGCACGGCCGGCCACAAATGCACCATCCGCTCGGCAATTGCAAAGCTGAACCCAAAATAGTACGACAGCCAACCGTAGGGCGCATACGACGGAGCCTGGCCCAAATCGGGCAAAATGCGGCCGAACGAAGTATCCGAAAGCCACACACTAAAGTAGTGTCCGCGCAAAGTGTCGGCTGCTTGCTTCACATAAAACCCCCAGTCGCCGTGCGTCCTGACGCCAAAGTCCAAAAACCAAGAGTTATAAATAAGCACCGTGAACAGCAATACACCAACGCCAAACGCTACGGTGTAGACTTTTTTCTTGCCGCGCTTTGCCACGAGGGCTTGTATTTTATGCAACATGCTTTATCTCATTATAAAGTTGTGGATAGACGGAGTCATCGGCAAATTCTAATTTAATCTTGGCGTAAGCTTTTTTGCCGATTTCATAAAATGCGTCTGGCGACGACGCTTTGCGTTCCATCAGTGTTTTGATACACGCGACAAACGCGTCTGCGTGGAGTGGCACCAGAAAGCCTGTTTCATCTCGCCGGATAACTTCGCGAGGACCGGTTATGTCAGTCGAAATAACTACCTTACCTGCGAGCGCCGTCTCGACAGCAACCCGGTTTAATGTCTCAAAACTTGAGGTTATGAGCGTGCCGTCAGCCCAATCATACAGTTCTCGCGTATCTTTGTTTGGCACGTGTCCTAAATACTCCACAAATGGATGTTCTGCGACCAATTGTTTGACTTGGTTTATGAGGGCGACTTCGCCGCTTCCGGCGATTTTGATTTTAACCTTTTTGGCGAGGTAGTCATCGCTTGCGATTTTGCGGATAATCTCATCGAGCAAGGGCAAACCCTTTTGTTGGCTGAGCCTGCCCACAAAAAGCAGCCGAAACTCACCGCTAGTATGCCGCGCCTGTTTCAGTGGCGGTACATTAAAGGGGTAATGGATGACCTTCACGTCATTTCTGTGCAACTTGCTTTTTATAAATTCCAGATCTTCGGCGTTCAGCACCGTCATGAGTCGGGTGTGTTTTAACAGAGACTTGTAAATTGCGCCGGTATACAACAAGTTATGCAGCTTTGCGTTCAGTGTTTTGGCCGACGGATAATAGATTGCCGTGTGCACGCCAACAATAATGGGAGGAAGCTTTTTGGTGCCAATCATTTTTAGGACGCTGAGCTCAAGCAGTTCATTTTTTGTGAGGATGACGTCGGCGGAGTGTAAGATCTTCTTGAGCTCTTTGAATGATTCCGCCCGTACGTATGCAGCCCCGCCCAGGCGCTGCAAGATATTGTCATAGTCCTCCCGGTAAATTGCTTTCGGGTCTTGTTTGCTCATGAAATAAACGGTGTAAATGCGCTGAAGTTTTTCGACCATTTCGGGCCCCATAGTCACCACGGTGACTTGCAAATCCGGGTAGCGTTTTGCCAAGTTGCAGGCCACTTCAATCACATAGTTTTCAAACCCACCGCCTTGCTCGAGAATGCCAAAAGAAAACATGACGAGCCGCGTCGGTTTGGTTGTTTTTGCTGGGTTTTTCATTATTTTTTACCTCGCTTGGCCTTAAAAAAGCCCAGTCCGCCAGCGCCGTATTCCGCCGTTTTGAGTGTTAGCATGCCAACGCTCACAAACGGATTCCTGAAAAGTTTGCCGGGTTTTGAGAAGAACAATTTGAAGCGGGCGAGGGGGCCGGATTGGTCGGCCACAATCGATTGCGTGGGGTTTTCGGCGAAATACTCGGCGGCGTGGCTGCCGTAATAGTACATTTTTTTGAGCGTTTTACCGAAGTACAAGCGGCCTTCATTGTGGTAAATATAGGCTTGGCTTCGGCCCACGCGCGCAACTTTTCGGATGCGGTTGGTAAAGTCCCAGTCTTCGCCGCCGGTCATGGTCTCGTTGTAGCCGCCCACTTTTTGGTATAGGTTTTTGTCAAAAAAGCGTGCCGCCTCGATCGAGTCCACGCCCACATAATACGAACGTTCCAGACTCTTGCACCTCGCCCAATAGCCCTCGCCAAATGATTTTTCAGGGATAATGAGTGCCTTAAAGTCCGCGTTTGCTTGCACCATCTCAACGCAGCTCTCCACGACTTCGCCGCTGAGCTCCATGTCGGAATCAATAATCAATACGTACTCGCCCTTGGCCTTTTGAATCGCATAGTTGCGCTGCGCAGAGCGTTCCGGACCTTTGTTGAACACGTGTTTTGTGTAATGCCGCGCGATTTCTTTGGTGTCGTCGGTAGAGTTGTTGTCCACCACAATCAACTCAATCGCCTCATACGATTGGTCGATGATTGATTGCAGACAAGCGTCAAGCGTCTCGGTGTTGTTGCGGGTCGTGACAATTACTGAAATGAGCGGCGCATTCTTATCCTGCATAGCTAGTCCCTTCACGAGATTTTTACAATCTTTTTAAAATCTTGGTAAGTCTGATTGAACGTAATGGTTTTGCTCCATTCCCAGCCGTTTTTCTGCAGGGTCTTATAGAGCGTCTTGTTGCCCAAAAGCTGCACGATGCCGTCGGCGAGGGCGGCCGGATTTTCAGCGGTCACGAGGCCGGTTTCCATGTGGCGCACGCTATCCCTTAGGCCATGCACATCGTACACCACGGCCGGTGTGCCTTGGCTGTTCGCCTCGGTCACAATCAAACCCCAGCCTTCTTCTACGGAGGTCACAATAATAACGTGGCAGCGCTGCATAAGCTCAACTTTTTGCTCGTCCGTGGTGCGGCCCAAATACTCAATGTCTTTTTTGTACGGACTTTTTGCGATATACGACATGACCTTTTGGCCGTAGGCCCCCGACGAACTACCGGAAACCTTGAGCTTGAGTTTTGGCATTTGCTTTTTGGCGAGCTCGAACGCCTTTATCTGGTCGATAGTGCGTTTCATGGCACGCATACTGCCGTGCACAAGCACCGTTGGCTGCATGTATTTTTTAATTTTTGCGAGGTCTTTTACCGGCTCGATGTGCGTACCTTCGGAAATAATGTTGGTGCGCTCCGGCTTAAACCCAAACTTTGCAAGCTCCCTCCGTGTGCTTTCAGAAACGGTGATTACCGGCACGCGCGCAAAACTCGCCAAGCGGCTTGCCAGCGGCACCAGCACATGAAACCCCACATATGAGAATGGCGCCGGAATTTCGTGCAGCCAGTTTGTCCGGGCCAACTGATGGTACAACATGTAACGCGGCGATTTGCGTCCAAAAAATACGCTAAAGTAGGGCGCGCCGCCATTCACTTCTTCAACCACAACGTCGTACTTGTTACGCAAGCGTCGGATGTAATATGCCAACGCTTGATATGGGTGAAGGTAGCGACTGCTTCCAATGCGCAGCACCTGCACGCCATCAAGCGGGCGTTGGCTTGCCGCACCGGCATAATCTGTGGTCAACAAAGTGACCGAATGACCTTCGGCAACCAGCCGTTTGCAAATTTCGTAGCAAACAACTTCGGCGCCACCAGCCTCAGGATGTCCAGTGTCCTTCCATGTTATCCATAATATATTCATGCTGCCGGTGCGGACACTTCCACATCCTTAGTGACCGTTTGTTTTGCACTTTTTGGACGGTGGCGGCGAATGACGTACAGCGGGCGATTCGTAACCTCAGTGTGAATGTTTGCGATATACAGGGAGATAAGACCCAAACAGGCCAGCACAATACCAACAAGGAAGAGGTTGAGCACGGCAAGCATGGTTGTGCCCGTAATCGCCCAGTGCAGCGGATTGTTCAGCACGTAGCGCTCCGTGTACAGCAAAATGCCAAGCGGTACGCTAAAGGTCAAAATGAAAATGCCGATGTAGCCGGCGATCTTGAGTGGCAGCAGACTAAACGCTGTGAAGCTGTTGACGGCAAGCCCAACGAGCTTTTTAAAACTATACGTCGGCTCGCCGTGCTGGCGTTCGGCTTGTTTGAATGGAATATAGTCGCGCTTGAACCCAAGCCAGTCGATGAGCCCGCGCGTATTGCGGTTGCGCTCAGTAAAGTCGTTAAAGGCGTCGATGACTTCGCGGTCGAGTAGACGATAATCTGTTGCGTGCGGCGTAATTTTGGTATGGCCGATGCGCTCCATGATGCTGTAAAAACACTTCGCGCCAAATTGGCGGATAAGACTGTTGCTTCGCTCGGCAAATACGCCAACAACCACCTCGGCCCCAGCTTCCCACTTTTCGATGAACTTGCTAATCAGGGCTGGAGGCATTTGCAGGTCGGCATCCATAATGATGACCGCAATACCTTTGGCGCGGTACAGTCCGGCACTCACAGCGGATTCTTTGCCAAAATTCCGTGCAAGCTGGATAAGTTTTACACGGGAGTCGTATTCTGAAACTTCTTCGATCGCGCGCGCTGATTCATCGGCACTCCCATCATCGACGAACAGTATTTCAAATTCGTAGGGGATTGACGCGATGTGTTTGGCCACTTCTTGGTACAGTGGTGTCACATTGCCGGCCTCGTTATAGACCGGAACAACAATAGATATGAGCGAATTCTTCATTTCTTGCTGATTTGACATTACGACCTTTCTGCCTGTACTGCGCGCCACAAACCCCAGGCCAAGAAAAGGCCAAACATAGCAACGCTGCCCCAGACTAAATTGTTAATAATAAGAAGCAAACTCGAATGACGCAGCGCCATTAAAGCCGCCGTCCCCACCATACCGAGAATCACGATAGCACACATCTGATAGTGTCGCAAAGCGATATGGTAGTAGATTATCAAGTTGAGCGCGGACATCATGAACATTGCCAAGCTCAACGTTGGCAAGAGGTGTGAATATGGTGTGTAATTACCACCCATCAAGACCCCGACCACAAAGCGCGGCAACAGCGTAAAGCCGAGCAGTGCCGCACCGCCAATGCCCAAAAGCAAGGCGAGTGACCGGAAAAGATAATTATGGTTTTCCTGTGCCGGGCGCGTCTTGCGCACCGACGGCAGCAACACCTGGGCGATGGGTGCTGTCAAAATAAACAAAATACGGGCCACGGCGGAAACCCCAGCATATCGACCAGCGGTGGTCGCGTCGAAATAGTGTTTCACCACAAAAATATCCATGCTCGACATGAGCGTAATACCCATGGAGCTTGCAAACACAAAAAGACCATATTTAAGCTCAGGAAGTACCAGCCGCAAATCGGGCATACTGAAATACTTGAGGCCAGGCGCATCGCCGAAGCCGAGCTTACCCGCTTGATATGCCGTATATATAAACGCCAGAATCTGCGCCACGACCAGACCTAAAATCGCCCCGATGGCACCCCAGCCAATGAGCACAAACAGCGCCGAGAACACCAAACGGCTCGAGGCGATCAAAATGTTATACAGCGACGTGATGCCAAATTTTTTGTGACCGTTTAAATAAGCCGCCCGAAATGAGGACGGTCCGGTCACTACTAAAACCACCAGCAAGACAATGAACGGCCAGATCGAGCTAAAGTTAAAAAAGTCCCGTAGCTTCCAGCTAAAAATACTACCAACAACAAACACAAACACGCTAATGAACAGCGCTAGTTTTTCGAGCTCAAATGCCACGCGGCGCTTGTCGGTTTCGTTATACGTGGCGGCCACGTTAACTGTAACCTGGCTCAACACCGTAATAAATATTGCCAATTGCAGCGAAAGGGCGACCAGCGCTTGCACTTCACCATAATCCGCAAGTTTCAGCAAGTGCCCGAGAACAGGATAGTACAAATAATTGAGCGCGCTGGCGGCGAGTGAACCAAAGAAATAAACAGCATTGTGCCGCAAAAAGGCACTCGATCTCACACGCCCAATAACCTTCGCTGTGTTTTTCACCATAGTACGGTAGCAGTTTTCTCCAGATCAGGCAACGACTTCCTGTGCATAAAAGACGCATGTACTTTTTAAAAACCTGCATTTTGTGCGGTGTGTAAGTTACTACACAAAAGCCACGGGCGTGGCCGCAACTTCGAGGGCTATTCTCGCATGGACACGTCCGCTACAATACAAAGAGGAGGGAGCCGCGGGCATGCAAAACGTACTTAACAAAACAGCAGCAGGCGGTGAGCGTATGGTACGTTCGCAGCGGCTTTGGCTCGCCAGTCCGCAACTAACGTGGATGGCTGCTTTTTTGTTGTCGGTGCTTTTTGTCCGGCCTGGCCCTGTCAATGCACAATCACTCTCGCCGCCTGCCAAGCCAATGCAAAATATCCAAACGACCTCAGATAATACGCCCGCTGCGTCCTTGGCCGACACGGACATGACCTACGACACATGGATTTACCCCGACGCTCCAAACGCACTCCAGGCGCTTCAAGACGGCCGGCACATCGACACCGTCAAAGCAGAATTTTTGCATGTCAACGATGATGGCACCCTCGAACAAATCAACCAAAGCGAAGTCACGCCAAACGGCTATTCACCCGCAAATGTCGCCATCATGAGCCAGCACAGCCGCCAACAATACATCACCGTTTCAGGCACCATGGCGGGCACCGCAGTGGCTATGCAAAACTCCGCGCAAACCATCCAGACCATGGTAAATCTAGCCAACAAAGCCGGTTTTGGCATCGAATTAGACTGGGAAGAATTCGGCCAATGGACGCCAGAATATTACACAAATCTTAAATCTTTCTTACGCGATCTAAAAAGAACATTGCACGAAAACGGCCACAACCTCATGATCGACGGGCCGCCTATTTACGACCAAAACAGCCAAAATTGGTACCAATGGAAATACGAAGAACTCGCGCCACTCGCCGACCAGATTGTTATGATGGCCTACGACAACCAATATGACACCGGTGCCGGCAACTCGATTGCACCGACCGACTGGTTTCGTTCATGCCTGACTTGGCTGCGGGCAAAAACCGGCGACAAAGCCGTGGCCGGCATCGCGTCGTACGGCTATAGCGCAGACCGCCAAACAAATAGGATGAGCGTACTCGGGAGCGACACCATCATCCGCAGACTTCGGACACTTGGCTCGCCACCAGCCACCCGAAACAGCGACGGCGAACTAACCTACGAAAGCGGCGGCACCTTTTATGATTACTCCGACAAACAAACCATGGACACCCGCTTGCGGCTCGTCCAGGAAAGCGGCATCACGCGCCTCTCGGTCTGGAGCTTGGGCGACAACCCGTGGTTCTAACTAGACCAGTATAGGGCGAGGCAAGTCGTCAAAGAACGTATTGAGACTTTGCCCAATGTCGCGCGTCATGCTTATGAAATCATCACGGCTCAGCTCGGTTTCACGGTGCTTGACAAGCGCATCGTAGGGCACTTCCGTGGCAACAAAAAGTTCTGGCTGTGATTCATGTAGCTCTTTGATGTAACGCGTTTCCGTATAATGCTGCGCGACAGCAGGGTCGCTGAAGCACGCAGCCATACGAGCAGGCATTTTCATATCATTATTAAATGACTCTTCTACTCGTAGCATAGCTGCATTTTTTTCCTCGATGCGCCGCTTTGGCAGCAGGTTTGTTGCGTGCTGGCTAGCCCACAACGAGTAGCCTTCGGCAAGCACCTCGCCCATAAGGGTGTGGCCAATTGCTTCAGGGCCTTGCAAAACCGCGTCGAGCTCTTGCATGGAGCGCGTCTTGTCTGCGTCATGTTTGGCGTCAATCCGGCCAAACTCGGCATGCATTGCGCACACTTGGGTGCCTGTTTCTTTGACAGACTGCAATACCTCTTTCCATTTCAGCCGATCATCAAGAGACACGCCAGCCCGCGTAAGGTGATGGTTGGCAACTATGATGCCACGGACGCCTCTTTGGATCAACGAATCATGGAACGCCCGGTAATCTTCATGCCCGCCAAGTGCGCGGAAAGTTTCCGGTTCAATTTGCGTAGCAGTCTTTTTGTCGTAGTGGCTCATTGAAAGTAACTCGCCATTTTTGTCGCGTTGGTTGGCGTATACCGTCATCGGGATCTCGCCTAGCTGCTCTGACATACGCGAAATTGTACGCATCGAACGTTTCGTTTCTGGCATGACCGCGTATGCCGCTGCGTTGAAAGCCGCATGGAAGAGCGACGGCCTTCGGCGTCAACCTTTAATTGGCCCCGAAGGCCATGTCTGATGCACCGAAGAAGCATCACCAGGTTGCAGCCTGCCGAACAGCGAATCCAATATCAAACGACGTGTCGGTGTTATTTCATATGCGCCCGGAAAAATCCTCTCCGAAGTGGACCTGTCCGCCTCAACTTCGGCCAGATACTTGCGCAAACCGGCGATTCCTGTGGCGGCAACCATGCGCTTCGGCAGGTTGAGATTGGAATAGCCAAGCAGCACTGCCCGGTCTTGATCGGGCTGGAATGATTTTTTATTCATACTACACAACCTTACTTGTCGAAAAGCCAAAAAGCAATTTTTTGTTGCGCTAGCTGATTTATGAAGTCGGTAATAACAGGCGTCGCCTCGGAATTAAACGGCTTGTCGTTGCTCCAATACGACCAGTCGGTTTCTTCGGAATCGTGACTTTTGTCTTGCGCAAAAATGTTGATCGCCACCTCGTAGCCCCGTTTTTGCAAAAGCAGCGCCTGGCTGTCTACCGTGGCGAGGACCGCTTTGCGGCGCTCGGGCGTCATTGTTACGGTTTGGGCCGGGTCCAGCGTGTACTTTGTAGCAAACGTCCCGGTGTTAAACCACACTTTTTTAATCTTAAGCGTATCGGCAACTTCTTGCAGCAGAGAAGGGTTGATAAACTCTGCGCCGTTCAAAATAGCTCCGTTGCCACCTTTGGGCGACAGCCACGGGAAACCTTGCAGCCCGGCGTAATCAACCAAACCAGGCGCGATACCTTTTACGTAGGGCAATAGGCTGTCGTATTCGCCGTTTTCCCAATTGAAGTCGGTCGTGCTGTAGGTTGCCGAGTTGAGCAAGATGCTCGTCTGCGCAGCAGGAAAGTATTGGCGCAGCGTGGTGAGATAGTTGTTGACCGCCGGTGCAAAATATTGCGGCTGGTTGTTTGCCCAATACGGCAAGTTGGGCTCCGGAAAAGGATTCCAAACGCCCATCTGCGCGTCGGTAATGCCTTGCGTTTTTAGCTCGGCAAAATACGCGTTGAGCGTTTCGTTGTAACTGCCGCCAGCAAACAGCGCAAAGTCCAAGTTCGTACCGGCAGTATTGCTGGGCTCGGCAACAACCAACGGACGGACATTGCTTTTTGCGAAAGCCTTGAGCATTTGCGCGTCCGTATCGGCGTAGGTTTTCGCCGCCGTCACACTATCCGGCATCGAGGTAAATACCATCATGGTCCCCGTCACAAACGAGTGGCAAGCCTGTTGGTATATGGCAAGTTTAGCTAGCGCCGGCGAATCGCCGACACCAATCTGCGTGTTGGCTTTCTGCGTGGTGCAAGCATTAGTGTTGATGGTTATCGTTTTTTGCCGATGCGCGATATCGCCAATAATGCTGAGCGGCTTATTGCCAGTCATATACTGGTACACGACGCCGGCCGAAAACAGCATGAACCCGAAAAAAATAATATTGATGATGAGTATGTGGCGGCGTTTCATGCGTTAAATACCTTCGCGTTCCCAATGTTGCCATTCCAGCGTATCACCACGCAGCACCATGAACGTACTGCGCAGCAAAGCATGGAATTCAATCCACACCACAATGTAAAAGAGCGGCCAGGTGATTGGCCACAGCAAAATAAGGCCGGCGCGTTCGCGGACGGTCAGTTTGTTATCAAACAAAGCGACCACCAAATAACTAATGCCAACGAACAGCATGCTAAGCGCGAGCGATACGTATTCGCCCGAAATGACACTGTACGTTGCAAGCAGCGTAAAGCCGATCGGTTCCAACAAAAGCTGCATTTCGGCCAGCACAGCAAACGGTAAAATAAACCAGCCTAGCCATTTATTGTGTTTGCGGTCCAGCGAAAAGAACATACGGCGGTAATGCAAAAACGTATCGAACCGACCTTTTTTCCAACGCAGGCGCTGGGTAATGAGTCCGGCATAGCTCGACGCGCCTTCGGTGTAGCAAATGACGTCTTCGGCATAGATTGAACGCAGTCCGTGGTACTTGGTGCGCATCGACATTTCAATGTCTTCGGTCTTATTTTTTTCGTCAAAGAAGCCGAAATAATCAAAGGTTGCGGTGCGGCGAAATGCCGCGCAAGCGCCACCATAAATGTATTCAGCGCCCATAACGCAGTGCGCGCGCTTAAAATAAAAGCCGAACAAATACTCGAGCTGCTGCATGCGTCCGACTAGCCGGCCCCGGACATTCGCTACTCGGACTTGGCCCACGGCTGCCGAAACTTTTGGATCACGAAAGTGTTCAACAAGTCGCTCAATGGCATCGGGCGCGAGCGCTGAATCGGCATCCATGGTCAAAATAATCTCGCCCTTGCTTTTCTTGACGCCCACGTTGAGCGCACGACCCTTGCCGCCATTTTTTGAAAGATAGAATTGGCGCAAAGTATATGGCGCGTGGGTGCGGCGCGCGACAATGCGCTGCTCGGCAATGTAGGCATTTATAACTTCGCGCGAGCGATCGGTTGAGCCATCGTTCACCACCACAACTTCAACGTTTTTATAGCTATTATCAACGATGGATTTCAGTGTTTTGAGCACGCCGACTTCCTCATTCCACGCCGGAACAACAACCGAGACAAGCGGATGGTACTCGCGTACGGCGCCGTATTTTTTCACTTCGTTTTTGAGGACACGCAAGCGGCGCGTTTTGGCGCGGACCGAAAAGTAAGCGGCCAGCATCAAAAACAAAAAGTATTTAATAAGCATGACGGTTGCCAAAAAAATAGTCATGTTGCGGAAAAAGAGGAAAAGCGTGGCGTTGGTCATCGGTCGATTCCTTGCACAGAAAGCAGCGTGGCTTCGATAACCACATTGTTATGTTGTTTCATGTCGTTGCAGTCGATAACCAACTTGCTGTTCGCACCCGTGTCGGCAATGACATAGGGGACGGAATCGGACGATAATTTAGCGCTCGTTACTTTGTAGACGTAGCGCCAATTGTGGTCGGTATCGACAAAAATATTACTGCCAGACGCAGGTAAATTGCGGTCGTTAATGGTGCGAAAGCTCGAACGGCAATACAAAAAAGCAATGCCGATGTTGCCAGCACGCGGTTTGGCAGGCAAAAGCAAATGGAATGAGCTTTCGCGGGCAAGCCAGGTGTTGCCATCCTGTAAGGGCGGCACAATATCGAGCCGAATTGACCGGTCGGGCAGTTTGAGCGTCTGCGGCTTGCCAAAATCGCCATAGAGTTTAGGACTTTGGAAACTGGAGACTTGTAAGTTGTATCCGCTACTGAAAGCTGAAAGATTCACCGGATCGAGCGTGTGCACCAGCGGCAGTGAACGGTTGTACACCGACTCGTAGCCAGACATTAACAAAAAAGCACTGATAAGCCCACAGGCTGCCAGCACAACAATACGCGCCGGCCACGCAAAAAAACGTTTCATCATGTGTTCGCGCCCTCCAAGGAATTATGGCGCATTAAGCGGTTGCAGCGCCACGAAAGAAACCACCCAATACAGGCGAACACTATATTGGCAAACAGTACTGTACCTAGAAAAGCTAGAAAAAAGTACCAGAGAATAAGGAATGGGCTGCCGCTGGAGTGAAAAAGGTTCATGGTTCTGCTGACTCGTACTGCTTGATGTAAGAATTATTACAACAAATGTTTATAATAGCACTCCTATTACAAAATAGCAACACTCTCGTAGGATATTATTACGCAATTGACACTGGTTCGCCCGAACGTTCCACGTGCTCCCAGCTACTCTCAGCCATTTCGCGCCGGAAAAGCTGCGGCGCTTGGCGGACCGATTTTATAAGCGCCGCAAACTCAACAGCTGTGAGTACATACATTAGTATATACGTTACCGGCAGCAGTAGCGCCAGCCCCATTTTTGTACGGAAGGATTCTGTCTCCTCACCAAGCAGCATCAAAAAGATAAATGACGTCACAATAATGTACACGCTGATGAGTGAAGTCAGGTCGGCAAACCGCAGAACGACAAACAAAATATAGCCCACCAAAATGGGTTCAAGCAGCAACACAATTTCGCCAACAATGGCGTACGGCAACTGATACCACGTGAGCCGCTTGTCGTACTTTTTGCTTTTACTAAAAAATAGCTCGGTATTTTTGAGTAGCGTTTGGAAACGGCCGTATTTCCAGCGAAATCGTTGCTTGATAAGCGAGCGGAAACGCAGCACGTGCTCGGTGTGCGCCAAAACGTCGGCAGCGTAGTGGATATGATACTTTTTGTTACCATACTGCCGGATGAGTTTCACGGTGAGGTCGATATCTTCGGTCATGGTGTCGGTATCGTACAAGCCGGTTTTTAGGAGTACCGAGCGGCGAAATGTCGAGCCAACGCCGCCCACAATGTACTCCATATTAAACACGGTGAGCGCGCGTTTCATGCGGTACGAAATGAGATATTCAAAGCGCTGCGCCACGCCGAGCATCTTGCGTGTTGGGATAATTTTGACGTTAGCGGCTGCGGCGATAACGCGGCGGTCACGGAAGTGCGCCACCATGTTTTCGATAGCAGTCGGATGCAGCAGGGAATCGGCATCCACCACCATCACTAGCTTGCCAGTCGCCCAGTACCGCACGGCGCGATTGATCGCCGCCGCCTTACCGGCATTGGCCTGGTTTACCACAATAAACTGACCTTTGTGCTTCCGCTGATAATTGCGAAGCATTTGCGTCGTGCGGTCCTTTGAGCCGTCGTTCACTACGATAACTTGCTTGTTTTTGTAGGTGTTCGCAAGCACTGATCGAACGGTGCGGATCACGCCCATCTCCTCGTTGTACGCCGGAATTACGATGGTGATTTGCGGGCGATAGGGCCGGCGGGTAGCGCGGTTTTTCTTGCGCACAATCTGCACCATGTCGTATATGTCCGAACCGATCAGCATGCACAGCACGCGTGCAAAATTCAAAATACTAAGGCCGGCGATGATATCGTACATGCTCCGCGAAAAAGTCATGACACCACCCCTATGTACGAAAACATCAGCACGCGGCGATGCTCAAAATGCGCGCCGCTACAGGTCATCAGCAACACAGTGTTCGGCAAATTGGCCTCGCGAATATTGGCATTGTTGGGGTCAACGGTAGTATCGCCACGGTATGCAAAAAGTAATGTTGCGCCGGCCGTGTTCGTTACGCGCAACAACTCTTGCGACGCAACACCGCTCAGCGGCATAAAAACCGCCGGAATATCGTGCCCGTAAATAATCGGCGTCACCGGAGCAGGCACTTCGCCCGACCCCTGCATGTAAAACGCATGCGTCCGGTCAATCGTCCACGTTTGTGAGCTTTGGGTATACGCGCCCGGCTTAACGCCAAGCGTTATATTGAGCCTTGGCAAAGTTATCGAGGCAGGCATGCTGAGCTGCATAGTTGGCGAGGTGCTTGGCTGAATCTGCTTGGAGGCTTGAGCCAGCTGCGTAGCGTTCACCTTGGCGCCTTCATGCCGCTGCCACGCACTCTGCACCTGAGGCCACACCAAATATGCGCCGCCTACAACGACAAGTAACGCAGCTGCCCAGGGCAGAGATTTACGGAAAAAGATAAGCCCACACATGCCACCACTCCTACATCCGTACGGTGTTAGGCGCGATATGCACGGCGCATAATGCGCACGAGCAATTGGGTCAGCAGGGCGGTGCCGCCGATAACGACTGCGCTCCCCGCCAAAATGGTACCGAGCGTGTTCCCGGAAGTGTTTGGCAATGCAACAACTCCCGTACCTGTTACTACTACACTTCCGATTGCTGATCCTGCGCCTTTGCCACCGTACATACTGACTCCTTGGAAATTTAAAAGGGACGTGGCTTTACGGCCAGTCCCTCTGAAACACTTTGTTATTAAGTTAATAATACCACATACTTACGTAGTTGTAAATACTTTATATACTGCTTGAGCTAAAATGCAAGAAAGCCAGGTTACTCCCAGCCGTACTCCGAAAAAGTAACGCCCTGTTCAATACACTCCAGAGCATGCCGCACGTAGTCGATGGTGTTTTCGGGCAAGTTGCTAGCGGGGAACCACGATAGGTCGTCGCATTTTTCGGGCTCCATATTGCGTAACTCGCCACTGTAGCGCGTGGCTTTGAAGTAAAAATCCACATACTCGTCGGCGTTGGTGCTGGCAACTTCGGAGTGGCGATGCATAACGTGCACCACTTCAAGGTCGGCAGGCGCAATGGTAATGCCGGCTTCCTCGGAGGCTTCGCGGATCATGGCCTGCGTCACAGGCTCGCCACCATCAACGTGACCAGCAACCAAACCGTATTGACCGTCACGATGGCCCGTGTTGGCCCGCCGAAGCAGCAAAATTTTGCCACCTTGCTCAAGTACCAAAAACACCGCTGTTTTGAGTCGAAAATGGTCTCGCATGGATTTATCATACCGCAAAAACCGCGCGTCGTGCTATAAAAACAAGCGTATACTTTGGTTATGACCGGACGGACGCACGACCTTGCCGCCATTACCGCCCTCGGCGCCATTGTTTTTATCGAACCAATGCGCAGCTTTACGCTCGCTACAGCCCTCACGGCTGTTTTAGCCAACCAGATTGGCGGCATTTTGCCCGACATCGACCAACCCACGGCACCGCTTTGGCGAAACCTGCCGGTCGGCAAGTTTTTTGGACGGATTTTTGATAAGCTCCTGGGCGGGCACCGCTTTCTAACGCACTCGCTCCTCGGCGTGGCGCTGTTCGGGTTTTTGGCGCGCATGCTTTTGCTGTTTATTCATCCGCTCATGCCGCATGTTGATGTCGGTCTGGTGTGGTGGGCGTTTATTATCGGCATTTTGTCGCACCTAGTGATGGACAGTTTTACGAAAGAGGGCGTGCCGTGGCTGCTACCAATCCCTATTAAGTTCGGCTTTCCGCCGGCCAAAAGCATGCGCCTTACCACTGGCAAGTTCGCCGAGGTGCTATTGGTTTTTCCCGGCATCATCGCGTTCGACATCTGGTTTTGCGCCAGCCACTACCACTATTTGCTCACATTCGTGCACCAGCACTTAGTATAGCTACGACGAGGCGGCGCCGTACACTTCAAGGCGCGTTACAAGCGGCCCGAGGTGGTGCATCCTGTTTTTGGTAAGGTCGAGCCCGCGGTCGATCTCGACCCCCTGCAGTGCCAACGGGTCGCCCGACATGCCAATAATGGGCCAGCCCAACTGGTACTTTCCAACGATATGCGCGACCATGGCGGCATCACTTTTAAAGTCGTTACGCGAAACAATGGTCTCTGTTGGTGGCGGGGCCGGAGCCGGTTGCCGGGCAAAAAAGGAACGCAGGCGACTCCAGCCGGTTGGTTTTTCGGCCACGAGGAGCTCTGGTGGTATATCGGACCCGGCATACGGCCCGACAAAATCAGGGCGCGGGCCGGTTGCTCGCTGGAAAGTAGTCAGCGTGCCGTCAAGCACCAGCGCGGTCGCGCCCATGAGCTGCTCGTCGCCATTGATTGCTCCTAAAAGCACCTCATGTGCTTCATTAAGCGAGCCCGCACGCGCCACTACTTCGTGACCGTGCTGGGTTAGTTCTTTGTTGATGTCCGAAAAAGCCATCGGCGCATCCTCGAATACAATTACATGAGCCACCAAAGTAGTGTACGCAACAAAGCTTAAATTGCAATAAAACTTGTCTTTTTTAGTTTTTATGATATTATATATCTATGTTTGAGAAACTTACTACGGGTTTACAGGGATGGAACACAGCGTATAGCGAGCGCCAGAAACTGCAGCACACTTACTTGGCTTTGATCGCCGTACTGACGGTTGTTGCCGGCCTGGTAAGCTTAGTTTCGCCAAGCGCGGGCCACCGCCTGATGTACATAGTCTTGGCCGCCGTGATTGCGTTTGCTACGAACGCCATTGTTTGGAACTTGCTCAACTCGGGCTTGCTGGCCAAGCTCAGTGCAACCGCGCGCCGGCGCAAATAATTTAAGCGTATTTCTTTTGACAATCGGCGCACACGCCATCAACCTCGAGTTGGTGGCGTTTTGGCGTAAAGCCAAACTGGCGCGTGACTTTGGCGATAAACTCGTCAACAAGCGCGTCGTCATGGATATCGACCACCTTGCCACATCGCAAGCAACTTAAGTGATGATGATGCGCCAAAAAGCTGTCGGATAGTTCGAGCTTATATTTCCAACCGATGTAAATGCGATGCACGATGCCGAGCTCTTCGAACAGGGAAATGTTGCGGTATACGCTGGCGCGGTCGAGCTTGCCAACGGCCTTTTTGGTGAGTTCGGCCATAGACTGCGGTTCGGGCGTGTTGAGCAAATCGAACACGATTTGGCGCGCCTTGGTCATGCTGTAACCGCGGCCAGCCAGTACGTTTTGTAGCAATATTTTTTCGCTTTGCGACATAGCGGCAATCATATCACAAATTGCAACTTTTTTGCAATATTGCAGTATGTTTTTGTACGCTGGTACTATGAATAAACCTTTTACGCATGAAACAACCCTTATCGCCGACGGCGTTGGAAAACTTACCCAGAACCTGGAATCGCGCGGTTTGGCGCTCGGCGGGAAAGCGGCAAACCGGCTGCTTGCCGGAGAAGCGACAAGCCCTTTCAACAGGGAAGCGCAAGTTAAACAATGCTTTACCGAGGCCGGACAAAACCTCAGCCGCGGCTTTTATGGCAAACACATTACTCCACATAACGTAGCCGAAATGAATGCTTTGCTAGCTGGCCACGTTGTGTTATTGCCCCAGCCCAACCAACATGGCAATATGGAGATTTTTCCGGCCGTGGTGTCGCCCGAAGGCTTGGCCACACCGGAACGCATGAAGATAACGGCGATCACCAACAACACCTACAACCCGCGCGGCATTACGCCCGACCAGCATTTCCACTTGTCGGCTATTGCCCAAAGCGAAACCAAAGGCATTGGCTTGCACCGCAACGAGCGTCCAGACCCAACCGCAATCGATCCCGAGCACTTGATTGCCGTCTACGGGGTGAGTCGCAGCACCAGCCTCACTGAATCGTGGCAGCAAGGTCACCATCCAAACCACAACGACCGCCAAACAAGCACCGTCATAAGCAGCGCGACGAAACGCGGCATGTTCGCAAGCCGTTATATCGACCAAAGTGTCGTGCCCGCTACCGAAACCGTAACCCTGCAAGCCTATGCAACCCAAGACGCGCCCATGCTTTCCGTACACACCTCCCAAAAGGTTACAGCAACGCCGAACTTCACCATCCTGTGGCACGAAAATTTGGTCGATCCGGAGCTGCAGCCGCTCAAAGGCGACGCCACACTCGACATCGCCGGCCAGCCGCACAACGCGCTGCAAGTGGTGCAAGGCGTGGGCTATATGAGCCTCACCGAAAACGCTACCGCCTGGTATAACACCCAACAACTAACGGAGCACCTCTAAATGGAAGCGTCACCAGGGCAAGAAACAAACTCGTTTGCGGCTTATATGGGCGCCATCGACAACTTATTCGCCCAGCATGCTAACGAAGAAATCACCGGCGATACCTTTGTCGCCCAAGCGGCAGCAATTGTGGGCGAGTTTGAGCAAAACGAAACCAAACAGGCCGAGTTCGCGTTGTTTAGCGCCCAGCTGCGTACCATGGTGGCCGCCATGGCTTGCTGTTCGCCCGAAACCGAAGCCGCTTTTCGCAACAACCCGTTTTTTACGCCACCTGAGCAAGAGCATGCGCTTTGCGCCGACGATCACAGCGAAAACCCGAAAAGCGAGAGAACCGGCAAGAAAAAGAAAAAGTCGGCCGGCTTGGTAGGTGTATTTGCCATGAGCGTGTTTTCGTAAGCTCCAGCAAATCATCAAGTTGTTGCTATACTATGTAGGCGAGGTGGATCGAACAGGTCTACTTTTTATGAGCAAACAATTTTACGATTACTATCGCCCGGACGAAGATGGGCTGCATCCACGGCAAAAACCAATTGCCGGTTCTGACGTGCCCGGCGCACGCAGTGGCGGTCGGCGCCAGATCACCATGGACGGCTTGCAAGAAGAGCCGGACCGCACCAAAAAACCCTCACGCCGTGAAGCCCGCAAGTACGAAAAACAGTTACGCAAAGACGGTGGCCTGCCGCCCGACCAACAAGGCTTTGGCGAACCGCCCAAAAAGAAACGCCGCTGGCTGAAACGCACTTTGTGGGCGTTGTTCACCTTGATTTTTATCGCGCTCGTTGGCGCTTCTTGGGTCGGTTGGAAATTCCTCAAAGAAACCACAAAAGTGTTTGGCGGCACGCCGCTCGGCAACGCAGCCAAACTTATGCAGCCAACCACGCTCAGCGGGGAAGACGCCGGGCACGTCAACATCTTGATTGCTGGCAACTCCGTGGACGACCCCGGGCATGGCGGGGCTTCGCTTACAGATTCCATTATGGTTTTGAGCATCAACACGCACACCAAACAGGGTTACATGTTTAGTGTGCCGCGTGATTTATGGGTGAACATTTCGGGCGAGGGCTACGCCAAAATCAACGACGTCTACCCGCTTGGCAACAGCGACAACTTCCACGAGGCCGGCTATCCGGACGGCGGCATGGGCTTGCTCGAAAAGACCATCCAGGAACACTTTAAGATTCCGATCAATTACTATGCGCTCGTCAATTACACCGCGCTTAAAAATATTGTGAACGCTGTGGGCGGCATTGACGTGAACATTCAAAGTACCGACCCACGCGGCTTGTACGACCCGAACATAAATGTGAACGATGGCGGGCCGCTGCGCTTACCAAACGGCGTAAACCATCTCGACGGCCAAACCGCACTCAACCTGGCGCGGGCCCGCGGCGACCCAACGGGCGACGGCCGTGTGGCATACGGCTTCCCTCGCAGTGACTTCGACCGCACGCAGCACCAACGGCAGCTGCTCGTCGCAATCCAAGGTAAAATGCAGAGCGCCGGCGTGCTCATAAACCCGATCAAGCTTGGGCATGTGCTGGACGGCATTGGCAATAATGTAACAACCGACCTCAAGATCAACGAAGCGCGCAAACTGGTGGGCTTGGTGCGCGGCATTGGTACCGGCAACATGCAGTCGCTTGCCCTGGCTAGCGACACCAAAAACTACCTCAAGAGCTACAGCGCGCCAGGCGGGCAATCGGCACTCATTCCAGCAGCGGGCATCAACGATTACTCCGAAATCCAAGGCTACATCCAACCTTTACTCGGCAGTTTGTAAGTAGTTGCAAAAATCAAAGATTGTGGTATTTTTGTAGTATGTTGACTTTTGAGAGGTGTAACAAGCCGAGCGCGTACAAGCTCGCCAAAAACGTGCCGCAAGTGCTGACCTCTGCACAAAACAGAGAGATAGAGACGCACATTGCGTATTGGGAGGAGCGTTCAAAGCGCAATGATACGGAAGGGGATATGGCCGTGGCCGAAGTAGCCATTCAGATTGTCGAGCAGTTCAAGAATGAATCAGTGCGAGAACTTTACACTGGTTATTATGCGACAATGCGTCGTTATAAACTTGGCTTGCTTGCCCAGTCTTATTTGTGCCAACACCTGATGAAGGACGAACAAACCACACAGTTCCATATTTATACCAGCGACAGCCCTTATCCGGCCATTGCTCCCGAAATTGGGTTGCTAAGCGATGCAACGTGGGAGCCGCTCGACCCGCGTGTCCACCTTGATACCGAAACCGCCGACCTCGAAATTGGGCCGATGCGAGCGCCCAACGCCGACGAAACGTGGTACCGTTCCAAGAACAACTTATATGTGCGCCGTACCGCAACAGCACAGCCGTCGCCGGAGTATAGCGCAATGGCAGAGCAGCAGGGTCTGTCACCCGACTACTCGCAAATGCAGACACTTTTTCCTTATATAGCTACGTCATAGCTCACGGCGTGTATTGCACATCTTGTGTAAGCAGACGTTCAAGCGCGTAGGCAACCGGTGTTTCCGCGCCACTCATTTCGATATATTCAACAGCATGCTGTTTGCAACTAAGCTCAAGGTTGTAGCTGCCCACTCGGATTTGCTCAGCGAATGCTTGGCGTTTTTCGACATTCCAACCGCGCGCCCAATGTTTGCCCGGGTTTTCCTCGATGGCTTTTTCGAGCCGCTTTATATTTTCGTGCCTGTCTTGGTTGCCAAGCACTACTGCCCGCAATGGATACTCCTTGCGCAAGCCAGCGATGTTGCGCGGCCGGAGGGCGAGGCCTTCGGCGAGAGTGGAAATTTGCCGGTCCATGTTTGTGCGAAGCGCAGGTCGGATCCCGTGCTCAAATACATAGTTGCTTTGTGCAATGCGTGAACGTACAAAATGCATGGGCACTTGTCTGGCTATGCGCGCCCAATCTACATCATCTCGATAGCGCGCACGCTCCTCAAACATACGGAATAGCGCGAAAGGCCGGCGACTTTCAGCCACTATACCAGTATCGACCAGGCGATTCCAGTTGTGCCAAAGTGTACTGCGCTGTGCGTCAGAAGAAACCGTATCAAGGGGTAATTGGCTCCGCAAAGCAGTCGCCAGAGTGGTTTTACCAACCGTTGTTTCGCCACCGATGCAAAATAATTGTGTTTCTCCGGTCGCCACAGTTCTCTCACTCCTGACGTTTAATGTAATTATAACATTTTGTGTTAGCCCGTTGGACGGTTTGGCCTGACAGCAAGGTGCGCTATAATAAAGCTTATGATTTTCGAGCTATTCCGCTGGTGGTATGGTGCGGGTTGGCAAAAGATGATACACAACATCACAGTAGGGCCAGTATCGGTTGAACGTAATTTTTCGGTCGCAATTTTGCTCGAAACGTTGTTCGCACCCTGGAAGCGCATGATAACGGTGAGCGGCAAAGCACTTGATGCGCGTATTCAAGCCATGTTGGATAATCTCGTGTCGCGCTGCGTGGGCTTTTTTGTGCGCCTGTTCGTATTGATCGCAGCCGCCTTGTCCATTGCTGGAACTTTTGTGGCTGCTGTAGCGGTAGCTGCTGCCTGGCCGCTCGTGCCAGCCTTAATCGTCTATTGTGCCGTCAGGGGGATTACAGGATGAATCTCGATCGGCGCAGCCGTCGGGCTCGCAAAGCGCGGACCGCCCATGCCATTGGCAGGAGCGGTTACGAGCTCGTCGCCATTGGCGCCATAGCGCTCTTAGTCGTTGGCGTGCTATGCGTCTTCGTTGCCCAGTTACCGCGCGCCGGTTATGCAGCCGCAGCCCTGGGTTTGTTACTCGCAATGGTGGCTTTGTGGTACAAGCTCGACCTCGCTGTACTGCCGCCAGCCAAAACCATGCGTACGCTCGATGACGTCCTGGCACCCGAACTTTTGGCGCGCCTGCCGGAAACACTCACCCCAGCCGAAGCCTGGAAACTGGCGCTGCAAAGCGGTCCGGCATATTTTGTCATCAACCATTTGTTTATGCATCCCGATGCCTCGGCCACGCAGCTCAGCACCAATGCTAGCGATATGGCAACCGTGTGGGACGAGGCGGTCAAGCTGCAGCAGTATTACCATGCACCGCAAATTAACGCCGGTACACTGGTGACGGCACTCATTTTGACGTCGGCGCCGCTGCGCGATTACCTCAACCGCCAAAAGCTCGGTACGGAAGACGTGCTGGAGGTATATCAGTGGCTGGAGCGGCAAATCGCTATGTCGGAGCGGCACAAGTCGCATTTTGGAGGCATCGGGCGCGATTGGGCCTCGGGTTTTACACCCACGCTTGAGCACTTCAGCGAAAACGTCAGTCAGGGCATTCAGATGGCCGGCGGCTACACACACTATTTGGCCCATACTGATCTGTACGACGGCATGATAAACAGCTTGGTGCAGGGAAGTGGCGTGGCCATTGTGGGCGCGGCGGGCGTGGGCAAAACAACGCTTGTATATGGTCTGGCCGACCGTTTGCTAAAAGGCCAAGATAAAACCCTGCAGTACCATCAAGTGGTCAGCCTGAACGCCTCGCTTATTCTGTCCGCTGGTGGCAACCGGTTGGAGAGTTTGCTCATGACGCTGTTTGGCGAAGCTATCCACGCCGGCAATATTATTTTGTTCATCGATGAAGCGCAATTGTTCTTTGGCAACGGTGTTGGCGCGTTTGACATCAGCCAGATTTTACTGCCCGTGCTCAAAAACCGCAACATCCATATTATTGCGGCGTTTTCGCCCGACGAGTGGCAGCAGCTTCGCATTCATAACGAAACGCTCACCAGCAGTTTCTCGGCCGTCGTCATCCCAGAGGCAACCACGCCCGAAACCATGCGTATTTTGGAAGACCTTGCCCCCGTGCTTGAACACCGCAACGATGTGCTCATTACCTTTGATGCACTGCGCGAAACCGTGCGGCTCAGCGGCCAATACATGCAAGACCAAGCGTATCCGGGCAAGGCGATCAACTTGCTCGAGCAAGCGCTGCCATACGCCCAACACAAGCTTTTAAACGCCGAAACGGTACAGGCGGCACTCGAAAAGACACGCGGTCTCAAGGTTTCCGCCGCTCAGGCGCCCGAGGCAGACGTGCTATTGCATCTCGAGGACCGCATTCACCAGCGCATGATTAACCAAGTCCGCGCCGTCGGCGTAGTAGCCGGGGCGTTGCGCCGCGGACGGGCTGGTGTTTCGAATCCCAAACGTCCAGTGGGGAGCTTTTTGTTTCTTGGACCGACTGGTGTGGGCAAAACCGAGCTCGCCAAATCGCTGGCCGCCGTATACTTTGGCGACGAACACCAAATGGTTCGCCTCGACATGAGCGAATATCAACAGCCCGAAGATGTCAACCGCCTGCTTTCGGCCGGCGGACAAGGCGAGCGAAGTTTGTTGCTAGCAATGCGTGAACAGCCATTTTCGGTAGTGCTATTCGACGAAATCGAAAAAGCGCATCCCAACATCCTCAACTTGTTCCTGCAAATGCTCGACGAAGGACAGCTCACCGACAACAACGGCAAGCCGGCGTCGTTTCGGAGTGCTATCATTATCGCCACCAGCAACGCTGGCAGTAACGACATCATCGAACGCATGCGCAGCGGCGAAAACCTCGACAGTTTCGAGCGCCCACTGATTAACAAGCTCATTTCGGCCGGCCAGTTCAAACCGGAGCTCATTAACCGGTTCGACGAAGTAGTGCTGTTCCGTCCGCTTAACCAAGCTGAGCTTACACAAGTGGCCGAGCTCATGGTGGCCGATGTCAACAAAACGCTTTCGGCGCAAAACATCCGTGTGGAACTCAGCCAAGACGCCCTGCAACAGCTCGCTAGCCAGGGCTATGATCCCGAATTTGGCGCGCGCCCCATGCGGCGACTCATCCAAAAGACCGTCGAAAACGCCGTGGCTGTCAAGATTTTACAGGGCGAAGCCGCACCGGGCAGCGTGATTCGCCTCGACATGAGCGACCTTGCTCCGGCAGAAGCGCCACCAGAACCATCCACACCAAGCGCAACTCCGCCCACCGGTACGAACTAACTAGTCAATCGATCCCTGTGCTTGCAAACGTGGGATAACTTCGTGTTCAAAAATCGAGCCAACCTGGATGTCCTCGGGAATTTTTGATGTTAGCCAGCGGATTTCCTCAACTTCGTTGTCGGGGATAATCTCGCCCTCCCAGCGTTCCACGACAAAAACTTCCATATGCACTTGGCGGCCGGGATGGCCGGCCGCCTCGGCCGTAAACGTACCGAACGGAATAAAATCTTCCTCGCGCGTCTCTATCGAAAACTCCTCTTTAAGTTCGCGGACAAGCGCACGCTTTGCAGTTTCGCCAGCCTCAATTTTTCCACCCGGCGCAATAAAAAATTCCTTGCCATGGGAGCGTTCGGTTAACAATTTGCGGTCTTGTATAAGAACGCCCGCTGCTTTGTAGATAGTTTCCATATCTTTATTGTACCAAAGTAAACGGTGTAAAAATATGCTGGCAAACTTTACGAAGCGGGTGAAAACCCTTAAAATAAAGAGGATATGACGCACGTGTTTGGGCAGTTTTGCGCCCTCAATAACAACACTAACACCTATCATACGCGGTAGGAGGTCTAACATGTTCAAAATTGACCTCCATACACACTCGTACGGCTCGCCCGACGGAGGTCTTCGCATGCGCCACTACCAGCGAGCGCTCGACGAGGGCATGCTCGATTTTATCGCCGTTACCGACCACAACCGCATCGACGTTGCCCAAGAACTCCAAGCCGCGTTGGGCCAGCAAATTATCGTTGGTGAAGAAATCAACACTACCGCGGGCGAGATTATCGGCCTGTACTTACAAGAAAATGTCCCGGCCGGGCTCAGTCCGGAAGAGACCGTAAAGCGCATTAAAAAGCAGGGCGGGCTCGTGTATGTGCCGCACCCCTTCGAAACCGTGCGCAAAGGGGTACCCGAACATGTACTCAAAAAGCTCGCCAAAGACGTTGACATCCTCGAGGTGCACAACGGCCGGGCCGTGTTCCAAAACCACAGCAGCCGGGCGAGCGCTTGGGTAAAAAACAATGACTGCGTTGGTGCCAGCAGCAGCGACGCGCACGGCTTTCGTGGCTGGGGCAAGACGTACTCATGTATCGAGGGGAAGCCGACCCGCGACAACCTTGTAAAATTACTGTCAGCCGCCTCGTACGCAGTCCACGCACCTGGCGTTATTGGCTTGCTCTACCCAAAACTTAACCGCGCCAAAAGCCGATTCGACAATGCACTATAACATTTTTCAAGATGTCTTTTTCGCCCTGTGGGTGTATTTTGCGGCTGCCATTGGCAACATGACGCCCATTTTAGTCGCCAAGTCCGCCTGGAAACCTTTACAAAATTGGACCACCCCGATCGACTTTGGCAAGACCTTTCGCGGCAAACGTATTTTTGGCACACACAAAACTTGGCGCGGACTCGTTACCGGCATGATTGTTTCAACCATCGTGTTGGCGATCCAGCAAGTGGCGTTTCGGCATGCACATTTTTTGCAGGTGTGGCTTGGTGAGTTTGATTTTGGGCATTTGCCAACGCTTATTGTGGGGCCGCTTCTTGGCTTTGGCGCGCTCGGCGGCGATGCCGTCAAAAGCTTTTTCAAACGGCAACGCGGTACACCACCGGGAGAAAGTTGGTTTCCGTTCGATCAAATCGACCTGCCTGTCGGCGCGCTTGTAGTGACGTGGCCATTTATACATCCTACGTTCGCGCAAGCCGTTATAGCCGTGCTGCTCGGATTGAGCGCCCAGCTCATTTCATCGTACATTGGTTTTTTGCTGCATCTCAAAGACAAGCCTATTTAGCGGTCAGCTCGGGTTGAACGACACGGGGTGGGGCTCGGCGTTCTTCTGTAGCACGGGCGGCAGGGCGCTGTGCTAGTCCTTTACTGTCGATATCGGCCGAACGATTGGCAATGAGCGACAAGTACACGCTCAGCAGCCCTGGAATAACAATCAAAAGCGTCGGCAACGGCGTGTTGTCGCATACGATTGAAACGGCCAGCAGGGCAACACCAAACAGCAACTCGCCGCGGTTGGCGCGAAACGCCTCGCCCAACGAAATATGCTGCTGGTCCTTAGGTGTCACCAAAAACACCGACTTGCCAAACAGCGACTTCAGCGACGAACGCAAACTCACAAAAAACATCGAACCGTACAAAAGCATGGTGTGCAGCAAATACGAAACCAGCTTAACAGGGTGCATGGTGCGCGCATAGTAAAAAATGTCGTTGAGCATGGGCGCGAGCAAAAACAGTCCGGTCGGTATGAGCAGCCAAAACGGATATTTAATTTCGTACTGCATGAGCGGCAAAAACACGACGTTTATCAAAATGTACAGTGAGAAGAAAAACGTCAGCGGCAAACTGTACGTAAACAAAATAATATCGAGTTTCTCGAACCACGACATTGGCGATTTTATAATGCGGCCGGTGTACTTTTTGATGAATTCCATGTTGCCTTGCGTCCATTTGCTGTGGCGCTTTTTGAAGGCTAGATAGTCGATCGGGTATTCTTCCTCGCAAGTGATGTCGGGCGCAAAACCGGTGTAATAGCCGGCGCCACGCGCCTCGATGCTAAAGCACAAATCTTCAGCCACCAAGTGCGGAAAGCCGCCAGCCGCGCGGTAACATTCGCGGCTCACCATAGCACCATGCCCTAGTAGCGATAAAAAACCGTGCGCATGCTTAACCGTTTGATAGGTAATCCAGTGCGAGTTCACGCCCACGGCAAACAGATTCATGAATTTGTTGCGGTTGCGTGTGGCAATGTGGTTGGCTTGCAAAATGCCCATATTCTGGTAAAACGCAAAGTAGTCAAGCGCACGCGTAATAAAATTGCGCGGCACAATTTCGTCGCTATCCAGAATGACAAAATAGTCGAAGCCGGCAGTTTGCAGATAGTTGTTGAGGTTGCCGGCTTTAAAGCCAACGTTGCTATCGCGGCGCACCACCTTGATAGTATGTTTTTGGGCGAAGGCATCGACCTTTTGCAAATACTCTGGCTTCTTGGAGTCGTCCAAAATAACAACCTCGCGGTTCGGATAATCCTGCTGCATACTGGCAAGCAGGCTGTCCCCGTTAAAATCGTTGCAGGTACAATACACCATCACCACGCGCGGCTGATTATTGAAGCCCTTAGTGCGTGGCCAGTGGTTATGTGGCGGCAGTGTGCCGATTATCCGTTTGCGCAAATAATAATAGAGGGTATATACGAGGTCTTTGACTCCGTTCAACCAAAAATAACCGATAAAAAACGTGCTAACGACCACAAGTGTAGTCACAAGCCAGCCATGCGGTTCGGCGCGGTGAATTGCCGCCAGTAAGGGTACAACGGCAACACTCACCAACAGCAGCCAGGCGCACAGAATTATTCTATACAGCAGAGGGGTTTTCCTCATAGGCGCTCCTTGTAATTATTAAAATGTATATAAAATGTGCAGACACACCGTGACAGTCTGGCATCCTTTGGGCCAGGCCGAAGTTACATTTTTCACTGCACCTTATCTGGAACGTGGCAAAGGGCGAGGCTATAACACCGCTCAGCCAAATTCTCAAAAACCACGCAAAAAAGCCACCGTTTCAGCGGATGCTTACAGCGGCGTTGCAGATTTTACACTATTGGTATTGTTTACACTCGGCAGGTTCGGCCGTGCCTTTGAGCTTGCCACTTACCAGTTCGTAGCCGTACAGCTGGTATTTGTCACCGGTTGCAAACTGGCAATCGGGCAGCAGTGGCAGCGAATAGCCAAGGTAGTTGTTTAGAATGACGCGAAAAATATCGACCGAGCTAGTGGCCTGCGTAGCCACCGTCTGCTCGCTCATGTCAGGCAAGTAATAGCTGGCGAGCACGCCGAATTTTTGTTGCATTTGCTCCAGCGGCAGGTTGATGGGGTTGTAATAATGGCCAGGCGTGAGTGTGCCGCGGAATTGTTTGGGGTAAGGGCCTTCGTCGGCTTGGATAACGACGGCGGCGTTCGGGTCTTTGGTGCGAATATCCGAAATAAGATCTTTGAGCCGGGTGTTCAGGTACGTAAGTTGGTTGGTGTACTTGACCGTTTCGTCGGCGCCCCCGTCGTCGCGGTCGCCGTCGTAGGCCGGGTTTGAGCCGTCCGGCCCAAAAATATACGGGTCGTGCGGCACAAGCACGTGCGCAAAAGTAAATTGCGGTGTCTTTTGCGTGCTGCTGGCTGCGGCAATTCCTTTGAGCGCTGCCATTTGCTCTTCAAAATTATCGCGCGGGGCGGTATCGAGGTCGTATTTTACCGCTGCCGTCTTGCCAACCGTCACACCTTTTTTGAGCAAGGGCGACAAAATACTTTTGTTGATAATGTCGCGCTGTAAGTCGGTCATCCAAAACGTCAGGCCAAAGGCGCGCAGGCGAAAGGCCTTGGTTGGTTGGTTGTCGGCCTGGATGCCATCGCGCGTAAAATCCCACCACGACGCCACTTGGTTATAAGTGTAGCCGTTTTGTTTGAGCGCCTGCGCCACTGGCGGATCGTTGAGCGTGGCGCGGTAAGGAAAAGCTGTTTGGAAGCCAGCGGCGTCTTGCGTGAAGCTGCTGTTAAGATTAGGAAAGTACGTCATCCCAAGTGTAGAGGCCGTGGATTGCATGGTGAACGGATAGTTGGCGTAAGCATCGTCGCGCGTCACAAAACCTTCGTCGCCCAAAAACTTCAGTAGGTCGCTGTTGTCGTAATCATAGTCCGTGGCCAGCGTGTCGGCGCTGGCGTAGCGGTCGAATAGCAGATAATACACGTTGGGTTTATTAGTGATGACAGCATGTGCAGGTTTGGCCGGCGTAAAGCTGGCAGGCTGTTTATAGGCGAGTTGGTGGCGGATCTCCCACAAACGGTCGGCTGTCTTATAAAGCTGTGCGGCAAAAACAAAAGTCACTACAAACACCGTCAACTTGAGCAAAGGCAATGCGCGCAAACGGCGAACATGCCGCACGGCAAAGTCGAGCGCCCACGCGGCCAAGCCAAGCGTAATCGCCAACACCAGCACATATACAAGGCCGCGCGCAAACGGCGTATCCCACTGCTTTGGCACAAGCTTGTCCGCAATAGCGTGCATCCGCGGATAGGAGTACGAGTACGAATACAGCCCATACATAAGCGGCAAAGCTGCCGCGTGAGCGGGCATTGGCCGCCGCAAAACCAACCGGAAAAGATAGTAAAAAATCGTGCTCAAAACGGCCAGCAAAATAATCGGCGCAAAAACTTCCTGCGGGTAGCTAAAGTCGGAGTTCTCGAGCCAGCGCGACAAAACCAGCGAACTCATCAACATAATTTCTGGCAAGCTAGTGCGGAGCGTGAACCGGCCAACTGCGCGCGCCCAGCGTCCCGCAACTTGCTGTACGCGAGGTGGTTTTGTGACAGGCTGTTCGGGTTTTTTGACCTCCGAAGGAGTGGCTTTGGAGATGTCGGGCTCACCGCCAGTCATTTCTGCCACAATATGCTTGGCAGTTTTGGCGAGCTCAATGGGCTCGTGTTGTTTGGACGCTTGCTTTTTTGCCATCTTTATGTCTTTTTATCAAACAAGTACATCGTACGTTTGGTGTGTTTGATCGGCACTTTTTTGGCAAGGGTAAAGTACGGCGCCATGGCGGCCTCGAAGTGCGCCTCATCGTAATCCGGAAAAATATCTTTGCGCGACGACAGCAGGATGTCAACTTTGGAATCGCCTTTAGG
Organism: Saccharimonadales bacterium (SeqCode); assembly: GCA_035276765.1. Taxonomy (GTDB): domain Bacteria; phylum Patescibacteriota; class Saccharimonadia; order Saccharimonadales; family UBA4665; genus DATASD01. Next base: position 495,481 of record DATELH010000002.1, read on the forward strand.
AACAAACTCGATGATGACATGCTTGCCAGTGGCAGCCAAAAATTCAGCGATGTTCGGTAGCGGCAAGTTACGGCCGATCGCCAAATGGTGAATCAGTGCCAACGCCATCACGGCGTCGGCCGGACCGCGCTGGAACAGCGAGTCGCGCTCGCGCCCCATCCAGCCATTGGCCGTGCTTGGATTGGTACAATCTTGCACGAGTGGCAGCATAGTGGCGTCGTATTGGTCGGAATGCGCGTAGTTGCGGCCCACAGCCACCGGGTCGATGTCGAACGCCACCGTATAGGCGTCGAGACCGGCAGCCAATACGCTAAACTCACCATTGTTAGCGCCAAAATCCCACACCGTCCGCACCTTTGGCTTGATCTGTTGCAGCAGCTCGCGCACGACCTTTTGCTTTTCCTGGAAAGCCTTATCGGAATAGTTCGTAAAGGTGTAATATTCGCCCCATTCGGTTTGCTGGCGGGGCGGATTGAGGCTTTTGACGCTGCGCTGCAAACTAGCCATGAGGCCTTCAAGCGCAAATTTGCTTACTTGGCGCTTGGGCGCATTGTGGCCCTTGGAGCCGGCGCCTTCGTAGCGCTTTTTAGAAGCGGCGTGCAAATATAGGTGGCTAAGCAAGCCGTGCGAAAAACGTGCCCGGCGGGGCAATAGCGCACAGGCCAGTTCGAGCGGTACGCCCTCAATGTTTGCCTCCAAATATTTCAGAATGTCGTAAGAAGTGTAGTGGGCCAGGGCAAGCGGCGCCAAAAAGTGCTCACAAAATTGCTTGTAGCCTTCCCAGGCTTCGCCGACAACATATTTTTTGAACGATAACGTGTCGATAAACACCGGGCGTTTACCCACAAACTGCACGTTGTAAGCGCTGGCGTCCTTCAAGATCATGCCGTGTTCGAGCGCAAGCTTTTGAATGCGTAGGGTGAGCAGCGCGGCATCTTTGAGTTGCAAAAACGACCACTCATACGGATATGAAATAAAGGGAATCGGCGTGGGCTGGATTATTTTGTAACGGGCAGCGTCGGCGGGCAAAGAAAGTTTTTTGACATCCTTGTGTGCAACAATCAGGTTGCGTTCGACCAGCGCATCGTACAGGCCCGAAGTCATAAAATGATCGAAATCTTCTTTGCCGGCCTGGTTGATTTGCCGGTACACAACGCCGTTATGCATAAAAATAAATCCGGCTGGATCGCGGAAGGAAGCGGCGTGCATATGGGTTTCGTTCATTTATTTATTGTCTGATGGATTACTGCGCGACAGAATTGATTTGGTCTTGCGGAATGCATTTCCGATTACCCGGCGGCCAAAAATACCCACACCAGCAGCTACCCCAACAAACGATTGGATCAGCATACTTCCGGTTCCCGGATCGAGATACGCAAACTGCGGCACAAAAATGTGTAAATTCATAACATCCTAACTTCTTACATTTTACCTGAACATAGTGTAGCGTACCATACCTGGAGAAAGGCTTGAATATAATCTTCGCCAGCAGATTTATTCTGCGCCAAAGTATCGTATACTGAAGCCATATGAAGAAACTCACCAAAAATTGGACACTTGAAAAAGCTTTGCCGTGGCTACTGCTTGTGGGTGGCGTGATTGGCGTGATTTGTTCGCTTGTCTTAACCTACGACCAGATCAAGATTTGGGTAAATCCCCACTACGTGCCGGTATGCAACCTCAACCCAATTGTGAACTGCGCCAGCGTCATTAACTCCAACGAAGGGCACATCCTGGGCATTCCGGGGCCGTTCTTTGGTCTTTTGGCTTTTCCAGTGCTGGCAACCTTGGGTGTCGTGTTGCTTTCGGGCGCCAAGCTCAAGCGATGGATTTGGGTCGGCCTGGAAGGCGGCGCCATCGGCGGCGTGGTCTTCGCACTGTGGTTGTTCTGGCTGAGTCTGTACCGCATTCACGCGCTTTGCCCGTTCTGCCTCACCGTCGACGTCGTCATTTACACACTCTTTTGGTACATAACGCTCTACAACTTGCGGGCAGGACACATCCGGATGCCGACAGCGCTCAAGTCTGTTGAACGCTTTATGTTTAAGTATCAGTTCGATTTGCTCCTTTTGTGGCTGCTCATTTTGGCTGGGATTACGCTGAAGCATTTTTGGTACTTTTACGGTCCGAAGCTCGGCTTTTAACCATAGGGATCGTGTTCAACGGGCACACTACATGCAGATTGCTTTTTGTGCTCTAAAAGTAGCATAACGGCGCTTCCGAGTGTGCCTCAGGAAAAGTATATCTGCCATCTATGCATGGTGCTATAATTTGGTAAAGCGGTTATGAAAAAACATAAAAACGTCTTACAGAAAACTGCTGAAGCACCGGCCGAGGTCCTTGCCAGAACAGTTATAGCCACCCAGCGTATGGGCGCTGCCTTGCCCGGCGGAGCGGTCATTAAAAAAACCAAAGATTACTGGCACATGCTTGGGCCAGGACTCACCACCGGAGCTTCCGACGACGATCCTTCAGGCATCGCCACTTATTCGCAAACGGGCGCCCAGTTCGGGTTCCATTTTTTGTGGTTGTCAGTGTGGACGTTTCCACTCATGGCCACTGTGCAAGAAATGTGCGCGCGTATCGGGCTGGTGACAGGCAGAGGGCTGGCCGGCAACATCCGCATCCACTTTTCCAAGCGCATGCTGTATCTGTGCACGGTTTTGCTTTTTGCGGCCAACGCCTTTAACATCGGGGCCGACCTTGGGGCTATGGCCAAGGCCGTGCAGCTGCTCAATCCGCATTTGCCGTTTCCGCTCGTGATAGTCGTCATTACTATTGTGAGCTTGGGACTGCAGATTTTCACGCCTTACGTACGCTATGCCAAATATCTTAAGTGGATGGCGCTCGTGCTGCTTTCATATATTGTGTCGGCGTTTTTGGCGCATCCGGATTGGGGCACGGTGCTGCACCACACTTTTGTACCGCAATTGTCGTTCAATAAAGACGAGATTTTGCTGGTCTGTGCGGTGTTAGGTACAACCATTTCGCCGTATTTGTTTTTTTGGCAAACGTCGCAAGAGGTGGAGGAGCAGATTTTGATGGGCAAAACCACGATGCACTTGCGGCGGCCCACCGACCCAAACGCCATCAAAAGCATGCGTGCCGACGTGTGGTCGGGCATGCTGCTGTCGAACTTGGTGATGTTCTTTATTATTGCCGCCTGCGGGAGCATTTTGTTCCCGCACGGCATTACGCACATCGAGAGTGCCGCGCAAGCCGCCGAGGGTTTGCGACCGTTCGCCGGAAATGCCACATACTTTTTGTTTGCCATCGGCATTATTGGCACCGGCATGTTAGCGATTCCGGTACTGGCTGGCTCGAGCTCGTATGCCTTGGCCGAAAGTTTCCGCTGGCGCGAAGGGCTATATCGCAACCTCGACCAAGCCTACGCCTTTTACGGTGTGATTATTATTTCGATGCTGGTGGGGCTCGGCATCAACTTTATTGGGCTCGATCCGATCAAGGCACTTATTTACGCCGCCGTCGGCAACGCCCTGGTGGCACCGATTATTTTACTGTTGATCGTGCTCATGAGCAGCAACAAAAAACTGATGGGCCGGTGGGCAAATAAGCGTGCCTCGACCTACGTCGGTTGGCTTTGCGTACTGCTTATGACTGCATCGGGCGTCGCCGCCATTTTTACGCTGTTTTAATTACTCGTGCCGGAGGGCTTCGATAGGATCTTTGCGTGCCGCCTTGAGCGCCGGCGCCGTGCCAAATAGCACGCCAACGGCAATCGAAACAGCAGTGGCAACGACGATGGCCTGCCAGGAAATACTCGGCTTGAGGTCGCTATAGGCGTGGAGCAATAGGTCGATGAGTAACGAAAACAGCACGCCGATAGCGCCGCCTGCGCCACTCAACACACCCGCCTCAAGCATAAATTGCCGCCAAATTTGCCGGTTGGTCGCGCCGATCGCTTTGCGCACGCCAATTTCGTGCATACGTTCAGTAACGGAGACCAGCATCACGTTCATAATGCCCACGCCGCCAACCAGCAGGGAAATTGCCGCCACGCCCGTAATCAGTTTGGTGAGCAGGTCGAGTACATGGCTCGTCGAAGCGACCGCCTCTTTGGCATTCAACACACTAAAATCTTGCTGGCCGCCGTGTTGGCTTAGCAAGGCCCTGTTTATGGCGCTAATGGCGGTGGCAGTCTGCCCGGCGTCGTGCGGTTTTACCAAAATAGCATACACTGGTGTGGTGTTGTTGCCCAGCTTGTTTGCGACGCTAAACGGAATAAAAATCGTGTTATTAAAATTGGCTACCGGCGAAAGCGGCACGTTGGCAAAATCATCGAACACGCCACGCACGGTGAGCGTACGCCCACGAAATTCAAAGCTCATGCCAAGGGGGGTTTCTTCTTGGAACAGACGCTGTGCTACACTTTTGCCGATCACCGCGCTGTTCTGGTCTTGGTCGTCATCGCGAAAAAACCCGCCGGCGCGTACAGATTGGTTTAAAAGCTTCGGCAAGTCACCACTGGTGCCAATGACGGTTATACCGGCTGACTGCACTTTGCCGTCAATTTTTATCTGCCCAGGAACCTGGGCGAGCGGGGCGGTCATGGTCACGCCTTGCACGCGCGCGACGGCACGCACGTCTTGATCATTCAACGACGCCTGGGCGGATGGACCGCTAAAAATATCGGTGCCCACAAAGCTGCCGCTGCCGTGCTGGTCGTGTATGTTGCCCGGCACAACGGTGATCAAATTCTTACCAAAATGTCCCAGCTGTCCGGCAATTTGCTGTTTTACCCCTTCGCCAATGCCAACTACCGTCACCACCGACACAATGCCGATAATAATGCCAAGCATAGTTAGCAAGCTGCGCCACTTAGTACTGCGTACGCCAGCAATGGCCATCTTGAGTTCGCCGCGGACTACGGTGCTCATTTTTGGACTCCTGCTTTGCTTTTGTGCGGTTTTTTCTTGGCCGTTTTTTTGGCTTTTGGTTTGCCGTCTTCATCGCGCACTTTCATGAGAACGGATACGCCAGCCAGGTCGTCTTCTTCGGTAGTCGTGGGGATGGTATACATGACCTTGCGGGCGGTGGCGGCAATTTCGCCGATTGCGGTTTGTTCGTCGTGCACAATCGCGCCGTCGTGCATATACACTACGCGCGTGGCATAACGGGTGAGTTCGGGATTGTGGGTGACAAACAAAATGGTGTTACCGGTTTTGTGAATTTCACTGAGCAGTTCCATGACCAACCGGCTGGCAGCACTATCGAGGTTGCCGGTGGGTTCGTCGGCGATGATGAGTTTGGGATTGTTCACGAGCGCCCGCGCAATGGCGACGCACTGCGTTTGGCCGCCGCTTAAATGGCGCGGAAAGTAATATTCGCGGTCGCGCAAGCCCACGCGCTCCAACATGTTACTGGCCAGCTTGGCCCGGTGCCCAGCCGACATACCCTTGTACACCAGCGGCAGCGAAACGTTTTCGAGTACCGTCAAGCGCGGCAACAAATTGAACGACTGGAAAATAAACCCGATGGTATCTCGGCGAATCCGAGCCCGGCGCCCAGCGCGCAACTTGGAAGCTTCGCGGCCGCTTAGTTTGTACGAACCGTGCGTCGGATGGTCGAGCAAGCCAATCACATTCATGAGCGTCGATTTGCCTGAGCCGCTCGGCCCCATCACCGCAACGAACTCGCCCGGCTCGATTTTTAAACTCACTTCGTCGAGAGCGACGTTTGTCGCATCACCAAAGCCAAAAAGCTTGCTAACGTTGTCGAGTTCGATAATGGCCATCACTAGCTAGTGTACCCTCGGGGTTACACCTGCCGCAAGGTGTTTTTGTGGTAAAATTTTATTTTTTCATCACAATAATGCAAAAAATACTACACTAGCAACGCCTCGGCTTGTGACAATGTTAAGTCCGGACGCAGTTGGCGGTATGCTGCACCGATGGCGTGCGGATCTTCGTCGAGTACCGCATCCAGGATTTTACCCGCAATGAGAGTGGGCAGCTGCGCGTCAAAACCAACTTGTTCCATGTGCGCCACCAGTTCGAGATTGGCTCTCAAGAGCTCGTCAAAAGTTGCGGTAAATTTTTGCAGCGGCACCATAGCGTGCTCTGCAAAATTGTTGGCGCCAGTTGGTCGGCTAAAGGTGTCGTCAAAATAATCAAACGGCTTTTGTAGGGCAATCATGAGGTCAATTTCGGCTGCGTCTATCCCTTCGCTGGAAAGCTCAGGCCATGCAGGACCGTACGCGTTCCGGGCCTGAATGGCGTGATGGCGCGCAATAAGCAAGCCCAACTTTTTGCTAGCCTCGTCGGTGGGGTCGGCCACGGTTTGTGCCATCTCATAGCCGTACTGAGTGTGCAATCCATATTTTTCCGCATACTTTGGACCGCAAGCATTCACTTTTGCAACTTCCTTAGCTGGCACAAAAGTGAGACCGGCGTCGGCCACAAGCAAGGCTTGGCCAAAAAGCTTCGCATCAAACTGTTTGGGTAATTTACTGCGAACCGCCTCATCGGCCAGGACGGTGTTAGCTAGCGCTACTTGCCGGAGGCCGTGGTCGAGCATGTGAGGCAGAGCTTCGGAAAGGGCTGGCGCCACGGCTTCGCCACGCCGACCGGGAGCGAAGCAAAGCTGCCGCGCCAAAGATGTTACGGCGTCATCTTTAAGCGCTTCCGGTGACACTACAGTGTCAAGCGTCGGCGCCAGGCAATCTGGGCCATTTGCAAGGTACGTTCGATATATTTCTTCAGCAGCCACGGTATAACCTACATATAGGATGTGTATTATACGCGGCACCTCTCCTATTTTCAAGCATAATTAGCCGGCCTCGTGTATACTAAGGGCACTTGGAGAGGTGCAAGAGTGGTTGAATTGGCACGCCTGGAACGCGTGTGTGGCGGCAACGTTACCAAGGGTTCGAATCCCTTCCTCTCCGCCAAAAACAGCCAGAACACCTCGGTTGTTTTTTTATTTAAAACGGCCGGCGCTGGCGGTTCGGGCGTGGATTGCGGATGTATTCGTGCAAGGTGCTGCCGTCTTTGCCGGAACGAAGAGTTGCTGCAACGTCGATGCGCTCGTACAGGTTTCGACTTAATGCCGACGATACGACCTTTAGCTTGTTTGCCACACCAGGCTCGGTGGTCGCGAGCAAGTTTTCCAGTGGATCCCAGGGCGCATTTTTTAAAATGCTACGGCAAATGTGATCGCGCACAGTCACCACTGTAATATCTTCCGTGTAGTCGCGCTTTTTGCGCGCTTCATCTTCACCATGCAGTGGAACGTAGAGCATCTTTTTGACTTGCAATTTATCGGTGAGGGCAAGCGAACCCGCGCCATGACTTACCACACTTATATCCCAGTTGCCGCGCATGCGTGTGCGGTCGCGCTCGTTGCCCACCGAGCCAGGCAATTGCGACAAGTTTTGGCGGTAGGTGCTGGGCACGGCGAACGACGGGTTGGAATCCGAGCCATCTTTTTGCCGGCGGTTGTAGGCGAGCATGGTTACAAGTTCGGACGCAAAACCTTCGTATTCATGCTGCGTTTTTTCACTCCAACTAGCTTCGTTTGCTTCTTTGAGGGCCATAATTTTATGCCCGACTTCGGTCACATCTTCATGAAATACCCGCACTTCTTTGGTTTCGGGTGACTCATCCTTTGCCCAGCGCATGTACAGTGGCAGGGCGGCCATAGCCAACTCCACACGCCATAAATGCATGGTATCGTCTTCGGCCGGGTCGTGCAGGTCGAGTGCGTTAGTAAAAGCGTCTTCGGCGGCTTCAAAGCAGGCGTCAATTGAATAAGCTTTCCGCAGGTCTGGATTGCCGCCGATAACAAATGCCTGTTCAACCGCAACCCAGCCGCTTACTTCTTGCGTGTTGCCGGTTGGATAGTTGTCGAGTTGGCCGCGAATGCCCTCGAGCCCGCGGGCGGGCAGTTGGTCGTACGGCTTGGACGGTCCATTCACTAGGTAACGGCCCACGGCATGACTGGCGTTCGCTTCTGCCAGTTCGACAGAAGAAGTTACAGGAAGCGCGTCATCAATTTCGTGTGTCATAGCGGTTGATTACTAAAAATACCACTGAATTGTAGTTATGTCCAGAAAGTTTCAACACTAGCATAAACCTACGCCTCTCGATTTGTATATTATACTAAAGGTAAGGAGGGCGTATGAACATTACAAAATATGAGCATGCATGTCTGGTCGTGGAAGAGCAGGGCAAAAAACTGATTATAGACCCTGGTGTCTTTACTACCTCGTTGCAAGATTTTAGCAATGTCGTGGCGGTAGTGGTGACACACATGCATCCCGATCATCTAAACCCCGAAACACTGCAAAAAATTGTGGCCGCCAACCCGGATGTGCAGATTTTTACCACTACCGAAGCAGCAGCACAAATCACCAACTTGCCAACCACAGCCGTGACGGGTGACGATTCCACGCAAGTAGCGCCGTTCACCCTGGAATTTTTTGGCGCCCAGCACGCCGAAATCCACCCGGCTATACCCCGCATCCAAAATGTGGGCGTCATGGTGAACGACACTTTTTATTACGGCGGCGATTCGTACACCACACCCCAGCGGCCGGTACAGGTTTTGGCTGCGCCAACTTCGGCGCCATGGCTCAGGGCTGCAGAACTCATTGACTATCTGCGCATGGTAAAACCGGCGCAAGCCTTTGCCACGCACAACGCGCTGCTGTCCGACATCGGGCACAACATGATGAACGACATCGTCAAGAACACCTGCGCCGAAACCGATGGTGTGTTTACATTTTTACAGCCAGGCGACACCTTGCAAGTGACTGCTAATCAACAATAAGTGTGCCGACGTCGTTGCCCTGGGAGGCACGCAAAAAGTTGCCTTCCTTCATGGCGTCGAACACCATCACCGGCAGGTTTTGTTCGAGCGCCAGGCCCAGCGCCGCTTTGTCCATCACCTTGATGGCTGCCGTTTCGAGCGCCTTTTGGTGGGTGAGCTGGTGGATACGCGCGGCGTCGGCAAATTTGTTGGGATCTTTGTCGTATACACCATCGACTTTGGTAGCTTTGAGCACGATGTCGCAATCGAGCTCAAGGGCGATGCTCACTGCAGCGGTGTCGTGCGTAAAATATGGTCGGCCAATGCCACCAGCGATGATGAGCACACGATTGCGCTCCAAGTGTTTTTCGGCCAAACGGTACGAGTACGACTCCACCACTTGTGTGGCGTAGATGTTGCTCATGCAGCGCGTGGTGAGGCCTTCGCCTTCAAAAATATCGGTAACAGCCATGGCGTTCATGAGGCCGCTCAGCATGCCCATTTGGTCGGCCGTCACGCGGCGGATACCGTTGCCGGCAAGCTCGGCGCCACGCACCACATTGCCACCGCCAACAATCAAAATAACATTACAGCCGCTTTCGACAACTTTGCGCACTTCACCGGCAATGTAGCGCACCACAACCGGGTCAATACCAAACTCGTGGCTACCCGACAATTGCTCGCCTGAAAATTTGAGTAATATGCGTTTATAGCCCATTAGGCCGCATTGTAGCAGACAGTGCCCAGCCAATGCTATACTTTCAAAGTTGTAACCGGACAAAAAATTATGCTGAAAGTGTACTCTTGGAATGTCAACGGCATCCGCGCCGTTACCCGCAAAGAATTATTTGAACCCTTTATAAAAGCGGCGCAGCCCGACATTTTGTGCCTGCAGGAAACCAAAGCCACGCAAGACCAATCCACCGTCGACCTGCCAGACTACATCGAGTACTGGAATTCGGCCGACAAAAAAGGCTACAGCGGCACCGCGATTTTCACCAAGCAAAAACCCACAAGCGTCACCAATGGTTACCCCGACGAGTTCGCCAAAAAGTACAATTTTATTGACCACGCCACGCGCGATGCCGCCCGGGAAGGGCGGGTCATCACCGCTGAGTACGAAAAATTTTACGTGGTTACAGTATACACTCCAAACGCCAAAGACGACTTAAGCCGCCTCAACCTGCGCCACAAACACTGGGACCCGGCGTTTTTGGCATACTGCAAAGAGCTCGAAAAGAAAAAACCGGTCATTTTTTGCGGCGACCTTAACGTTGCACACACCGAAGACGACCTCGCCAACCCCAAACCCAACCGCGGCAAAAAAGGCTTTACCGACGAAGAACGCGAAGGTTTCCAAAACTTTTTGGATGCCGGTTTTGTTGACACATTTCGTGTATTCACCAAAGGCAACGGCCACTACAGTTGGTGGAGCAACTTTGCAAAATCGCGCGAACGCAACGTTGGCTGGCGCATCGACTACTTTTTGGTTTCTGGCTCGCTCAAAAACAAAATTAAGAAAGCCGAAATCCACACCAACTACATGGGCTCTGACCACTGTCCGATCAGCATCACGCTCGACATATAACTATGAAAAAGGCCACCTTACTTTTCCTGCGCCGCGACAACCAAGTGCTGCTCGCCATGAAAAAGCGCGGCTTTGGAGAAGGATTTTGGAACGCACCAGGCGGCAAAGCCGAACCTGGCGAGACCGCCGCGCAAACAGCTATCCGTGAATGTCAAGAAGAAATTGGCGTGACGGCGCGTAACGTGCAGCTCGTCGGACACATGTACTTCCGCATGCTCGAAGCCAGCGACCACGGCAACGACGGCTACATTTTTACGGCAACCGAGTGGGAAGGTGAACCACACGAAAGCGACGAAATGCGTCCGGCATGGTTTGACATCGACAAACTGCCGTACGACCAGATGTGGGAAAACGACCGTTTGTGGATTCCGTACGTACTCGGCGGCCAATTATTCGAGGGCGCCATCACCACCGACGGACAACGGTACATCAGCCACAATATCAAACCCGTCGCCGCACTTACGAAGGAGGGATTATGAAAATCAAAACTGCAGAAAACAAGCCTGCGTAGCTATGGCCCGCGAACAAAAGGTGCATATCATACCCGGTTTTACGGAGGGAAACGGGCATACCAAAAAATTAGTCCGGGCACTCACGGCCAACGGGTTTGTGCTGGCAGACAACGCCGCGGACGCCAATATCATCATCACCCATTCCGGGGGCTGCTTTTTGCTGCCCGACGCGCTTGCCGGAAAGACCGTCCTCATTGCCAATCCGCCGTGGGACTACCGCGGCTCCATTTTCAAGAACACCCTATGCAAAATTACTCTTGACATTCGTGAGCATCGGCAACTCCGCGCCATGAAACAACTCGCACGCAAAAGCGTCTGGAGCGGACTGTACTTTGTATCGTGCATGCCGCGCCACGTGCAGATGTATAGACAGATGCCGCGTTTTGCTGCATTGCTCAAACAATCCGGTGCACGGCACATTATAGTGGTTGCCGCAAAGGGCGACCCATGGACACGGCACATCTCTATCCGCACCATCGAACAAAACCCGTGGTGCACTTTCTTGAGTGTGGCCACCATGCATGATGACCTCTGGATGCACCCTGCGCGTTACGTTGCTATAATACAAAGTATCTATGAACCCTGATTACTGGCTGCGGCAGACGCCGGGCAAAGCATTGTTCCCTGAGCTTTTGTGGAGTCGTCCCGAGAACCGACTGCATGCCGGTAAGCTTTTGGTGGTAGGCGGCAACGTTCACGGGTTTGCGGCGCCAGCCGAGGCTTATGCCGAAAGCGAGAAAGCCGGCATTGGCACGGCGCGCGTGCTACTGCCCGATGCCACCAAAAAGTTAGTGGGGCCAATCGTAGATTACATTGAGTACGCACCCAGCACACCCAGCGGCAGCTTTTCGCAAAAAGCTTTGGACGAGCTATGCGAACTTGCGCGCTGGGCCGATGGCGTTTTGCTGGCGGGCGATCTGGGCCGCAACTCCGAAACTGCCATTTGGCTGGAAAGTTTTTTGGCCCGCGGGGAATCACCGACCGTCGTTACCAAAGACGCCGCCGATTACCTTACCGCCTCCCCAAACATGATGCTCGAGCGCCCCAATACCACGCTTGTGCTCAGCTTGTCACAGCTGCAACGCTTGGCTACGGGCGCCAAGTCGCTACAACCGGTACGCTTTGGTATGGATATGCTCCAGCTGGTGGATTGGCTGCACGATTTTACGGCCACGTACGCGCCAAACGTCATCGTAAAGCATCTTGAAAACATTTTTGTAGCTGCCGACGGGCAGGTGAGCACCACAAAACGCACCACAGAGTTGCCGATTTGGCGCGTCAAAGCTGCTGCCCACGCCGCCGTATGGTGGATCCAAAACGCTACCCGGCCGTTTGAGGCGCTCACCACCGCCATCCACGAAATATGACATCCCACAATAGATAAGCTTCCGCATTTGCCATACGATTGACATATTTTTGCGTAAATTATAAGGTTATTTTATTGCATGCCCGAAACACTTATGCCATGAAGGATCCGAATAAACTCGCTAGCATCCCGGTGCCGTCCAAAAAGTCGGGCTACCGGATGTATTACGAAAATGCCCAAAACCCCGGGCAAGCCTTGGCTGTATCACTTTCTGCCATGTTCAGCGACGCCCGACGGGAATTGGATGGATTTGCCATAAGAAACATGTTCGGGTCGGCAAACAGGGTTATGTCGCGTGGTGCCCACCGTGCCGAAACATTGACCGATGTGGCTACTCGGGCCGACGACGTTATACAAACCATCGAGGAGACGACCTGCCAAGACAAAGCGCGGGTGCGGCTGCAAAAACTTTTTGCACCACAATTACTGTTCATGCCAGTGCTTTTTAAATATCCGGCGTTCGACCCCGTTGCAGCTAAGCACCGTGCAGAACTTATGGATGGCACATATGGCGAAATCGTCAACTATGCGTCCGAGCTCAAAGACGAATTACATACATTTAGTAAAAAGAGTTCGGAAAGGAAAAGCATCATAGGCGCTATGGGCGAGCTAGCCGCACTTGGCATAGGCAACCGTCCGCAAACTCACAAAAGTTGCTATCTGCCGTCGCTTTACCAAAGTGACATGAAAGGTGTTGACTTAGATTTTTTGGGCTATCGAGACGCTGAGCCGGTGGCGCGCTATACAGGCATTCAAATAAAATCGTACTGGACCGGCCCGGAAACATATAATAGCCAGCCCGGCCGGTGTTTGCTCGATTCCAATACACTCGGCCTTGCCAAACACTGCTTTCCATTCTATCTCAAAAACAATTACCACTCATCTATAAAAGCAATGGAGCTTGAGGTGGATGGCGAAGGCGACCTTCCCTTGGGGCCACAAGCCATCAAGCCATCAGGGTAGAGGAAGGTCTCGACCAGCTACACACATACATCTCACAGGTGGCTATGGACAGCTCCATTGAGTACGGAAAACTATTCACTCCATAATAAAAACGACCTCAAGCATGAGATCGTCTTTATGTGGTGGGCGAGGAGGGAATCGAACCCTCACGAGCGAAAGCTCACAGGATTTTGAGTCCAGCGCGTCTACCAATTCCGCCACCCGCCCAGGGGAAACTCACTACGTGGTAGGCTTTCAGGGGTAGATTGTACTATACTTAAAGGTAGAAATCGAGCCCTAAATGCTAAATCCGCTGTTATCTAACAACCAGGACGACAAAAAGAAAAAGGACGACCAAGGGTACGTGCTCGGCAAGCGGCACACCGGTCGTATTGAGCCTATCCACAAAAATATCCGCTTGGGCAGCGACAAGCCGAAGCCCATACCCGCACCCCAGCCCACGCCTATGCCTACAGCCGTTGTGAGCGCGCCCGTTGAGCCCTTGCACCCCCAAGCCGAAGCCAAAAAGTCCGACAACCCAGCCGTGGAACTCATCCGACACAAACTCGACGCCCTCTATGCCAAAGAGCCGAGCGCCAAGGAAGAGATCAAAGAACCCAACCAACCCGAGGCGCCCGTGCACCGCAGCAAACACCAGCAGGTTATGTACAACCTCAGCACCTCCGGCAAGTCGCTGGCCGAAATTCAAACCGCCTGGCACCAATACTACGTCGACCTGCCCGATGCCGAAAAGCACGAAGTCTGGCAGGAGTTTTACGCTGAAAGCAGCCGGCGTCCGTCGCCGTACGCGCAGTTCGTGGAAAAACGTGCCGAGCAAACACCGGCCGTTTCCGAAGCTAAGCCGGAAACCACTGGTGACGACAATACCGTAGCCAAGGTCGGCACCTTCGAAGCCATGCCGCCGGTTTTGCCGCACCGCGAAAAGCGCACGCGTGCAGCCATCAAGCGGCAGTTGCTCGACCGCGTCAGTGCCGAAGCCCAAGAAAAAGCCAAGCGCCACCTCAAGTCACTCTTGTTTGGCATTAGCACCGGTGTGATTGTGCTGGCCATCTTTTTGTTTAGCTTCTTTAACGAAGTAATTATCGCGCCGTTCATCCAACCTAGCCGCAAAGCCGACGCCACGCCCATCATTTTAAACACCGATGGTGTTTCGCCCACCGACCAAAACCTGGTGATTATCCCGAAAATCAACGTGCAGATTCCGCTCGACTTCAGTGTTAATACCACCGACGAGACCGCTATCGAAAACTCGCTCGAAAACGGCGTCGTGCATTACCCGACAACCGCCCAGCCAGGACAAAAGGGCAATACGGCGTTCTTTGGCCACTCCAGCAACAACATTTTTAATTCCGGCAAATACAAGTTCGCGTTTGTGCTGTTACACGATCTCGTGCCGGGCGATATCTTTTACATCACCTATAATGGCAAAGTTTACAGCTACCGCGTCTACCAAAAGCAAATTGTTGACCCGAGCAACGTTTCTGTGCTCAACAACGTTGCCGACAAAGCCGCCACCGCCACGCTCATTACCTGTGACCCGCCAGGCACTTCGCTGCGCCGCTTGGTGGTATGGGGCGAGCAGGTGAGCCCGGACCCGTCTGGCAACGCTGCAGCAACCACGCCAACCGCCACCAACACGCCCGTTGCGCTGCCAAGCAATGGCCCGACACTGTGGGGCCGGTTCATACACTGGCTATTCCACTAAAAATATTTTATAATTTACGCTTACGAGGATTTATGTGTCGGAATATTAAGCCACTATTCAACTTTGACCCGGTCGCCACCGACGAAGAAGTGCGTGACGCCGCACTTCAGTTTGTGCGCAAGCTTTCGGGCTACCACCATCCGTCGCAGGCAAACGAAGCGGCATTCAACCGAGCTGTCGATGAAGTTGCAACAGCGGCACGCAAGCTCGTGGACTCACTCCATACTGCGGCCGAGCCACGCAACCGCGAAGTGGAAGCCGCGCACGCCCGCGAACGCAACGCCCGGCGTTTTGGGCGCTAGCTATTTTTGGTCGGCAGCGGTTTGGAGCGGCGTGCTGCCAAGTTGGTAAGCCGTGCTAGCCGGCTTACTGGCCGAGGCTGGCACTTGCACGGTTGTGAACGAGAACGAATACTTGTAGTCGCGGTCGAAAAATGGCTCGTACTGCGGAAGGCCGGTTTCGAGCGACTGCGCGTTGGTGCCATCATAGTCGAACACGAGCTGTTTGCCGTCGCTCACGTAGGTTAGGCGAGCGGCGTCCATCCAGATAGCGTGTACTTGGGGCGCATCCATCGGGCTTTTAATAGTGTAGGTGTATTGGTGGCCGCCAAAGGCGTCGTACACGCCAAAGCCCGTAGCGCTTTCGGCCATAATGTATTGGGTGTTGGCCGAGAACGAAACGTAGCTTGGGTTGTTGAGGCGCAGCACACGGAACGGCGCGGCTGGCGTTTTGGGCTCAGCCTGCAATTGCGCGACGGGATTCTTATAAATGTATACTTTGTTTTCGGCAGGCGATCCGGTGATGACATACCAGTCACCACTATACTGTGCCAAGTCAATCAAGTAGGGCGTGGCGCTGGGCGCAACCTCGCGAAGCGCGAAGGTATCATCGCCCTGACGCAATTTGATGCCAACTTTGCCCTGCGTCGTAGCCTGGTCGGTTGCATAGAGCACCATGTCGTTGCCGTACGGCTTAAAGTTGAGCACGTGGTTGAGGTAGGCGGTGGGTGTGGGACTTTTAAGCGTGGCCGTACTCAGGGAGTTGTCGGCTTGGTCGTACAGCCAATACTGGTCGTAAGCTTTGTTGCGCAGCTCCACCTTGACTGAACTTGCCAAGTTGATTGTTTTGCTGAGGTTGAATGACTGCGTCGGGTCGTCGCGCGCCAACACCACATACTCGCCAAGCGTCTTGTCCGACTTTTGATACAGGTGTTGTAGTAGCAAGTGCGTGTTGTCGTTGGACCATTCCATGTCTTGCCAGGATTCGTTTTGGTCGGTGGCCGTAAGGACGTTCTTGGGCAGGGTAATACTCACCGGCGCCGTCTTTGGCTTGGTGAGGTCAAATACATCGAACTGGCTGACATCGCCTGAATCCTGCACAACCGCCCAATGGCGATCAGGACTCACCGAAACGAGCGACGGCGGGGTGGCGTATTGTTTTATACTCGCGGTCGAAAGCTGCACCGGAAACAAGAACGGGTAGTCAAAATGCTGCACGTCGCCGCCAGCCACCGTAACTTCGCGCTGCCAGGTGCGGTACCCGTCGCGCTGCAACTTCACTTGGTACTGCCCAGCCGGCAATTGCACGCGCGTATTGGTCTGCGATTTGCTGAGTGTACCGTTCAAATATATATTGGCAGGGCTAGGGCGTGTCGAAAGAAATACCAGGCCGTTTTGGATAACCTTGCCGTTCTTGTCGATGCCAAAACCATAGGCCGAATAAAGCAGGATCGTCGTGGCAATAACCAGCGCAATGGCGATCAGCCCGTAGCCGACAAGCAACTGAATTTTGTGCAGCTTTTGCTTTTTGGGGTCGAGAAAATCCATAGGTACGCCATATAGTATAAAAACTTTTACTGATTTTTACTAGAAAAATGTCGCCTTACCACCGAATAGGACTCGTAACTCCCTTCCTGAACGCGCGCAGTTTGCGGTATCTAGTTCGCAGTATTTGAGCACGCAGGAAGGGAGTTACAAGTCGCTTACGAGGCAGAAGTTGAACAACAAATTTACTTGCGGGGCGTACGGTTTGGATGTAAGATAGGTGTAATCTCCAGCGTAAGCGGAATACTAATCGAGGGTAATACATACGTGGGCCAAAACATAATCGAGCTAAACGGCAAAAGATATGATGCTCTGACCGGGAGTTTTTTGGGTGAAGGCAGTGCCCCTGTTGCCCGGAAACAGACTGCGCCGGTTGGTCACCGCGGTCGATTCATCGACGGGTTCGTCAAAACCCCTAAACCGGTGAACACAAACGCTACTCAAGCCCATGCGCAGCTAAAGCCAGCAGCGCCGTTCATCCCCGTACATCCAGCGCCCAGCCAAGCCCTCGCCAAACCAAAGCTTAAGGCGGCAAAGCACGTCGCCGCCCACCATCCTGAGCACGCCAAAACACTAATGCGCAGCGCTGTCGCGAAGCCAAAGCTCAATAAAAAACCAGTTATGAAAGCGCAGATTCCGGCCGAGGTCGCCGTAAAGCCGGCGCAAGCGATTGTACCCAAGCTTTCTGCCGCACATATCGACCCGCGCCGCCTTGAACATGCCAAAGACGTCAAACAAAGCGAAACCATCAAAAAGTTCACCCCCGCGCAGCGACAAGCGGCAGGGGTGAGCCGGGCTCACATCGCGGCCGCGCCTGTCCGCGGCCGCGCTCCACAACCAAACAGGACAACAGCGGCGCAACAGCCCGTACAGAAGCAAGTTGCCATGCCAAAGCCCATCCAAAAAACCGAAGAAGATATCTTTGAAAAGGCGCTGGCCCGCGCCAACAGCCATGAACAACCCAAACCTGCCCGCGCCCTCAAAAAACAACGCAACCAGCGGCGTCTCGTGAACGCACTCGCCGGTCTCGCCGCATTTCTTGTTATTGGTGGATTTGTAGCATATCTGAACGCGCCAAACATTGAGCTTCGTGTCGCCTCAGTACGTGCAGGCTTCCATGCCACACTGCCATCGTACCAGCCAGTGGGTTACGCCATGGGCCGGAGCGTCCAGTTGCACAATAAACAAGTCAGCGTTAGCTTTCACTCTGATAGTGGCAGCTCATTTAAGCTCACTCAAGAGCCTTCAAGCTGGGACAGCTCCACACTTTTCGACAACGTCGTAGCCGCCACCAACAAAACGCACCAAACCATTGAAAGCAACGGGCGCACGATTTACCTATTTGGTGACACCAACGCTGCCTGGGTCAACAATGGCGTGCTGTACCAAATCACCGGCAGCGCCGAGCTCAGCAACAGCCAGATCAGCCAACTCGCCGCCAGTATTTAGTATCTGTTGAGCCCAACGCCGTTTTTAACTATAATGGAGCTTCATGAGTACTGTTCGCACACGTTTTGCCCCAAGCCCAACCGGCTATTTACATGTGGGCGGCATCCGCACCGCATTATTTGCCTGGTTAGTTGCACGTCAAAACAACGGTAAATTTATTCTGCGGTTTGAAGATACCGATAAAAAACGGGAAGTGGAGGGAGCACGAGACCATCTCATTAAAAGCCTTCACGCACTTGGCCTTTCTTATGATGAGGGACCCGATATTGGCGGTCCGTTTGGCCCGTACGCGCAAAGTGAACGCTTAGAAAGTTACCAAAAATGGGCGCAAAAGCTAGTTGCCGCCGGTCGTGCCTACGCTGACCCCTACACACCCGAGGAAGTGCAGGCCTTCCGCGAGCAAGCCCAAAAAGAAAAGCGCCCGTTTTTGTACCGCAACCACCGGCCAGAAAATCCGCCAGTCTGGGACGGCACAAAGCCGCTTCGTCTCAAATCCGATCCAAAAGCCTATGCCTGGCACGATGAGGTCATGGGCGACCTAAGCAGTGGCCCTGAAGCAATTGACGACTTTATTTTAATGAAAAGTGATGGCTACCCCACGTACAATTTTGCCCACATTATTGATGATGCTGAAATGCAAATCACGCACATTATCCGTGGCCAGGAATTTATCGCGAGTATGCCAAATTACCTTAATTTGTATGAGGCACTTAATGTTGAGCGGCCTAAGATCGCAACCGTGCCCCACATTTTAGGGCCCGACGGTAAGAAAAAACTGAGCAAACGTGACGGCGCCAAAGACGTACTGGATTACATTCGTGACGGCTTTTTGCCCGAAGCGCTCGTTAACTTCATCGCGTCGTTGGGCTGGAATGACGGCACTGAGCAGGAAATCTTTAGCCGCGAAGAGCTAATCAAAAAATTTAGTCTGGAGCGTGTTGGCCGCAGTGGTGCCAAGTTCGACGAAAACCGTTTGTTGTGGATGAACGGCCACTACATTCGCGAGACGTCACTTAATGAACTATACGAAAAAGTTGCCGGTTTTTGGGGTGACGAAGCGAGCGCCGCCAGCCACGACTACAAAAAGCAAGTACTCGGCCTGGTGCAAGAGCGCCTCAAGTTTTTCAAAGAACTGCCAAGCCTCACCAACTTTTTCTTTACGGATTTGCCGGTGAACATGGAACTGGTCGAGAGCAATAAACAGCTTAAAAAGCTCGAACAGGGCGAGCTTAAAAACCTGCTCGAACAGGCAAGGACGGCAATCGAAGCCAGCGATTTTACCACCGAAGATTTGACCAACACCTTAAATGGTCTGCTCGAAAAAACCGGGCAAAAACCGGGCGTGCTATTTAGCCTGATCCGTATTGCCACCACACAAGCACCGGCCAGCCCAGGCCTAGCGGAAACCCTGGCCGTCCTTGGCAAAGCAACCAGCTTGCGACGCATCGGCAACATGCTCGAAGTACTATAAACCTTGTATATGCTGCTACAATAGTGCTTATGATTGATGATTTTTCACCGCAGCGCGGCCAGGAGAACGACCATTCTCTGCAAAATCAGCACCAAACAAACACGTCAACCAGCACTGGCAACGACTTCGGCGAAGCGCCAACGCTCGACGATAGCGAACTCAACAAACCAGCGCCGCCAGGCAAAAAGCGGCGGCTCCACTTTACGAAAAAACAATGGATAATTGTAGGGGTCATTGTGGGCGTGCTGGTGCTGGCTGGCGGCGGTTACTGGGCTTGGAAAACCGCGCACCCGGCGAACAATTCCGGCGTAGGCAAGGTGATAAAAGGCAAACAAAAGGAAGAGCCCAAGCCAACCACCACAGCATCGAACCTTACCGGCCTGCAAGTCGACCCAAGCATCAACCAGCGGCCAGTTACTGGCGTGATGATCGAAAATAGCCCCGATGCACGGCCGCAATCTGGTCTTGAGCAAGCCGGTGTCGTGTTCGAGGCCGTGGCCGAAGGCGGCATCACTCGGTTCCTCGCGCTCTACCAGGACACACAGCCAGCTTATATTGGACCGGTACGTTCTGCGCGCCCGTACTACTTATTGTGGTTGCAGGGTTTTGATGGCTCGATCGCCCATGTTGGCGGCAGCCCCGAAGCCCTGAACGACATTAAATCCTGGGGCATCAAAGACCTCGACCAATTCGCCAACAGCGGCTCATACACGCGCATCAGCAGTCGTTACGCCCCGCACAACGTCTATACCAGCATAGCCAATCTAAACGCCATCGAAGCCAAAAAGGGTTATGGCGCCAGCAAATACACCAGCCTCCCGCGCAAGATCGACCAGCCCAGCAAAACGCCCAACGCCCGCAGCATTGACTTTGCCATTTCGAGCTATTACTACAATTCGCACTTCGATTACGACACAGTCAATAACCGCTACGTCCGCAGCGAAGGTGGTGCCGAGCACAGCCAGATCGATCAAGCAGGCAACAAGTTCCAAATTACACCCAAGAGTGTTGTCGCGCTCGTTATGCCGCAAGGTATTGAGGCTGATGACCTGCACACGGCCTACAACACCATTGGCAGTGGTTCGATGTATGTGTTCCAAGATGGCATCGTACAACAGGGGACTTGGAGCAAATCCGGCGGGCCCAACCAGTTTAGTTTCACCGACGCCCACGGGCAGCCACTCAAGCTGGATGCCGGCCAAACCTGGATTACCGTATTGGGCTCGGCAGGCAGCGTAAGTTACAAATAGATACATGAACCATTTTCAAAAACTCACCAGCCAGTTCCGCCTCCACTTGTTCGCGGTCATTTTGATCGACAACCTCATTATTTTGGGCGATTGGTGGCTAGCCGAACACGTGCTCAAGCTAACTGGCTACGAGCTGATTGGCGCCGTGGCTATTGTGTCGTTGTTTGCATTGACGGTGCTGCCGTCGGTGAGCGCCCGATACCTCGTGCAGCCGACGCGCCTCATTTGGCAAGCCATTTTGCACATCGCGCCCGACACAGCAAACACACCGGCGCCCGACCTCGGTAAAAACCACCTGGGCAAAGAGCTCATCACTAGCCTTGTCACGCATATTTACCAGCTGGCGGCCGTAGCCGAAAACGTTGACCGGCTTTCAAAACGTAAACAGGGTGAGCTCAGCGCCAACTTTATTGCCAACAACTTACCGCTGCCGCTCATGGTACTCGACAAGGACGAAAACGTGTTGTTTGCCAACGATAAAATGCTGAAATACATCAAACGCGCTGCGCCCGATACGGTCGGGCAAAATATGTACTCGGTGCTCGACATGTCGTTTACCAGTCACCACACCTTCGACGAGTGGCTCACCCACGCCAAAGCCAACAAACCGGTCGACACTGAAACCTGGGAGCGCGTGCGGCTCCATTTGCCCGACGAGAAAGAGGCACTGCAGTTTGACTTGGCAGCGTACTATAACAGCGACAACCCGCAAGGCTACCAGACGATGCTGGTGTTTTTTGACCACACCGACCAATATTCGCAAGACGACCAAGCCGTGGGTTTTGTGGCGCTGGCCGTACACGAACTGCGCACGCCGCTCACGCTGCTGCGGGGCTATATTGAGGCTTTCGAGGAAGAGCTTTCGGGCAAGCTTGACCCCGAACTCACCGGGTTTATGTATAAAATGAACGCTGCTTCGCAACAGCTTTCCAGCTTTGTAAATAATATTTTGAATGTGGCGCGCATCGAGAACGACCAGCTTGAACTACAACTGCACGAAGAAAAGTGGCCGGATATCATTGGCGCTGCGGTGAGCGACATGTCGCTGCGCGCGCGGGTGCGTGGCATCCAGCTGGAAACAGATATTGCCAAAGATTTGCCGACGGTTGGCGTGGACCGCGTAAGCATTTACGAAGTCATCGCCAACCTCATCGACAATGCCATCAAGTACAGCGACGAGGGCAAGCGCATCGTCATCAAGGCACACCTTACGCAAGACGGGCTGGTCGAAACCACGGTGCAGGATTTCGGCGTCGGCGTGCCCACTAGCGCCATCCCCAATCTGTTCGACAAATTTTACCGCAACCACCGTAACCGTTCGCAAATTGGCGGCACGGGCCTGGGACTGTACCTCGGCAAAGCCATTGTGAACGCCCACGGCGGACAAATTTGGGTCAAGTCGCAGGAAAGTGCCGGCAGCACCTTCGGCTTTACGGTGATTCCGTACGCCAAACTTGCCGACGAACGCAAAAACGGCAATAATGATATCACGCGAAACGCCCACGGCTGGATTAAAAACCATTCGCTTTACCGGAGATAAATAAATATGGACCAAAACACAACCCCACTCACTACCGACACGTCAGGCCGCAAGGTTTTGTGCATCGAAGACGAGCATTTTATTAGCGAGCTATATGTGCGTTCGCTGACGCGCGCCGGCTACGACGTTACCGTAGAAATCGACGGTAAAAAGGGTTTGGAGCTAGCTAAAACCGACCAGTTCGACATTATTTTGCTCGACCTCATGATTCCCACGATCACCGGCATCGAAGTGCTGCGCCGCCTGCGCGGTCCAAAAGCCGAAACGTCCAACTTGCATGCCAAAATCATCATCACTACCAATCTGGAGCAGCGCGAGGACATCCGTGCCGACATCGAGCGCCAGGCCGACGGCTATATCGTGAAAGCCGAAATCACTCCACACGAACTCGTCGAATTTTTGAACAAGATTAAGTAGGTTAACGGCCGAGCTCTAGCTCGTTGCCGGAACGGTCTTTGAAGATAAACGGGCTACGCAAGGCGGGGTTGTTGGTCGTCCGTTCCAAAAGCGCAAGCTCGCGGCGGTCAATAACAGCGCCCTTTAGGAAGAAAGTAGCGACTGAATCAAGCAAGCTGGGGGCGGGCGGTAAATCGAGCGGCTTTTGTGCGTCACTCAGGACGAGGCCGGCTGCGAACGCCTTAACGTGGTCGGCCACCGGTTGCCGCCAGTCAACAATACTGACCTCAGTTAACACCTTGGCGCCTACGAACCGTGCCGCACGTACTAGTTGCTCGCGGTTGGTGCTGTGCGCCGATTCCGAACTAATATCGTATGCAAAGTGGTACATGGCACTCAAACCTTGGCCTTCATGAGTTGGCAGTTCGGTGTCGCGGCGCAGGCTCGGGCCGCTCAGCGTTGCCCGGGCAACTACCAAGAGCGGCGGCAACTTATCACCAGGCATAGGACGGCCGACGCAATCGGCAATTTCGGCCATCGCCGTTATGTCGGGGCGGATTTCGTCAATCCCGAGCTCGTTCGCCATGCTGTACGCCGCACCAGTGAGCGCCAAACCCACTGGGCCGCCAGCCTCGCCTCTCACCGCTAAAACGCTTTGTGCCATAGGTTTCTATTATATACTCGAACTGTTAAAAGGCAACGCTCACCGATATAATACAAACTATGAGTGAGCATGAACCAGGCAGCGGCGTATCCATCCATGCCGGCTTTCCCAATCCGGCAGCCGACAAAACGTTGACGAGCCTCGACCTCAACCAGTTGCTTGTGCGGCGAGCTACCAGCACTTTCTTGTTTCGAGTGCATGGCGCGAGCGGGGAAGCGTACGGCATTTTTGATGGCGACCTCGCCATTGTTGACCGCGCGCTTGACCCGCGCAAAACCGACCTCGTAGTGTGGTGGGACGAGGACACGTTTCGGATTTCACGCTTTGACGCTTTGGGCAAAGACGCGGCGCCGTGGGGCGTCATCACCAGCACCGTTCGGCAATTACGGAAGGACACATAAATGGCGCACCCTGTTTTTGCCCTGATCGACTGCAATAACTTTTTTGTGAGTTCGGAACGTATTTTTCGACCCGACTTGGAGGGCAAGCCAGTAGTCGTCTTA
Source organism: Saccharimonadales bacterium (SeqCode) (assembly GCA_035276765.1). Lineage (GTDB taxonomy): Bacteria > Patescibacteriota > Saccharimonadia > Saccharimonadales > UBA4665 > DATASD01. Next base: position 519,480 of record DATELH010000002.1, read on the forward strand.
AGCAGCAACGACGGCTGTGTGGTGGCACGCAGCAATGAAGCTAAGCAGCTCGGCATCCCCATGGGCGCACCGGCGTTCAAGTTTCGCGACATATTAGAACGGCAGCGCGTGGTGCAGTTCTCGGCCAACTTTGAGCTATACGGTAATATCTCACGGCGCATCACTGACGTGCTCATGGCCGTGACCCCGCACATTGAGGTGTACTCGGTCGATGAATCGTTTTTGGACTTGTCGGAGCTCGACATTCCGGATTACGCCGCTTGGGGCCGGGCTGTGCGTGAACGCATTTTGCGCGACGTGGGCGTGCCAGTGTCAATCGGCATTGCACCTGCCAAGACGCTCGCCAAACTAGGTGCCGACCTCGCCAAAACCAGCGAAAACTACCAGGGCGTTATTGATCTAGTTACGCCCGGGCCAGCCAAAAAAGCAGCGTTGCTCAACGCCGTACCCCTCAAAGACGTCTGGGGTGTCGGCTGGCGGCTGGCGCCAAAACTGCGAGCCGAAGGCATTAGCAACGCCTTGGCGCTCAGTCGTCTGCGTCCGCAGCACGCACAGCAACTCATGGGTATCCGCGGGCGACAACTGGTAAGCGAACTGAACGGCACGAGCTGCTTCCCGCTGGAACGCGAAAAAGCCATTCGGCAATCGCTGGCACGGACACGCATGTTCGGCGAAGATACCAGCGCCTTTCATGTGCTCGAGGCTGCCATCGCCAGCCTGAGCGCGCAAGCCGCCACCCGGCTACGCGGCGAAAACCTACTGGCGCGACAGGCAGCATTCTTTTTAACCACCAGTCGCAACAAACCCGGCTACCGCAAGTGGATGGGCGAGGTCAGCTTTACCATGCCCACAAACGATACCGGGATTATCATCGCCAGTCTGCTGGAACGCGTCCGAGAAGTGTACAGTACGCAGCAATCGTACCACCGCGCCGGTGTGCTGCTGTTTGATTTTGTGGCAGCCGAGCATTTGCAAACCGACTTACTGGGCTTCGTCGATACGCCGGCGCACAGCCGCAGCTTGGCGCGCATGCAGGCCGTAGACAGTATCAACAAACGGTTCGGCAAAAACCGTGTCCATTACGCCGCCGAAGATCTCAGCAAAGCTTGGGAGCCCAAACGCAAATCCCGCTCGCCACGCTATGTGTCGCATTGGGACGAGCTGCCGGTAGCCATTGTGAGCCTGAAACAGAAAAGGGAATTCCATGGTTAGCCCTAGGCTTCTCACAAAATACCCGCTCATTTCCGACCAAGTCAGCCAGGGCGAGCTCGCCGTCATTTTACGCGAGCTGGAACGAACGCTTACACAGCGGGTCGACGGTGCCGTGGTGGAGTTTGGCTGTTACATCGGCACCACCAGCCTGTTTATTCGACGCGTGCTCGACCATTACGGCGAGTCTGGCGCGAGAGCTTTTCATGTGTACGATTCGTTCGAGGGCTTGCCGCCCAAAGCCAGCGCCGACCAAAACGCAGCGGGCGTTGATTTTAAGGCTGGCGAATTGCTGGTCAGCAAAAAGCAGTTTTTGCATGAATTTCAGCGCGCCAAGCTCGTGGCGCCCATCGCGCACAAGGCTTGGTTCGATCAACTGGCGCCACGCGACATACCGGCGCCCATCGCGTTCGCGTTTTTGGATGGTGACTTTTATGAATCCATCCTCACCTCGCTACAACTGGTGTGGCCCAAGCTGGCCGACAACGCTACGGTGCTGGTGCATGATTACAAGCGCGAGACGCTGCCCGGCGTTGAGCGCGCCGTACACCAATTCCTTGACAACAAGCCGTACACCTTGCATTACGAGCAAAACATCGCTATTCTTAAAAATTCATAGCTATTTCACCATGACAAACCCCGAACAGCAAGCCAACCAACCTTTTGAAGATATATACCAAGCGTGTTTCACCGCTGGATTTTACCGAGCCATGCGCGTCACTCATAATTTTCATGATGCCGAGGACGCCGCACAGGAAGACACGCTCGCCCTGTGGAACAAACAACAAACCGACCCTCAGGTAGTGGAATCGGCACGGGCCTACACGGCCACCGTAGCCTACTATAAGGCCATCGACATCCTACGCAGGCGACGGATGCAATATTACGAACCCGACACGCTCATCGAAATGGCCGGCGACGCAAATAACTACACCGAGCAGGAATTTGACACCTTGCAAGCGCTCTACAGCCTTGCCGACGCCTTAACCTGGCTTCGCGATTCATCTCGATCCGACAATGTCATCAAAATTGTCGGCCTCACAGCCGAGGGCAGAAATGCTGTCGAGATTAGCAAAATATTGGGCATCGAAGCGGATACGGTGCGTTCACACCTGAGGCGTAGCCGAGTGAAACTTTGGCAATACTTGCAGGAGCACGAGTTATGAAACTACACCTCATAACCATTGGCGAACCCAAACTTGCTTACGCCCGCGCTGGGTGGGAGGAATATTGCAAGCGGCTTGGGCGCTTTCAAAGCGTTCGTATTACGCATATCGCCGACAAGCAGAACGACGCGGACCACATTTTGCAAGCCGCCGGTACGGCATACAAAGTGGCGCTCGTGATCGATGGAACACAGCTCAGCAGCCCCGGCCTCGCGCGGTTTTTAGAAAAACGCGCCCAAGACGGCCGCGAACTCTGCTTTATGGTTGGCGGCCCCGAAGGCTTGCCGCAAGCCGTCATCGACAAAGCCGACTACGCCTGGAGCCTTTCCCAACTTACTTTTCCGCACGACCTGGCCATGGTCGTGCTAGCAGAGGCGCTGTACCGCGCCAGCACCATCGCCGCCGGTCATCCGTACCACAAATAATTACCGCCGAGGTAAGGGAATGAGCAATCGCGTCCGCGCTTTGTAGGCCTTATAGCCAGGATTTTTACCCCAGCGTTTGTTGGCGGCCTTTTCGAGAGGCGGCACGCCGCTCACAAACAAAAGCAATCCAGCGACAAGCAGCGGGCTGGCGAGCGCCATTAGCGCATAGGGGAGGGAAAGCGCCGTTACACAAGCCACATACACACCAAGCCAAACCATAATCTCGCCAAAGTAATTTGGGTGGCGCGCCCAGTGCCATAAGCCACGGTCTACCCATGCGCCTTTGTTTTTAGTGTCCAGCATGAACCGAAATTTTTGCACGTCAGCAACACCTTCGACAACAAAGCCGACCGCCCACACGGCCACACCAACGGTAAGCCAAAGCGTCGATGGCCGACGTAAACTATGCAAAGCAAGCACGGTCGGCAGCGAGACCACCCAAACCACCAGCGCCCGCACAAGCCAAAAACGCCCAAAAGCGACGAACCTATGCCTAATATTGTCGAGCCGCTTGTCATTGCCAAAGGTCCGCACGCGAACGAGCAAATAGGTGCCAAGCCGCTCCGCCCATACAACCGTAAGCGCGCCAAGCACCAGCTTTGGCATGGTAATTTGCGATGTCGTCATACCGGCTACCAAAACCAGCGCTACAAAAGTGAGCGCATACGAAACATCGGTCAACTTGTCGGTCTTTTGGTAATAGGCAACCACAAACAGCACAAGGTTGATGGCGAGCGCCACGCCCAGTAACATCAGCAAAAACGGAGCCATGCCTTTAGTATAGCAAGCATGTCCGGAGGCGTAGCAGCCTTAGCATGTCTGGCCGCTGGCGGTGGCCAGCTGCACGTTGAGCGCGTACAGTTCTGCGCCGTCCGGCCCAGAAGCAGCTTTGTAGTATGCGGCGTCGTTGCAGGCCAAGCCCACGTCAAACTGCAAAACTCCAGAGCTAACGCTTACATTCGATGTTGCCGTGCTCACTTGTGGTTCACACGCAATCTTGTTGTCAGCCGCCAAGCGCGCAGCGGCGTCGTATTCCACGGCCTTGACGCCGCTCGCCGTAGTTTCGCCCTTTTGTTCGAGGTACTGCGCAAACTCGACCTCTTTTTGCAATTCAAGCGAGCAAATGCCGAGCGTCCGCATTTGGCGAGGGTCTTCAAGCACCGCGCGGGCTTGCGCCGTGGGTGGGCTAACATAACTCTCGGCATTGTGTGCCCACATATACCCAACCCCTGCAAACATCGCCGCTGATGCCGTGGCACCAAGCAGCCGAAGCACCGGCAAGTGGTGTCGCGTCAGGCGATCGAACCGCCGGTAAAGTGCGCGATCGCCCGCGGCAAACTCAGCGGCCATCTCCGCCAGTCGGCGGCCGTCTTCACCTTTTTCGCTATAATGGGGAATAATAGTGAGAAGTTCGCCGCCCCGGGTAACTTCATAGGGCTTACGCATCATATGTGCATATTATACCATATAGACGCGTGCGGGTCAAAAACTAGGGGACGTCGACGGTAAGCGGCGGGCAGCCAATTTCGTGCGACCGTTGGACATCCATGGGTATTTCGCGGGCATGTTCCTCAACATCAAGTTTTATGGCTGCATGTACGGTGAAGTAGCCAGCACTCTTGTAGGTATGTGTGGTGCTATCGGCTGTGGTGCCGTCGCCATACTCGAACACAAGACCAGTCCGTGAATACGAGCCGGGTATGTCATCGTCATGGCCGTTGACATTGAAGCTAAATTTGCGCTGGCCCAGGGCTTTTGCCGTAACGTTACAGCTAGGGTGGGGCATGTTATCAACCACCGGAGCCGAAGTCTCTGAAGGGTGATTGTTTTTTATGGCGTCGCAAGCCGTTCCACCGAGCAGCACGGCCACGGCGGCTGGAATCGCAACAAAGGGTGAGTGGTTTGGAGTTTTTCTCATAAAGGCAAACTATACCAGCTTGCGCCCGACGAGTCCAGCCCTTACAAACGGGAAACACTTTATTTCGAAACAACCTGCTACACTTGTTTCATGGATACGGTCACCACCAAAGACGCCGCGTCGGGCAAGGCCTTGTACGCGGCCCGCGACATCAAAAAGGGCGAGGTAGTTACTACGTACAAGCTCAAACCGATCACCTTTGAGGAGTTGAAAGCTTTGCCACCCGAGGAGTACGCGGCTACCCACAATGTGAACGGCCAAATTTATTTGTATTCCGAGCCCGCCCGTTACGTAGGCCACTCCGAAAACCCCAACGTTCAAAACGACCACGCACGGCAAGCCGACATAGCGCTCAGGGACATCAAAAAAGGCGAACGCATTACCGTTAATGCCAGAGAAGACGACGTTCCAGTGCTCAAGAAAATAAATGCGATTTTGGTGAAAGTTCCAAGTATCCAGAAAGGGCTCGACTTTTACCGCGAGCAACTTGGCTTGCAAACGTTTTGGAAAACAGCCGACATGGCCGCGGTTCGACTGGGCGACGGACAGCTCGTCTTGAGCACTACGCTCGACCCCGAAACCAACATTTTAGTTGAGTCAGTAGAACATGCCGTCCAGGTATTTGAGAAGGCGGGCGGGAAGGCCGTAGAGCCTGTGGAAGACATCGCCGTCGGCAAATTAGCCGTCGTCACAGACGCCTTTGGCAACCGCCTAACTTTAGTCGATTTCTCGAAAGGTTTTTACACAACGGACAGCTCGGGCAATGTAACAGGTGTTTCAAACTAAGAAAATGTCCGGCTAAGAGACTTATGCAACCTCTGGCTGTTCATTTTTGAAAGGCCAAACATTGTGTAAGCCAGTTAAGCACCCAGTAATCTCCGCACCTCATTCGCCTCCTCGTCAAGCAAGTCGGCGAACATGTCTGTTTCAAATTTCATTGACTTTTCGTACAGAGCATCCTGAAAAGTTCGAGGAAGTAAGTGAAAGTGAAGATGGTCAATCTTAAGCCTGCCTTGTTTCATAAACGGTCGGTAGTTTTGGCGTACATCACAACCGGTTCCGAATATTGTCGAGAGCTTCTTTTGAAGGCTGTGAATGTGAGAAAAAATTTCCTTCAGTTCAATATCGGTAAGCTCCCATGGCCGTTCAACATGTCGCTTTGGCACCACCAACAGATGGCCCTTCATAAGCCGCGGATTACTCAGGATGACTCGCGCGCTTTCGCTGTCGCGTAGCGTCCGAGTCCTGACACCGTCAACCATGCAGAAAGGGCAGCCATCCATGCCATCAATTATAAAACATGCAAGGTTGTAGGTAAAAATTCGAATGATATCCAAGGGACCGAATTCTTTATTGCAGGTATAAAAAATTCCACAAAAGGATATGGAATTTTTAATCTGAATAATTTCTATGGTGACCCCTGCGGGAGTCGAACCCGCGATCTTCAGGATGAGAACCTGACGTCCTGGACCACTAGACGAAGGGGCCGTGAGCGAGGCAAGCAATTTTATGTAAACACAAAACCATTTGCAGCCGAAGTAATCCTACCATAACAGATCAAAACAATCAACCGCGGGCTGGCCGTGACAAGCATAAGCAGTGTATACTGTTCGTAAATGGATTACTTTTCGCGGCAAGTTTCTGGGTACTGGTATAGGTTGTATTACGCCTTTATGCTCACGGCGAGTTCGGTGCTGCTGGCCGGAGCGTTGGTTACCAAGTTCGTGCCGTCGGTCCACACGCTTGGCCACCACTACGGACTGACGCTAACGGTTGGTATTTTGGCGGGCATGCATGTACTCTACAGCGCGGCGGCGCCGTTTTTTGCGCGCCGGTCGGGCTGGAATATTACGGTGTTCGCGGCATCGCTTTGGTTTACGTTGATGCTGCTGGCGGCACTTATTCGGACTGACCTCACGGTGGCAAGTGCGCCGTACATATTTTTGTGGTGTGTATCGGCGGCGCTGAGTGGTGCCTTTAGTTTGCCCATTTTGCTGGGCTCTGTTTTTCTGACTATTTTGTGCGTGTTGCAGCAAAGCGAATTTCAGATATCCCAGATTACAGAGTGGGGCTGGATTTGGATAGCCGCCGAATCACTCACTGCCGCGCTGGCCGGGTTGTTTTGGCGCCGGCGGTTTATCGACACCGAAGCAGTGAAGGTGAACCAGCTGGCCGGCATGGTCAAAAGTGGCCAGCAGCAAGCGCTCATCCTCATTCAGTCTATTACCGATGGCGTGATCGTCACTGACACAGAGGGCAAAATCGGACTCATGAACCCAGCCGCCGCCCAAATGACGGAGTGGACGGTAGACGAAGCCAGCGGCGTGGACGTGAAGCTGGTCGTCAGCTTGTTGCAAGACAATGGCAAGGAGCTTGAGCAAGACACCAACCCCTTCGACCTCACGCTTGGCCAAAAGAAAGGCGCCAGCAAAACATTGCAGCTCAAGGGTCGGAAGGGCAAAATACAAACCATTTCGCTGGTGGTGTCGCCAGTCATTACGCCAGGGACGAGCCAGCTCGTTGGCAGCGTGGCCGTGATGCGCGACATCAGCGAAGAGCACGCCGCCGAACAGCAACGCGGCGAGTTCATCAGCACCGCCAGCCACGAAATGCGCACGCCCGTCGCCGCCATCGAAGGCTACTTGGCGCTCGCGCTCAACGACAAAGTCAGCACCATCGACACCCGCGCCCGCGGCTTTCTCGAAAAGGCCCATTCAAGCACGCAACACCTCGGCAAACTTTTCCAAGACCTCTTAACGTCGGCCAAGGCCGAAGACGGCCGCCTCAGCAGCCACCCGGTTGTCATCGAAATGGGCGCGTTTTTGCAGCAATTAGTTGACGACCTCACGTTCTCAGCCAAAAAGAAAGGGCTCGCCACCGAGTTCGTGATCGGCTCCACCGAAACCATCGACGCCACCAACGATTCCGCCGCCAACCATATGCTCAAACCGCTGTACTACACCTTTGCCGACGCCGACCGCATGCGCGAAGTCATTACCAATTTGTTTGACAACGCCGTTAAGTACACCGACGAAGGCAAAATTTCCATCGGCATTACCGGCGACGAAAAGGTGGTGCAGTTTTACATCCGCGACACCGGCCCCGGCATTCCCGCCGACGACCTGCCACACCTATTCCAAAAATTTTACCGGGTGGACAACAGCGCAACGCGCACCATTGGCGGCACGGGTTTAGGGCTGTTCATTTGCCGCAAAATTGTCGAACTCTACCACGGCCGCATTTGGGTAGAAAGCACGCTCGGCAAGGGCAGCACGTTTTTCATCAATTTGCCGCGCATCGACACACAGCGTGCCGACCAACTTCAGGCCGCCGAAGCCGCCGACACCGCAAGCACGCTGCCAAATATTACATCATTAACTAATTCATAAGCGTCATGTTACAATGAGGAAAACATAAGCATCAAAAATACTAGGGGCAAAGTAAGGCATGGCAAAAATCCTGTTGGTCGAAGACGACAATAACTTGCGCGAGATCTACGAAGCGCGTTTGCAAGCGGAAGGCTATACCATTGTTTCAGCAAAAGACGGCGAAGAGGCGCTGGTACTTGCCAAAGCCGAGCATCCGGACCTCATTATTTCTGATGTGATGATGCCGCGGGTGAGCGGGTTTGAGATGCTCGACATTTTGCGCAACACCGAAGGGCTTAAGGATACAAAAATTATCATGCTCACTGCGCTTGGCCAGGCCGAAGACAAAACGCGCGCCGACTCACTCGGTGCCGACAGTTATTTGGTGAAGTCGCAGGTTACATTGGAAGATATCGTAAAGACCGCGCAAGATTTGCTCGTGAAGTCGGGTGCCGCCACAGCGCCAGCAACGCAGGCTCCGGCGCCAGCTGCAAGCACGCCGGCCCCTGCGACACCGGCCGCTACCGCACCGGTAGCCGTAACCCCAGCACCTTCGGCAAACCCAACTCCTGCGTCGGCGCCAAAGCCGGCGTCACAAGCTACAACGCCGATAGCGACACCAATTCCAGTGGCCAGTCCGCCAGTCGCTTCAGTTTCAGCAAGTATGGCTCCACCAAGCCCAAGTCCGGCTTCCGCTCCTTCGCCGGCCGCGCCAAGCTTACAACCACCCGAGCCTACAGCCCCTGCGCCTGCACCAGAACCACCGGCAACACCGTCTCCAACACCACCCACGCCAACCGAACCACCGCAGCCCCCGGCGCCAGCCACCAATATGACACCGGCCGCGCCCTCCACTCCACCAAGCGCACCAGCTGTCCCGCCTCATTTAACTCAACCGGTGAGTGCGCCAGCGCAACCAACGCCGGTCGCCGCAACTCCTTCCGCGCCCGCAGCGCCAGTTGTGGAACCCAAAGCTGCAGCAGCAGCGCAATCAACTTCGAACGAAGAAGCCGCAATGCAGGCGCAAATTAAAGACTTCGTAAACCGACCCGATACTTCCGCGCTTGCAGTTTCACCTGCGCCGCCACCCGTGTCAAACCCAGCGTCCACGCCGAGTCCGGAACTCCAAAAAGTCCCCGAAGCGACACCTGCGCCGCCAACTCCTGCGCCAGTCGTCCCACCTCCGAACATAAACAACCAAGAAACCGACCAACAGCTCGTTGCCGCTGCCGTCAAAAACCTCTCCGGGGGTGGTACACCCACGCCCGCTCCCGTAACGTCTCCTGCGCCAGTCGTGGAGCCACCACAGCCTGCACCGGTAACTACCGCACCTACAGCCCCTGTGACAGTCGACGAAAGTGAAGGCGAAAATGAAAACGACGATTCAGTCACTGTCGCCCACAAAAAAATTATCAAACCCATCGTGGATCCGACCGTTCAAACTAAGCCAGACCTAAACGAACTTTTGGCCCGGGAAGGCATTGCAAATATCGACGACCTGCCACACCAACCAGCTACGCCGTCCTCCGCAGCGCCTACTGCGTACACCACGCCGCATCCGCCCGGTCATGTCATCACCCCGAATGGCGGCAACGCAGGTGGTGTTGACCCGAACAGTATCGCCTTGTAATGCTACACTACAGCTATGCGCATTAACCGTTTTATCGCCACGGGTACGGGTTTGTCCCGGCGTGGCGCCGACATCGCCATCGCGGACGGCCGTGTTTTAGTAGATGGCGCGCCACCAAAAAACGGCCAAGACATCGCCGGCCACGAGCAAGTCACGCTCGACGGCAAGCCGGTGCGTCTGGGAACTTCGCAAACTATTTTGTTCAACAAGCCGGCCGGGTACATTACCAGCCGTACAGGGCAGGGCGGCAAAACCATCTACGAGCTATTGCCGCCAGAGTTTCACAAGCTAAAGCCAGTCGGACGTCTCGACAAGTATTCGTCCGGCGTATTGCTTTTAACAAGCGACGGCCAGTTAGCCCAACAGCTCACACACCCTAAATACCACAAAACTAAGCTCTACGAAATCACCCTTGACCACGCCCTGCAACCGCTCCATCGCCAGATGATTGCCGACATTGGAGTGCAGCTGGCCGACGGCCCGAGCCGGTTCACGCTCGAGCGCCTGCAAGACGGCGACGATACGCGTTGGCGGGCCACTATGCACGAAGGCCGCAACCGCCAAATCCGCCGCACATTTGAGGCGCTTGGCTATCAAGTACGCCGATTGCACCGCACCCAATTCGGTGAATATGCCGTGGCAGGACTCAAAGCTGGTGACTACCGCTTGGTCCACTGATTACCTTATTGGCAACCATCGCGCCAACAATTGCATCATTTGCCGCAAAAGGCGCCGTTAAGCTAGTCTCCTGCAACCGCAATTGCGGTCGGAATTGCGTTGCCGCTTTGAAATCGCAATAGTTGTGCCGTCAAAATTCGGCAGCAGAACAGTCTCGTTGATAGCTTGCAGCGCAACAGCTCGCGCGCCCAAGGCCGCCTGAACAGTCGGGGAAGAGAGGACTTCGGATGTCCCGGCGATATATGCTTCGAATGCACGAGAGCGGGCACGTTGCTCGGAGTTGGCAAAAAACATTTTCCATATTCTTTCATTAAATTGTAATTTCGTCAATCATTCTATATCTGTTATAATAGGTGAAAATGAGTAAAAAGTTACCAATCGTCGCGATCGTTGGCCGGGCAAACGTGGGCAAGTCCAGCTTGTTCAATGCAATTTTGGATCGGCGCGAGGCGATTGTCGCCAAAGAAGCCGGCACCACGCGCGACAGCGTCACCGCTAAAGCCAGCTGGAATGGGCAAAATTTTTGGATGGTCGACACCGCCGGCATGAAGGACGCCGAGGACGAGTTTGAGTTCACCATCCAGGAACAGATCATACAAGCCACCGACAGTGCCGACGTGATTTGGGTAGTTGTAGAGGCAAACGTGCCGATCACCGAAGAAGACCGGCGCGTCGCCAAAATGGCGCTCAAAAGCCGCAAGCCAGTGTTTTTGGTAGTCAACAAAGTCGACCGGGAGCGCGGCGAAAACATCCCGTTTGAGCGCCTCGGCATCAAACCAATCATCAAAACAAGTACCACGCAGCACCGCGGCATTTCCGAGCTCCTCGATACGCTGGTCGAAAACATCCCGAAAGCCACTTTGCGTGAAGCCGACGACCGCCTGCGCATCGCGCTGCTCGGCCGCCCGAACGTAGGCAAGTCGTACCTGTTTAACACGCTCGCAAAAAAACAGCAGGCCATTGTGGCAGACGTAGCCGGCACCACACGCGACATCAACCGTGCCACCGTTCGTTTCGAAGGTCGCGAAATCGAACTCATGGACACCGCAGGCATCCGTCGCCCCGGCAAAATCGGCGTGGGTATCGAACATTTTAGCGTCATTCGCAGCTTGGCTGCCATCGAGCAGGCCGACATCTGCTTGCTTCTCATGGACGTAAACGAGCTGGGCACTGCGCTTGACCAAAAAATCGCCGGCATGGTAAAAGAAGCGGGCAAGGGCTTGGTACTCGTGGTGAGCAAGTGGGATAAAGCCGAGGGCAAAGACGCCTTTACCCGCGACGCCCTGGCACCGCAGATCGCCAGCACATACGATTTTGTGCCGTGGGCACCACTAATTTTCACTAGCTCCGTAACCGGCCAAAACGTTACCAAAATTTTCGAACTGGCGCTCGGCATCGCCAAAAACCGCGCACAGCGCCTCACCACACGTGAGCTGAACCAATGGCTGCGCGAAGTTGTTGTCAAACACCCACCCGCCGGACTCAAAAACCGCGCGCCCAAACTCAACTATATTACTCAAGAAACCGATAACCCCATCCCAGCGTTCAAAGTGTTCGGGAGCCACACCAAATTCCTCCACTGGAGTTATAAACGTTTCATGGAGCGCGAGCTGCGTCAGCGTTATAATTTTGAAGGTACGGCCGTACAGTTCTGGTTCATCGAAAAGCACGAAACCCACAAGCACGGCGTCAGCCCCACGAAAGAACGGAAATAACATGGCTTTCTTGCAAAAACGCCCAAACGTTGGCCAGCCCACCCAGTTTTACACCGTCGGACAGAACAAAACCGTCCTGGTTGTTGGCCTGGGCAATATTGGCCGGGAATATGATGGGACGCGCCACAACATTGGCTTTGCGTGCGTCGATGATTTTGCCTCCAAAAACGGCTTTGACCCTTGGATCGAGAAAAAAGACCTCAAAGCATTGTTTACGAGCGCCACATTGGGCGACTCGCGCGTTATTCTTATCAAGCCAACCACGCTCATGAACCTGAGCGGCCAAGCAGTGCAGGCAACCATGGCGTTTTATAAAATCGTGCCGGAGCGGGTGATTATTGTACACGACGAGCTCGACATTCCGTTCGGACAAATCCGCACGCGTGTGGGCGGCAGCAGCGCCGGACATAATGGCGTTAAATCGGTCACAAACGCCATCGGCGAACAATACGGCCGCGTGCGCGTCGGAATCGGCCCAAAAACGCACGAGCAAATGGATAGCGCCGACTTCGTACTACAGCGCTTCAATGCCGAGCAAATGGCGCACATATCGGCCTTAACGCGCGAAGCCAGCGCCATCCTTAGCGAATATATCTTCGGCGACGCCCAGCTGCCGCACGAAACCCGCAGTTTTATCGTCTAGTTCCGGTTTTACCGAGTAAATCCTTAGCCGTTTTGGGGCGGCAACAATGAGACGACACTTTCAATTTGGGGCGGGTTTGTCGTTTCAATGTACTTTCCACCTTCGTATTCAAATGAGGTAGCGTCTGATCCGTAATTCACTTCTACAAGTGTGCCAGGCGCCAATTGCGCGGCCGGCTCCCGTTGGCCGGTCGGATTAAAAGTAGATGGGTCGGTCTCAGAAACTTCGACGTTGCCCGGAATATTCATCTGGCAAAACAACTTGGTCACAGTGCCAGCAGCAGCCTTCAATGGAGCCTGTAACGCCGCAGCCGGGTTGATCGAAACTGTCGGGTCTATGTCGGCATCACCATTAGAGAATGTGTTTTGCTGCAGGCTGGAAATACCCATATTATTTAAGTCATAATAACCAGCTTTGTCCTTACCGTGGACTTCTTGGTCGCTTACCTGCAGTGTATCAATAACTTTCTTGTCAGCAAAAAAGGCGCTGTACGTGTCGGGGCTTTGCTCAGCACACAAACCTATGCGCGGCCCCGTAGACTGCTGGTATTCAACAATACCGACAGTTGGTAACAGGTATTTTGTCTCCGACGAATCGCTTTGCGCATGCGGCGCACAAGCGCTGAGCAACAACCCCGCCGCCACAGACGTAGCCGTAACGCGAGTCGGAAACGAGCGAGGGTTATCAGTATCTCCCGAGTATATCTTCTGCGGAGCGCGGTCGGCTTTCATATACATATTATAGCACATATTTTTAGTAAACACAAAAAAGACCGGCGAGAGGGGGTGGGCACCGCTCGCCGGTCTATTACACCCTTCAACCCACCCTATGCGAAGCTCATGGAAACCAAAACTCCAAAAGGTTCATGGCCGTCCCGCTAGGCGGGCTCATACACCTGGTGTACTCGCTTGATAGGTAGTTAAAGGGGTTAGTATGTTTTAGAGCGCAGGTCTGCCCCAGAGGGCAAGTGCACATTAGAAAAAGTGGAGGGTAACAACTTGTTCAAGATGGCACGCTCTAAAACAATCTAACAATTTGTTAGAAATGGGGGATATAAGGTACGTGAAATCGTCTTTCGACGCTCACAAGTTGCAATTCTATCAATAATATGTCGTCGTGTCAATACTTTTTGCATGATTTTGACTAAAAAGCTATTTTTTACTCCTACATAAAGCTGCGCTTATCGTGTGTATATTGCAGTTTTAGGGCACTTTCTGGCAGACTTTCCGCGGAGAAATATGCAACAGATAGCCCTCAACCATCCTGAATACCCAGAAACGCTGCGACACATTGCGATGCCGCCCAGCCAACTATATGTGAAAGGCGCCGCACTTCAGGCAATCATGGACCGTCCGCGCTTGGCCGTAGTCGGCAGTCGCAAAATTTCGCTTTATGGCAAAGCCGTGACTGCGCAGCTCGTCCAAGAATTAGCACGAAGCGGGATTGTGATAGTGAGCGGGCTGGCGTTTGGCGTGGATGCCGTAGCACACCGGGCGGCGCTTGAGGCTGGCGGCACTACCGTGGCAGTACTGGCTTGCGGGGTCGACCGGCCTTATCCGGCCAGCCACCAACGGTTGGCGGGCGACATTATAGCGGCTGGTGGCGCGGTTATCAGTGAATATCCACCGGGCACCATTCCATACAAAAACCATTTTATTGCTCGCAACCGCATTGTTTCGGCACTGGCGGACGGCGTACTCATTACCGAGGCGGCACTTAAAAGTGGCAGCCTGCACACGGCCCGTTTTGCGCTCGAGCAAGGCAAGGAGGTACTTGCCGTGCCTGGTAATATCACCAGCGAAACATCTGTGGGCGCCAATAACCTTATTCGTAGCGGCGCCACTCCCATTACCCAAGTCAGCGACATCTTGAACGCCATGGGTTGGCAGGCTTCAGTACAAACCAAGCTGTTCGTAAAAGGCAGCAATCCCGAAGAACAAGCCATCATCGACCTTTTGCAAGCAGGCACTACGGATGGCGAATCGTTACAACAGGGAAGCGGGCTGGCGATTGCATCATTCAACCAAACTATGACCATGCTCGAAATCACTGGCAAAATTCGGCCACTCGGCGGCAACCAATGGGGGCTGCGATGACATAGCCACACACACAAATAATTGCTACAATGGGCCTATGGCAACAACTGTAGGCGCACGCGGACCCGTTTTAGGCGGACTAGCATTTGGTTTTATCGTCGGTAACTTCGTTGGCAGTCTTATTGACCATCATATTTTTACTGGCCTCTGGAGTGTTTTGTTAGGCATTTTCGGTGCCGCACTGGGTATTTGGGCAGGCGTAAAGATCAGCCAACACGTCTAATAAGTTATGAAGCTTCTTATATATGTCGGGCTTTTGGCCGGCTCGCTCGCTGGCGGGTGGATTGGCAGCATTTTAGACCATGGCAATGTTTTTGGCGGGTGGAGTTTGCTTTTTGGTACGGTGGGCGCCCTTATTGGCATTTGGACCGGTTACAAAGCCGGCAAACACTACGGCATATAAAAGAACGGCCAGGGAATAGCCGTTCTTTTTGGCAAATTGCCCGTAACTAGGCGATTTCGGGAGTCGAAGGCATTTCTGCCGTGGCAGCCATGGCTGCGCTGCCAACAGTTGAGGCGGCAGCTTCTTGGCGAGCAGCGGTGAAGGCATTGAAATCGTCAACGGTTTCGATGGTTTTGCCTGTTGGCGTGGTACTAATAGCCACCCCGGTCTCCATTTGCATTGCCGAGGCAACCCAAGCTGGTGCGATATTAGAGTTTGGTTGGCGTGGCGCCCAATATGGGTGTGACATGTATTTCTCCTTTATTTATTCCAAATAAAAACCGCTTCCTGCGGGGAGGTAGCGGCCGTCTCGAGGGGTGGCGTCTTGCCTTCGTTCTTTGGTACTTCTGTTTTACGCCCGGATAGTGGCAAAGTCAACATATATTTTTTGTATTTTTTGCAAAGACTTAGGGACGACTGGAGAAAATAATTTTGCATCCCGGGAAAAGTTGCGTATTATAGGCACTTGCGTATAAGCTAAGCAAATAAACATGAGCAAGAACCTAGTTATCGTCGAGAGCCCCGCAAAGGCCAAAACCATCGAGAAGTACCTGGGCAAAGACTACACCGTAAAAAGTAGCTTTGGCCATATTCGTGATCTGCCAAAAAAGGGCATGAATATCGACATCGAAAACAACTTCGCGCCGTCGTATGAAATTAACACCGATAAAAAGAAGGTCGTCGCCGAGCTGCGTAAAGCTGCCAAAGAGGCAAACGACATTCTGCTCGCAAGCGACCCCGACCGCGAAGGTGAGGCAATCGCCTGGCATCTTACCCAGGCGCTCAAACTGGATCCCGCAAAGACCAAGCGCGTCGTATTCCACGAAATCACCAAAACCGCCATCGAGGAAGCCATTAAAAAACCGGGACACATCGATCTTGAGCTGGTTGACGCGTACCAAGCGCGGCGCGTTCTTGACCGCTTGGTAGGGTATGAACTTTCGCCCGTACTTTGGAAAAAAATTCGCACGGGCCTCAGCGCGGGCCGCGTACAATCGGTAGAAGTCCGCTTAATTGCCGAGCGGGAACGCGAAATCCGTGCTTTCCAGGCCGAAAGCAGCTACCGTGTCGTTGCCGTGTTCGACGTTGACGGGCAAGAGCTCAAGGCCGAACTCGCCAGCAAGCTGCCCGACAAAGCCACCGCTCAAAAGTTTTTGGAAGACGCCGCCCAAGCGGTCTTCAGCGTGACTGCGGTTACACAAAAACCCGGCACGCGCAACCCAAGCGCGCCATTCACTACCAGTACTTTGCAGCAGGAAGCCTCACGCCGCCTCGGCTACAGCATTAAACAGACCATGACGCTCGCCCAGCGCCTGTACGAGAACGGCCACATCACCTACATGCGTACCGACAGCACCACGCTGTCAGGTTTCGCCATCAATGCCGCCGAAGAACTCATCAAAAAAGAGTACGGCGAAAAATACCACCAGCGCCGCCAGTTCAAAACCAAAAACGAGAGTGCCCAGGAGGCACACGAGGCCATTCGCCCAACCAACTTCACCACGCTTAATGCTGGTGCCGACGAGCAGCAAAAAAAGCTCTACCAGCTCGTTTGGCAGCGTGCTTTGGCCAGCCAGATGGCACCCGCCGCCACCCAACGGACGGAAATCACTATCGACGTTTCAGGTCGCAGCGAAAAACTGCTGGCAAAAGGCGAAGTGCTCGCTTTTGATGGCTTCCTGAAAGTATATGGCGGCGGTAAAGACGACACCCTCCTCCCGCCAGTCAAAGAAGGCGACAAGCTCCAGATGGCCACTATGGCTGCCACCGAAACCTTTTCGCGTCCGCCAGCACGCTATTCCGAAGCTTCGCTGGTTAAGAAACTCGAAGAACTCGGCATCGGCCGTCCTAGCACCTACGCATCCACCATTTCAACCATCCAAACACGTGGTTATGTCGAAAAGACAGACCTCGAAGGCGTGGAGCGCATCGTGCAAACGCTCACCCTTGAAAATGGCAAAGTTACCGACGAGCCAACGACGGAAATTACCGGCGCCGACCGCAACAAGCTCGTGCCCACCCACTTGGCCGAAGTCACCACCGATTTCCTACTCAAATATTTCCCAAACATTGTCGATTACGACTTTACCGCCAAGGCGGAGGCCGATTTCGATCACGTAGCCGAAGGCAAAGAGTCCTGGCAAAAAATGATCGCCGATTTTTATAAAGACTTTCATCCACTGATCGCCAAATCCGAAGAAGCCTCGCGCCAAGAAGTAAGCCAGGCGCGTCTACTGGGCGAAGATCCCAAAACCCACAAGCCCATCTACGCACGCTTTGGCCGCTACGGACCTATGTTGCAGCGCGGGGCCGTCGAAGACGAGGAAAAGCCAGCCTTTGCGCCCCTGCCAGCTGGAGCCAAGCTTGAAACCGTCACGCTCGAAGAGGCGCTGCCCATGTTCGCATTGCCACGCACCGTCGGTACCACCGAAAAGGGCGAAGAAATCAAAGCAAATATTGGACGCTTCGGGCCGTATATCCAAGTAGGCAAAACGTTCGTGAGCATCAAGCCACTCGACCCGTTCAGCATCAACGAACAAGAGGCACGCGAGCTCTACGCTGCCAAGCTCGAGAAAGACGCCAACAAGTACATCCAAGAGTTTGCAAGCGGCATCAAGGTGGTCAATGGGCCGTATGGGCCGTACATTACCGATGGCAAAAAGAATGCCAAAATCCCTAAAGACGTCGAGCCAGCCAAACTCACCGAAGACGAGTGTAAAAAGCTGCTAGCCGAAGCGCCAACTCGTAAAAAACGCTTCACACGCCGTACAAAGAAGGCATAAGCGGTTTGTAACTTCTGCCATCTTATTTTCTCGTGATATTTCTACAACATAAAACGAGTTTTCTGCTCATTTCGTGGTACAATAAGGGTCAGAAGACTTATAGTTTGACTTTTACAATTATTAGTTTTATAATTATGTAAAACGTTAGCCAAAATTAACAGACAGGGAAGTGACCACGATGGCAGAAGTCCAAGACGCGCAAGCGATAGTCAATACTGAAAACATGGTACAAGAAATCCTTTCGCACATCGAGCGAGAGCGCGAACGAGAGATCATCGCGCGGCGTTTTGGCCTCTTCGACCGCAAGGAAACCCTGGAACAAATTGGCGAACTCTTGAACATCACGCGCGAGCGTGTCCGCCAGCTCGAAAAATCCGTCCTGGCGCGCCTGCAGGCCAGTGCCGAGGAAGGTGAGCTGCCGCACATTACAGCCATCCAGGACGCCATGGTAAGCGAACTACAGACACTGGGCACTGTAGCTCGTACATGTGACCTCAGCACCCGCCTCACGGCCGAAAACAGCCGTACCGACCAGTCCCGTGTGGCCTTTCTTGCAAAGTTATGCCCGAAGTTAGTTGTCATTGAAGACAACGACGACTACTTCCAAGCCATTAGCCTGATCGAGGTTCGTGACGAAAAGCATGTTAAAGCCGACGTCACAGCGCTGGTGGCCGCCATCAAAAAGCTCGGCGAACCAGCACCTATCGAGCAAGTCGCCAAAGTAGTTGGCGGCGACAACGACCAAGCGCAAGCATTGGCTAGCATTTCTAAGAACCTCGCCACTCTGAACGGCCGCTGGGGCCTTGTGAAGTGGTCAATGGTCAACCCTAAAAATATCCGCGACAAAATCTACGTCATCCTCAAAGAACACGGCAAGCACATGCACTTCAACGAAATCGCTGAAGCCATCAAGCAGTCAGATTTCAAGCGCAAAGACGTAACAACCCAAGCCATTCACAACGAACTCATCAAAGACAAGCGCTTTGTGCTGATCGGCCGTGGCATTTATGCGCTCAAAGAATGGGGTTACGCCAAAGGCACTGTTGCTGATATTATAACCGAAGTCCTCCGCGAAGCTGGCGAACCACTGCACCGCGACGAAATTGTGAAACGAGTATTAAAAAGCCGTTTTGTGAAAGAAACAACCATCCTGCTAAACTTGCAAGGCAAACCGCAATTCAAGCGCGTTGCCAAAGCAACCTACAACCTCATCGAAGCCGAATAGGGCGGAGCAGGGGCGAGAGTGGGGCGCCCGCTTCGGAATAATCATGAAAACAGCATGAATTCTGCACGCTGTTTTTTAATGAACAAAATACGAACATCGGGCAAGTCTCGAAACACTTCAAATGGGATGGGATAGGTTGAATGAACGACGAAGCTAGAACGAGTATGCGCCCATCCAAGAGAGTGTAGGGACGGAGAGTTCGCCAACAAAGTCAGGCAAAATAGGTCAGGATGGACTGTGGGCGAGCAGAAATTCAAGGTCAAAAGGACATGACATGGGATGTCGCACAATGTATATTTTGCGACTCTAAATAGTAGTCTGAGACTTGATTAGGTGTGCCTTTACTGTAGGGGAGCCACCCGCGGCAATGCGTTGCAATAGCCTAAATAGCTACTTACTCGCCATGTATAACCTAGATTTTAACTTCCGATCGGCCTTACGTTACTGGAATATTAAAAAGCGCCTAGTGTCTAAGTCTAGGCTCTACACACAAATTTGACTTTTCCACAGTTTTGTCGTGAAAATATTTGCTTTTTGGTCATTTTGATAGTATTTTTATGTTCCCTCTACTCCCTGTCCCTTTTATAATTTTTTGACTTTTTGTCGTTTGCATATGATTATATATTTTTTGCACCTAAGCGTACGACAAACAAACCTGAACAAAATACGAACACCGGAGGGGAGAGTGGGAGACACTACCGATAATACACTCGCTCCGGCACGCGCACATCCATATACTGTCCAGGCGCCACATGTTGGCTCTCGTTGAATTGCTTGGCCGCTAAAAAGGCTCCCACCTGCTCTCTGGAGTTCCCCTGCATATTGAAACGCACCACGTACGCCACGCCCTGCAGCCGGACATCTAACTCGCTCGCTCCCGCCGGCAGATCGAGGCTGGTAATCTGCAGCCCTTTGGCCTGCAGCTGCGCCACCACTTGAACGATGAAGGCAATGTCATCGCTGGGCAGCGCTACTTGCCCTGTTTTTACGGCAACCCCACTGGCATCGTGTACGGTTGGAATGGGCAGCTTGCCCGTTTGGGCCGAAGCCTCAGCACCGCCCACGACTGCCCTGCCCGACCTGTCTAAAACATAAAGTCCCCCGCCCTGCGTCGTCAAAAAAAGAATGGGGCTGGCCGGCTGCAAATACACGATCGGACGATGGCCGATGAGTGGCAGTGCAATCGAAACATTTTGCAATTCTGGAAATTCGTTTTGTAGCTCGCGCGT
Organism: Saccharimonadales bacterium (SeqCode); assembly: GCA_035276765.1. GTDB lineage: Bacteria > Patescibacteriota > Saccharimonadia > Saccharimonadales > UBA4665 > DATASD01. The sequence goes on from DATELH010000002.1 coordinate 540,007, forward strand.
AATGCGGGCCGTGTCTACGGTGAGCTTATTTTTGTTAAGCACGTTGGTGGCAAAGAGGCGCTGGGCGGCTTGCTGATATACGGTGGTGTCTTGCAAAAACAGCTTGTTTGGGCCACTGGCGCCGGTAGTTACTGGCACGACTTTGGCGCTGCTATTAAGCCCGAGTACCACTGAACAACAGATAATAATCACGATAAGCGCCGCAAACATCGGCACGCGTTTAGCCCATTTCATGCTACGCCGGCGTTTGGACACCTCCTCGGGCACGATGCGACCAATGTTATTACTGCCTTCGCGCACCGAACGGTTCGCATGGTACGAAAAAACCTCGCCGCGACTCTGCGGCGCAGCAATTCGAGCCCGCGGCTGGTTTTGTGGCTGGCGTCGGCGAAATAACATGGTAGCTTTTATTCTTATGTTTTAGTTGCTGTATCTAATAATAACACCGCAAGCCGTTCTGCGGCATCGGTTTGTGCTAAAGTGTGCAGGTTTTTCCCAAGTTCGTGACGTTTTTTGGGATGGTCGAAGAGGTCAGTAAGCGCCGGCATAAGCGCAAGTTGATCTTGTGCAAGCTTGCGCTCATTAACGAGCGAAACTGCGTGACGGTCTACCAAAACCTGCGCGTTTTTGAGCTGGTGACCTCCGGTAAGTTTGGGGTTTGGCACTAAAATACAGGCCTTGCCTTGAGCAGCGAACTCGGCCATGGTGGTGCCGCCGGAGCGCGTAATACTGACGTCGGCCGCGCCGCTGTAGCGATACATTTCGTGCACAAAACCATGCACTTTTACGCGCTCAAAAAATGATGACGGCAGTTTGCTTTTGTAGAGTCTGCGCAGGTCGGTTTCCAGTTTGCGACCGGCAATGTGCACGATCACTAAGTTCGAGTAACGCTCCAGCAAGTGCTCAGCGGCAGCTACCACCGCTTCGTTCAAACGCTGCGAACCATTGCCGCCGCCGGTTACGAACAGCATTTTATGGTAGGCCTCAAGCCCAAGTTCTTTGCGGAATGTACGCTGCGCCGTTTCCGTTACAAACTGATAATGCCGCGAAATCGGCACACCTACTGTCAGGATTTTGCCGGCCGGGTAGTAACCTCTGTAAACCTCTTTTGGCAAGCCCACGGCGTGCATGGTTGCCCAGCGCGCAATAATGCGATTGGCCAGGCCCGGCAGCGCGTCGGAGTCGTGCGTCACGTATGGAATGTGCCGCACTGCCGCAGCCAGGCCCACAGGCACGCCCACAAAACCACCTTTCACAAAAATAATATCGGGACGCAGCTTTCTGAGCAGCCAATAACTTTGCCACAGGCCAGCAAGCGTGCGAAATACATCACGGACATTGCGCAAAACCATCGGAATATCGAGCAGCTGCTTGAGCCCCTCACCGTGAAATCGTCGCAACTTTCCTGCTGAAATAAAGTACGTGGCATCAACGTTTTCGTCACGCTGCGGCACGTCACCCAACATGTCGCCGCGCTGGCCAATGTAAATAATCTCAGTGTCCGGATGGGATTTTTTCAGTTTATGGGCGACCGCTAAGATCGGGGTGATATGCCCCCCGGATCCGCCGCCGGTTACGACTATTTTCATCGCTTTCTCCGTTAAATTCTTCATCCTGAACAGTCACGCCGTGACTGGTATAGCGCGAAACCTGAAACACAAGCCCGAGTGCGCCCATCACGAGCAGCACGCTACTGCCGCCGTAACTTATGAATGGCAGCGTGATGCCTTTCAACGGCAGTAAGCCGATCATCGCACCAATATTGATGATAGCCTGGGTGCTAAACCACGCCAGCACACCCACCACCACAAGGCGGCTAAAGTTGTCTGGCGCGCGCTCGGCGATATTTTTGAACCGCGCAAATAACGCCATCAAAAGCGCCAGCAGCACAGCAGCACCCACAAACCCAAATTTTTCAGCGTAAATGGCGAAAATAGAATCGTTTTCGGCCTCTGGCAAGTAGCCGTAGGCTTGCACGCTCCTGCCCAAGCCCAGGCCGATCATCCCGCCAGAACCCACGCTAATAAGCGCCTGGCATGCCTGGTAGCCAGTGGTCAAACAATTGCTTTCAGGATGCAAGAACGTAAACAAGCGTTCACGGCGGTATGGTGTGGCCGAAATGGCTAGCACTAGCAAAACCCCAATCACGCCAAGTACAATCATAAGACGCTTCATAGGCATGCCCGCCACAAAAGCCATAACACCCATCATGGCTACAATCACACCCGTAGAACCCAAGTCGCTTTGGATACCAGCCACCACAAATCCAATCACGCCAAGCGCGATTAAAAGTGGTTGCAGCGTCTTTTTTGAGTCCGAAACTGTGCGGTTTCGCATACGCTCGGCCAAAAAGCTCGCCAGCCCCACTAGCAAAGCAAATTTTAGCAACTCGACCGACTGGAACGACAAGCCGCCAAAACGAATCCAGCGATGTGCCGGGTAATCCGGGTTGGTTGGCAGCGCCAAAGCCATCAACGTCGCCAGTGCGGCTACCACCAGCAACGGCTTGAACGCTTTGCGCCAATTGCTAAGTGGAATTTTAGCGGTAACACCAAACACGACAAGCCCCAAACCGATAGAAATCAGCTGGCGCGTCACAAAGTAGTTGTTGCTCACATGTTTTTCGACTGCCAAAGCCGGGCTGATGGCGTACACTACGACGAGCCCCACCGCCAGCAAAACCGTGCTTAAAATAACCAAAATATAGTCCGGGCGATGCCGGCGCGGCGCACCTCCGCGTGGCACAAAACCAGGGTTGCGGCGCGTCACCGCCCCCATGTAACCACGCCCTCACTCACGAAACGTACCTTCCAATCAAAAAGACGATCAGGCCGATAACTGCCGCCACCTGGCCCACTACCCAAAAACGCATAGTAACCTTGGTTTCCGGCCAGCCGCTCGCTTCAAAATGGTGGTGAATTGGTGAGATTTTGAAGATTTTTTTGCCGTGCCGCAGCTTTTTGGAAGCCACTTGCAAGATCACCGAGCCAGCCTCGGCTACAAACACCACGCCGATGATCGGCAAAAGCAGGACGGTATCCGTAAGCATTGCCACCACGCCAAGCGCTGTTCCAAACGCGAACGAACCCACGTCGCCCATAAAAAAGCGGGCCGGAAAAATGTTAAACCAGGTGTAGCTCAGCAGCGCGCCCACCATGGTCATACAGAAGCCAGCAACATCGTATTTCTGCTCGATAAACGCAATCAGTGCGTACACCCCGAAGGCTGTGGCCAGTAACCCACCGGCTAAGCCGTCGAGGCCGTCGCTGATGTTTACGGCGTTGGCTGTAGCAACCACCACAATCACAAATAGCGGCACAATCAACCAGCCAATGTGCCAGGTGCCATGCAGCAGCGGCACATGAATGCCAGTAACACCTAGCTTATAGTAAAAGAACAGCCCTCCTGCAAGTGCCACGAGCGTAATGAGCAACAGCTTAACTTTCGAGGGCAGCCCCGCCACGCCCGAGCCGTCGCCACGGATATTGATGATGTCGTCGATCAGTCCCACCGTTGCCGCGCCCGCAAACGCCGCAATGGGCAGCCAGGTTTCGCCCCGGCTCCAATTCAGAAGAACCGTTACAAGTGTTACTGATACGACCACAATCACGCCAGCCATCGTCGGAATGTGGCGCTTGTGTTTTTCGGCGTGGAGTGCCGTAAACACTTTGGCCGTCTCGCCAGTCACTGTTTTGGCACGCGGCTTTTTCCACCACTCGCCCCGGTAAGCCAAGGTAGTGTAAATGGGCGTAATCAACATGCTGAACAGAAAGCCCAAACATCCTAAAATTAATATGCGAATAACGGTGTCGGCGGCGACGGTAAAATGTAGTGTAGTTACCATGTTCTTCTCTTCCTAGTATAGCTTAGTGGCTTTTGGGCGTCACGTTAAAATCATTGATGAGCATGTTGGCGAGTGAGGCAAAAATCGGCTGGGCAGCCGCCGTACCTGCATAGCCACCATTATGCGGCTGAATGACGCTTACCACAATAACATATTGTGGATTGTCACCACCGACAAATCCCATATAGGTGCCGTTAAACTCGTTGTCGTAGTAGCCGCCGCCCGGCTTGGCAATCTGGGCCGTACCGGTTTTACCGCCGACGATGTACTGACTCGGAAAATGCAAATTGTGCCCCGTAACCACCTGTTCCATCAGCGATTGCATAGTGACCGAGACGGCCGGCTTGACCACGTTCTTATTAACTACGGTCGGCTTCGTGACCGTGGTCTTGCCGTTTGTACCAGGAGCACTTTCACTTTCTACCAGGTAGGGCTTGTAGTACGTCCCGCCGTTAATAACCGCCGATAACGCTGCGCCCATTTGCAGCGGCGTGGCCGTCATACCCTGGCCGAACGATGTGTTGGCATACGTAAGATTGCGGCCGTAGCCCTCATTTGGGTCGGGAATCAGTCCCGGCGATTCGTAGCCTTGCTCAATACCCGTATCCTTGCCGAGCCGATAGTGGTTGGTCATGTAGTCGTACCACGCTTCACGGCCATGTTGGTTAATGGTTGTCCCGCCTGGTTGGCTCATTTGCATGAGCAGCCATGTGGCACCGGTGTTCAGCGACAAATTCAAAATATTCTCCAAGCTTTTTGTGCCCGCACCGCCATCTTCTTCGATGTTCGTAATATTAAAGCCATCAACCGTCCAGTGCGCTGGGTCATAGTACGTTTGGTTGGCGCTCACTACGCCTTGGTCGAGGGCTGCGGCGGCAGTAAGCGGCTTCATGATCGAACCAACCTCGAGTGGCGAAGCCACAGCAGCGTTCGTAAAGACGCTGGGGTCGTCCACTTTGCTGTAATCGGCTGGATTATACGAGGGAAAATTGGCCATGGCTTTAATGGCGCCTGTGTTTGGCTCGATAATGAGCGCGCTGCCGGATGGCGCCTTGTCGCTTTGCACACCTTTCGCCAAGATTTGTTGCAACTGCTTTTGCATACCCACATCGAGCGTAAGCGTGACGTCCGACCCCTGTTTGGGCTGCGTCAAAATATTGCCGGTGTTGGCCGCAAGCGGTATGCCATTGATGTCCGTTACGGCCTTGAGCTGGCCCGCCGTGCCAGCCAGCTGCTTGTTGAGCGCTTGCTCGATGCCGTATTTTCCCTCTCCGTCATTGTTCACAAAACCCAAAACCTGCGCGGCCAAATCACCTTGCGGATACGTGCGGTAGTCTTGCTGTTCGGCGCCCACGCCTGGAAATTTATTCTGTAGCAGCTTGGTTTTTTTGTCGGCCGGTACGCGGCGGCCCAAAATCTGGTAGCGCGATCCCGCTGTTTCGAGCTGTTTTTTATAAGTGTCAGCACTACCGCCGAGCGTTGAGGCGACTGTGTCGGCCACACGATCGCGGTCTGCGGGCTTCACAAGCGTCGGATCTACATACACCGTAAATAATTTTTCGTTGAGCACCACCGGAATCGTCGCATCGCCCTGGTGTGCATTAATCTTCCCCCGCTCTGCCGGAATTTCGTACTGCTTGAGCTGGTCATTCAGCGCCGTGTGATGGTAATAACTGTAGCGGATCACCTGCAAATAAAATAAGCGAATTAAAAAAACACCCACTACAAAGAGTAAGAACACGTACCACCAGCGGGCACGCCGCACGGCTTGTATCGGCATGACTTGGCCTTTGTTTGGACCCATATGTTCTTATTATAACCCTTATTTCAGGTGTTTTTAATTTTGCACGGTGGCAGTTGGCGTGACGGTTGCGAGACTTTTGGCAACATCGCTGTTTTGCGCGCGGTCGAGCGACTGCAAACGCGCCGAAGCCACCTCGAGGTCGTCGTGTTGGTTTTGCAGACTTGCCTGTTGTTGCTGTAAATTGTTGATTTGGTAGCCGTAAGCGTTGGTTTTGGTTACTTGCGTCAGGTATACCAAGCCCAAAATACAGGCCAACACAATCAGTAACACGGTGTTACTAATGGGGCCGAGTTTGCGGTCTTGTCGCCGAAAGGTTACGGCATTTTGGTTGCGGCCGATGCTTGCGCCTGCGCGGTCGCGGCCAGCCGCCAAGGAACTTGAATATGTCATACTTTTTGTCTTTGTTTTTGTTAATTTTGGTGGGAGGGCTTCTGCCCTCCCGTTTTGCGGCTTACGCCCGGAGTAGCTTAGGCTACCGTAACCCGGACTTTGTAAGCGCGGCCTAAGCTTTTAACTTCGATTTTCATGCTTAGCCCTTTCTTTTGTTTTATTTTTGTTTCAATGCGGCGCGAAGTTTTGCACTCCTTGCCCGCGGATTTAAAACTATTTCAGTTTGGTCGCCACTCACCGGTCGTTTAGTCAAAATGGTGAGGTCTGCATCGTATCGGTCGCCGCCCGTTTCTTGAAACGCTTGTTTTACCAAGCGATCTTCAAGGCTGTGGAAGCTAATGATTGCGATGCGTCCGCCCGGTTTCAGCAGTTGTATCCAGATCGGTAATGCGAGCCGGAGTAATTCCAACTCGTTATTGACCGCAATGCGCAAACCTTGAAAGGTGCGCGTCGCCGGATGGACCTTGCTGTGGCCCGGCCAGACTTTGGCAACAATGTGCGCGAGCTCAAATGTGGTTTTGATCGGACGATTTTTAACAATCGCCTGCGCAACTTGCCGCGCTTTTGGCTCTTCGCCATAGCGCTTCAAGATGTCGGTGAGCGCCGCTTCGGAATAGGCGTTGACCACCTGCTCCGCGGTGAGCGACTGCGACCGATCCATGCGCATATCGAGCGGGCCATCTTGATTAATGGCGAAACCACGACTCGCTTCGTTAAGGTGCGGTGACGATACGCCCAAATCGGCCAAAATCAGGTCAAACTTTTTACCTTCCTTCGCGAGTTCCTGTGCGGCGGTCAGGAAATCCTGGTGCCGAAGCTCTGGCTTGCTACCGAACCGCTTACGAAGTTCGCCTATTGCGGCTTCATCACGGTCGACCAACACGGCCCGCTCAGGGTGTTTGGTAATCTCCAGCGCTGCAGCTGCGTGCCCGCCATATCCGCCCGTAAAGTCGAGGTACGACTCCCCTTCCTTCGGCGCCAGATACTGCAAGACTGGCTTGAGCAACACTGGTGTGTGTAAATGATTTTGGTTGTTTTGGTGCATACTTGCTGTTTATTTTTGCATACTTTTGACAGTATGTGGTGTTTTTGTTTTGCAAGGTCACCTATTCAGCAGTCAACTTTTTGTTTTTTTGGTTGTTTTTGTTTTTGTTGTGGCTGTTTTGGTCGTATGTCAAGAAGGTGTTAAGAGAGGATTTGAAAAATCCTAAAACTTCTTACTTCCGAAACAGCCGAGTTTGAGAGACTTATGTGTGAGGTGGAGTTTTGGGAGGTGTTTCCAAGAAAAGTACGAGGTTTTTAGAGTGGTGCCTATATGCCACTTGTTGACTGCCGAATAGCTAACCTCGAGTGTGGTTACTATTCATCCGTATTGTTAAAGAACTGCCGCCCTACTATTCTGTAGGTGGTGCCATCAACCGCCAGTATCGCCCGACACCAACCGCAATTACGTCGCGCTTGATGCCCGCGTAATCCAGCAAGTGTTGTTCGATGGTAATACGACCTTGTTTGCCATCCAGCTCTGCGTCGATTTTGCCCATCCGAAACTGTACGTTCAGATCGGCAATGCGCTCGTCAAGGATGTCGCCCGCCAGTCGCGGCTCAACCTCTTTGTCCCAAACTGATTTTGGGTACAAGTGGAGATATTTGCCAAACCCTCTGGTAATAACCACTCCGCCAGCAAGCTCGTACCGAAGTTCGGCCGGTATGGTTAACCGCCGTTTGTCGTCGAGTTTTCTTTCGAAGTAATCTACCGTGGCCATTGGTTTGATTTAAATTTGCTAGTGGATTTTTGTTTTTGATCCCAGGTAGCTTGTTTTGAACTACCTACGATTACCCACTGACATGACTATACTACCCACAATCCCCCACATACAAGCCTATTTTTAGTGAAATAGTGGTGTTTCCTACACCAGTTATCCACAGTTTTCCAGTGGAAAGCTCAGTATCCACAACATGTGGTGTTTACCGACTGTGGATAAACACTATGAGATATCTCACATTAAGAGCCAGAGATGGTTTGCATACGCACATTGCCGAAGTCAATGTGGTGACGCGTCATTTCGCCTTCGCGAATAAATGTTGCGGCAATGCCCATGCCCTGGTTATAAGCCTGCTTGAACACCGAGAAGACATGACTGTCAAATTTGAGGACACAAAAAAGCAATACCGCCACTGAAAAATACATGAGGCCGCGATGATGAAGCCGATAGTGTGACTGATGTTTGCTGTTTTTTGTTTTCATGGTTTTACAGCATTACAATAACAAAAAGGTTATGTTTTGTCAATATTGTGCTGTCGTACAGTTTTACCTAAGCTCCAGCAGCGCGCCCAGGAGTGCCGCCCCATCATGCCGGATCAGCGAGCGTTGCGCGGCCAGTGGGTCGCCTTCCGAAATTGCCACTGTTTTAGTGGACAATAGTGGCTTGCCGATAGCCCGGTAATGGACGGCTTTCAAGTTTTGGGCATCCACCTCAACCAAGTATTCGCCCTCGCGCACATAGGTTTCGGGGAGGCCACCTGCCGGTTCGGCGGTATTATATATGACCGTGTCGAGCACCGGGCCGCCAGCAAAACGTTCGATTTCTGCGGCATGGTCAGCCACGTCAAAACCATCCGTCTGTCCGGGTTTAACTACTAAGTTACAGATGTACACTTTGTGCGCTTTGGATTTTTGGAGCGCATCGGCAACGCCGTCAACAGTCAAAAGCGGCCCGAGAGAAGTATATAGGTCGCCGGGTGCAAAAATCACCATGTCGGCGGCGGCAATTGCCGCAAGGGCGTCGGGGTTAATGGCTGCGCGCGGCTCCAGGGTGAGCCGCGGCTTGCTTCCCGAACCATTAAAGCGCAACGTGTCGATGTTGTGCTCGCCGCGCACCCGAAACTCGTCGGAAACTTCGAGCATGAGCCGGACATTATCGAGCGTGATCGGTATTACCCGTCCTTGGGCGTCCAACACTTCACTAGCCGTTTCCACGGCTTCGGCAAAACTGCCCGTGAGTTTTTCGAGCGCAGTCAAAAATAAATTGCCGAACGAGTGGCCAGCCAACATTCCTTCTTCGAATCGATAATTAAACAAGTCGCGCACCTTGGGCGAGCGCGCGAGCGCGACCAAACATTGCCGTACATCGCCGGGCGGCAGTACGCCAAGCTCGTCGCGCAAAACCCCGGTTGAACCTCCGTCGTCGGCCATTGTTACCAGTGCCGTGAGATTTTTGAATTTCGGCTTGAGAGCTTCGAGCAACATAAAACTGCCTGTTCCGCCACCAATGACAACAATGCGGGAATCTTCGGTGAATGCCATTGTTTTATGGTATCGGTTTGACGGGCACAAGGCAAACAATAAAAACTATTGCATAATATATATTTCGGAGTACAATACACATCCAATATGTACCGTGTGAAGGAGTGAGTTATGGGATTATCAAACAAAACTAAGGCGATTGCCGTTGCCGGCACCGCCGGTCTTGCATTTGCAGCCGTAGGCGCCAACAAAATCGGGTTGATTGGCGAACATGACTTTACGCCTACTCTTACCCAAGAAACGACTGATGCGTTGCACAATGGCGGCAAAGGTTTTAGCACGCTCTTTTTGCACACCCAGGACATGGCCAAGCCAGTGACCCCGCAGATCATCGACGAGGCCGTCGGCATTATGCAGGAGCGCATTGGCGACAAGTCTTCCGAGGCTCGCGCGTTGGGCTATTGCAGTATTGCGCTCGCGAACGAGTTGTGGCAGCACGGCACGGGCCCTACTCGCCAAAAAGTTATTCAGGAATCTGCAGCGTTTTCGTTCGAGAATGGCGCCAAAAACATGCCGCCAACACTTGCCGATGACTGCCGACGCGTTGATGTCGAGCTATTGCCTGCGGTCAGCGTCCCTATTTTCCCCGTTCCATCAGACGCCCAAGCAGCCAGCAAATCGCAGTAGTTATTTAGATATCGTTACATCTTCGCCGAATAGCTTTTCGAGCCGTTTGCGAATAGAACCCGGATGGCGGCCAAAAACTTTGGTTAACTCCTGTAAATTTGTCTTTTTCTTGAACAATTTTTGTAGTCGATCATCATCGGCCGCACTCCAGGGCCGATACGCGTTCGGGTAGGTTTCGCGCATTTTGGCAAGCTTTTCGGTCCAGGCCGTCCCGGTGCCCTGTTTCTTTTTGGACGAAGGCGTTGGTTTGGCTTGCTTGCGTTGCTCGGCTTTGGCTTGCAAGTGGGCAAATTTTTCGCGGGCGACGGCTGTATTTTTGCGCAAGGTTTTGTCGATTTCGAGCGCTTCGGGACTAACTTTGAGCGCCATGTTATTGATGCCGCTCAAGCTGAGCGTATCAAGCGTGCGCAACCGCGACAGCGCCACATACCCCATGCCTTCCACAAACGCCCGGCGCAAATCGATGCGCGCCGCGTCGAGCGTCATGCCCTGGCTCTTGTGCACCGTGATCGCCCACGCCAAACGCAGCGGCAATTGCGTAATCGACGCCCGCTTTTTGTCGCCATCGCGAAGCTCCCATGTTTCAGGACGTATGGTTAGCTCACGGCCGCTGTGCAATCGGATACGCGGATAGTCCGTACCCTCTTCAAAACCGACCACCATGCCGAGCGAACCGTTAGCATAGCTCTTGTCTTGGCTGTTTTTAATACACATGACCAGCGCGCCTTTTTTGAGTACCAAATTTTCCGTGGCGAGACAGGAACGCTTGAGCGAATCAACGTAATTGGCCTTGCCGGTCGTTTCCATTTCGTATAAATACGCGTCGCCCGGCAGGGCTTCGAGGCGGGCGGTATTGACGGCATCGACGTTCACGTTCGTGGTATGAAGCTCAGTTATTTCTTGACCAGCCGCAAGTTCAGCCTTCAGGCGGCCAAGCAGTTGCTCGGCGTGTCGGCGTCGGATGTCGCCTCCGCGCAAGGCGTTTAAAATTTCGAGAAAAGTATCGTCGTCCTGCCGGTGCTGCTCTTCGAGATAACAAATAACTGGGTCGAGCGCTTGCCAGACTGTCGCGTTCACCACAAAACCACCACTTGGCCCATCACCTCGGTTGATTGGTGGTAGTTGGAAAAAATCACCACACAAAATAACCTGTACGCCGCCAAACGGCTGCTCGTTGCCTCGCACTTTGCGTAAAATTTGGTCGACCATATCGAGCCGATAATCATGCAGCATGGAAATTTCGTCAACGATCAATACGTCTGTTTTTTGGATGGTTTCACGGCGCGCTTTGCTGAGGTTTTCATGGAACCGCGGCGGCAAGTTATCTAGGATGCCGATGCCGCTCCAGGCGTGGATGGTAGTGCCACCCAGATGTGTTGCCGCAAGGCCTGTGGTGGCGGTGACAGTCACCTTTTTACCTTCATCGCGCGCCAGCTTAATAAATTGGTTCAGCACATAGGTCTTGCCCGAACCAGCTGCGCCGGTGAGCAAAACATTTTCGCCCGAAAGCATAATCTCAAGTGCTAATCCCTGCTCCATCCGCCTAGTATAGCAGGCGGTGCTTACGCCGCGCGCAAATTTGGCAGGCTTAGTTTACCCAAAATATACTCGATATGCGCCGCAGTGTACTGTGCTTGCAACTCGTTTTGCTCGACGCGGGCGCGGCGACGGCTTCGCCAAAAATGTGCCATGCCGGTGCGGATGGCTCGCAGCGTCGATATATGATGCAAAACTTCCTGGGTTTCATCACCGGCCACTGTTATTAAGCGCACCTCGTTTCGGCGCGCAACATCGGGATAAAACGAATTTACGCCATACTCCCATAAAACAAAAAGGAGCGCCCTATCGGCACTCCCCATGTTTGTTTGTTTTTCGGACGCAAGCGACGTGACAAGCTCGCTGCCCTGCGGTACGTTTTCCCGGACGTACCGCAGGGCTCGCCCAGGCTCTAGCTGGGTAATAGTAAGTTGGGAAAGCGAAAACGCCAGCCCTGCCCGGCGCATACCAAGACCTGACGTACCGGCATAGGCGTTCATTTCGTAAAATTGCAGGGTATTTTCATTGGGGATATCTACGTCGCCTGGCCAAGAAAGATGTTGGTGCTCGGGATCGTGACCAAAAGTTGCATCAATGTCATATGTGGCGTCGCGCAACCCATTAAACAAGTCCTCGGTGAGGTCGGTACTTGCTTGCAGCCGAAGAAGTTGCTCGTCCATCAAAATGATATTATAGCAGGTTTTGAAAAATAGTTTTCCACAGATTCTTGCAAAAACATACCCTCGCCGGGCAAAGTATGGTACGCTCCCGCCTGAAATGGCAAGTAAATATCGAAGAATCACCGAACTACCGGTTGCGGACCGTCCGCGTGAGAAGTTGCAGCGCAAGGGGGCACAGGCGCTATCCGACTTTGAATTGCTCGAAGTTATGGTCGGCAATGGCAACGGCCGCAACGATGTAGGCGCTATTGCACGGCAACTGCAACGTGCACTCCGAAGCAACGAGTTTATGACGCTCGAAAGCCTCACCAGCTTGCGCGGCGTAAATACAGCTCAGGCCGGCAAACTGTTAGCGGCGCTCGAAATCGCAAAGCGGCACCTGGTACGAAATGCTCTGCCCGTCCGCACGCAAGAAGAAATCTTAGGCCGGCTGGCTGAATTGCGCAGCAAACAACAAGAACACTTTGTGTGTTTGTCGCTTGATGGGGGCCAGCGGCTCATCGCCCAGCGCACCGTTACGATCGGCACGCTCGATACAGTGCTCGCACATCCACGCGAAGTGTTTTCCGACCCGATCGTGGAGCGTGCCGCAAGTATTTTAGTAGCCCACAATCACCCATCGGACGAAGCCGAGCCCAGCGAAAAAGACGTGGCGCTCACCCAACAGCTCATAGCAGCCGGACAACTGCTGGGCATTCCGCTTCGCGACCACATTATCATTACCAGGACCGACCATTTCAGTTTTAAACAACACCACATGATTTAGTACCGGGGGACAAATGATGAACGTTCAGGAACCACAAGCTAGACATTACCTTGAAGTACGTCCCGCCCGGCGAACCATGAATGATGGCCTTGCTTCCGATCTCGCCAAACACCTTCATACGCGGCAACACCTTGGCGCTGCGGTCATCGTAACGGGCGAACCGCTCAAACTCCTGGCCGTAGTGCGCAAACAATGGTTTAAGCTGGCCCGACAGCTGCAACGCGAACGCGCCGGCACGGTAAACGCCCAAAAAATCCTGCATCTCACCTACGCCGTAACGCGCATGCACAACCTCACGTTTGTCGCTAAAACACCGGAGCAACGCCCTGACGCCAGCGTCTTTTTTGTGCGCGCCAAACAGCTGCGCAATGCACCACCGCGATGTTACAGCCTGTACCTTACCGAAGCTGTCGAGGCGGAGCACTTGAACCAGTATCTGTATGATTTGCCTGGCAGTAGCCTGGTGGTTGATTACGTCAATGCCACCGCTCGCTTGGCCGAGCTTTTTAGCTCCAAGGAGGCCCTCAACGAGCAAGTCCACAACCGCTGGCGGCACGTTCTCGATTTTTTACGACAGCTGCAAATTGATATAACAACCCTCGCCCAGAAGGCCGGCGCAAAACCCAGTTCGCTCGACGAAGCAATTGATTCACTCCTCGACTACAGTGATGACTTTTTGCGTGTCGCCGGCTTTTTTCAGCACGCATTCCAATTGGCACAGCCTCTAGAGCCACCCCGCGACATCCAGCGCGAATATAACACCCTCACGCTCCTTGCCCACCGGGTACAAACCCTGCATACTGGCAAGCTCAGTGAATATCTCGATTCAATCGTGGCCGACAATTCGTTCTTTTTGCGTCATCCCGGCGGTGTCGACCGTAATCGCCAAGGAGAGCTCGCCATGGTGCTGGCATATCACAAAAAAGCCGGTCACCGGCGCATCCACCAAAAGCTCAGCAACATTTCGAGCCATGCCTACCCTTCCAGCGAGTGGCAACGACATCCAGTCACTACACTAACCCTCGCTCGCGGTCCCACAGCATAACTTCGTCGTCATAACGTTGAAGCGACTCGAGGGTATAAAGTTCCCCATCGAGCTGCCCCATCTCGTATGGTACTACGTCGTGCCATAACGCCTCTGGACCTCCGTCGGGATAGGTTATCCAATCCGGCAAGTCAAGCGAATGCTGCCGCTGTGCTTCTACACCGGAATGCACATAGCGGCGAAACATAAACGAACTGAGCATAAGCCAGCGCCCCTCGAGGTCGTACTGCCGTAGCGTCAGGAAATATTGCTCGGCAACATGGCGCACCGGCTCTCGGTAGGCAACATGCAAAATGGATAGCCCGGTACGCTGCCGCGGCTCCTTCCCCCAGACGAGCGAAACCTTAAACTCTCGTTCGTAACGGTGTTGCTGGACTAAGCCATCGGTGTCAATGCTACAGCCGGTTTGCGCTTCACCCATTATGTCGTCCACGCGCTCGAGCGTAATTTCGATCAGCTCTTCGAGCGCCATCGACGCTGTATCGTACTCACGATACCGCTGGGCACGTATAGTAGGGTCTGCCACGTGTTTGCCAATCGGGCCATATTCTGTGCTCATCATTTAGCTCTTGTTCCGTCCGCATTATACGCCCGCCCGAGCCGAAATGTGCTATCTACAAAGATTTCAGCATATCTTCATCACTCGGCGGCTTGAGTAAACGTTTGCTTTTGATCTCGTAGCGCAAGCCCGTAAGCAGTGACTCGATATAGTCGTCGTTGAGCAAGTTTACAAACCGCGTCAGGTCGCCATCGTCCATAATGATGATCGCGCCAGCTTCGTCCACCATTAACTCAACACCTAGCTCTTCGGCGTGATCGACCAAATCGTCTTGTCTGATCTGGCTGGGCTCGATTTTTTGCAGTTTTTTGATGGTGGCACGTTTGCCTTTCACAAGCGACTGCAGGCTGGCGCCGTCAGCAAAACTGAGTTTAAAGTGTTCTTCGATCTCGCGCACTTTCTTTTCGGCGATGCTTGCCTCTTTGGCATCATAGCCAAACAACGCCTTTAATTTGCCTTGGTTAAACACGTATAAATCTTGCTCAATCACGAGCAAATGGTTTTCGGTAGGAATACGCAGCGCCGCGTCGGCGTCGAATGGCACAAATTTGTTATCGCGGATCATCCAGCCGGTTTTACCCTTCATTACCTGTGACTGCGGAAGCGCCTTTACCACATAAAACGACTTTTTCATGTCTGGGTGCGAGCAGCGCGCCAGCACACCTTTAATGCGCTTAATGTCGTGTTCTTCTTCGTTGAAAAGTTCGATTTCGTGTTCTTGAGTTTTGAGCCAATTCAAAACTTCAACCAATTTGTCCACGTTTTTGACGCGCGTACGCTGCAATACATGCTCCTCGGCCTCGGCTTCTTCAAAGCCACGTACAATCAGACCCATATCAGCGCCTTCCAAAATATACTCCAAGATTTCGTCGATAAACAACGGCTCCATTTGCTTGGCCAAGCCAGCAGCCCGGTTCGTGCGGTACAGAATATAGTTTTTATTGAACAAAAACAGCTCGATTTTGAGCTCGTCTTTGTACTGCACCAAGTTATTCGCCCAGGCAAACACATCAGTTGCTTCGTATTTTTCTTCGGCAACCGGCGCCAGAATATCCGTAGTGTTTTCGGTTTCGTCCATCTTTTTTATAACTTTCGTTCTACGCCGCGCGGTGGTGGCGTGCTTAATGACTGCAGATATTCTAGCGAAAAACGCCCGCAAAAACTGCTGTAAAATTCGCCTATGCTCTAGCGGTTTTGCTCTGAACGGGCGCGGTTGCCGCGTGGCCGGTCACGGTACGCAAGCTCACGCCGAAACTGGTCAATCCGCACGATATAGTCTTCGTAAATATTGTACAAACTGGAGTAATGGCCGCTTGGCGCCAACAAATGCAGCAAGCGCTTTTTCTGCTCCAAGTACTCGACCAGGCAGAAAAAATCACCGTCACCAGACACGATAATCGCCTTGTCGTAATTGCTCATTTCTTTCATGGCCCACAGTACAAGTTCTGCGTCGATGTTGCCTTTGACCGGCTTCTTTTCTTCGTGTTCGCCGGAGCGATGCGTGGCATATTCGAGCTCTTTTGGCGTTTCGACCAGCTCGGGCCGCGGCCGTGTTAAGTCGAATGTCGGTTTGAGCACCACAGCATAGCCAAGGTCATGCATTTGCTCGTACATAAACTCGAACTCGGGAATGTAACCAATAAACATGTAGGCTTTGGTGACGCCGTAACAATCCGCCAAAAACTTGCGGAACTTGCGCCAATCCATTTTCCATCCGAGTTTTTGGACGCCTAAGTTTAGGTTTTGACTGTCGATAAAAGCGTAGACTCTCGGTTTATCAGCATCCATGTTTCTATAATAGCACTACCTGCTGAGCTAAAGCTCAGTTTCACCAAAAGGAACACCGCGCTTTTTGATGTCGCGCCGTTCGCCAATACGCGTATCAATAAAGAACACCAGCACAGCGCAAATCGTTAGCAAATATACCGGAAAGCCATAGTTTGCAAACGTCCATTGCTTAATGGTTAGGAGCGTTAGCGCAGAGGTGACGATGCACAGCGCAAACACGAGTGCACTTTCTGATTTTGGATCTTTATATGCCTTTATAAGTGTCGGCACACCAGCGAGTCCATCTGCGAAAATACTAAATGCAATCGCCACATTGCCGTGCCGCGTAATAAGCCACAACGCGAGGCCGACCAGGGACAACGCACCACACCAAAGGTCGAACCGGGTCACTTTCCATACTGATTTTTTGTGCAAAAATGAAGTGATTACGATGAGTAGTGGGCCAAAACCAGCCATGAACGTGACCACCGACTGTAGCCCCACCCCTTGCTTTATTTCTGCCGCGAACGCAATGAGCGGCGCCAGCGCCCATAAAAACCAGCTCACGCGGTTCGGCTTGGCTTGGCCACGAACCACAGCCAAAATATAACGACCACTGCCGATCAAACTTAAAATCGGCACCGCCCACAATACCTGGCTATTCAACATTACGCGCGGGCCTTTCTGGCCAAGATTTTTTTGCGCGCCTCGTTTGCCCAGTGGTCGGCAAGCTCGTTGCCTTCGTGGTTATTGTGGCCGCGCACCCATATTAGTTTCGCTCGGCCGTTCCGGTACAGCGGGCACACTTCGCGCACGATGTCGAGGTTTTTGATTTCCCCGCCCTTTTTGCGCCAACCGTTCTTTTCCCAAGCCAATGACCATTTGGTGATAACGTTAATCCAAAATTCGCTGTCGGTGTAAATTTCGCACGGCTCGCCAGCGGCATCTTTGAGCGCGGCAATAATGGCGAAACCTTCCATGCGAATGTTCGTGGTTTCGCCGCCGTCGGGTTCACCACCTAGAAAAACGGGATGGCCGTCGCACACTACCGCGAAACCGCCCGGACCGGGGTTAGGGCTTGCGCTGCCATCAGTGTAATAGGTTATCATTTCGTCTCTTTCTTTTAGGCTGTGCCTTACATAATAGCATTAATTCGACGCTTGAGCCGGCACACAAACAATGCGGTTTCATTGCAATCAAAAGCGGACTCGCGAGAAATGGTGGCAAGCGTTCGATTAACTGGTACACTAATACCATGAATCCAAGCAATACACCTCTCGAAGGCACCAAGTTACAAAATTTTACACCGGTTGCAGCTGTCCCAGCATTGCAAGTTTTTGACGTACAGGAAGGCAGCGGCGACGCCGTGCAGCCTGGCGCTACCATCACCGCCCACTACACCGGGGCACTCGCCAAAGACGGCACAATCTTCCAAAGCTCACACGATTTTGGCGAACCCGTTACCTTTGGTTTGACCCAAGTCATTAGCGGCTGGACCGAAGGTGTACCCGGCATGAAGGTTGGCGGCACGCGGCGTTTGATCATTCCTGCCGCCAAGGCCTATGGCAGCGCTTCACCCTCACCGAACATTCCACCTAACTCCGACCTCGTGTTCGATATCGAACTCGCGGCCATCAAATAGCCATGCCGGTTCGTTTTGAAGCATGCGAGCCACCTGCCCCACATGAGCTGGCCATCAGCAATCCCGCCGACGATTTACCCAAATTCATGGAACCCTATGGCATTCAGTATCGCTATTGGCACCGGAAGGTAGCCCAGACTGAAGCCAACGTCGAGATAGGAGAGTTTTTGTATGCGCGGATTGTTCTCGACGAGCTCGCAGCGGCCGACGTAAGCTTTTCGGAGTTTGTTGCGGGTGAATCAGAACTGTCCAGGCAAGAAGTCCGCCATCATTTTTTGAGCGCCGTTGCCAACGCCACATTTCTGCGTCAACTCCTACAATATGCTAACAGCGGCGTGAGTGATGCTGTAGCGAATAGGGCCGAACCGACTTTTGCGCTCGATTTTCAATACGACGAAGAGCAGCGACCGCTAGACCGACGCATCCATTTGCGGACCAGCGACGTAGATGAAATTTTTGGCACAACCAGCGAAAATCCTCAATGGTACCAAGCACGAAACCTCTACGTTAGGCGCGCAGCGCCAGCCCAGCCTACCGATAGGCTTCTGGTCAGCATGCAACAACGCGGCATTTGGGCCGATTTTCAAAATATGACTACGCTTGAACCGTACCTAGTCTCTCAACACTCCAGATAGTTATGGATGCATGAGGCCGATAATAACAGCCATGATTTCGACCGTTACGAGCTCGTGAGCGGCGTTCAACAGCGTGAGTTTTTTGCGGCGCATTTCGAAAGTATCATGCACATACAACCGCGCAGCCGTAAAACCCAACCACAGCCAAAACGCCGTCGCCATTGCATCTTGCAAAAAACTGTGGCTAAAGAACTGATTAGAGAGGAACGTGACGTGCGCCAAAATATATGCCGTCACTAATGAAGCCACAAATACCGAGCCAAACATCCAAGTGGTTTTACCGGTCGACATTTTTTGGCCCATTTTTACACCGGTCATCTTCATCCAGGCATTGCCGAACATGGACGGCATATACCATACTGAGCCAACAACCATGCTCGAAAGCGCTGCCAGTAGCACTGCCCAATAGTTGACTTCGACGTTCATTGTATCCCCCTACTTTATGCTGCAATTATGCACCCATATGCCAACAAATGTCCACAAAATTACTACAAAACTTCGACTTCCATGACGAGCGGTAGATGGTCGGAAATGTCGACGTCCGGACATTCATGCGAAATCACATGCATGTCGCGGCGGCTCACAAACAACATGTCAACGACAGCAGTGGCATAACCAGGATTATCCTTGCGACGCATATTAAATGAAGACGTAAGCTCATCCTTAAAGACACTTTCCAGTTCGGTTTCGATGCGCTTGATCGCCTGGTTTGTAGGCTTTGCATTCGTATCACCGCCGAGAATAATGTGCGACTTGCCCTGCACTGCCGCCAGCACCACATCTGCCATTTTTTGCCGACGTTCGCTGTAATTGTCACCATCCAAGTCCCACACGCCTTGCATGTTATATATGTTTACGTTGCCAGTCGGTGTTCTGACAACCACATGCTCAAGTTCTCTTGGACAGTCGGCATATTGCTCGGGTATGTCGCGATACGTTTCACTGTAAGCACCTGCCAGAAATGCCACATTACGTTCGATAATGGGAAATTTCGACAAGATGGCGCCGCCGCGTTGGGCCTTGCCATTTGTATGGTCAAAATCACGGTAAGCTGCCGCGAAATCTTGCGCCACGTATTGCGGCAATCGCTGCTGCAAAACCTGCATCGAACGGAAGCGCGGCGCGAGCGTTGCATCGGTGCCGTTAAATACCTCTTGTAGTAACACGATATCAGCATCCTGCCTCTGCAAAAACTTGATCACATCCTCCAATAAGAGGCCGCCAAGCCACAGGTTAAGTGTGACGACTTTCAGTTTCATATTGGAAATTATACCTTAGCTTAGACGCAGATAATATTGGCGTTCTTCAGCGTCGAAGTGCTCGATGGCATAACGCAGCGCCGTACGCGGCATGTCGGCAATGTGTGTGCGGAGGAACACAACGCAGCCGCTCCGGGTCTTTGTCACCCATCGTGCGCAGCATCCAGCCAACCGCCTTTTGGATGAGGTCGTGCTTGTCGGCCAGCAACGTTTCAGCAATAAGATACGGCGTATCGAGCTGGCCGGCGCGGATGAGCGCCCAGGTGCTTACCATGGCAATACGGCGCTCCCAAAGACTTTTTGAGGCCGCCAGCTTAAGCAACAAGCTGCTATCTGCGGGATGCTTGAGTACCCATTCGCCCACCACGTTGCGGCAACTAGCGTCCACAATATCCCAGTTATTAACCCGATCCGTACGCCGCAAGTAAAGGCCGAGTAGTGCCTTGTGTTGTGCCTTGCCGGCCTTATTTGCTTGGTTTGCCATGATAATTACGGCCAGCAGACGCATTTCGTGAATCGGGCTTTCGAGTAACTGCTCGACGTCAGCGAGCGAAATGTCTTGGAATTTTTTGGCAACCTTGCGCGTATCTGGCACGCGCACCCCGATAAACACGTCGCCAGCGCCGTATTGTCCCTCGCCCGTCTTGAAAAATCCCTGCAAAAATTCGCCGTCCTTTGGCGAGGCGTAGTTTTCGAGCTCAGCCAGTGCGTTATCGGCCGTTTGCATATCTATATATTTTTAGCGAGGTCGGCGATTGGAATGCGGGTTTGGGCGGCAGTGTCGCGGTCGCGGACGGTGACGGTGTTATCTTCCAAGGTTTGAAAATCGATGGTGACGTGCGCTGGCACGCCAATTTCGTCGGAACGGCGATAGCGCTTGCCCACATTGCTATTGTCGTCCCACACCACGAAGCCGAGTTCTTTTTGCAGCGCCTGGTACACCTCGCGTGCCTTAGCTACAAGCTCCGGCTTGTTTTTGAGGAGTGGCGAAACCGCAGCTTTCACCGGTGCCAGCTGTTTAGGCAGTTTGAGATACGTACGCTTTTCGCCATTCAGCTCATCTTCGGTATAAGCACTGCACAGCACAGCCAGTAATGTGCGGTCCACGCCGAACGTCGGCTCAATGCAGTGCGGCACAAACGGCGCCGAGCCATCCTTCGGCCGGTATTCCATGCTTTTACCCGAGGCATTTTGATGGTTTGTGAGATCGAAATCAGTGCGGTACGCCAGTCCGTATAACTCTTTGCGGCCATGCGGAAAATCAAACTCGAAGTCGATGGTGCGCTTGCTGTAGTGCGCGCGGTCCTCGGCTGGCACCTCCAGTTCGTGGATTTTGTCTTGTGGCAAGCCCATCAAGTCGAACCATTTATAAAATTCCTGACGCCATTTTTCGAACTCGCCCTCCCAGTTTTTGGGGTCGATGAAATATTCGAACTCGGCCAACTCGAACTCGCGCACGCGGAACACAAAGTCGCGCGGACTGATTTCGTTACGAAACGCGCGGCCAATCTGCGCCACGCCAAACGGGATGTCCGGGTAAAAACTATCAACTATGTTTTTGAAATTCACGAACATGCCTTGGGCTGTCTCGCCGCGCAGATATACCTTACTACCCTCGCCCGAAACCGAACCGATCGAGGTTTCGAACAGCAAATTAAAGTTTGCCGGATTGGCCAGATCGTTGCCGTCGGGGCTTTTAAGGTTGTGTTCCTTGAGCGCCGCCACCATTTGCCCCAGATCCATACCCTTGATGTCCACGCCGGCATCTTCGAGTAAATGGTCCAGACGATAACGTTTCTTGGTTTTGACATCTTCGATGAGCGGGTCAGTAAAACCAGAAACGTGCCCGCTCGCCTCCCACACTTTTGGATTCATGAGGATAGCGGTGTCGAGCCCGTACATGTCATCGCGGTCTTGCACAAAAAATTTCCACCACAAATCAGTAATATTTCGCTTGAGCTGCACACCAAGCGGACCGTAATCCCACGTGCCGGCCAGACCGCCGTAAATTTCGGAACCTTGGTAAATGAATCCCCGGCGCTTAGCCAGGCTCGCAATATCTTCTAATGTAACGTCACTCATATCCACCAATTATACCAAGGAGACGGCCCGTAGCATAGTCTGTATCAGCGGTGCGGCATCTCGGAGTATTTCGACGCTCCCCTGTACTTGGTTCAAAACTTTAGGCGTGTTGCCGCTTAGCGCCAGACGTAAGTATTTTATATGGTCTGGTCCAAACTGGCCATCGGGACGCAGCACAAAGCTCATGCGGTCAAAATCAAAACCATAGCGTTTGGCTGCCTCAAGTTTTTGTCCAGCTACATCTGTTTGGAGGTTCGGCATATGGCCAGCCAGGCGCAACAATTGTGCGGCGAACCAAAATTTGATAAGTAGCAATGAAACACGAGCGTCGTCGAGCGCCTCAAAAAGTTGTTCACCAAGCGTGAAATAATCTGCTTCAGGCTGATCCTCGGTAACGTGATTGAGTTGCTTGATGAGCTCATAACCAAGCATGGTACGATCGATATGCTTCACGATGGCACCATAATGTTTGACGAGCCGTGTTGAAACCAAGCTGTCCAAACTGCCGCGGCCTTTTATAAACGTAATGTCGCTCACACTAAACAATTCAATACCTCCTGCGAGCTTGGATTTTACGCGACGCACGCCCTTGGCGAGCAAACTCAATTTGCCATACGTCGGCGTCAAAACAGTTAAGATGCGGTCGGCCTCACCATAATCTAGACGGCTGAGCACAATGGCTTTTGTAACGAGCTGTTTCATTATGCAACCGCCAAGTACTCGCGAACACCAGACAAAAGTTGAACAAGTCTTGTGTTCGGCTTATAGTAATATTCCTTGACGCCAAGTTCGTCCTTGAGCACTTTTGTATCTGTGAAAGCAGTGAGCGGCACCAGGCTGTGCACCAAAACAGGTACATTTTGCCATTCCGAATATGAACGAAACTCATACAAAAACTCGATGCCGCTATGGCCAGTTAATTGCAACTCAAGCACTACGATGTCGGGGGTCTGCGTATCGGCGGCATCGAGTGCGGCTTGGGCACTCGATGCCCAAGCCGTTTGGTGACCAGCGTTCTCGAGCGCTTGACAATATGTTTTGGCGAGCACCACGTCGGGTTCGACCAGCAGTATACGCGCCATCTACACCAACTGTAATTGCCGGCTTGGCTGCAACGTTGCCGCAAAGCCTGTTAACTTTTGGTGACGCCCTACGCGAAGCTTCGACGCCATAGCCCGAAAAATAGCATCTGCCACAAAAATACCCGCACCACCTGTAGCGGACAACTGCGTAAACGGCTGACGGGCAGTACCATAGAGGCGCTGGGCCGTCCGTAGATCCTGGCTCGTGAGTGCCGTAGCATCGCTATACAAACCAGCCACCAACCCATGCGGCGTACGGTGAGCTGCGAGACGCAAGGCCAAACGCCGGCGGTCAGCTTGTAAATTTGGCAATGCTTCGATAAATGTATAGCCCAAGCTCAAAAACGCTGCCCGAATGCCGGCCGCATGCGCCATCACTGGAGTATATTTGCCTGCTACGTGCAGTTCTAAGTCGATGTCGTACAACTGCGCAAAGCCATCCAGCTGGTGCGCAATGTCAACAAGTGTCGAACTGAGCGAAACCGGTTCTAGTTCGAGTTGCGCCTGTTGCTGGGAAAGTTGCAGGCCCAGCAAGTAACTATCTACGAGGCGCAGTGCCGCCTCAGCACTCAATTGCATGCGAAGCAAATTTTCGACACTTGGCTGTCCTGCCGCAGCGTCCAGTTCGGCTTGGCGGGCAATATGAAGCAGCGGCAACTTGAGCTGTTCCGCTATCGACAGCAGCAATCTGTCCGTATCTTGTTTTTCCCCGCTCGCCGTGCGCACGCGTAGCCCTCTCCTTACTTAAGAGTAGTATACACGCGCCGTATTAAAAGATCACGGTGTAAAGACGAAGTTTGGCAAAATTGTGTTGTTGAAATCGCCCATAAAGTCTGTGGATTCTGTCCATACCTCAATAGTTTGGCTGCGAAGCGGCATAAGGATCATGCTGCCTTGCTTATTTGAAACAATTTGGCCATCAATGCGCACGCCGGTAACGTTCGGTACTTTCGGGAATGAGTATGGTGTGACCGTTACCTTTTTGGTGTCCACCAGTCCCTTAAATTGCGCCACGACGCTGTCGTAACCAGTCTGCACCACACCCAAGCGAAGCGCGAATGAGCTGTTAGGGTTTTGTGTGTCTGGCACGAAACCGGGATAGAAATAGCCATTCACCGGTACCGAGCTACCGCCGTTCTTTTCAATAACGTAGGCACTCCATGTCTTTGGATACACAATTGTGGCACTGCCGAACGCCGAAGGGCCAACGTAATTTTTATACGGTGACTTTTCTTGCTGGTTGAACTGCGCTTGGTCGGCCTGTTGCGTCGCCTGTTGCGCTTGGGTAACCGCAGCGGTTATTTTTTGGTCGACATTATTTTTGTAATCTTGGCGCCCAGCATATGCCCAATATGCAAATGCGCCGGTGCCGCAAAGCAGAAGCGCCACCAAAATAAGAGGAATCAGCAGGATGTTTATTGACCCCTTTTCTTGCCGTATGTTCATACCGCTCATGGTAACTTAGTTTTCTTCCGTGCGCAAGCATTTTTGCACTGCCCGCCAATGCTTATTCGCCCGTAGTTTGTGGTTTCAATGCCGTGATCTTGTTCTCAGTTTCCGTAATGCGTATTTGAAGTTCGTTCACGAGCTTGAGCCCGCGTTCATATAACCGCACGGCCTCGTCGACCTGCACGTCGGGGTTTTGAAGCGCCAAAAGCACCTCGTCGAGTTCGGTGCTAAGCGCCTGATAGCTCTGTTTACTTTTTGCCATATAGCTCCTTTGCCCGTATTTTTTGTACCGTAACTTGAAGGTCGGTGTCAACCAGCGACACCTCAAGTTCGTCACCAATACTTACCTGTTTGGCATATCGAACTGTCTCTCGCTCTTTGCGAACGATAGCGTACCCACGCCGCAAGGCCGCTTGGGGACTGAGCGCCTCAAGCAGTTGCTTTTGTGAACCAAACTGCATTGTCGCATGGCGTACTGCCCGTTGCATGGCATCGCTAAGCCGTACGTTCGCGTGGGCGAGCCGCTGGTTTTCGGCTTGCAATACCATACGGACACACTGTGCCAAGCGCGCCTCTTGGTGCACTAGCCGGTCGAGCACTTCCTTCCGGTTTGGCACGAGCAACTCCGCAGCATTGCTCGGCGTGCTCGCCCGCTGGTCGGCAGCCAGTTCGGCCAAGCTCACATCTACTTCGTGGCCAACAGCCACAAGCGTTGGTATGCGGCTGCCAGCCACAGCACGCGTTACCTGCTCGGTACTGAAGGCTTGCAAATCTTCTGCACTGCCACCACCGCGTGTCACCACAAGTACCTCTGGCGCCTCAGCCAATTGGTTGAACTGGGCAACGGCTTGCGCCACCTGCTCAGGCCCCGCTTCGCCTTGTACTTGTACGTCAATCAAGCTAATTTGTACGCCGCCCCACCGTGCTGCCAGAACCTTCACAAAATCCCGATACGCCGCTGATTCGGCCGAAGTTATCAATCCAATATGTGCTGGCGGATGCGGCAATGGTCGTTTGCGTGCCGGATCGAACAACCCCTCCCTGGTCAGTTTTGCCTCCAACAAGTTCGCCGCTTTTTTAATCGAACCCTCTCCTGCTGGCGTAATTGAAAACACATTCACGCTAAATCCGTACACCGGATGCAGCCGCGGCACCCCGCGCACTTTTATGAGCATGCCATCTTCGAGTGGCCCCGGCAATTGGTATACGGTGCCAAAAAAGCGCACCGTCGCTTGCTCGTCCTTGAGGTCGAAGTACACCCAGCGGTTTTTACTCACCCGAAAATTCGCCAGCTCGCCATGCACAATAACGCTCGGGTATGCGAACTCGAGCGTTTGGTTGAGCAGCGCCACAAACTCCGATGGCGCCAGCTCAACGTCATTCATGTTCATGCTCGATTTCTGCTTTTTCGGCGTGCAACGTGCGGTGGTAATAAACATATCCTGGCGGCAACTGGATGAGCGTGTTCACTACGCGGTACATTACAATTACGGGCAGACTGAGGCCGGCCGGCACGCCCGCCGCCGCCAAGACAGCGGTCATAAGCGCTTCATAAATACCGACGCCGCCCGGCAAAACGGAAACCAGCCCCGCAAAATTTGCCACCGCATACGCCAATACCACCGAGCCAAAGTTTACCCAATGCCCGAACGCCAAAAACACCACGTACACCGCCAACACCTCAGTCAAGTTCATCATGAACGCCCACACAAGCGGCTTGCGCAAACTGCGGTATTGCGACTCGATCAGCTTATAGTTTTGATGCAACTCAGTGAATAGCATTTCCACGCGGTCCACCTTGATAGTCTCAGGATGTTTCGGCCGCACCACCTGAATTATTTTGTTCAGTATGCTCATGACAGTGGTGAAAAAGGCGTTGATGCGCTTTTGGCTGCCGATGATGAACACAAAACCGCACGTACCGACCACCAACAAGGTAGAAAGCGCCGTCGCCACTAAAATGACCAGGTCGTTCACCCGGCCACCGATCGCCATAAACAGCAAGCCAATAATCAACAAGGCCTCGAATGAAACAAACCCCAAAATGAGCTTCATCATTTGTACAAGCGTGGCTTTGCCGCCCGTAATATTATCGCTGCGCATGCGCGCACCAAAGTACGAGATGCCCGAAACACCGCCACTCGGGAATACATGGTTGATAAAGTTCAGCTCAAGCGACGCCTTCACCAAAAATTTATATTTAAGCTTATTGCCGACCAGCGCAAACAAGCCTTGATATAACTTTGCCTGCGAGTGGTAATTAAGCACTTCAATCGGCACAATGAGCAATAGCGCCCAAGCGTTCACCTTCGCCAAGTTATTCACTGTATCAGCTAACTGATGGCGGATGGCATACACCAACACCAAAAGTGCCGCCACAGTCAAGATGTTCAGCAACATCTTCCATCGACGCTTCAAAAAAGACGTTTCGCTCATATCGACCTATTATATAGCAAACTGCAAATGGTTACGCGCCAAGTAGGCGGTTACTGGGGTGCAATGGTATAATATAAAGATATGCGAACGTTGTTTATTTTAGGGCGTCAGCCGGCGCTTGGCCGGGCTGAGCTCGAAAGCCTTTACGGCGCCGATGCTTTACGGCCTTGGAGTGCAAACAGCATGATATATGCGGGCGCGGCTGCTCCCGGTGACTTTGCGCGGCTTGGCGGCTCGGTAAAAATGTGCTCAGTGCTCGAAACCATCGAAGGAACGGATTGGCGGCAATTGCAAGCGGCCGTGGTTGCGGCCGGACTGCGGCTGGGGCAAGAGATAGCCGAGGGTAAAATCCAGCTTGGCGTTAGTGCCTACGGCCTGCGTTTGTCTACGCGCCAACTCACCGCTGCTGGGCTCGAAGTCAAAAAAGCCCTGCGATCCGCGGGACGCTCGGTGCGTTTGGTGCAAAACCAGGAGCCCGCCCTCAACAGCGCACAGGTGCTTCACAACCATCTCACTGGCGAGCGCGGCCTCGAGCTCGTACTGGCGAGCAATGGCAAGCAAACGCTGCTCGGCTACACCTTGGCCGAACAAGATATCACCGCCTACACTGAGCGCGACCGCGGACGCCCCAAGCGTGATGCCCGGGTCGGCATGCTGCCGCCCAAACTCGCGCAAACAATCATCAATTTAGCCACCAGCTCAAGCCCGCCGTCTAGCGATTTCACGGTGCTGGATCCATTTTGCGGCACCGGCGTGGTGCTCCAGGAAGCGTTGCTCATGGGTTTTAGCGCATACGGCACCGACCTTGAGCCGCGGATGATTGCATATTCGCAAGCGAACCTGGATTGGCTTGCAGGCAAAACTGCCGGATTCATGATGCCCCATCTTGAAGCTGGTGATGCCACCGCACACCACTGGAATCGCACGCCAAACGCCGTGGCCTGCGAGACCTACCTTGGCCAGCCCTACGCTACCCTTCCCCCACGCCAAAAATTGCAAGAAAACATCCGCACCTGCAACACTATTCTTGAAAAATTCTTGCAAAATATTGCGGCGCAAATTGCGCCCGGCACGCGTCTGTGTGTTGCCGTGCCAGCATGGCAGCATAAACCCGGCCAGTTTACACACCTTCCCCTGCTTGACCACTTGGATGTTTTGGGGTACAATCGTATAGATTTCAGGTATGCTCAGAGTTCGGAGTTGATTTACTATCGACCCGACCAAATCGTTGCTCGTGAGCTACTGGTAATAACAAGGAAGTAACACATATGTCACACGTCAAAGCTGGCGGTACCGCCAAAAATACTCGCGACAGCGCCGGCCAGCGGCTTGGCGTTAAGTTGTCTGGCGGTCAAAAAGTCAAGACCGGCCAGGTTATCGTGCGCCAAATTGGGCTCACCAAGCGCGCCGGCAAAGGCACTAAGCTTAGCCGCAATTACACTGTACACGCCGAAAAAGATGGCGTTGTCGCGTTCAAGAAGCGCCGCGTGCGTCGCTTTACCGGCAAAACCGTGCGTCGCACCGAAATCACCGTCGAGTAAAAACTCGAAAACTCATCAAAAAGCCCTCGCTTCTCACGAGGGCTTTTGTTTTAGGCGCTAGTGTCGATATTGGTCGCTATTCCCAAAGGGGTTGTCGAAAAAGTCGTCGTTTTCGTCAGTAGGGCGAGCAGGCTGCTGCCTAGGTTGTTCTGGCCGGGGCTGCGACGGTTCTTCGAGACGCTGGAGCCGTGAAGCTGCTGATTTTGGATCGCGAAGCTGCGCTTGTCGCAACGCTTCCTGCTTTCGCTCATCATCGGCAGCACGCTGGTCATCTAGATAAGGATCATAATAATCTTTATGCCTGGGTGGCGGACCTTGCTGGCGTTGAGGCGTTCGAGGCGCTGATTGGGGTTGTTCGTACTGGTCGCCGCGAGGACCAAACTCTTGAGGAGGTTGCGGGCCAAAGTTCTGTGGGGGTTGAGGTCGTTGTGGGGTGGGTGGTTGGGCTTGAGTTTGCTTGCGTGCCGCTTGGGCAATTTGGCGGCGTTCCTGTGCTTCAGGTGCTTCAAAGATAGGCGTACCATCAGGCCGCGTTCCGCGCAGGCGACCACTTACAACCCGGTTTTCCCCACCTACATTCGCAGCACCCCGGAGTACTCGGCCGAGCGCA
Source organism: Saccharimonadales bacterium (SeqCode) (assembly GCA_035276765.1). Taxonomy (GTDB): domain Bacteria; phylum Patescibacteriota; class Saccharimonadia; order Saccharimonadales; family UBA4665; genus DATASD01. The sequence continues at coordinate 569,065 of DATELH010000002.1, forward strand.
GTTCGGGCAAGTTGGTTTGGGACTCCCTGCTGCTCTTGGAGGGCGTTTGCACGGCGGTTTTCGGCGTTATAACTCTGAGTTAAAATAGCCTGCTCAACACCGCTCGCAAAATCCCGGTTGCCGACCGTATGATCTGACGTAGGCTGCTGCACTTCCAAGATTTGCGTTGGAGGCTGCATTTGTTCTGCTGGTGTGAGTTCGTGACTGCTTGACATACCAATACATTAGCATAATGGTGCATGATTGTCAAAAGTATGCGTTAGCGTTTAGCGCATGCCTAGGTGAAACTTGATGCGGTCAATTACATCCGTAATCACCACTTGCGATTTCACGAGATATTCGTCGACGCCGAGGGCTTCAGCGCGCTGCTTGTCACTTTCCTGACTCAAGGCCGTGAGCATAATAATTTTGAGGTTGGCAGTTTCTGGTGTATTGCGCAAAATATCCAGCACGTCGAAGCCACTCACCTTCGGCATCATGACATCGAGCAACACCAAGTGGGGCTTAAACTTTACAGCGGTCGCGAGCGCATCTTCGCCGTTCGCAACCCGCATAACATCGAAACCCTCTGCCTGCAGGCGAACAATATAAACATTCGCGAGCGCGTCGTCGTCTTCGACTAGTAAAATCCGTTTCCTATGCTCCGGGGGCTGCTGATTGACAGAATCCATACTGCTTACGCTACCTTATTTACTATCGTTTTGCAAACAAAACTGGCCGGACGCCTATTTGCGTAAGCTTTCGATGAAGCCATAGAACATCGGATGAGGGCGGTTCGGCCGGGACTTAAATTCTGGATGAAATTGGCTTGCTAGAAAGAATGGATGGTCGATGCCTTCGATAACTTCGACAAGGTCGAGTTCAGGGTTGCGGCCGGAGTCTTTGATACCCCAATGCTCGTATTGCTTGCGGTATTTGTTGTTGCATTCGCCGCGGTGACGGTGGCGTTCTACGACAGATTCTGCGGCATACACTTGGGCAGCCAGACTATTTGGCAATAGGCTGCACTTGTAATCGCCGAGGCGCATGGTACCACCGGTGTTTGCCTTGCCTTCCTGGCCGGCCATAGTGGTAATAATGGGGTCTTTACTATCGGGAGCAAGCTCGAAAGTGGTAGCATCCGCTACGCCGGCATTGCGCGCCGCAGCGATGACTGCCATCTGCAAGCCCAAACACAAGCCAAGGTACGGTTTTTTATTCTTTAGACAGTACTGCGCTGCTTTAATTTTGCCCTCAAGGCCGCGCTGGCCAAAACCGCCCGGCACCACCACGCCGTCAAACGGTTCAAGCACTTTGGCGATGTCTGTATCTTGTTCATCAAATTTTTCGGCATCAATCCACTTAATTTCTATGTCCGTGTCGTTCCACCAGGCCGCGTGGCGTAGTGCTTCAAAAACCGACATGTACGTGTCGAGGTTGTCGAGATATTTGGCAACCATGGCCACCTGCACTTTGTTTTTGTACGTAGTGGTAGCCCGCTTGACTACTTCGCGCCATTCTGACAAATCCGCTTGCTTGCCAGTTTCAAGGCCAAGCTTTTTGCAGATGACTTCGGCGATGCCTTCGTCTTCGAGAGTGAGAGGCACGCCATAAATAGTTTGGGCGTTGGGCATGAGGGCGATTGCATCTTCTTCGACGCCACAAAAGAGTGCCAGTTTATGCTTGACGGCCGTGTTCGCGGCTTTTTCGCTGCGGGCCACCAGCATATTCGGCGCAATGCCCATACCACGCAGATCGCGCACTGAGTTCTGTGCCGGCTTGGTCTTGATTTCGCCACTGGCACCTAGGTATGGCAAGTACACCACGTGCACATACATGCAATTTTCAAATCCGACGCGCAAACCAAATTCGCGGATTGCTTCCAGGAAACTTTGGCTTTCGAGGTCGCCAACGGTGCCGCCAATTTCAACGATGTGCACATCAAAGCCCTTGCCAGCCTCACTAATATATTCCTGAATGGCGTTCATAACATGCGGAACGATTTGTACCGATTGTCCTTGGTATTTTCCATCACGCTCATCCTGGATCACTTTTAATAGCACACGACCACTCATAAGAGAACTTCGCTGGGTTAGCTCTTCGTCTATAAAGCGCTCATAATGGCCAAGGTCGAGGTCGGTTTCCGCGCCGTCTTTGGTAACAAAGCATTCGCCATGCTCGCGCGGGTTGAGTGTACCGGCATCGACGTTTAAGTACGGATCGCATTTTTGAAGGTTAACGTTGAGGCCGCGGGCCTTTAACAGGCGTCCGATCGAAGCGGCAGTAATACCCTTTCCCAATCCAGAAAGCACACCACCAGTTACAAACACATACTTCGTCTTCGACACACCGAACCCTCAAATATTACGCTTTATAGTAACGGAATCTGCTCTTGTACGCAAGGAAATTCTATTGTTTTATTTGCGCCTGCAGCCATGCAAGCGCTGCGTCCTCTTGCGGGTCTTGGTTGTTTTTGTAATCGCTGTCGGTCATGACTACGGGCTGGTCGGGCGTGATGCCTTTTTTGTCGATATTCTGACCATTCGGACGATACCACTTGGCCACCGTTACCTTCATTTCAGCGCCACCCGTTAAATCGAGCACCACCTGAACACTGCCCTTGCCATAGCTTTTTGCGCCTATAACGCGCGCTACATTGTTGTCACGCAAAGCGCCAGCGGTTATCTCTGCCGCGCTCGCGCTGCCGCCATTTACAAGCACGGCAGTGGGGATGCCGTTTAGCGTTGCACCGCCCTCGGCATTATAGGTGTTAGTTACGGTGTTGCCACGCTTTTCCTGCAAAACCATTTTTCCGTTCGGGACCCACAAGCTTGATACGTCAACTGCCGCCGTCAACAAACCGCCAGGGTTGTCGCGCATATCGAGTACAACACCCTTTACGCCAGCTTGTTTGAATTGATCGGCAGCTTTTTTGGCTAAGCCCGCAGTGTCGTCCGAGAACTGGGTAATTTGCATATAGCCCACATTGCCCGGCAAAATTTTGTAGTTTACGCTCGGCACTTTAATGTCATCGCGAGTGATGGCGACGTCCGAGGCTGCACCGTCGCGTACAATGGTTAATTTTACTGTCGTGCCCTTTGGTCCGCGGATTTTTCCAACCGCCGTATCGACAGACATGCCCGCTGTGCTTGTGCCGTCAATTTGGGTGATGAGGTCTTGTGCCCGCAAGCCAGCTTTCGCCGCCGGGAAGCCAGCAATGGGCGCCACCACCTGGAGATGACCCGCGGAGTCTTGCCCCAGTTCCGCCCCGATACCAGTGAAGGTGCCACTTAGCTCGTTGTTGAAGTCTTTGGCTTGAGCAGCGCTAAAGTATTTGGTATACGGGTCGCCAGTGGCACTCGCGAGGCCGGATTTTATGCCATCGAGTAATTTGTTGGCGTCGAGCTGACCATCATAGTTGCTTTTGAGCGCCTGATACACCTGGTTTACGCTGCTATAATCGAGCTTTTTCGGCAAGTTTCCAGTAGCGGCTTGGCTGCCGTACAGTGCCAAGCGCCCACTTCCTACCTCTATGCCCAACCCAAAAACGAGCACCAGCACCAACGCCGCCGCAACGGTTTTGCCAATAAACCCAAGCCTAAATCGGCGTCGCTCCTCTTGCGCCCCTTCTTTGTCTTGCTCATTAAAAAGCTTTTGCGAATCGTCGCTCACCAAAAAACTCCCATCTCAAATTGTTTATGCTCTGATTATACAAGAGCCTGCCGGTTCTCTGCTAATTTTTGTGGCTAATTGAAGTAGATATAGATGAGACCGGCGCCGTTGATGGTCATTTCGCTGTAATGACCCCTAAGATCGTAGTTGTATTGGCTAACATGAATGTAGTTGCCGCTGACGCCTTCGACCCACATGGCGTGTCCGTAAGTGCCACCCATAGAGATAGCGACGGAATGCGCGCGTGGCGTTGAACCGGTGGAAATACCGGCGCGCTGGGCGTCGCCAGGCCATTGGTTTGCGTTACCAGTACCGCCCCAGTACGGCATGTGGCCAAAGGTCTGAAAGACTTTCCAGGCGGTGTAGCTTACGCACTCGCGGTTATACATGCCCCAATCGTCAAATGTACTATCTTGAGTAACACTACATGGTTGCGCATTATCTTGGTCAACCGAGCAATGATAATCCCATTTTGCCGGATAGCCGCCGTGGTTTGGATCCCCTGCCGAGACAGTGCCGCCAAGTTTGCGGTTTGCGGCCGCCTGGGCAGCACGCAAGCCTGAGATCGCGCTTTGGTTATTGTTGATCTGTTGGTTATAGCTGGCCTGCTGCGACTGGTTGTACGATAGCAGCTGGTTTTGTTGCGATTGCGCCGAATTCAGTTGCCCCTGCTGGCTTTGCTGATCTTTAAGCAACTGGTCGACCTGGTTTTTTTGATCGCTCAGTTGGTTTTGCAATTTTGTAATCGTCGCCAAAGTGTCTTGCACTTTGTTTTGCACCGAGGTGCGGTATTCTTCTTTGTCGACAAATTCGCTCAAGTTTTTGCTGGTGGCCAGCATTTCGATAGTCGTAATCTGGCCATCAACATACATGGATTTAATGTCGCTACCCAAAATAGCTCGCTGTTGGTCGAGCTTGGCTTGGTTGGCCTGGATTTGCGCCTGCAAACTTGCCTGCTGCGACAAATTGTTATTAATCAGCGACTGCAAGCCGGAAATTTGCGCCTGCAAACGACTGATCGCATCCTGATAGCTCGCTGCCTCGGCTTGCAGGCCCGACACCGCCGCTTGGCTTTGCGAGTTTTGCTGCGTCAAGGCATTGATTTGCTCATCGAAATTATCGGCCTTAACCGAAGGCGTTCCTGGCACAAAAGCGCTACACACTACAAGCAAACTCGCCACGGTAATAATCGGCACAGAGACTAATTTTCGGGATTTTGTAGCCGGTTTGCTTCGCTTTTGTTTCATGGTTTTTATTCTTTTTATGCTTACCCTTAGCATACTATACCCCCGTCTTTTCTGCAAGACTCTGAGGCCCACCTGGCTGCCAGGTGGGCTTGTACGATTGCCGTCAGTCGTCTAGTCTATTTAACAGCTTTAAATTTAAGATACCGCCGGGTCGCAACAACAGAAGATGCGGCACCAATCAGTATACCAAGGGCTAACTGCACGGTCAAAAGCATCCAAAAATGGGCACCAAAATAACTCTGCGCATAGCTGATATCAAGTAAGCCGAGACTGCTGGCCTGAAGCGCCGAAGACGACGCAATAAACAACCCATTTATGAGCAGCACCGACACTATCGCCGACAAAATGCCGTAAATAATACTCTCGACCACAAACGGTCCGCGAATATACCAGGTGCCCGCGCCAAGCAAGCGCATAATGGTCAGCTCATCGCGGCGGTTAAAGATGGCCATTTGGATGGTATTAAAAATAATCAACACCGAAATAAGCGTGAACACCAGCACCGCCCCAATCCCTGCCTTGCGCAGCAAGCTGGTGGCGTGCGCGATTTTGTCGATGGCGGTTTTGCGGTCGCCATTGTACGAGGGAGAGTCCGGCGTTTGCAGCGCGGCGTTGGCTGGCTTGGTCAAAAAATCCTTGATGCTCTGGATCTTGTTAAGGTCGGTAGGCTTCACTTGGATGGTAGCCGGCAACGGATTGTCGGTTTCCGAAATTGCCAGCAGCAGCTGCTGGTTGCCGGCGTTTTGCTTTTTGTAGTTCTCGAGTGCCTGCTCTTTCGAAAGATATTTCACTGAAGTAACATTTGGCTGTTCGCGCAACTGCTTAATGAGCCCGTCGCGCTGCGCTGGCGTGACGTTGTCTTTCAAGTACACCGACACATCGACTTTGCTCGTAATGCTGGCAATGGTGTTCGCAAACGTGGCGTTGGTAATAACGGAGAATAACACAATAGTGAGCGTCACGACCATTACAGCCATGGCCGCAATCGCCAGCCAGGCATTGCGCACAAAGTTGATTGCGCCCGCCCGGACAACTCGCGAAAGGGTTATGAGCCGGTGGTGTTTCATAGTCGGTACTCCGCCCGCGCTCGGTCGCTGGCAATTTTGCCGTGCTGAATGGTAACGACGCGGCGCTTTAGTTTGTTGACAATCTCTTGGTTGTGCGTAGTCAGTAGCACGGTGGTGCCGTAACGGTTGATTTTTTCGAGCACCTTAATGACATCCCAGGCATGTTTGGGGTCGAGGTTACCGGTAGGCTCATCGGCAATCAGGATTTTTGGCTGGCGCACGATGGCACGGGCAATCGCCACGCGTTGGCGCTCGCCGCCAGAAAGCTCCAGCGGCATATTCTTTTCTTTACCGCGCAGGTTTACAATATCGAGCACTTTGGGCACTGTGTGGCGGATTTCGCGGTTGCCCATGCCAACAATCTCGAGGGCAAACGCAACGTTTTCAAACACAGTGCGGTTTGGCAGCAGCTTGAAATCCTGGAAGACCACACCGATACGGCGCCGCAACAGTGGAATGTCGCGGTCTTTGAGCTTGTCGTAATCTACGCCACCGACGATAATTTTGCCGGAAGTCGGCTTTTCCTCGCGCGTGAGCAAGCGCAGCAAGGTAGTTTTGCCGGCACCACTTTGCCCCACCACAATCACAAACTCCTTAGGCTCGACGTGCAGACTAATGCGGTCGAGCGCAGGCGGCATATTGCGGTTATAGCTCTTGGTAACCCTATCTAACAGAATCATTAGCAGTATTATAACAAAATCACCGACTTTTGCGATCGGTGATTTTGTACTTTAGTTAAAACGAATGACTTGTACCTCAGCGTGACCGGGCTCTCGCATGGTCGCTCACTTCGACGGTTTCGGCCGCGAGAACAGTTGGCTGCACATGCATTACCGAGCTGATGTACGTTACTGTTATTTTTGTCATTTGTTTTTGTTCTCCTGTTTTATTTTTTAACAGTGACTATATATTACCATGACCTTTTTATTTTGTCAATCACCCAGTGCAAGTGAGTAGTCGAGATACGCATTAATAAAATCGTCGAGACCACCGTCAAGCACCGCCTCAGGGTCGCTGGTTTCGTGTCGCGTTCGAAGGTCCTTTACTTGTTTATATGGGTGTAGTACGTAGCTTCGAATCTGGTTACCCCATTCCGCCGACTGGTTTGGGCCTTTGAGCTGCTCGAGTTTTTCTTGATGTTGCTCCAGTTGCAGTTGCGCCAAGCGCGAACGCAAAATCGTCATGGCCGTCTCTTTGTTTTGCAGCTGCGAACGCTCGTTTTGAATAGCTACAGTGATACCGGTGGGCAGATGCGTGACACGTACTGCAGAATCAGTAGTGTTGACTGATTGGCCGCCGTGGCCGCCGGAGCGGTAAACATCAATGCGCAGGTCTTTATCGTCGATTTCGAGATCGGCCGGCTTGTCAATTTTCGGCAATACATCTACCTTGGCAAAGCTGGTCTGCCGCAAGTTATCAGCATTGAACGGGCTTAGCCGCACCAAGCGGTGCACGCCATGCTCGCCTTTTAATTTGCCGTAAGCGAACGGCCCGACCATTTCGAAAGTAGCGCTTTTGATGCCAGCTTCATCGCCAGCCGATTCCTCAACCATGGTCACGCGAAAGCCATGCTTCTCCGCCCAACGCAAGTACATGCGTTGCAACATGGCCGCCCAATCTTGAGCATCGGTGCCGCCAGCGCCTGCAAAAATAGTCACGATAGCGTCGTAATTATCGTACGGCCCAGCAAACTTGAGCTCCTCTTTGAGTGCCGCGAAGTTTTCGGTGGTGTTTTTAAGCTGCGCTTCGAGGTCGGCGCGCAAACTTTCGTCCTGCATAGCCGCCAGCTCCAAGCACTCGGCGATCTCTTTCTGGAGTGCTAGCCACGGTGCGGTGCGGGCTTCGAGCTTGGCCTGTTCTTTGGAAACCATCTGGGCATGCTGTGTATCCTGCCAAAAATCCGGTCGCGCAATTTGCTCATCGAGGGCTTGCTTTTTTGCTAACAACTTCGCAAATTGCAGTCGTTCCAGAGCCTCGTCCACCTCTGTTTTAAGTGCATTGGCCTGGCGTTGCACTTCTTGCATGTTACTTATCCGTTGCCTTTGCCCATAATGGCGCCAAGCGGCCAGCCAGCTCGTCAGTAAATTGCTCGCCGCAATTGCTAAGCACGCCCAGACCCCATAGTTTTTCGTCGAGAAGCGCATTTGCAATGTTCGTGATAGCCTCGGGCGTTACTGCCTTGATGCGTTTGGGCACTTGGTAGTAGTCGTCTATGATGTCTTCAAAGAAATAGCGCCCACTATAGCCAGCAGCTGTGCCGCCCACGGTCTGGCCGCTACGCTGGAAACGGCCGAGCGCGTAGGCCTGCGCGGTTTCCAGTTCGGCTTTCGTGAGGCGACCGCCACGGACGTTTTCAATCTCGCGGAGCATAATATCGAACAACGCCGGCGCGTTCTTGCGCGACACCTGCGTACCAAACCACCAACTACCGTTGAGTTTGCTCTGACCCCAACCCGAGCTCATGCCATACACCAGCCCGCGCTCACGCGCCGTGCCTAAAATTTTGGAATACAGCGTTTCGGTAAGCATGGTGTTAGTGAGACTAAGCGCATCGGTTTCGGGGTCGCTCATGCGGCGCTTCAAAAAAATGTCAACGTAAAAGTACACGTTTTTAACGGAATTATCCAAAATGTACAACGGCTTTTCTTGTTGCTTGGGCCGCTCATCGGGTAACGCCAGGCGTGAATAGCCCTTGGGAAGCGACATGCCTTCTAAAATTTCCTGGAGCAGTTGTTCGCGTTTCGGTGTGATATTGCCGGCGACCACAAAACGCAAATTGTTAGTGACGTGCGTTCGTTCGTAGTGTTCGCGCACGTCTTTGAGTTTGACGTTTTTCATAAGCTTGAGCCGCTCTTGGTCGGTCTTGGCAATAAAGCCATATTTTTCACGCATCGCCAGGCTCAAGTGGCGGAAGTGATTGTTGGAGCGGGCGCGCAGTTCTTCATGCACGTTGCCGTACTCGGCGTCGAACTCCTCGCGCAAAAACAGCGGTTTGGTGATGGCTACGAGCATGAGGTCGAGCACGCGCTGCCATTCAAAATCAGCACATTCGGCCTCATACGTAATGTCATAAACCCCGGTTGAGGCATTATTGTAGGCGCCATTTTTTTCAATTTCGGCTTGGAACAACCGTGCTTTTGGATACAACTCGTTGGCGCCGAGCAAGATGTGTTCCATGAGGTGTGCGGTTTCCCACTTTTTGGGGTCAACCAGGTATTCGCCAGCACGGAAGTTGAGCTCGAAGGTCATGACGGTGGCATCGGCGATGTGTACAAACAACCCTTTTGCACCGTTTTTCAACTTAATCTCTGTAACACTATGCTTCATTGTCGCTATTTTCGTTTCCGTGCTTTATTTTTGCGTTGCCGTTCGGCTTTCCGCGCTTTTTTGCGCTTTTGGTCAGCACTAGTTTTCGGGACCGCACTAGCAACCGATTTTTTGGCTTCAAAGTCGGCCTCTTCAAAAACGTCGTCGGCTTGGCTTACTTGGTTGACATTATTGATCGATTGGCGGGCTGCGCGGGTAAGCTCAGTCTCGATGGGTGCGTTACGCTGCTCCTCAGTAATTGGTTCGGCATGGAACAACAATCGGATCACATCGTTCCGGAGTGTTTGTTGCATGTTTTCAAACAAAATTTGGCCTTGGCGGCGGTATTCAACCAGCGGGTCGCGCTGACCAACGCTCATCCAGTGGATGCCTTCACGCAAGTGGTCCATGTTTTCAAGATGCTGCATCCAAAGGTTGTCGAGCACTTGCAAGTACACGTCGCGCTCCACTTTTCGCATAAGTTCTGGGGTAAATGCCGTTTCACGCGCCTCGTATTGCTCTTTGGCGGCGGCGCGCAAATCTTTTTCGAACTTGTCGGTTTCGGTGTCGAACAAGCGGTCGAGCGTTTCCCCATCGAAGTTAAACGCCTCTTGTACAACTGCATCAAACCCTTCATTGGTGAGGTCGTCGGACTGCGCCAGCGCCTTTACTTCGTCGTCAATAAAGATGTTCACGCGCTTTTTAACGTCCACTTGGTTGAGCACTTCGCGACGCATGGTATAAGTGGCTTTACGGTGGCGATTCATGACGTCATCGTACTGCACGACGCTTTTACGCTGGTCAAAATGGAAGCCTTCGACTTTCTTTTGCGCGCCTTCGAGGCTTTTGCTGATGATCCGGTTTTCGATAGGTGCGTCTTCTTCGACTTTGAGACGGCCCATAAGCGCGGCGATACGTTCACCGCCAAAAATACGCATGAGGTCATCCTCAGTGCTCACAAAGAATTGTGTTACGCCCGGGTCGCCTTGGCGACCGGCGCGTCCACGTAGCTGGTTGTCGATACGGCGCGACTCGTGGCGCTCGCTACCCAGCACGAATAAACCGCCCAGCTCCTTCACGCTTTCGCCGAGCACAATGTCGGTGCCGCGGCCAGCGATGTTCGTAGCCAACGTGACCGCCCCTTTCTCGCCGGCTTTGGCGATAATTTTTGCTTCGTGTTCGTTGTTTTTGGCGTTTAAGACTTGGTGCGGCACATTCGCTTTGGTGAGCATGTTGCTAAGCGTTTCGTTTTTTTCGATCGAAACCGTGCCGATAAGCACTGGCTGACCCTTTTCGTGCAACATTTTTACTTCTTTAACGATGGCCTTAAACTTACCCGCTTCTGTTTTGTAAATGCGGTCGGAGCGGTCGATGCGTGCTAGCTTGCGGTTTGGCGGGATTTCGACCACATCGAGTTTGTAGATCTGGTGGAATTCCTCGGCTTCGGTGAGCGCCGTACCGGTCATACCGCCCAGTTTTTCGTACAAACGAAAGTAGTTTTGGAACGAAATGGTAGCGAGCGTCATGGATTCTTGCTGGACCTCGACGCCTTCCTTGGCTTCGATGGCTTGGTGCAAACCCTCGTTGTAGCGGCGCCCTTTCAGCAAACGTCCGGTGAATTCATCGACAATTACAATTTCGCCATCATTGGTCACTACATAGTCTTTGTCGCGTTTAAAGAGCGACTCGGCGCGTAGTGCTTGCTCGAGGTGATAAATGGTGCGCAGATTTTCGGTAGCGTACAGGCTAGTAATGCCGAGCGCCTTCTCGACTTTTTCAACGCCAGCATCGGTGAGGATGACGGTCTTGCGCTTTTCGTCGGTTTCGTAGTGCTTGTCTTTTTGCAGCTGGCGAACTACTTTGGCAAACTGCGCGTAGGCGTTGCCGCTCGTGACGCTCGGCGCCGAGATAATCAGCGGCGTGCGGGCTTCGTCGATCAAAATAGAGTCAACTTCGTCGACGATAGCGTAGTGCAATGGGCGCTGGCGCAGCTGGTCGGTTTCGCGCACCATGTTGTCGCGCAGATAGTCGAAGCCAAATTCGTTGTTGGTGCCGTAGGTGATATCTGCTTCGTAGGCTTCGCGGCGCGAACACGGTTTTAGGTGGCGAAAGCGTTCGTCTTCATGGCCTTCGTTAATGTATTCGGGATCGTAAATAAACGACTGGTCGGCAATAATAACAGCGGTCGAAAGTCCCAAAAAGTGATACACCTGGCCCATCCAGCCGGCGTCGCGCTGCACGAGGTACTCGTTTACAGTCACCACATGCGCACCCTTGCCGGTCAAAGCGTTGAGGTATACCGGCGCGGTCGCGACAAGGGTTTTACCTTCACCGGTTTTCATTTCGGCCACATTGCCTTCGTGCAGCACCATGCCGCCGATCAACTGTACATCGTAGTGGCGCTGGCCGAGTGTTCGTGTGGCGGCTTCGCGCACCACCGCAAAGGCGTCGGGCAATATTTTGTCGAGGCTTTCTTTTTCCAGGCGCTTTTTGAGCACCTTAGTTTGCTCGCGTAGTTTGCTGTCCGACATTTTTTTGTAGGTCTCACCGAGCGCGTTAATTTCTTTGACGCGTTTTTTTAAGCGTTTCACCGTCCGCGCCTGCGGGTCACCCAATACTTTTCTCAGGATGCTATTCATAAACACCTCTTCCCCTTTGTCGAATTTCTGAACGTCAGTGCTATTGTAGCGTCTTCTCCCTAAAAACGCGAGTAGATTCTCGGTGTTTCACGATATTCTTCGGGATGTGCAAAATACGTTGTAAAAACGCCCCATGGATGCCATGATGGATCCATCATGTCGTCACACTACGAAACACCTTCACTTCTTTCGGCAAACGAGCACTTGCGAATGTTGATCGATACGCTTTTTACCGACACAACGTTGCCGAACATAACATGGGGAAGCGGCATGATGGTCGTACGTCAAGTCCCGCCAATCCCTGACCACTTCTTTGAAGGCGCGGTTGCTAATGTCCCGGCAATTGCGAAAACTCCAGGGGTAAAGGCGCACACGAACGACAGCGTTATGATTAACCAATCAGTCGGCCTTAAGGTGGAACAAGCCCTGATTGCAGCCGCCCGTCCAGAAGAACCGCTTGCCGTAAGTGTGGGTTCAGCGTCACTTGTTCGTACAGTTGATTACCAAAAACGACACCCTAGTCAAAAGCCGCAACGGCTAGCAGCAACAGTGGTACGTGCGCAATTCCAAACCGCAGTCCACATAGACACATCGGGCGAGTACTTATATCGTGTCACGAAAGCCATAAAACAAACCGGCGTAGTTGACGGTGTTCCTAATCCTTCTACGGATTTGCGGCCGGCCGAAACGTGCTTTGAGGGTGACCTCATCCCTGTCAACCAGTACTTGGTCGACGTGCTTGTGCAGTGTTATGGCGAACGTTTACAGCAAGATAAAACCTAGGCCGGTCTGCGCTTCAGGCGCGCTAGCGCTCGCCGCCGAAACCCCTTTACGCCGTGCCTGTCTTTGTATTTTTTGAGCTGCGTTTTGAGCTTTTCCTCAGCAATATCGATGGCGGCGTAAATGTTCATAGTGGTTTCTTTGACAGTAAGCGTCTCGTGCGGCACATGCAGCACAATTTCGCAGGTACGTTCGTTTTTGCCGCGCGCGTTGGACTCTTTGCATTTTACTTCGACGTGGACACTTTCCCGGGCAACGCGTGGCAGATAGCGGTCAAGATTGCCGATTTTTTTCGTCACATATTTTTTGAGGTCGTCGCCCACTTGCATGTGAACGCCGGCAATGTCGATTTTTTGAATCATAGACACCTCCTCTCTTATATTTTCGCCTGATTGCCCATGAAGGGGCGCAGAACTTCGGGAACAATAATGTGGCCGTCGGCCGTCTGGTAATTTTCGATGATGGCCACCATGGCGCGGCCGAGCGCAAATGCCGTGGCATCGTTAGTGTGCACCAGCACGATCGTGCCGTTTTTGCGCTTGGTGCGCACCTTTAGGTCGCGTGCCTGGTAGTCGGTTATGTAGTCGGCGGTGTGCGTTTCGCGGTATTTGCCCTGGCCAGGCATCCAGCACTCAATATCGATACCGCGAGCATTGGGTTTGCCAATGTCGAACGTGCATTTTTGCAAAACTTGATACGGCAAGCCAAGTTGCTGCACCAAATATTCCTGAATCGCAACGGCCAGCAAGTGTTCGTCGAGGCCAGTTTCCGGCGTGCTGAAGATTTCCATCTCGAGCTTGTCGAATTGGTGCATGCGGATGATGCCATCGGTGTCTTTGCCGTAGGTGCCAGCTTCACGACGAAAACTTGTGCTGTAGCCAATGTAGCGGATAGGCAGTTGCTCTTCCGGTAAGATCTCGTTCCAGTACATTGTACACAAAGTGTGTTCAGCGCTGGCGTTCAGCCACAGGTCGTCTTGTTCGATTTTATAGGTGACTTCTTCGGCGTTCAGGCGAGCGCTGGCCACGTATGGCGCAGTGCGCAGCATAGCTGGCGGCAACACCGGCGTGAACGGTTTAGTACTTACATGCAGTCCATTTTCTTCGACCAGTTTTTTGATGACGGCTTCGTCGCCAAGCGTCTGCATTACAAACTGCATGATGGCAAACTGCAAACGTACTAGGTCGCCTTTTATATACGCAAAGCGACTGCCCGAAATTTTGGCGGCGCGCGCTTTATCAATCAAATCGCGCGGTTCGGCGATTTGCCAGTGCTCTTTGGGTTCAAAATCAAAATGGGGCTTTTCGCCAACTGTTTTGGCTACCACATTTTCGTCTTCGCTAGACCCCACGGGCACGTCGCCAAGCGGCATGTTCGGCACAGCTTTTAGAAACTTTTCGTATTGTTCCTCGATGCCGCCCAGCTGTTCTTCAGCCTGCGCAAGCTCCATTTTAATAAGCTTGCCTTGATGCACCAACCCTTCGTCGGGCTTACCGCCAGCCTGTTTGATTTTGTCGGTGTTTTCGTTGCGTTTTTGGCGTAAGCTTTCAACACCCGAAAGCAGGCTGCGTCGCTCTTCATCGAGCCGCAAAAGTTCCTTTACATCAACCTGATAACCTTTTTGCTGCGATTTTGTCTGGACCTCGTCAGCGTTGTCCCGGATGAACTGAATGTCTAACATAGCCTTATTATAGCTCAAGCAGGCAAAATTTCCCCAGGAATTACTTGGTGCGCTTGCGGGCGGTGAGCGCGTTGATAGTTAGCTGCGTTCGCTGCCGAGCGTACGTACAAAATTCGCACGGCCCGCCCATGATAGATTCGCCGATCGGCGGCATTTCGTCGCTATCCATGCAGGTCTTCATTTTGAGCAGCGTCGGCTCAATCCACTCGGTGTTGCCTTTATAAGGAATGAGTTTGGTCTTGAACTCTACGCGGTCAAAAAAGCCGTCAACGTCCATGCGGCCGTTGGTATATACAAAGTAGCCGGTGTCGCTTACGGGCAAACCGTTTTGGCGCACCAACCACTGGTAAACTTCCATCTGGCGCTTGTAGCTTATTTGCCAGCCGGCGCTGATGCCCACTTCTTTGTCTTTTGCCGTGGCTTTGTAATCCACCACAATGACTTCACCACCCGGGCTCACCCACAAGTCATCAACTGCACCAAAAACAAGCAAGTTGGTCGGCGCGTGGGGCGCCTGAACACCTACGAATGTTTCACGCCAATCGTCAAGTTTGTCGTGTACAAAGGGGATGGCATCCACCTGGTATTCAACCATGATCGGATGCGGTTCACCTTTTTGGCGATAGCCATCGAACTCTTTTTTGAATAGTTCATCGATGGCTTTATTGATATTGAACGGCGGACCGGAGGGTTGCTTAATTTTAAGACGCACGTCGAGCCAAAAACAGCGCGGGCACTGCATAAACAACTCGATTTTGCTGCGGCTTACCTTGAACGGCGCCGACTGGCCAGGCTTGTACGGCTGGCTTCGTTCCCTCCAGTAATTCATCTTGTTTTATTGTAGCAGCTTTGCAGTGGCGCTGGGATCTTGAAAAAAAGTCATTTTTAGGTTACTATTGGGGTTTTTAGGAGGCTCATGGCACAGTCGTTTGAATCAACATCTTTACCTTCCGAAAGCTGGCGGCGCGTCGCAACCGGTTTGGGAGTTTTTATGCTAGCCGGTGCAGTTGCCGGAGCGGCAGTGTTTGCCGAAGAAAGCAAGGCACAGTCACACATAACAGCCGATATAAGCGCCGATAACCTCAACAAAATTCAAGCGAGCGCCCGGGCGTCGGTCAAAGCCGGGATCACTTGGCTTGAGAGCAATACGAAAAGTTGCCACCCCGATGCTGCATTAGGGGTCGCCTGCCTTTCAACGGCAAGCCCCGCCGAACTCTATCACAACGAAAGCTCAAAATATGGCGATGACGGAAGCACCGAAATGATAAGCTTCTCGGCTACCACCAACCAACAAGGATCGCAGCTTGATTTCAAATATTACCATGGCAGCTATGCCGATAAGACCCGCAACGGTTCGATGGGTGGCGAGGTCATTATGCAATCACCCGAATCTGTTTTCGAGGAGACGCTGACGGCCGACCGGGCCCGTCAGCTCGTGGAAAGCGCATCGCTTGTTTCGGTAGCGCTCGACGATCCAAAGCAGTACGGCAAAAGCCTGACGGCACAGCTAACTGGAAACCACGTAACCGCCGCTTGGGAAAACGCCAACTACTGGGTGCAAAATGACCTGACGCCGCAGACAGCCGCGGATGTACCGGATTTTGTCATGGAACAGCTCGGACAAGTCCAGCAAGTAGCCGACCCACTCGGGGCCGGACGGTAATATTAGTCTTTTGCGGTCAGTACCGCCAAACACTCGATGTGTGGCGTGCGCGGAAAAAAGTTAAAGACTTCGAGGTGCTCGATAACATAGCTATCTTGCAACAGTGCTAAGTCGCGTGCCTGCGTCGCCGGATTACAACTGAGATAAATAATTTTTGGTGGCAAAATGGCCTCGACCGCGGCGACCACTTTTTGGTGCAGACCGGCGCGCGGCGGGTCGAAAACCAACACGCCACCGTCGCAATAGATATAGTGGTTTGGTTCGGTTTCGGCAGACTGCTCGACCACCCGAGCTTCAAGCGGACTGTTCGCAGCATTGACACGTGCCATAGCCGCCGTAGCCGGATCGAGCTCGATTAAATCTACCGACTTACCGGCGACGCTCAAGCCAATACTACCCACGCCGGCATACATGTCGGTCACCTCGTCGGCGCCGCAAAACTCCTTAATGCGTTTGAGCGCTTGCTCGAAAACCGGAATGTTTACTTGGAAAAACGAATCGACGTCGTACACAAAATCTTGGTCGAGCAAGGCGTCGTGCAAGCGGACATCACCAAGCTCATACAACCGTTTGGTGGGCACCGAGGCCGGACTTTTAGGGTTGGAGTAGTACGCGCGCAGACCCTGCACTCCTTCTGGCAGCGGTAATCTTGGAAATTCCTCGAGCTTCGTAAACAACGAAACTGCCGTGTGGCCATCTTGGCTGCAGCGGATGACCATAGTTTTGAGATCGCCGGCACGCAAATCCTGTTTTTGCAATACCGCCAGCACCGCCCGAGCCGCTTCGTCGATTGCCGGCAACGCCAGTTTACTGCCCGTCACCACCGATTTTTGGTGGCTGCCGCGATTGTGCAACGCTATATGCAAACCCTCATCGTCGCCCCAAAAACTGTATTCCATTTTGTTGCGATAGTGGAAAAAATGCGCATCATCGCTGTCCTGCGTGGCCAGTTGTACACCATTTTCGGGCAGCTCTACATGTTCGTGCCGAAAAAGCTCCTCAGTTATTTGCTGTTTATATCTGCCTTCGACGGCAGGTTGCATGATTTGCCATGGGCTGGTCGCCAAATAGTTCGCCTCTTGCGGGGCGACGCGCTCTGGCGAAGCTTCAACAACCTCCTCGGCCACCGCTTCCACAAACGAGCGTTTTTTGCGAAACACTCGGACCCGCACCTGCTCGCCCGGCAACGCATTCCACACAAACGCCTTTTGGCCATTGGCTAGCGTCGCCAAACCTTGCCCGCCATGCACTAACTTTTCAATCCGAACAACCTCGGTGCTCTCTGCCATTATTTTCTCACTTACCTATTGATTATTTTCAGGATGTCAGCCGGTGTTTCGGCCATCGCCGTGGGACGATGCTTTTTGAGAAGCGTCGGGTCGTTATACCCCCACGATACGGCAATCACTTTGATATGCGCCCGGTGCGCACCCTCAATATCGCGCTGCTCATCGCCAACATACACGCAATGCTTGCGGTCGATGCCGTTGATGCGCGTTACCCGTTTGATTGACGCCGCCTTGTTCAACAACCCTACGTTACCATACACGCCGTCAAAATATGCATACAAATGATGGTGCCGCAAAAATTTTTCGACGTTCTGGCCACTATTTGAGCTCATTACGAGCAGCCGATGCCCTTCCGCGTGCAACGACTTAATAAGTTGTGCCATGCCCGGGAACAGTGCTACCTCGGTAACGCGGTCAGTCATAATCTTGCGACCGCGCACCAGCAACGACGGAATCTGGTACAGCGGCACCTTCACCTCTTTAATCACCTTGCGCATGGGCATGCGTCGAAACACGTTTATTTCTTCGGCAGTCTGCGCCCCTTGCCAGCCGGTTAGCTCACGAAAAATCTCGATGGTCATCGCAAGGCTGTCGGCGATGGTGCCATCGAAGTCAAAAATTACCGTATCCTTTTGCATGTTATGGATGGAGCAACCCGGCAAAGATTTGCCAGGCCAGCGCTGTCTTTGCAGTTACGTTAATTATCGTGTACACCCGCTCACCAAAAAGGTAGTCAGCCCAGCGGCCTTTGCCCTGACGTTGCAGGAAATAGTTAGCGCCCAACCCGGCGAAGGTAAGCACCAGCGTACCAAAAAGCCCGTACACATATGCCAGCAAGTGCGTGCCACCGTATATCGAGGTGCTTACGGCGTACACAATGAACACGATAAATGGCATAAGCCCCGCCAAAATGGCCCAGCGGCCCGTGGCCCAATCCGTGGCCTTTTTGCCTTTGTTGCGTAGTTCGATGAACGAGGCCAGGCCATGCAAAACTGCGCTCAAAACCATTATCATGAGCAAGCTCGACAGATCGTACACCCCAGCCAACAGCGCCACCACCAAAAACACGAGACTCGGCACAAATGCAGAATGGATCCACCGGATACGGTTAATCCCTTCTGCCAATTCCGCCTCATACTGTTTGCGGTACACCGAAGTCACCAAAACATATTCCACGGCCGCTGCCAGCAAAAAGAGTGTCACCAAATAGCCAATGTTGAAGTCGAACAGCCGCCGCACTGCCGCCACCATGCCGCCATCCAATGGGTTTGCCGTGAGATAATTCACCGTTACAGCCACGTTGTGCGCATTGCTCAACACCAAAATTGCCACAGCTTGCACTACTAAAAGCGCAGCAGCCCATACATTCCAGCGTTGCAGGCCTGGCAAAACCCTGGTTTTCTCAGGTACTTCCAACACGGCTGCCGACTCCGTAATTGGCTCTGCGGTTTTGGCCGAACTCTTTGTGGTCTTTGCCTTTGACAATGTGACCTTAGTGCGCGCCTTGCTTTTCGCACGGGAGGAAGATTTGCTCATAGTAGTATTATACAGACTCCGGCTCGGTTTTCGGCTAAGCTTTTTATAGTGGCTTATAAGGGACGTGGCATAACCCCCGGCCCGTACGTTCGGCATATTTTTGGTGATATGCTTCGGCCTGGTAAAAAGGGCCAGCCGGGACAATTTGCGTCACGATCGGCTTGTCGGAATGCGATTGTGTAACCGATTTAACTTCTTCGGCAACCGCTTGTTGCTGCTCGTTCAGGTAAAAAATGGCCGAACGATAGTTATCGCCCACATCTGGCCCTTGCTTGTTGAGCTGAGTGGGGTCATGCATGCGAAAAAAATGCCGCACCAAGGTTTCGTAGGAGACCACTTTGGGATCGTATTCTACCCAAATTGCTTCGGCGTGGCCAGTTGTGTGCGCGCTGACTTCTTCGTAAGTTGGGTCTTCGGTGTCACCGCCCGTGTAACCCACCGACGTACTTTTCACCCCTGGAATTTGGTCAAAATAATATTGCACACCCCAGAAACATCCAGCCGCAAAAATTGCCTGTTCCATTATTCAGTCACCGTTACGTCGCGCCAAAAAGCTACATAATTACTGAAATCTTTTTTAACTTTTTCGATGGCCGAAGGGAGCGGCTTGGGGTAGGCCCAGGCACTGTCCTTACTCCATTCGTCACTGTTTTGGCCAACATCAAAATATTGGCATACGCCCTTCCACGGGCAAGTATACGGGGTGGGACTTTCGCGCAAAAATTCTTTTTTAACAGATGCGGGTGGGAAATACCAGTTTTGTTCAATGTATATCAGGTCTTCTTTCGGCGCTTCGGCAATAACCTTGCCCTTCCAGATTGCTTTCATAGCTTCCCCTCTGTTACATTACCACCTGACTATTATACCAGTTATTACGCTTCACTCTAAGTATTGCTTTTATGCTTAAAACATTGACTAATTATTAAAACAGCGTATACTGAGTTCGTAATGTCTCGGAAGACTTGAGAGGCCTCCCGGGGATAAGGAGTTTCAGATGAAAAGTCTCAAAGTATTGGGTAGCGCCGGCGTAGTCGGTGTTGCAATGGCCGCTTTGGTTGTTGCACCGGCATTTGCGTGCCGCCCACAAGGAAAAATTGCTAAGACCGTCCAAGACGTGACCTCCAAAAGCGCCGTAAGCGATGCCAATGACAACGCGCACGCCCTTGGCGTCACTCAAGGCGACATCCTTACCTACACCGTAACCGTCAGTAACCAGGAAACGGTTACCGGCAGCAAGGGCGAGGACGAAATGACCAACACCGTCCTTACCGATACGCTTCCTGCCGGCGTGGAGCTGGTTAGCAATCCCGGCCAGAGCACCATTACCGAAAACCTCGGCACCATTAAGGCCAAAGGTAGCGTTACCAAGTCGTATCAGGTGAAGGTCACTTCGGCCACCGATGGTGCAACCCTGACCAACAAGGCCTGCTACACAAGCAACAGCAACCTCGGTGCTTCATACAACCAAAACGGTTGCGACGTTGCGATCGTAAAAGTAAGCGTTCCGAAGACGCCCACGCCCCCGGTAACTTCTCCGACCACGCCAACGACTCCAACGACCCCGACTACACCCACCACTCCTGCAACGCCAACCACCCCAGCCACACCAACGAGCCTGCCTAGCACCGGCGCAAGCACTTTCCTGGCACCAATTGCCGCAGTTGTCACCGCAGCCGCAGCATATGTTGCCCGTCTTAAATTCTTGAGCCGCCCAGCAGCCTAACCCTGCTTACCTCAAGCGAAAAGGCCCCTTACTTTAAGGGGTCTTTCTTGTTTCCAGCAAACGTGCCAGATACCGCGACGCTTGTATGGTGATGTCGTGCTGCTGGTTGGTCATGTGCAGCGTAATATTTTTGTTGTGCCGAAACATGTTGCGCACGTCGGCTCGGGTAACGGCAATGTCGAAGCGGCCATAAACGATATCGGTTGGTATGCTGATGGCATGTAAATCTTTGTAGGCTTGCTGGCCCATAATCGTATTACGCAAGCTGCGTTCGAACGCCGTCCACATCTCTTCGTCGAGCGCAAACCCGCTAATTTTCCGAAGCATGCGCAACAAGGCCCGGTCTTGCGCGAGCGCTAACTCGGGGTGCTTCATAAGATACTCGAAGAATGCAAAGTACTGCTTTCGGCGACGTGCGTGCGTGCGAAACTCCGGCATGTCAACCAACAGCGGCGGTTCATATAATATAACGTGCTTGATGCGGCGCGGGTAACGCGCGGCAATGTGCACCGCTACCAAACAACCCATTGAGTGAGCCACCAGCGTGATCGGCCCACGCACCCGCTGCCGGCGCAAGGCGGCCAGTACGGCCCGGGCGTGGGTTTCAACGCTATAGTCTACATCTTGTGGCTTCGGCGAATCCCCAAAACCCAGCAAATCCGGCGCAATAACTCTGCGTTTTTGTGCAACCAGCAACACCGAAAGTGGTCGCCAAGCCGCCCCACTACTAGCAATGCCGTGCAACAAAACAACTGGATCGCCCTGTCCCATATCTTCGGTAATGTGCAGTCGATATGGACGCCGCAGCCACCTATGCCAAATGCGTTCAAACTCCTTCATATTTTTATTATACCTCTCTGTACAGAGGCAACACCTATGAGGCCGACCGAGCAGCCGGAAGGCTTAGGATTTTTTGCGCGTGGATTTTGTGGGCTTTGCTGGTTCTGCAGGCTTTTTGGGAGTAGCTTTTTCGTCCTTAAAAAGCTCTGGGTAGACCGATTTGGTGGTGGCGTCAATTTCGCGGCGCAACTGCGGGAATACCACACCTTCACGCGCCGTCACGCCTTCGAGCATCCAGAACAAGCGTTCGCTATGACCATAACCACAGGCGGGCGGCATGCCGTACTCAAGCATCTCTACAAAATCAATGTCGAGCATCATAGCTTCGTCGTCGCCAGCATCACGCATATTTTGCTGTTCCACAAAGCGGCTGAGCTGGTCAACAGGATCGTTGAGTTCGCTATACGCCTTACAAGCTTCGGTACCGCCGAGCAACAGGTTAAATTGCTGCGTTAAACGGCTGTCTTTGGGCTGTAATTTTGCAAGTGGCTGCAAAAAGGTTGGGATATCTACCAAAAAAGCTGGCCCGGCGATTTCAACGCGTATTTTCTTCCAAAGTTTATCAAGCACGCGCGAGCGGTTATCGATTTTTTCGACTTCCCCGCCGATTTTTTTAAGTTCTGCCACGGCCTCTTCCAAAGTGCAAGTAAAGACGTCGAGCCCGTACCGTTCCTTAATGACTTGCACAAAGCTGATACGCGGCCAGTCCTCGCCATCTTCGCCAAAATCAATATGCTGGCCGTTTGCGAGCGAAAACTGTCGCGTGCCCCACGTGGCGTCCACTGTGGCGCGAACCATGTCTTGCGTAAATTGAATGCCTTGCTCCCAGTCGGCGTAAGCCCAGTACCATTCCATTGCCACATGCTCAGGCAAGTGTTCATCGGAATAATTTTCGTTGCGAAAACGCGGGCCAATATCAAAAACTTTTTCAAACCCGGCGCCAAGCAAACGCTTGAGCGGCAGTTCGTGGCTAATGCGCAGGTAAAAATCTTGGTCGAGCGCATCCATGTGCGTCACAAACGGGTTGGCATCGGCGCCGCCAGTGGTGTGTTCGAGCACCGGCACGTTAATCTCAATAAATCCGTTGTCGAGCAAAAATTGGCGGTTTGCCTGCCAAAATTTGCTGCGACGCACGAACCGATCGCGCACGTCTTGGTTGACGTTCATGTCTACATAACGACGACGCAGGCGCTCTTCTTTGTTTGTAAAGCCATCGTGCGCCATTGGCATCGGCCTGAGGCTTTTGGTAAGCAGACGCAAGCGCACTACGTTCACCGAAATCTCGCCGGTCTTCGTTTTGGCGACTACGCCGTGCGCTTCAATAAAATCCCCTACGTCCAAAAGTGGCAATTGTTCGAATCCAAGTTGGCTGTCCTCGGCTTGGAGCCCGGCCATTTTATCGGCCGCCAAAAACAGCTGAAGCATGCCCGACATATCCTTTGCGACCACAAAGGCAATCTTGCCGAACTTACGGATATTTTGGACACGGCCGACCACCGTGACCTGCCTGCCTTCGAGGGCGTCAAAACGGTCGCGAATGGCCGCCAGCGTGTGCGTGCGTTCGGCGTGGGCCGGATACGGGTTCATCCCTAACTTTTTTAAATCTTCAAGTTTGCGCAGCCGCTCGTCGCGAAGCTCTTTTATCGTGGCCATACATTTCCTTTGTTTCACCTCATTTTAGCATGAAAACACCCTGGGTTGCTTGTTGTCGCAGCACCGGGGTGTCATGAAACGTACAGAGGTGCTACGACTGAAGCTTCCGCTTCAAGGCCCGAGACAAACAAGAGAAGGCCACGCGCTAACCAATCTCAACGATTTTGTAGGTAGTGGTTTCAGCGGGCGTGTGGATTTGTACGGTGTCACCCTGTTTTTTGCCAAGCAGGGCTTGACCGATCGGCGATTCGTCGGAAATCTTGCCGTTTAGCGGGTCGGCCTCAACAGTACCAACTACCTGAAACTCTTTGGTTTTGCCGGCACCGCTTTCGAGCTTCACACTTGAACCGAGCACTACTTTGTCGTCTTTTTTGGGCGCTGTGATAACTTGCACGTTGGCCAAGATGTGTTCAATCTCGGCAATGCGTGCTTCGTTGCGCTCCTGGTCTTGGCGTGCAGCACTGTACTCCATGTTTTCTGCGAGATCACCAAACTCGCGGGCCGTCTTAATGCGGTCAGCGATTTCTGCCCGTAATTTAGTAAGCTCGTCGAGCTCACCCCGTAATTCTTTTACACCTTCTTGTGTCAGATGAAATAACTTCTTCATTCTTTTGTCTCCTTCCTGTCTCGTAATGTACACCGGTCGCGGCTCAGCTTTTTCTGTCGCCCCTTATTATAAACAGTTACTTGGCAGATGCAATCGTCTTTACAATATCTTTTTGGTCAATCAGCTTTGTATCCGCTTCAGCGCGTCTTTTGAGCTCGCATTGTCCATTCGCAATGCTTTTTTCGCTTATAACGACTCTATACGGAAGCCCGATAAGGTCAGCGTCGGCAAATTTCTCACCGGCTCGTACATCTCGGTCGTCATATAGTACCGCAATGCCATTATCAGTCAAGTTTTTATACATAGTATCCGCCGCTTGCTGGACTGTTTCGCCGGTGCCGATAGTCGCGAGGTACACCTGAAATGGCGCGATTGACGTCGGCCAAACCAACCCACGGTCGTCAGCAAAGTGCTCGGCAAGCAAGCCCACTAAACGGCTCACGCCGATGCCGTAACAGCCCATAATGATCGAGTGCTGTTTGCCCGTTTCATCGGTGTAAAACAGCTCCAGTGCGTCTGTATATTTGCTTTCCAATGGAAAAATGTTGCCCACCTCGACACCGCGTTTCTCAACGAGCTCTTCTCTTTTTAGGCCAAGTTTAGACAGGTTTTCATCAGTCAGGATTTCTTTGTTAATGGCGATCTTTTTTTGCTCGTGCACATAAATGGTGTCTTCGCCAATCGGGCTGATGGTTTGGAATTCGTCGCTGAACCTTTGGGTAAAAATCCCGCCATCAGCGTATGTGCGATAGGTGATGTCTCCGATGCCCAGGCGCTCGTACACGCGCTTGTAAGCTTGGGCAAGGCGCTCGTACACTTCGTCGTGCTCTTGCTGTGAACGCGCAAACGAATACATGTCTTTCATGATGAATTCGCGCCCACGCATGAGCCCGCTCTTGGCGCGCAACTCGTTGCGGAATTTGCTTTGGATTTGGTACACCAGAAGCGGCAAATCTTTGTACGAGCCCACAAAATCCTTGAGCACATCCACGATCGGCTCTTCGTGCGTTAAGCCCATGCCGAGCTCCGTACCGTTCGCCAGCTTAGTCTTAAACCAGTTGTCGACTTTTGCGTCATCCCACCGGTCGGTTTTCTCGAAAAGGTCTTTGGGTTGCAAAACAGTCATTTGCACTTCTTGTCCGCCCACGGCGTTCATTTCTTCGCGCACGATGTTGGCGATGTTGTCGAGCACGCGCTTGCCAAGTGGTAAAAAGGCGTACACGCCGGCCATCTCTTTGTGGATGTACCCTGCGCGGATTAGTAGTTGGGCGTTTTTGGAAACTTCGTCTGCGGGAGCAGTCTTGCTGGTCTTAGTGAACAGTTGTGATACTTTCATATTTTCTCCTTATTCAGGTAATAAAATGGTGCTTTAGGAATGACAAATAAACAGCCCGGGGGCCGGGAGCATCATCTTTGCGGAAAGCGGAGAAAATTTCATCACACGCCCAGTATACACCTATCGGCTCATAAATAATACGTAAAAAGCCAACAAGTTTTTCAAACCATGGATGGCCATGCCCGCCCAAAGGTGTCCGGTTTTTTCGCGCACATAGCACAGCACGAGCGACAAAATAAACGTATCGATGCCCGCTGTCCACAAAAGGCCAGCACCGTTGCTTTCTAATAAGTGCGGCACTGCAAAAATTGCGCTTGTAACAACGGTGGCCGCCCAAAACGGAAAACGGCGGCGCAGCCCACTGAACAAAAAGCCGCGAAAAATAACTTCTTCGACGATGGGCGGTAGCAGCACCAGGCTCAGAAAAGTCAAAACGAGGTCGCGGTTCGAGTTCACCACTTGGAAGCCAATATCTTGCTGCTGGTTGATGTCGAGATGGGTAATGCTCACGGCCAGATTAACCACAAAAATATACATCACAAAGTACACGGCCGCACCGGTTAGCACATAATAAAAATCCTTCGCCCGCGGGCGGATTAATCCAAGCGCTTTCCGGACACCCTTGTAATGCCGCCACTTTATGAAGGCCCACAAAAGCAGCAACGTAATACTTTCGTCAAGTAGCACGTACAAAAACTGCGCCATTACCGACGAGTTAAGCCACTGGTTAGTGTATGCGCTCGACCAGTGGTGCATGCTGGCATAGGCACTCAGTAGCGTGCCTCCAATGAACAACGCGATCAGATAAGTGACCGTTACAACCAAAATTGCCGTCATTGCACTCCAAAGCGCTGGACGATGCGGAACCGCTGTTGGCTTCATGTGTTCCTCGGTCGGAATATCTGGCAGTTTAGAAGTATTTTTTAACATCAGAAATGGTAATTAAAACGATGAGTGCCAGCAAGAAAACGTAGCTGCCACCATAGATTGCCTCCTCAGTTTTTTGGGTGAGCGGTTTTTTTAGCAGGCGCGAAAAAAGCATCATGTACAAGCGGCCGCCATCGAGGGCCGGGATTGGCAAAACGTTCATGATAGCCAAAGTGAGCGAAATGATTGCCACGATCAGCAGCATAAACTGGTAGCCGAGCAAGCTGCCCGCCTTGAGCACCACGAAGATGCCAACCGGTCCGGAAACTTCTTCGCTCGCCTGGCTTGGATGGCCATGAAAAACACTGGAGAGAGCTGTGCCCAAGCCCTGGAATGTCAGCACGGTAAACTGTTTGGCCGTGCCCAGCGCCACAATGGGCGCCGACCAGGTCGCTTTGGCGAGCGCGTATTCGGAAGGTGAAATGCCTAGATAGCCTTTGGGTTGGCCAGATTTTTGGCCGGCTTGCACTTCAGCAGTAGTCCGAAAAGTTACTGTGGTAGTTCTTTGCGCTTTGCCCCGCAAATATTGCACCTCAACGGTTTTACCGGCAAATTGTTTGGTGATGTCTGGCAACTGCTCGGCGGTAGTGATCTGTTGCAACTTGCCAGCAGGCCCAATTGCTTGCAGTTGGTCGCGCACTTGCAAACCGGCTTTGCTGGCCGGAGAGTCAGTTTCGATATAGCCCACCAACACTTTGCTTGCGGTAACTTTAGAATCGCCCGCTACCTTGAACTGGTTTGCAACCAGCTGCGGCATGCCAACCCAAGCCAGTATCATGAGCATTACCAGCGCCACCAACAAATTCACCCACACACCGGCCAGCATAATTTTGGTTTTTGCCCACAGACTGGCAGCACCAAAACTGCCCGGCTCGGTGTCGGAATCGTGCTCGCCTTTGAGCTTTACAAAACCTCCGATCGGCAACCAGTTTACGCTGAACACAAACGTCTTTTTGCCCTTGCCTACCTTGCGCGACCACGCCTTTGGCGGAAAGCCAATACCGAACTCTTCGGCCACGACGCCATTCCGGCGCGCCACCCAAAAGTGGCCGAGCTCGTGCACTATCACCAGGCCAACAAACAGAACAATACCGATAACAAGTAGTAAAACAGTCATTATTTGCCGAACCTTCGCTGACGATTTGCATATTCATCAAGGGCCGCACGCAGGTCAGCCGGACTAAATGCCGGCCAGTTCAGCTTGGTAAACAATAGCTCGCTATAGGCCGATTCCCACAGCATAAAGTTACTGAGCCGCTGCTCGCCCGACGTTCGAATTAACAGGTCGACAGGAGGCACATCCGGCGCATATAAAAATTGATTGAGCAAGTCCGGCGTGATTTGCTCGGGAGTGTAGCCAGCGGCCACGACGCGCTTCGTTGCTTCGACAATTTCCTGTTGGCCACCGTAGTTCAGACATAAAAGCAGCGTGCCATGCTGATTGTGCTCGGTTTTCTTTTCGGCCTCGTGAATAGCTTTCACCATGGCCGCCCCTAATCGCAACTTGGAGCCGATCACCCGCAAGCGGATGCCATCGCGGTGCATGACCTCCACTTCGTGCTTGAGCACCCACATGAGTAATCTCATGAGGTACGACACTTCGGCTTTGCTGCGATTCCAGTTTTCGGTAGAAAATACATAGGCCGAAACATAGGAAACACCTTGGTCAAACGCCGCCCGCGCGATTGTTTTGAGGTTTTCGTAGCCCACCTTGTGACCTTCCATAAGTGCAAGCCCACGCTCGCGCGCCCAGCGGCGATTGCCGTCTAGTATAAGACCGAGGTGCTGCGGCACCAGTGAAGAGCTGTCAGACATGATAGTTTTATTGTACCAGGGTTACAGTGATTTCGAACGCGTAATTTGCTACGATTATACCGTCATAATTTCGGTTTCTTTGGTCTTGGCTGCAGCTTCAGCGCTTACACGCGCTTTGTTCAGTGCTTCGTCGATCTGTTTTTCGAGTCGCTTGGCGTCGTCTTCACCGATCTGTTTGTCTTTTTTGGCGCCCTGCACCGCATCGAGCGCGTCGCGGCGGACGTTGCGCAGCACTACCATGGCATCCTCTTGTTTTTGACCGAGTTGTTTGACAATCTCGCGGCGGCGCTCCTCGTTGAGTGCAGGAATTGGGACGCGCACCACGCGGCCGTCATCGCTCGGGTTAAGGCCCAGGCTCGGGTTGTCACGGATGGCCGAGGCAATCGCCTGCAGGTTGTTTGGGTCGAACGGTGTAATCTGCAGTAGTTGCGCTTCCGGCGCAGTAACGTTCGCCACTTGGTTGAGAGGCATTTGCGACCCATACGCCATTACCGTCACGCCATCCAGCATGCTCGCGTGGGCGCGGCCTGTTCGCAGCTTGCGCAACTCCTCCTGGAAATGCTCCACGGCAGCCTGCAATTTTTTATTTGCGTCATCAACAACCTGATTTGGATTCATATATTTTCCTGCTTACGTATAGCTATAGTATAGCTTATTGTTGCGTGTCGGCGTCGCGGATAATATCTGTCAAATCACCGCCCGGAATAAGGTCGGTTGAACGGTACATGTCCTCACCTGACACTACAACGTGGCCACTCGTCCCTAACCTTGCAAGTTCCGCGGGGTTATGTACCCCTTGTCCTGGCCCAAAGTTGCCGTGGCCCTCCACCGGTCCGGTGACGTTTTCGGCGCCTTCTGGAGAAGGCTCCGTGCCTTGAATCCAGTGCGGATTTTTACTTGTTTCCATGGTTACTCCTCTCGTTTTTATAAAAAACAAAAAGAGGCCAGCAGACCTCTTTTGCTAGAAAACTTATTTGCCTTCGCCAAGTGCCATGCGGCTAAAGCGGCGGATTACCAGGTTTTCACCCAGCTTCGCGTTGTGCTCTTTGAGGTAGTCACCGACGGTTTGGTCGGGATTTTTAATGAAGGGTTGGTCGAGCAAACATTTTTCGGCAAAGTGTTTTTTGAGCATGCCGTCAACGATTTTTTCGATCATATTCTCGGGCTTACCTTCGTTCTTAGCCTTTTCCGAAAACTCAGCAGCCACACGTTCGCGCTCTTCGGCAGGCACGTCTTCGACACTCACGTATTGTGGGTCGGCAGCGGCGATATGCATGGCGATGTCTTTTACGAGACTCACAAAAATTTCGTTGCGAGCCACAAAGTCGGTTTCACAGTTGACTTCTACAAGCACGCCAATGCGGTTGTCATGCAAATAGCTGCCAATAACACCGGCGCGAGCTTCACGCTCACCGCGCTTTTCGGCTTTGGTGAGGCCTTTTTTGCGCATTTCTGCCAAGGCTTTATCAAAGTCACCGTTCGCTTCGTCGAGCGCACGTTTGGCGTCGGTCATGCCGACACCGGTTAACTCGCGAAGCCGCTTAATTTCTGCAATATCTACAGCCATAATTCGTATCCTTTCTTCTCTGTTTTACGCTTTAGCTTCGTCTTTGTCGGGCGTAGCTTTTTGCTTTTTGGCCTTGCCTTCTTCGACAGCGCGCTTGGCATAATCAACCATCAGCTGGATGGTCTTGATGGCGTCGTCGTTCGACGGAATTGGATACGTCACGAGGCTCGGGTCGGCGTTGGTGTCCACCAAAGCGACAATAGGGACGCCAAGTTTGGTAGCTTCGCGGACGGCATTAGCCTCGGCAACAACATCAACTACGAAAAGCGCACCGGGCCGGCCATTCAGTTCTTTGATGCCGCCGTACAAGCGGTTCATTTCGTCGATTTCTTCTTGGAAGCGCTGGATCTCAAGCTTGTTATACTTCGCTGCCAATTGACCGCTTTCCATTTTGTCTTCGAGGTCTTTGAGGTGTTTTACACGACCGCTAATGGTTGGCCAGTTCGTCAGCATGCCGCCGAGCCAGCGCTCAGTTACATAGGGCATTTTTACTTCTTCGGCGGCCTTTTTAACAATATCTTGCGCCTGGCGCTTGGTGGCAACAAATAAAACTTGCTTGCCCTCGCCGGCAATTTGGCCCAAAAAGCCCAACGCTTGGTCGAGCGCATCAACCGTTTTGGTTAGGTCGATGATGTGGCTGCCCGCCCGCTTACTGTGAATGTACTGCGCCATTTTAGGGTGCCAACGGCTGGTCTTGTGGCCAAAGTGCGCGCCAGCTTCCAAAAGTTGTTTGATGTCTACATCAATAGTAGCCATGTAGTTGTCCTTTCTCTTCGATTGGGTGCTTACACGCGCCTGCACGGCTGTCCGCATAAGAGGATTTGTTCCCAACCTGCTTATTATTTAACTGTTTGATTGTAACAGATACGGACAGGCTTGTCTATAAGGCATCTATCTGGTCTATAATTTTTTGAAAAGCCGCACAGTCATCTTTGCCGATAGGCTCTACCCGCTCGTCTTCTTGTTGCATACTCAAATTAAACATCTTCTTATAAAGTTCTTCCTGGCCAGTTGCTTTTGAACGGAGTTCGTCACGTTCTAGATTATCGAGCACAAGGTTGGTGTGGTATGTGTGCGTCGCACTTTGTACTTCGTCTCGATTAAGCGAATTGACTTCGATTGTGTAAATGTCAGCCTCCACGACGCTATTCGGCCGGGAAACCGTAAGGCCGATGTATGAATCAACAGGCTTTGCATCTTCGGTGGGACTCTCCACTTCGTAGCAAGGCGGTGCATATACAAATTCCACCATGTCGTCGGTGCCAATCTTTAGGGTTTCAGCAGCAGATGGTGCAAACTGAATCGCAAAATCACCGTCAATCGCGTGCGTCACCAATGGCTGTGCGTTAAAAATAGGGAGATTATTTTTCCAGCCAAAGAACGTCGAAGGCTCGGTGTTTTCGTTAATCGCGACGCCTTCGGGCATTTCTTCCATGATGCGACCAACCGTTTTATGAAGCTCCGCGAGGGCTTCTGGAGTTGCCGGTTCCTGTTCGTTCTTTTTTTCAAATTCAGGATGGATCATAAATATACTTAAGCATAAAAGTATTAATTAGTCAATGCAGGCCAATCCGCCCTCTTTACATTATTGCCGGAAACAGGTAAAATGATACGGATTATGAAAAAAGATCTACACCCTAAGAACTATCGCGCAGTAGTCTTCCAAGACCTCAACAACGGTTTTACGTTTTTGACGCGCTCCACCGTTGCCACCGAAGAAACCATCAAATGGGAAGATGGCAACGAATACCCACTCGTTAAAGTGCACATTACAAGCACCTCTCACCCGTTCTTTACCGGCGAGGAGCGTGTGCTCGACATCGAAGGCCGCGTCGACAAGTTTAAGGCCCGCGCCAAAGCAGCTGAAGCTGCTCGCGAAGCCCGAAGCAAAGCCGCAGCCAAACAAACCGCCCGCAAAGTCGCCAAGGCTGAAAAAGCCGAAGCAAAAAAAGCCCAGTAGCTACGCTTGTACAGACCGCTTGCGACGATTGTCCAAGCGGTTTTTTAATACCGACGGAAACGCTATACTAAGGAATATCTATGAAACAAAAAGAGCAACAGCTCCGCAATGAACTCGCCGAACTCCTTACCCGGCTCGAAGACCCGGCAATTTTTAGTTCCAAAGAATACCCCAAGTTGGCCAAGCGCCGGCAAGAACTCGAGTGGTTCATCAGACTGTTCGATGAACACGCTCGGCTTGCAAAAAGCAAAGCCGAGGCCGAACAACTCGCCGGTGGCGACGAAGCAGAGCTTGCCGAATTAGCCAAGGCTGAGCTGGAAGACGTATCTTTGGCCATCGAGAAAAACGAAGCGGCCTTGCAAGAAGCCTTAACGCCTAAAGATCCAAACGACGACCGAGACGTGATCGTTGAAATCCGCGCCGCCGCCGGTGGCGACGAAGCCAGCCTGTTTGCGGCCGACCTGTACCGCATGTACGTACGTTGGTGCGAGCGCCATCGCTACAAAGTTGAACTGATCGACGAAAGTCCGAGTGAAGTCGGCGGGTTCAAAGAAATTATCTTTGGTGTCCGTGGCGAAGACATCTATAAACAGCTCAAATTTGAGGCCGGCGTGCACCGGGTGCAACGCGTGCCCAGCACCGAGTCGCAAGGTCGCATCCACACTTCGACTGTTACTGTCGCTGTGCTACCCGAAGCCGAGGAAACCGACATTGAAATCAATCCAAGTGACCTGCGCATCGACGTTTACCGTTCGAGCGGACACGGTGGCCAAAGCGTCAACACAACTGACTCTGCCGTGCGTATCACGCACTTGCCAACCGGCATTGTAGTCACTTGCCAAGACGAGAAATCGCAGATCAAAAACAAAGAGAAAGCCTTGGGTGTACTTCGGTCGCGTTTGCTTGCCATCAAGATCGAAGAAGAACAAAAACAGCTTTCTGAATCCCGCAAAAAACTCATTGGCTCGGGCGACCGCTCCGAAAAAATCCGCACTTACAATTTTCCGCAAGACCGCATTACCGACCACCGCATCGGCTATTCGCGCAGTAATATTCCGGGCGCGTTGAACGGTGAAATTGAAGACCTTATCGAACAATTACAGGCCTTTGAGCGCCAACTTATAAACACCGAGTCATGACCGTCCAAGCGTTCCTAGCTTCGGCCACGCAACAACTCAAAAGTGCAGGCATTGCCACCGCACGACTCGATTGCCTCGTGCTTTTGGAGGACGAATTGCAAGCCAATCGTTCGCTACTTTTGGCACATCCCGACCAAAAAATTGCGTCTCTACCTCTGTTGAAACTGAACAAAAAAATTGCGCAAAGAGCCCAACACATGCCCCTTGCTTACATTCGGAGCAAGGCTTATTTTTACGGTCGTGGTTTTTTTGTAAATCATCACGTGTTGGTTCCACGACCCGAAAGCGAAGCACTTATTAGCTTGCTCAAAAAACTGCCTCTGCCCATGCAACCTGCTATTGCCGACATTGGTTGTGGCTCAGGCATTTTAGGCATAACAGCGACTCTCGAAACAGAAGGCATTGCTCATTTCTACGATATCGACCGGCAAGCACTTGCCGTGGCTAAGCGTAATGCTCGCGCCTTTGGCCTTCGCGGACAGTATTACCAACAAAATTTACTCGAGCACTCATGGGGGACGTACGATGTTGTGCTCGCCAACCTACCCTATGTACCAGATGCGTACCACATAAATAATGCAGCTCGGCACGAGCCCAAAATTGCGTTGTTCGCGGGTGGTGATGGTATGGATTTGTACAGACAGTTCTGGCAAGATATCGCCGCGAACAAACCTTTGCATGTCATCACCGAATCCTTTCCCTTCCAACACACAGAGAACCAAACGCTTGCGCAAAAAGCCGGCTACTCACTACAAGCAGCCGACGGTTTTGCCCAATGCTTTAGCGCTAAAGCCTAGTCGGTTGGAAAAGCGGCTAGCGTCGCCTGGAGAGTAATCGTGTCGTTGCCCCGCAAAACGCTCAGCGAAACTTTATCACCCACGGCGTGCTTGCCAAGCAGCGAAGTCAGGCTGTTATTTTGGTCAATCGACTTGCCGTCAACGGCCGTAATAATATCGCCTTCCTTAAGGCCGGCTTTTTCGGCGGGCGAACCCGGAATAATCGCCTGCGAGCTTCCGCTAATCCGTGGCGGCGCCACGTAAGCGCCACGCGTAACCTTCAAGTTCAGTTGCTTCGCGATATCATCGGTCAATGAAAGGTACGCAACACCCAGATACGGTTGTTGTAGTTTGCCTGTTGTTTGCACGCCCTTTATCAGACCGCTTACGTCATTGATTGGAATCGAGAATCCAATACTTTGCGCCGTGGCGGCCGTGGCAGTGTTTATGCCGATCACTTCGCCATTGAGATTTACCAGCGGTCCTCCGGAGTTTCCTTCGTTGATGGCGGCATCGGTTTGGAAAAGGTCTTCGAGGTTTTCACTGTTAGAACCCGTACTGTCGGTTGCCTGAATGCTGCGGCCATGACCCGAAATAATACCGGTTGTAACCGTGTTTTGGAATTGCCCGAGCGCGTTGCCGATCGCTACAACTGTATCACCAACCTGCATTTTACTTGAGTCACCAAGCGTTGCTGGCACCAACTTTTTACCTTTGATGTCTTGGATTTTTAGAAACGCAATGTCAAGGCTGTCGTTGCCACTCGTGCGGCCCAGCACCTGTACGTTGTCGTACTGCGTGCCATCAGAAAGCGTGACGCTCACACTCGAAGTGCCAGCCGGCACAACGTGACGGTTTGTAACAATCAAACCGTCGGTCGAAATGATAATCCCCGTACCAGCGCTTTGCTGCGTCTGACCACTATTGCCTAAACCACCAAAAAGTGCCCCCAAAGTATTTTGTGCCGAGCTCGCCGCCGCGGTCACGTTCACCGAAACCACACTTTGCCCCACATTTTGTGCAATGTTGCTAAGCAACTGCCCTTGTGTTTTAAGCACCACTTGCTGCTTCTGCACACTCGTATTGCCGTTGTCGTGACTTTGCGAGCCCAGCCAACCACCTAAAAATCCCGAAGAAACTGCGACAATCAAAAGGAATGCCGCGCCCAAGTACCGCACTCGGCGATGCAATCGATGCACCAGATGCGGCTCCGCTTTTACCTCTGTTTTTTGTACTTCTTTTGTGTCTTCCTCATGCTTCGTTTCGTCGTTCACGTTACCCTCACTCCCCCTTAAACTATCTTGTCACCCCAATCCGAGAATGTAATGACCACTATGATGATTGCGGCCATAATAAAAATGCATTGGCGCTGAATATTTTTCGTAAGCCGGTCATGGTGGTCGAGATAATACAACGTTGCCAAACCGTAACCGATAGCTACAAGCAAAAGTGCCGGTTGCGACACCACGCCGTAAAACAAAAGCCAATGTCCGAGCACCCAGGCGAGCGCCGCGCCAAAATATGCCCACATATACGCCAATAATTTGGTGTATGGCTCTTCGAAGCCGTCCAAAAAGTGATGCGCCGACAAGTAACAGATGAGTCCAACCAGCCCCACAATACCGTACAATGGCCCATTGCCCCACCCCACAAACAGGGCCATGAGTGCGCAAAGCATGGCGACCATTGCCTGCACCGATGACATGAGCGTTGTTGAGCCCGGCTTAATATACACAAGCCAACCAATATACAACACCGCCCACAACGCCTGCACCAACTGACTGCCGCTATGCGCCATAAACAGCAAAACCGAAACACCAACCATAATGTCCACGGCATTGGCGCGAATATTCACCAGCCAAAAGCGCGGCCGGACGGCAAACATGCGCCATTTGCTTAACAAAATAACTACGAATGCCAACTGAACAAAACTAATCCGCACCAAAACAAACACTAAAATTGGCAAAAAAATGTTAAACCCGAGGTGAAAAAAGCGGGAAAAACCACTAGCCGGCTTGATTTTGGCAATTAACGGTCTCATCTTTGTCCTACAATTATAACAAATTGTGACTGGCCTGGCTGTATGTTGGCTGGAAGTTTGGTGTTTGCCGTTACGCCGAGCCGTTGCTCGAGGTAATGTTTGGTGTATTTATCGACCCCATTTGTTAAGTCTACCAGTGCTGTCGTTGTATAGGTGTGCGTCCCGGCATCGCCCACTGTCCCAACGTTATATCCATATGATTTCAATAAAGCCGCCTCCGCTGTTGCTGCATTTGCATTACTTGTACCATTAAGCACTGCAATGCTTGCATTTTCCTTAATGAGATAACCGTCGCGTAGGGTATTCCGCACGTACGCCTGAATGGCGGCGTAATTGCCTATGCCTGCCACCGGTTGCACGATGGATTGCCCAGCATAAAAACCAGTGGTTACGTAGTTATTGGGCGGGTCAGCAAGACCAACCGACGTAATCTTGCCGGCACCCACGTTTTTCATGATGGATACGAGGCGTCCGGCGTCGTTCGTACTCATATCCGTTGAAACATGGTCGCCAAAAGCACTGAGAAGTTGTGAAATTTTGAGCGGATTGGTATAGGTGCCCGCCGTAAGGATTTTTTGCTCGAGTGCGGTAATAATGAGCCGCTGGCGCTCAGTACGGTCGAAATCACCTCGAGCACTCCCGTGGCGTGACCGCGCGTACAGCAAAGCCTGCGTACCATTAAAGTTTTGCACGCCCTTGTGTGCCAACACCGAACTCCAGTGGTTTTCCCACGCCATCGTGGGGTCCACCAAATCTTCCGGAACATCAATCATGATGCCGCCTACCGTATCGATAGCTTGTTTGAATGCCGTAAAGTCTATCATGCCATAGTAATGAATCGGTATGCCCAGTACCTGCCCTACTGTTTGCTCGGCGGCCATAATACCAGCAGCCTCACCACCTTCTTTGTCGTGCGCGTTTTTGGCTAATACCTTGTATTTGGCGTTGGCATACACGGCATTGATTTTAGACGAGCCGCCTGGCGTCGTCACCCATAAATCGCGCGGCACACTCAAAAGCGACATTGTGTTGTTCACCGGGTCAACGCTAGCCAGCAGCATGGTGTCAGTGAGATCGGGCCCATCATGTCCTGGACCACCTTTGCCAAGCAGCAAAATGTTAATCCGACCCGACCCTTCACCCTTTAACAGCGCTGGATCAACGTGCGCTTTTAGGGCAACCGCAGTGGCGCCATTGCCTTTAAAAACCTTGTGCAATTTAAGATAACCCTTGCCGAACAACGCGCCGCCGCTCACGAGCATAAGCACAACAAGCGCCAAGCTCGTCCGCTTCGCCCACCACGTAAAATTCCGTGGTTTTTTGGCTTTTTTGTTTTTGCTAGCCTTGGAGCCAATCGCCGATTCCGGCAAATCCATAGAAATAGGCGATAGCTTTGGCCTTGGAGAAGGTGTTGCTACTGCAAGACTGACCATATTTTGCGGCCTACGAACTTGCCGAGCCCGCGCTGGCGCGCGCACGAAGCCATCAACATTGCCCCTAGAAGGGCGACGAGAACGAACGGTTCGATCTTCCATATAATGCTATGTAGTATAACGGCTCATGGTTATCGCGTAAACATGTGCATAATTGCGCCAAATGCAGTATAGTTTAAGACTGATGGAACCAACGTATACGCCCGGACAGCCCAGTGCTGCCCCTCAACCCCAGACTTCCGTAACACCGGCGCCAGCGCCGCAAAAAGAAGGCTGGCGCAATGTTATTTCAACGATTGCCGTATTGGTAATCGCCCCGATTATCGCGATCTTGCTCACGGCGTTCGTGTTTCAATCGTACGAAGTTTCCGGTCCGAGCATGGAAACCACCCTTAGCAACAACGACCGCCTCATTGTGTGGAAGCTTCCGCGCACCTGGGCTAAAATTACCCATCACGCCTATGTCCCTAAGCGTGGAGACATCATTATTTTTGACCAATCTGGTTTGCCTGACGGCGAGAAACAGCTTATTAAACGGGTAGTTGGCTTGCCTGGCGACCGCGTAGTAATCCACGATGGCGTACTCACCGTGTACAACCACGAACACCCCGGC
Source organism: Saccharimonadales bacterium (SeqCode) (assembly GCA_035276765.1). Taxonomy (GTDB): domain Bacteria; phylum Patescibacteriota; class Saccharimonadia; order Saccharimonadales; family UBA4665; genus DATASD01. Next base: position 606,354 of record DATELH010000002.1, read on the forward strand.
GGTTTCCAACCAGACAAAACCCTGTCATACGGAAAAGTTATCGGCGACACCGAACCCGAAAACGACCAGCAAGAGTGGGTAATCGGCAAAAACCAGCTATTCGTTTGCGGCGACAACCGCTCAAACTCGCTCGACTCACGCACCTTCAACCAAATTTCTACCGACCAAGTGATCGGCAAGCTTGTCATGCGCGTCGCGCCGTTCAGCCAGATGCAACGCTTCTAGCAATTAGGTAAGCTGCGTCAAAATATTTGCTAGCTGGTCGTCCGACTTAAAAGTAATTTCGAGTTTGCCGCCACGGGCCGTACGACGGATCTGAACCGGCGCGCCGATGCGCTTGGTAAGCCGTTTGGTTTCTGGCGTCTCCATCTGCATACGTGCGCGCGTGGCCTTCACCTCTTTGAAACCTTCCTTTACAGAGGTTACAAACCGCTCCGCCTGACGCACTGACCAATCGTGCCTTTGGATATTCCCCAGGAGCTCCGTTTGTTTTTCGGGGTTATTTTTAAGTGCCAAAATGGTGCGCGCGTGGCCTTCGCTTATTTTCTTTTCATGCAGTGCCGTACGCGCCGCTTCAGGAAGCTGCAAGAGTCGCACAATGTTATTTATCGTCGAAGGCGCCTTGCCAAGCCGTTCAGCGATCGCCTCGTATTTCATATTAAACTGCTGATGCAGACGTTCGATCGACACTGCCTGTTCGAGTGGCGCCAGGTCGACGCGTTGCACATTTTCTACGAGGGCAATTTCTAGCTGCTCGAGCTCTTTGGTGGTCCGCACAATAACCGGCACTTGCGCCAGGCCCGCGATTTGTGCAGCACGCCAGCGGCGCTCGCCGGCAATAATCACATAGGTTTTTCCCTTTGGCGTTACAACCAACGGCTGCAAAATGCCATAATGCTTGATCGATGCCGCCAGTTGTTCCAAACCTTCGGCGTCAAAGTGTTGGCGTGGTTGGTCGGGGTTGGGCGTAACCTCTTGTACCGCAACCTTTTTGATGTGTTCGCGGTCTTCTACGAGCAAGCTTTTATCGAAATCCTGCGGAATGAGCGTATCAAATCCCTTGCCAAGTCCTGTAGATTTTTTAGCCGACACGCTTCGATACCTCCTTAGCCAGTTGTTTGTAGGCGCGAGCGCCTTTTGACCATTTGTCGTGTTCCGCAACTGTTTTACCAAAACTTGGCGCCTCAGCCAAACGAATATTGCGCGGGATGGCAGTCTGAAAAACTTTGTCGCCAAAGTGTTCTTTGAGCTCTTGCATTACCTGTTCCGACAGCGTTGTACGCTTATCGAACATGGTGAGGAGCACGCCAAGCAAATCGAGCGCCGGATTGATGGTTTGGCGTACGCGTTGCACGGTTGAAAGCAATTGTCCAAGCCCTTCAAGCGCGTAATACTCAGTTTGCACAGGGATGAGCAACGAGTCGGCGGCCGTTAAGGCATTGACGGTAAGTAAGCCGAGTGCTGGCGGACAATCAATGATGATGTAATCGTAATTGGCGTTTTTGAGCGCGTCGCGTAAGCGAAATTCACGATGTTCAAGCCCAACCAACTCCACTTCTGCAGCAGCAAGGTTAGCGTTGGCTGGCAAAATGTACAGGTCCTTGCGGTTAGTCTCTTGCACTACCTCGTCAAGCTGCGCCTTACCCAGAAGCATTTCGTAAGTGGTGACACTAGCCTGTTTATCCAGGCCGAGACCGCTGGTGGCATTACCTTGTGGATCGAGGTCTACGAGCAAAACAGAGGCCTTGTCGGCGGCCAAAAAAGCAGCTAAATTAACGGCGGTAGTCGTCTTGCCGACGCCCCCTTTCTGGTTCGTTACCGCAATGGTTCTGTTTTTCATTTTTTGTCCTGCTTCCCCAAAATCTTTCTCTAGCGTATCACTAAGTGGGTATGCCGTAAACTACTTACAAGCACTAGCATTATGCGGCTAGCTTCATCGTGCTCCTGTACATCAACAAAAAGCCCCTCTTTCGAGGAGCTTTCCTAGCGTCAGGCACTGGCTAGCTTAGGCGATTTTAGTGACCTTAATGGTCGTGTGGTGCTGGCGATGGCCGTGAACCTTGTGCACGCGCTTTTTCGCCTTATAGCGAATGGCGGTGACTTTGTCGGCTTTTACATCAGCCTCGACAATCTCGGCGTTCACCTTTACCTTCTCAACGACTGGCGTACCAACGGCAACATTGTCACCATCAATGACCAATAACGCGTCGAAAGCGACTTTTTTGTCGTCACCCTTGAGCAGCTCGATATCGAGGGTTTCACCTTCAGACACGAGATATTGCTTGCCACCGGTTGCGATAACTGCTTTTTTCATTGGTTTTCTCTCTTACAAGAATTTTAACTACCAAGAAATAGTACCAGATTACTCCTTTAGTGTAAAGAGTGAGTGGTAAGCTCGGTTGCTCCGTGTGCCTGAGGCACATACGGGTCGCCTTATATGCTTTTATAGCATACTGGCGCTTCCGAGTGTGCCTCAGGCACACGGAGCAACCTCGCAAGCGTACTCTCTATATCTTTTCGAGAGAAATTGTGAGCGGAGCCGTTTCGACGGTGCAGTTGGCTTCGTAGGCAAGGCTTTGGTCGAAAACGAGGTCTTTAGCTAGTGTTTCACCGACGATCACATCCAGAAATTCCTCGATTGCCTTGCGTAGTTCTGTGTCGGTGGTCGAGAACGACAGCTTTATGCGGTCATCAACGTTCAAGCCAGCAGCCTTGCGCGCGCTCTGTACATTGCGCACCACCTCGCGCATCATGCCCTCACGCTTGAGCGCGGGCGTTAGTTTGGTGTCGAGGGTAACCTTCAGCGTGTCAGTTACCGCGTGCAGCGTGTGGGCGTGCACATTGAGTTCCTCATGCAAAATAAGTGCGTAAAAATCTTGCTGGTTAATGAAGTCTAGACTTTCGCCTTCGATGTAGACTTTAGCAAGTGGCTGGCGAATTTTGATTTTCTCCTGGGCCCGTGCCGATAACCCCGCATTAATGGCGCTACGTAGCAGCTCCATCTTTTGCAAGCTCAGCTCATCAATGTGTCCTGTCTCTGGCCAATCCAGCAAATGCACCGATTCCCCGCCAGTAAGCTTTTGGTATAACTCTTCGGCCAAAAACGGCGTGAACGGCGCCATAACCATGCTCAGGCGCACCAAAACGTAGTGCAGCGTGCGGTAGGCGTCGCTTTTGTCGGCATCGTCGTCGCTTTTCCAAAAACGGCGGCGTGAACGGCGCACGTACCAGTTGGAGGCGTCTTCTATGAACGGCAAAATCGGTTTCAAGGCATTCGGAATGTCATAGACATCCATATGCTTCTCGACCTCGGCCGTCAGTTGATGCACGCGGCTCACAACCCACACATCCAATGGATTGGTCAGGCTTTGACTTGGATCTTCGAGCTTGCCATTCCACTCCCAGCCGTCAACTTCAGCATACATCGTAAAAAAGTCGTACATGTTCCAAACCATGCTGAGTTTGCGCGCCACATCGGCCACGTCTTTGTCGATAAGCGAAAAGTCTTCGCCGTTTAAAAGTGGTGAGTTCAGCAGTAAAAAGCGCAGGCTATCGGCCGAATATTTGTCCATGAGCTCGTTCGGATCGGTGTAGTTGCCAAAGCTCTTGCTCATTTTGCGGCCGTCATTGCCGGCCACAGTACCGGTAACGATCACGTTTTTGAACGAATTTTTATTGAATAACCCTACGCTTACGGCGTGCAAGTAATAGAACCAGGCGCGCACCTGCCCCACATATTCGGAAATAAAGTCGCCCGGAAAGTTTTGCTCGAATTTTTCGACATTTTCGAAGGGGTAATGAAATTGTGCGAACGGCATTGAACCGCTCTCGAACCAACAGTCGAGTACTTTTTCGATGCGTTTGTAGTGCACGCCGTCAAGTGTGAACGTCACGTCGTCGATCCACGGCCGGTGGTAATCTTCGAGCTCCACACCCGAAAGCGCTTTGAGCTCAGCGTAGCTGCCCACCACTTTTATATGCTCTTTGCCGTTTTTATCAACGCCCTTCCATACCGGCATGGCGGTTGCCCAAAAGCGGTCACGACTGAGATTCCAATCCGGTGCCGATTGCATGGTCTTGGCAAAGCGCCCTTGCTTGATGTGCGGCGGAAACCAATTCACGCCACCGTTTTGTTCGAGCATTTCTTCGCGCTGACCATCGACGTCCATAAACCAGCTCGGGTGGGCGCGGTAAATCAATTTTGTGCCGCAGCGGTGGCAGTGCGGATAGCTGTGGCGGATGTATTCGACTTTGAGCGCCTTACCCTGCGCCAACAGCGTCTTGGCAATATCCTTGTTGGCATCCCACACTTGTTGGCCTTTCCAATCACTCTCAGTGAAGATTCCGCTATCATCTAAAATAGAAATCGTCGGCAAGCCCGCCGCCGTGAGGAACGCGAAATCCTCTTCGCCATAAGCAGGCGACATAGAGACAACCCCGGTACCCTCGTCCATCGTTACAAAATCGGCGCCGCGCACTTGGTGGGTTCCAGAGCCACGATCGACAGTAAAGGGTTCATATTCCAGCCCAACAAGCTCACTTCCCTTGTATTTTTTTACTACCTTATAAGGCAGCACTTGATGCTTCTCGTCGGTCAGTGCTTTGTCGGCTAGCTTTTCAGCCAAAATGTAATGCTCATCGTTCAATTCCACCTCTACATAGGATTCTTGGGGGTTAATGGTAACTGCAGAGTTGGCAAGAGACGTCCAAGCCATCGTAGTCCAGGCCAACATGTACGCATCTTTGTGTTTGAGCTTGAACTTAAGGTAAATCGACGGGTCGGTATCCTCTTGGTAAGAGTTATCCATGGCCACTTCGGCCTTCGAGATGGGCGTGGCGTCGCGCACACAATACAACAAAACCTTTTCGCCTTCATAAATTTTGCCTTTGTCGTACAGTTGTTTGAACGCCCACCACACCGACTCCATGTACGGCTTGTCCATGGTTTTGTAGGCACCACGGAAATCAACCCAGCGACCAATGCGGTCGATTGTATCTTCCCAGAGCGAGCCGGTTTGCACCATGTTTTCGCGACAAGTAGTAATGTATTCTTCCAAACTTACCTTGGTGCCGATGTCGCGCTTATCGTGGATGCCAAGCTTTTTCTCAGTGAACACCTCGGCGGGCAGCCCGTGGCAGTCCCACCCCCACACACGCTCCACGCGTTTGCCTTTCATCGTCCAGTAGCGCGGCACGGCGTCTTTCACGATCGAGCTCAATAACGTCCCATGGTGCGGCACACCAGTGATAAACGGCGGCCCATCGTAAAACACGTAGGCGTTATCCTTTGGCCGGTTGGCAACGGACTTTTCAAAAGTTTCGTGTTTTTTCCAGTACTGGACGAGGTCTTTCTCGTACTCGATGGCCCGGCGACGCGTTCCTTGTTTGAATTTCATAGCTTCTCCTTTATAAAGAAAAATCATCTCTTTTAGATATCGGAACCCGTTTCAGGGCGGTACCATCCGATTTCCAAAAGAGATGACTCTTCTAGCGCTTGGTTTGCGGCTTACGGGCCGGCAGGCCGTCGAGTTCTACTCTTGCCGCCTCCTGGCAATTTCTTCTCGCAACTTCGTGGGTGATAGCCACTTATCCGCGGAAGCGGAGCGTTTTATATCTGCATTGTACCACATCGCTTGGAAACGAAGAATACTGTGGTCAAAGTGCTGATTAAATTACTACGAGTAAACGTATCCGGCAACTTCGTCCATCAAGGGTAGCTCTTCGCCCTGCCACATATTCAAAACCGACCCATCGTTGGCAATTGCGATGAACGCCGGATAGCTCATTACATCGTACAAGCTAGCCGTTGCCGCGCCATCACGAGTGTTTAGGCTCATGATGTCGAGCTTTTTTTCGTCTATGGCATGCTGGTGCTGGAAATCACGGATGAATGATTCAACCGCAGACGCATGTTCAGAGTTTGGTCTGTAAAGGATGAGCAGTTTCACTTGTATCAGCATAGCACCCTCTGGTCGAGCGTTCAACAAAAAACAACAATCGCCCCCTGTTATGAGGCGATTGTGTGACACTGTTATTTTAGAAATTTTTAATATTAACTACAGCCGGTGGTGGAGCCACAGCTTGTGCAGACGTAGCAGCTGCCGGCACGCTGGGTTTGGTTGCCACAGTTATAGCAAAGTGGCGCGGTGCTGTCGGCCTTCTGCGTTTGCTTGTAGGCTTGCACTGCCTGCGCTTTGGCTGGGTCCCCACTTACAGCAACAACCGGAGCCGATACTTTTTCAACTTCACCGATCAACTTGCCAGCCGTCGACTGGTCGTCGGTAAGCAAGCTGGTTTGCTGGTCGTCGGGCATATCGTCGATCGAAGCCAAACCTAGCTCCAACCGGTCGTCGAACGACAAATAGTCGAGCGCCAAGCGGCGGAAGATGTAGTCGGTAATAGAGCTAGCCGTACGGATATCATCGTCATCGGTGATACCGGCTGGCGCAAAACTGCTGCTCATGAGGGTGCGAACGTAGCTTTTAAGCGGCACACCGTACTGCAAGCCGTGGCTAACCGAAATTGCGAACGAGTCCATAAGCCCCGACAAAGTTGATCCCTGTTTTGAAACGCTAATGAACAGCTCGCCAGGCGCGCCATCTTCGTATTCGCTCACTGTGAAGAAACCTTTGAGGTCCGAAATTGCGAACTTGTACGTGCGACTGTTGCGGCGGCGTGGCAGTAAGCGGCGGACAGCGCCCTTCACAACGATGCGATCGTTGGCGGCCTCAACGGTGACAGCTGGAGTGGTAGCGGCGGCAGGTGCCGGAGCACTTTCTTCTTTCTTATCACCTTCCTTCTTGGCCATTGAGAGCGGCTGCGCAACCTTACAGTTGTCACGGTAAATCGCAACGGCCTTGAGCCCCAACTTCCAAGCGTCGATATGTAATTGCTCAACGTCTTCAACCGTAACATGTTCGGGCATATTCACCGTCTTGCTGATTGCTCCCGAGATGAACGGCTGAACGGCGGCCATCATCTTAACATGGCCAAGGTAATGGATGGGGTTGTCGCCCATCGAGCACGCAAAGACGTCTTTGTGTGCGTCCTTGAGGTGTGGCGCACCAGTAATTGTCTTTTCGGTGTCAATGTAAGCTACGATGTCATCAATTTGCTTTTGGTCGTAACCGAGCGCCTTGAGCGCGCGTGGCACCGTTTGGTTCACGATACTCATCGTGCCGCCGCCGACCAGTTTTTTAACCTTCACGAGGCCGAGATCTGGCTCGATACCGGTGGTGTCACAGTCCATCATCAGGCCAATGGTCCCGGTTGGCGCAAGCACACTTGCCTGCGAGTTACGGACGCCATAAAGTTCACCGAGTTCCACCGCCTCATCCCAAGCACTGGCAGCAGCGCTGAGCAGCTCCTCGGCGACAAGTCCAGGGTTAATGCCCGAAACTGCCTCGCGGTGCATGCGCAGCACTTTAAGCATACCGTCGCGATCTTTGGCAAAACCGGCAAACGGGCCGACGCGATGCGCAAGCTGTGCACTTGTGGCGTACGCATAGCCGGTCATGAGCGCTGTAATGGCGGCTGCTTGGGCGCGACCTTCGGCAGAATCGTATGGCAAGCCTTGGGCCATCAAGAGAGCGCCCAGATTAGCGTAGCCCAAGCCGAGCTCGCGGTAAGCACGGGCGTTCTTGGTGATGCTTTCCGTTGGGTACGATGAATAACCAACCAGAATTTCCTGTGCGGTAAACACTAATTTAACAGTGTGTTTGAAAGCCTCAACGTCGAACTTCGTGTCGTCCCAATACTTGAGCAAGTTAATACTTGCCAAGTTACAAGCCGAGTTGTCCAGATGCATGTACTCACTACAAGGGTTGCTCCCGTTAATGCGACCGGCGACCGGCGTCGTGTGCCAGCGGTTAATAGTGGTGTCAAACTGCATGCCGGGATCAGCACATTCCCAAGCGGCTTCGGCGATCTGGCGAAACAGGTCACGGGCGGGTACTTTTTTAATGGGTTTCCCAGTGGTAACTTCGCGCAAGTCCCAATCCCTGTCTTCGGTGACGGCCTGCATAAATTCGTCAGTCACCCGTACAGAGTTGTTTGCGTTTTGGTATTGCACCGAAAAAGCGTCTTTGCCGTCAAGACTCATATCGAAGCCAGCCTCCTGCAGCACACGCGCTTTGCGCTCCTCAATTGCCTTGGCCCAGACAAACTGTTCAACGTCGGGATGCTCAGCGTTCAAAATAACCATCTTGGCAGCCCGGCGCGTCTTGCCGCCACTCTTAATAGCACCGGCCGAAGCGTCAGCACCGCGCATAAAACTCAGCGGGCCAGAAGCTGTGCCGGCGCTCTTTCCAAGCTTTTCAACCGACGACCGGATAGAGCTCAGGTTAATACCAGCCCCTGAGCCGCCCTTAAAGATCATGCCTTCCTCTTTGTACCAGTTCAAGATCGATTCCATAGTATCTTCAACGCCCAAAATAAAGCAGGCACTTGCTTGTTGAGAGCGATCAGCTGCGCCGATATTAAACCATACTGGTGAGTTAAAAGCGGCACGCTGCGTGGCCAAAATATACTTTAGCTCTTCACGAAAGTCTTCGGCCTCGGCTTCGGTTTCGAAATAGCCCTCTTGCACACCTTGGCGGGTAATCGTATCAACAACGCGGTTAATCAATGTCTTTAAAGAGGCTTCACGCTCGACGGTGCCCGGCGTTCCGGTAAAGTACTTCTGCGCCACAATATTTATAGCGTTCAACGACCAACCAGTTGGGAACTCGACATCTCGTTGTTCGAAGACCGGCTTATCGGTCATCGGATTTTTAATAATAGAGTCTTGTATAACCCACTTGAGTTGGTCATATGCCTTACTCTTGGGTTGTGTAAATAGTCGCCCGACTCCCAGGCTGGTTGCTTGTCCCATAATCCCCTCACTCTTTTTGTGCCGTGGGCGCGTTACACCACGGACACCTATTGATTATATTTTTATTATTGATTGTTTATTTAGAGTCGCGAGGTATCTGCTCCCAAGTAGATACCAGCCAGCTCCCCCCGAGCCTCACACTCTGTACTTTGAGTGTAGTACAGCCGCCCGCAGCACACAATGCGCATGGCGTTGTAAAAAATCGAGGGCAACCGACTAAGGCTGTTACACCTTTTGCGTTGCCTTGATGTGCGATAACTCCCGCTCAAATCCTGCAATATCCTTGAAGCGCCGATATACACTTGCGAAGCGCACATATGCGACCTCGTTAAGTTGCGACAGCTCAGTCATGACAATCTCACCAATCCTATTAGTCGAGATCTCTGATTCGCCACAACAATAAAGTTGCCGTTCTACCTCTGACACCAAGCGTTCAAGCTGCAGATTTGTAATGGGAGTTTTTTCACAGGCGCGGTACAGTCCAGCTAAAAGTTTCTCGCGGTTAAAGCGTTCGCGATTGCCATTGTTTTTAACGACAATGAGCTGCGGCCGCTCGACGCGTTCATAGGTAGTAAACCGATGACCGCAAGCGATGCACTCTCGGCGGCGGCGAATAGCTTGCCCCTCGGTGACATCACGCGATTCAATTACTTTCGTATCTTGGTGCTGGCATTGTTCACACTTCATCGCCCCTTGCACCTCCCTTGTTACCCTTTCAACGTGCTATCACCATATATGGTGGTTGTGCTTTAAATCATAGCCCCATTTATAGTGCAGCGCAACACAATTAACGCTGTATTATTTAGTACGAAATTATTCAGTTTGATCTGTTTCCGAGTCTTTGTGATGCTTGCGCAAACGGCGCAGAAATGACGGTTTTGCCAGCTCATCATCAGACGACACAACAGCTTGATGATCGGCACCCGAAGTGTCTTCGTCACTGCCATAACTCGATGAGCTACCATTGTCGTTGTGGCGTTGTTCGTCAATCGTCCAGATGTTTGGCATCGGTGCATCGGAATGGAAGTCCTCGGCAGGCGTGGCCGGTTCCGCCGGCAGGTCCATGTCTAGATTCTTGATGTCATCGTCAGGCTTGCCCGCCGTTATAGGCGCTGGCGCGTCAGCTGCCGGTATTGGCGCAGCATTCTCTTCGGGGATAGTGTTGCGATCTACAAAATAACTGTTGTCAAAGCCGGTGGCAACCACGGTAATGATCACTTCACCCTCAAGCTTTTCGTCGATCGTTGCACCAAAGATAATGTTAGCGTCTGGATCAGCAGCATTTGTAATGGCTTCGGCAGCGGTGTTGATCTCGTGCATCGACAAGTCGTTGCCACCAATCATGTTAAACAGAATGCCACGGGCGCCATCGATTGAAACTTCAAGAAGCGGGGATTCGATGGCTTGCTGAGCAGCGGTAACGGCGCGGTTTTCGCCACTCGCGCGGCCAATCCCCATCAATGCCGAGCCAGCATTGCTCATCACCGTCTTCACATCAGCAAAGTCAAGGTTAATGAGACCGTGGACCGTGATGAGGTCAGAGATGCCCTGCACGCCTTGGCGCAATACGTCGTCAGCCACCTTGAAAGCTTCAAGCAGTGGCGTTTGGCGATCGATTGTCTGCAGCAAGCGATCGTTTGGAATGGTGATAAGTGTGTCGACTGCCCGGCGCAAATTTTCGATAGCGACTTCCGCGTTCCGACGCCGCTTCTCGCCCTCAAAGGCGAACGGTTTGGTAGCAAACCCGACTACTAAAATCCCCATATCTTTGGCAATCTGGGCTACCACATGTCCCGCACCGCTACCGGTACCACCGCCGGCACCGATGGTAACAAAGACCATATCTGCGCCTTCGAGCGCCTTCTTGATTTCGTCGTGCGACTCTTCGGCAGCGTGTTGGCCTACCATTGGGTCGGCACCGGCACCCAAACCTCGGGTTGCATCTTTGCCAATATGGATTTTTGTTTGCGCTTTAGAGTGGTGCAACGCCTGAGCATCGGTGTTAATCGCAATAAATTCAACGCCTTCAACCCCAGCCTCAACCATCCGGTTAATTGCCGCACCACCAGCGCCGCCAACGCCAACAACTTTAATGCGCGCGAATGTTTCTATAGCTGGTGCAACTTGAGGCATACGTTAAAACCCTCTTACCTTCATGTTATACGGAGCAGTATAGCGTAGCTCACACGCAAGTTCAATAAATTTGCACGGTCGTTTTTGGACACTTGTCCGAAATGATACTTTGTGTACCCAGCAATTATGGCTTGATTTTGCGCCATAAATTATCGACAAAATTTAGTGCTCGGTCGCTTGACTTACCCCGCTCACCGCTGTTTTCTTCAGGCAACAAAAGCATGTCGAGAATCATAAGACCAGTGGCGGCAGCGAAAGCGGGGTCAGCAACCGTATCCACCAAGCCCGTAACCGCGTGCGGCTTTCCAACTCGGGCAGCCAATTGCAACTTTTCTTTGGCGAATTCTGCCATGCCGGGTAGCTTTGAAGTCCCGCCCACAATCACCACACCGCCGGGCAGTTTCCGCGAGCGGTGAATGTGAGTCAACTCTTTATCCACGTACTCGAACAATTCTTCCACGCGGGCTTCAGTTATCATAGCCACCTCTTCAGCGTCGAAGAAATGGTCTCTGTCGCGCACGCGCACGCGGAAATCCTTTTTGGTCTGTTTTTTGTTCAGATTGGCGTGCGTTATTTTTACTGCTTCAGCGATATCGAGATCGGTTTTGAGTCCGATCGCCAAATCGTTAGTAATATACAGCCCCCCTATTGGCAACACGGCCACATGTTGCACTTCACCATCCTCTAACACGACAAGGTTAGTCGTGCCTGCACCAATATCGAGCAGCACCGTACCCGCTTCTTTTTGAGCTCGCTCCAATACTGCTTCAGCGGCTGCCAGGCTCGAAAGTGTATGATGGCGCGGTGTCACCTGTGCTTTCTCAAGCGCCATATCAAGATTACGTAAGTTCGGCGTTGCCGCCGTGACTATGTGCGTATCTACCTCAAGACGAACACCATGCATCCCCACAGGATCCTTGATGTTATCCTGGCCATCCAAGCGATAGTTTTTAGCAAAAACCTGGATAATTTCTCGGTTCGAAGGCAGTTGGATGATTGTCGCCGCTTCTTCGACACGCATTCGGTCTTCCGGCGTAATTTCGCGGTTAGCCGCACTGATTGCGATCACTCCTTTCGAGTTCAGGCCGGTCACGTGCGAACCATTCACATTTACCGTCGCATGACTGATGCGCATTCCCGAAACACGTTCGGCCTCTGTAATTGCCTGTACAATCGCCTCAGCTGCGTCCTCGACGTGCACCACAATACCTTTACGCATGCCCAAGTTGGGGGCGCTTCCGTGGCCAATAATAGAGAGTTTGCCAGTGCTATTTTGGTCGAGCATGCCGACGACACACCGAACGGTGCTGGTGCCGATATCGAGACCAACGTAGCAAGTAGAAGCTGGATCACGCATGCTGGCAGTATACCGCTTATAGTTGGGTTCCGGCAAGTCATTGCCGTCTTGATCTGTTTATTTAGGTTTCGTTAGGATCTCGGCGCCATCTTTGGTGACCAAAAGTGTGTGTTCAAATTGCGCCGCCCAACTGCCGTCACGAGTCACGAGCGTCCAACCGTCGTGCAATTGATCGATCTCCGGTCTACCAAGCGTCGTTATCGGCTCTATAGCAACCGTCATACCCGCTTTCAAAACCGGGCCACGACCCGCCGGGCCATAATTTGGAATTTCAGGATCTTCGTGCAATTCGTGCCCCACGCCGTGCCCAACCAACTCTTGCACAATTCCTAAGCGATACTGCTTGAGGACGTGCTCAATTGCCGCCGAAATATCACCTACCCGGCACCCGTCGCGCACCACAGCTATGCCGGCGGCAAGTGCTTTTTCCGTACCATCAAGCAAACGTCTCACATCAGATGAAGGCTTGCCGCCAATACACACGGTAATGCCGCTATCTGTTACCATGCCCTTGTAGCGCACACCAAAGTCAAAATTCACAACATCACCTTCTTTGAACGGCACGCTCGTCGGGATACTATGCTGCACTTGTTCATTCACTGAAATACAGATAATATCCGGATAGCCATAGAAACCTTTAAAAACCGGCTCGCCGCCGAGCCTTTTAAGCTCTTTAGCGGCAATCGCCGACATATCTTTTGGTGTCATGCCCGCCTTTGCCTGCGCGGCCAAAGTTGCAAGAATGGTCGCTAGTATGTGACCACTGTGCCGCATTGCGGTAATTTCGCTTTCGGTTTTGATAGCGTTTTTCATGACGTTATCATGCGCGTTCAAGGTCTTGCGCGTCAATACAATTTAGAATTGCATCGTGGACTTGCCGAGGTGCCTGCGAGGCATCAATATCGCAAATGCGAACGCCTTCTTTCTTCAAGTGGTCCAGAATGGGCAAAGTTGCAGCCTGATACTCCTCGAACCGCTTGGCAATCGCCTCTTCAGTGTCGTCTTGGCGGCCGCGCGCCATAAGACGGTCACGGACTACTTCTTGTGAAGCTACCAAATGAACGACGGCACTCAGGTGAATTCGCCCCTTATGCACTTGTTCAAGCAACCAATCCACCTGCGGTATGGTGCGAGGAAAACCGTCGAGTACAAATTCTTCCTGCGGGTCAATCAATTCGAACACCTTGTCGAAAATACGAATCACCTCGCCGTCGCTCAGCAGCTTGCCTTCGAGCATTTCCTGCCGGCGCTTGCCTGTTACCAGCACTCTAAAAATTTCACCGCTCGAAATCCAGGCGTAGCCATGTTCGTCAGCGAGCAGCTTGCCTTGCATACTTTTGCCGGCACCGGCAACTCCGGTCAAAATAATCATGAAGACTGCAGCCTTTCTTTGACCAACCGCGCGATAACCGCACCGTCCGCCGCCCCCGCCGTCTTTTGCTTGACCGCCCCAATCACTTGGCCCATAGCCACCGGGCCAGTATTCTCTAGTCCTGTGATAATTTCGTCAATAACTTTTAGAACTTCTGCCTCATCGAGTTGCTTGGGCAGGTATGCTTCAATGATAACTTTTTCAGCTAGCTCCGCCTCTTGGCGGTCGGCACTCCCCCCCTTGGCATATAGATCGGCACTTTCCTGTCGTTTCTTTGCCTCTTTCGAGAGTAAGGCAATAATTTCTTCGTCTGGCAGCCCTTGTTCACGCGCGCCTTTAGCTACCTCGGCATACAGAATTACGCTTTTGATGCCACGGAGTACGCGGGCGCGGTCTTTATCACCTGCTAATAAAGCAGTCTTCAGATCCTGCTCGAGTTGTTGTTTTAGTCTCACCTATTTTTGGCCGAGCTTAATCTTTTTGATCTTGAGCGCCTTGCGTTCCTGACGGACGATTGCTTTAATGCGGCGTTCACGTTTGCTGATTGGCTTCTCGAAATACTGCGCTTGTTTTACAACAGCGATAACACCGGCTTGCTGCACCTTGCGGTTAAAACGGCGCAAGAGGTTTTCAGCGGATTCTTTTGAGTCTTTACGGGTAACTTGTATCATTTCGTGTTCAATTGTAGAGTAACAGGGCTATTTTTGCAAGTGTTTACGCTTAAACGACTTGCTTTTTTTGGTTGGCACGTTGCGATTTCAGTACAATACTTTGCAACTCTTTAAAAATTGGGAATTGTTTGTTTGTGTGGTAAATTTTGGTATTCCCTTGCTTTTCGGATATCAAAAACCCTACCTTCTCAAGCCGCTTCAGTTCGCGTTGGATATTGCCGGCATCTTCTTTAATCAACTTTGCAAGGCCCCGGACATGCGTCTTGAAGTCAGGGTACTTTGCATAGATGACTATGATTTTGCGGCGGACTCGTGAAGTAATAAAAACGTCTAACATAAGCTTTGTATTGTCATTCAAACAACGTACATAAAAGTATAGCGGGCGGGCGCAAACTTTTCAACATGTTTTTAGGTTTTTATCTACATTAAACCTATAATTACAGCATGTATTACTTTGAAGTTTTGGTGGCAAGCCTCCAGTACCATGGAAGCGAAGCATTGACGTACACTGCCGAAACCATGCTAGCACCAGGGACTATTGTGCGCGTTCCGCTGCGCATGCAAAAAGTCCTGGGAATCGTGGTGCAGGAGACGCCAAAACCGGACTTTGTCGTTAAACCCATTGCCCAAGTTCTTCCTATCAAGCCCTTGCCCCCACAAACTTTTGAGTTTATTTCCTGGATTTCCTCTTATTATCCAGCACCACTCGGTGTCATCGTACAGTCATTTTTACCTACGGCGTTGTTAAATAAACATATTGAGGCGAGCCTTACGCCCTTTGTTCCTTCACCGATTACGCCAAAACTGCCGCCATTAACCGAGGAGCAGAAAATTGCTATCCAAAAAATCCGTACCCCAGGCATATTCTTACTCCATGGCGAAACTGGCAGCGGGAAAACCCGCGTCTACACAGAGCTCGCAGCGCAGGTGCTTGAGGCGAAGCAATCCGCGATAATTTTAACACCAGAAATCGGACTGACTTCCCAATTGGCCAACGAATTTCGAACACGTTTCGGTGAGCAAGTGGTGGTCATGCATTCGCAACTTACAGAGGTGGCGCGTCAAAAAGCATGGCTTCGCATCGCCCAAAGCAAACAGCCACTCGTGGTTATCGGTCCACGCTCTGCCCTGTTTAGTCCCTTGTCGCATATAGGCCTTATCGTGGTCGACGAAGTGCACGAAAATGCTTATAAACAAGAACAGGCGCCACACTATCACGCTGCGCGTGCCGCCGCTAAGCGAGGTCAACTTTACAACAGCATTGTCGTCCTTGGCTCGGCTACACCACCGGTTGTCGATTATTTTTTGGCAGAAAAAAAACAGCGGCCCATTATTCGCATGCAGCAACTAGCTCGCGGTAAAACAGCACACCAAACTCACGTGAGCATTGTTGACCTTAAAGACCGCGCGCAATTTTCAAAAAGCCCCCACCTCTCAAAAAAACTGGTCGCTGCCATCGAGCAAACGCTTGCCAAAAACGAACAAGTACTTCTGTTTCTCAACCGGCGCGGTACGGCCCGTATGGTGTTTTGCGAAAAATGCGGCTGGCAAGCCGCATGCCCACGCTGTGATTTACCCCTGGTATACCACGGCGACGACCACACTATGCGCTGCCACACCTGTGGATTTCAACGTGCAACTGTCTCGAGCTGTCCGGAATGTAAAAATCCATCAGTCATTTTCAAAACTGTGGGCACTAAGGCGATCGTTGCTGAAGTAGCAAACCTTTTCCCTCAAGCCAATGTCCAACGTTTCGATACCGATAACAAGCGTGGCGAGCGTATTGAGCAACATTTCGAGGCAGTTAAAAGTGGCGCCGTAGACATCATTGTCGGTACACAAACACTGGCCAAGGGCTTAGACTTGCCACGGCTAGGTTTGGTCGGTGTAA
Source organism: Saccharimonadales bacterium (SeqCode) (assembly GCA_035276765.1). Lineage (GTDB taxonomy): Bacteria > Patescibacteriota > Saccharimonadia > Saccharimonadales > UBA4665 > DATASD01. Next base: position 622,650 of record DATELH010000002.1, read on the forward strand.
TCATGGCCGACACGACACTCTATCTGCCAGACTATAACTCCGAGGAGCGCACCTACCAACTACTCGCTCAAGTTATTGGACGCGTCGGACGCGGCCATCGCGACAGTCAAGCCATCATCCAAACCTACATGCCAGAAAGTCCGCTATTGCGGGCTATCCTGCAAAAAGACTGGTACAGTTTCTATCAAAAAGAGCTGGCCGAACGGAAGGCCTTTTTGTTTCCTCCGTACTGTTACATCTTGAAACTTTGGTGTCGGCGAGCCAGTTCCGACACCGCCAAGAAGGCCGCGGAACAGCTCGCTAGCAACCTCCAGAAGCTCGGACGACGTGTTGTTGTTGAAGGTCCTGCGCCATCGTTTCATGAAAAAGTAGTCGGCAAGTACCAGTGGCAGCTCATCTGCAAAGCAAAGGACCGCGCCGAGCTGCTCGCAATCATCAGCGCGTTGCCAAGCGGCTGGTCGTATGACATCGATCCGGCTAATCTTTTGTAATAACACCGGTATATAGGCTATACTTTTTGTCATGGATAGAAAAAGTATCATTGCTTTGCCGAATCCCCATTTGCGGCAACGTTCTAAAAAAATCGGCATTGTCGACGAGACTACTAAAAAACTTATCGAGGACATGAAGACCGCGACCCTCGACTGGGAAGATAGCCGCGAGCATGAAGTTGGAGTGGCATTGGCTGCCATCCAGGTAGACCAACCCCTGAGAATTGTCGTAGTCCGTAATAATTTTGACAACAAAAACGATCGCACTTTTACTGTTTTCATCAACCCCATTATTACAAAGTACGAAGGAAACATCGAAGGAGATTTTGAAGGCTGCCTAAGTGTCCCTGATGTGTACGGCAAAGTCCCGCGCCACACTAAAGTGCGTGTGAAAGCACAAGATATCAACGGCCGCGAATTTCGGATCACGGCAGAAGGCTTCTTGGCGCGCGTCTTTCAGCACGAGATTGACCACACCAATGGGATCGTTTTTATCGACCACATAAAGGAAAGTCCAGAGGCGTTCTTCCGCCTCAAAGAAGATGGTCATTTGGAAAAACTGGATTATGCAAAAGATATCAAAACCAATCGTATTCTTTGGTAGCGGCCCTGTCGCAGCCAAAAGTCTTGAAATGCTCATGCGGCATTGTGCCATTGAGGCAGTAGTTACGAAGCCGCGGCCAGTACATCACAAGGGCGACGTGCCAGTCCTCCGGGTCGCCAAAGAGCACAACCTGACGGTCCACACCGTCACCGATAAACGCTCACTGGACACTCTAATAGATACCAGTCCGTTCTCGAGCCAACTGGGCATCTTGATCGATTTTGGCATTATTGTTTCGCAAAAAGTTATAGATTACTTTTCTAAGGGCATCATTAACAGCCACTTCTCCTTACTGCCCGAGTGGCGCGGCGCCGATCCCATTACCTTTTCGATCTTAAGCGGCCAAAAACAAACTGGTGTGAGTCTCATGCTTCTAACGGCCGGCATGGATGAAGGGCCGTTGCTCGCCCAAGCCCCCTACGACATTAGTCCTAACACGACAACCCCGGCGTTAACCGATGCACTTATAGAACTCAGTGACAACGCATTGCAAACCGTACTCCCTCTTTGGGCCAATGGAAAAGCTCAGGCCTTGCCGCAAGACCTTGTAACAATGGCTGCTTCAAAAACGCCGACCTATTCGCGAAAACTAGAAAAGCAAGACAGCATTTTGGACTGGAATAAGCCCGCCGAGGTGCTCGAGCGAGAGATTCGGGCGTTCACCGACTGGCCGAAGAGCCGCGCAACTTTCGGCGATCTAGAAGTAATTATCACAAAAGCCCATGTCGCCCAGAACGCCGGTACGGCTGGAAAAGTTGCTATTATTGGCAAGAAACCGGCAGTCTATTGCAGCACAGGAGCACTTGTATTTGATCTGATAAAACCCGCCAGCAAAAAAGAAATGACCGGCGAGGCATTTCTCGCCGGCTATAAGCGCCTCTTTTTGTCGTAAGCTATGCTGCCTGTGGTGGCTGTTGGTGATCTTGCGGCTCCCAGGGGGCTGGAGACGGAGATGGCATACTTGGCTGTGAGGTTTGATACCCTGGCTGCCCATTCGTAGGCTGTTGCGGGTGTTGCTGGGGCATTTGTGGACTAGGTTGCTGGGGCGGCTGTTGTGGTGACTGCGGTTGCTGCGGTCCCGCAAACTGCTGAGGCTGAGGGCCATAACCATAGCTGTTTTGCCCCTGAGGAACTTGCGGTTGCGGCGGCGTTGGAGCCTGCCAGTTTCCTTGCTGGGGCGCTGGCATTGAAGGTTGCTGCCACTGCGACGGCTGTTGTGGTGGCTGAGGTTGCTGAGGCGCAAACGATTGGGGCTGGGATGGCGGCACCGCTTGCTGCTGAGGTGGCAATTGGCCGTTCGCAGAAGCAGACGCCAAAATCTGCGGTGCTACTTGGCGAATCTCCACCTTCAAGTTCTCAAACTCCGAGGACACCACCTCTTTATAGTGTGGAAACTTGGTTTCTAGCCAATGCAGTGCGCCCGCTTCATCGTTGTTTTTAATAAATTGTTCAAATTCATCGAGCTGTTGATCGGTCATTTGTTGCGCAAGTTTCATACCCACGCGCATTTCAAGCGTCTCATAAATGTGTGCAAGCATGCGCTTCTTTTCTTCAAGTGGTAGCGCGTTCAGGCCAAGTTCTTGCAACAGATCGTCGTTTAGCTTAATCATGGGTCATCCTTTTATAGCTTCATTCTAACATAGTGTTTCGTAAGTGCTACAAACTCCGGGCCACCGTCTCACGGGTAAAGGCCTCGAGGCGGTCGCCAACCTCTAGGTCAACTCGGGCTGTCGAACGAAAACTTAGGCCACACATTTCACCCTCAAAGACTTCTTTGGCGTCTTGAGGACCACGCTTAAGGTTGGTGATTTCTACTTCGGCAAGCACCTCATCGCCGCGCATAACACGCGCTAAGGCCGGCGCAAGCAACTTGCCTTTAGTAACTTCACCACCACAAATCACTTCAGCCTTTGTAGTCTTAAAGATGCCCTTCACAACAAGACGACCCAAGTCTTTTTCCACAATCTCGGGAGCCAAAAGTTTGGTAAGCTCTTCTTTTACATCATCAATTAGTTCGTAGATAACCCTGTATAAGCGAATACTCACTTTATCGCGGCTTGCCAAACGCTTAATGTTTGTCGGAGCAGTTACGTTGAAACCATAGATAATGGCGTTGCTAGTCGTTGCTAAATGCACATCATTGTCGGTAATAGCGCCTGCGCTCGCACTTACGATGCGTACGGCAACTTCTTCAGTTTCAAGCGCTTTCAAACTATCAATCACCGATGTTAGCGAGCCCTGCACGTCGGCTTTTACAATAATATTAAATTCTTGGAGCTTGTTATTGCGATTAATCATCCGGATAAGCTCGCTGCTATTCATATCGCTTGTGCCCGAGCCTCGCTTATTGAGGGCCACCTGTTCTGCCTTGGCACGAGCAAGCTTCTCATTGGCAACAACCATAAACTCGTCGGCAAATTCTGGCAATGATTTGAAGCCTGTCATGATGACTGGCATAGATGGCGTTGCAGTATTTACAGCCTTTCCGTCGGTAGACTCCAGATTTCGGATTTTAGCGTATGTTGTACCTGCAACAACAAAGTCACCTTTTTTTAGTGTCCCTTCCTCGATGAGTGCATGAGCAATCGGGCCGCGGCCTTGCTCAACATGCGCCTCAATGATAAGTCCGCGAGCCGGCTCCTCGATCTCGGCACGGAAATCTTCCACATCTGCAACCAAGAGAATCATATCAAGCAAATTATCGATCCCCTGTTTTGTCTTAGCGGAAACTTCGATTGCCAGCGTGTCGCCACCCCATTCCTCAACCAACAACTCTTGTTCGGCAAGTTGCTGTTTTACGCGGTTAGCATCGGCACCCTCTTTATCTACCTTGTTGATCGCTACGATAATTTTGGCAGCAGCCTTGCGCGCATAGCGAATGGCCTCGAGTGTTTGAGGCTTTATGCCATCGTCTGCGGCAACCACAATGATAACGATATCCGTAAGATGCGCACCGTGCTCCCGAATAGCGGCAAATGCTTCATGACCTGGCGTATCTAGAAAAGTAATAGCACGTTTGTTATGTGTGATCTGATAGGCGGAAATATGCTGCGTGATGCCGCCGGCCTCACCTTTAGCAACTTGGGCGCCGCGAATGGCGTCAAGTAAGCTGGTTTTACCATGGTCAACATGGCCCATTACTGCAACCACCGGTGGACGGCTGACAGCTGTGTCGCTGTCCGTTGCGTGTTTTTCGCGAACCGGCAGAACCTGCTCCTGAGCTTTACGTGTTAGCTCAACGTCGAGCCCCAGTTCACTCACGATAATTTGAGCGGTGTCAAAATCGATCCGCTCATTTACCGTAGCCATCACGCCGTTTTTCATGAGCTCGCCGATCAGACGAGTGACCGGGAGCATGAGTTTTTCGGCAAGAGTGCCAACAGTTGTCATGTCTTCGATTTCAATTGTTCGAGCCATTACTAGACACTCCTTCCTGCCGCTATCGGCGTGCACGTACTCCTTACATGCGATTATTTAGCGCTTTTGAGGCTCAGCGCAATTTTGCGTGCCTCAGTGTCGATATCGATAACCTTAAACTGTTTCTTCTCGTTGAGCTTGAAGATTTGTTCAGGGTCGACAGCTTCATCGTCGCTCATCTCGGAGACATGCACGAGCGCCTCAACTGATGCTGAAAGCTGCACGAACGCGCCAAAGGGTGTGATACGGGTAATTTTACCCTCAACGATGTCGCCCTTCTTGAAAGCTTTAACTTCTTTAAGCCATGGGTCTTCGGTCATTTGTTTGAGGCTCAAGCTTAGCCGATCTTTGTCGATAGCAATAATCTTGGCTTCAACTTTGTCGCCCACTTTGACGTAGTCGCGCGGGTCTTCGACGCGTTCCCAGGAAATTTCAGAAATGTGGATTAGGCCCTCAATGCCATCAACGTTCACGAAAGCTCCAAAATCGATGACGCCCGTTACGACGCCTTCAACCACGTCCCCAACCTTAAGCTCAGCAAAGCGAGCCTGCATGTCGTCCTTTACTGCTTCTTTTTCAGAAAAAATCAGTTTATTGTCTTTGCGGCTCACATCGAGAACGCGAACGCGAATAGGTTTGTTAACCAATGTGTTCAGTTTTTGTAAGATTTCGTCCTTGTCGGCGCCCGAGACGCGTGGATAATGGCCGGCAGCCAACTGCGAAACCGGCAAGAAGCCACGGATGCCTTCAAGCTCAACCAGCAAACCACCACGGTTTGCGTCGTATGGCGAAACTTCGATGATTTCTTGTGCGTCAAAAATGCGTTTGAGTTCGTCCCAACCACGGTCTTTAGCGGCACGCTTCATGCTGAGGAGCGCATAACCTTCATCGAGCTCTGGATCGATAACGCTTACAGTGACTGTATCGCCTTCGTTCAGGTTTTGACCGTGGCCAATTTCGCGGCGCATAACTACGCCGACACCCTTGGCGCCAAGGTCGATCCATACCTCGTGCTTGCGAACAGAGCTTACGACTCCTTCGACAACCTCGCCTGCTTCAAGTTGTTTGACGTCATGCTGTGCGAGCAGATCGTCCATAGTTACGTTAGTATTTTTTGACATGTTGTGTCATGCCTCCTTATGTAGTGTATTTCCGTTAGTCTGGAATACAGCCCTAGTGGCTGCATGCTCCAAAACTGCAAGATTACACTCCATTATACTGCCTTTCTCTCTTAACGTCAAAGCGTGGCATAAAACTACGCCGCCATGCTACACTAAATGTGCTATGTATATCGGGGTAGACATCGGGGGGACAAAAACATTAGTCGGTTGTCTTAACGACGAAGGTGTCATACAACAAAAAATTAAATTCCCCACCCCGCACGAATACAAAGATTTCCTCAAGGAATTGGCGAATGCTGTTGATAAATTGTCTACAAATGATTTCCGCGCTGCTGGCGTGGCCATCCCAGGCAAGCTCGACCGTCAGCATGGCCGCGTTATAGCGCTGGGTAATTTACCGTGGCGAAATGCCCCCATACAAACAGACATTGAGCACATTGTACACTGCCCAGTTGCCATCGAAAACGACGCGAAACTAGCAGCCCTCTCCGAAGCCATGCTCCTCAAAGAGCATCGGCGGGTGCTGTATATAACCGTCAGCACCGGCATTGGTACAGGTGTTGTACAGGATGGTAAGTTGGCACCTTCCCTCATCGATGCAGAGAGTGGCCAGATGTGGCTCGAGCACAAAGGGAAGCTCGCCCGTTGGGAAACCTTCGCCTCGGGAAAGGCGATCGTGGAGCAATTCGGCAAACAGGCTTCGGAAATCCAGGATAGTGCTACTTGGAAAATTATCGCTCACAATATCACTCTTGGCTTGCTCGAACTCATCGCGGTCATTCAACCCGACGCTATTGTATTTGGTGGCGCTGTAAGCGACTATTTTGACCGTTTTGCACCCCCTCTGGCAAAAGAGTTGTCCAAGTACGAGACGCCGCTCACGCCTACACCGATCATCCTTCAGGCAAAAAGGCCCGAAGAAGCCGTACTATTTGGTTGCTATGATCTAGCAAAGACGCACTATGGACACTCTGCTTAGCGCCTTGCGCATCGAGTACCCGAACATTCGGTTTATGGCAGGTAAAACGTGCTGTTGGTCAGCCCAAACGCAGACTATCACCTATGACCCAATTGACACAGACGAGACGGTATGGGGCATTTTGCATGAACTAGGCCACGCGTTGCTTGGACATACCACATACCAAACGGATATTGAGCTTCTCCAGAAGGAGATGCTGGCTTGGGAGGAGGCACGTATCCTTGCCGAGCAACATAATATAAGGCTCAATGAAGACCACATTCAGGACTGTTTAGACAGTTATAGGGACTGGATTAACCGACGCAGTACTTGCCCTATGTGCGGCACAAAAAGCCTCTCTACGGCCCACAACGAGTATCAGTGTTTTAACTGCCAAACAACTTGGCACGTGAGCCCCGCACGCCACCACAGACCCTACCGCCGACAAATACAAAAACTGCCCTAGCTTTTTAGAGCCAAGGCAGTTTTATTGATATACCACTTCTTAGGCGGCAGTAGAGTCAACGTCTACGACTTTTTTAGTGCGGCGCGAAATGCGGCCACCCTTAGCGCCTGCAACACGTGCAAGCTCGCGGTTTGCGTAAAAGCCACCTGTACGGCCTTTCTTGCCACCCATCGCACCAATGCGTGCGTAAAAGTCTTTACCGTGATTCTTTTTGTTGGTTTCGGCAGCAGCTTTGCCACCAGCTTTCGTTCCAGCCATCTGAAAACTCCCTTAAATTTACTGCTTCCGCCTTAAGGAATAAAAGGTCCGGCACCTAACAGATGCGAACCCTTCAATTTCCTCACGAAATTATGCTTATGATAACACGGAATATTGCTAATGTCAATACTTCCCCTTCCCTTTTGGTGCTTTATGTGAGACTATAGGGTAATGTCCGAGACGGTTCTGTTTACCGACGGTGCGCCCGTCGCAGCCTTTGAAGATTCTGAACTTATTCCAAATAACCCAATTGTTCTAACCTCTCTCGACGCCGAAAACGAAAGCCCAAGCAAAGAACCACAGCAGTCGGCCCTACTCACAAAAATGCTACGACTTTCTCCTGACGAAAAGGAGACAGCTCTGCAGCGAGCCATAGACCACTTCGGTTTAGTAAAGGGTGTTGTGGCAAGATTTATGCGACGAGGTACAGTACGTCCGTTCGAAGATTTAGAGAGCGACGGTCATTATGGGCTTCTCGATGCTGCACTGACTTACGTTCCAGGCAAAGGCGATGCTTGCTTCGAAGCCTATGCACGAATACGGATTGCCGGCGCCATTCGAGACGGCTACCGCAGTTACTTTGGTGGCCGTAAGTATGAAAACTACCGTGAGCCTTCGGTCTTTTTACCAAATGTAATAGCCCTCGATGCGAGCATTGACGGTACCCAGCAGGACGCGGACAACCTGATAAGCCTTTTCCCCGACAATAGCCCTCTACCAGAAGAACTCATAATCATGAAAGATGAGACGACACAACTTCACGAAGCCATTCGCAGTCTTCCGGAACGTGACCAGCAGATTATACAAATGTCCTATTTTGAAAACCGTACGCTAGCCGAAGTAGGCAAGGCACTAGGTGTTAGTGAATCAAGGGTCTCACAGTTGCGTTCTCGTGCTATTGGAAACTTACGAAGTTCGTTGCATGAGCTAAATAAAGAGGATTTTGAGAGCCAAACTAACTTATAAGAGAAAAGCCATCCTATTCGGATGGCTTTTCTATAATTCGGCACCGTGCTATTTTCCCAAGGGTGAACCCCAAGTATTGTAACCGCTACGAGGCTTAACTGCTGTGTTCGGTATGGGAACAGGTGTTTCCCTCGCGCCATGGGCACCGATTTCAGTGTAGTTTCAAATGACGTAACTGTCTGTGAAAAATTACACACCTATCGGTGTCCACTTACAAGTAGTACGGCGATATTGTTAAAGCTTTAACAAACGGTGTTCGTCTTGTGACGAACATCAATAACTAGTCAATGCACTTCTCTCATTCTCTCCATCAACAAGGATGAACGAATGAGAGAACGTAAAAAGTCAATGGGACTATTAGTACACTTCGGCTGCATACGTTACCGCACTTCTACCTTGTGCCTATCAAACTGATCGTCTTTCAGTGTCCTCATAGGGAAATCTAATCTTGAGGTCAGTTTCGCGCTTAATATGCTTTCAGCGCTTATCTGCTCCGCACATAGCTACCCAGCCATGCCATTGGTATGACAACTGGTACACCAGCGGTGCGTCCGCCCCGGTCCTCTCGTACTAGGGGTAGATCCTCGCAAATTTCCTGACGTCCACAGCGGATATAAACCGAACTGTCTCACGACGTTCTGAACCCAGCTCACGTACCTCTTTAACCGGCGAACAGCCGGACCCTTGGGAACCGCTTCGCCCCCAGGATGAGATGAGCCGACATCGAGGTGCCAAACAGCGCCGTCTATGTGAACTATTGGGCGCTATAAGCCTGTTATCCCCGGGGTAACTTTTATCCGAAAGCGCTGCCGGTACCACAACCATGCACATAAATGTGCGGACAGCGGAAAACTTACTCCGACTTTCGTCCCTGCTCGGCTTGTAGGCCTCACAGTCAAGCTGGCTTATGCGTATACACTATCGATTCGATTTCCATCCGAACCTAGCCAACCTTTGAACGCCTCCGATACTCTTTAGGAGGCAACCGCCCCAGTTAAACTACCCATCAGACACGGTCCCCGACCCGGAATCTAATCACGACATAAGTCATGAGCAGATTGCGGGCCAGGTAAGAATAAGATCGTAATAAGGGAGGTATTTCACCGGTGACTCCACCTAGGCTAGCGCCTAAGCTTCAAAGTCTCCCTCCTATGCTACACATATTACGACCCGATCCAATGTCAAACTGTAGTAAAGCTCCACGGGGTCTTTTCGTCCTGCTGCGGACAGACGGCATCTTTACCGTCAATGCACTTTCACCGAGCTCTTCGTCGAGACAGTACCCATATCATTACTCCATTCGTGCGGGTCAGAACTTACCTGACAAGGAATTTCGCTACCTTAGGACGGTTATAGTTACCGCCGCCGTTCACTGGGGCTTCAGTTCAAGCCGTGAAGCTCTCCCCTTAACCTTCCAGCACCGGGCAGGAGTCAGCCCCTATACATCCACTTTCGTGTTAGCAGAGACCTGTGTTTTTGGTAAACAGTTGCATGGGTTCCTTAGCTGCGGCCCCGTCACACTATCTACCACGATAGTGAACTTATGGGCTCAGCTTTCTTTCTCGATATGTTTTGTCGTCTTTCGACTACTCAGCATTTATACAGGCTCATGCAAGAAGTTATAAACTTACATAAACTACTGTTGTTTTCGTAAAAGAAAACTGGCAAGTCACTTGTCATAGACAAAGTGACGGGGCAGACCTTATCCCTAAGTTACGGTCGCTTGTTTGCCGAGTTCCTTGACGAAGAATCACTCGTACACCTTGGTCTACTCGACCTGAGCACCTGTGTCGGTTTGCGGTACGGATAGAGACATCCACGCGTTTGGTAGCTTTTCTAGTCAGCACTTTCATTGGAATTCGATCGAAAGATCGTTTCATTCGTAGCCATTTCTGCTACTTAGACGGATATAACCATGAATCCGCTCCAACTAATATGCCGCGCACGCCAAACAAAATGTCACTAGTACGGGAATATTAACCCGTTGTCCATCGCCTACGCTACGCGCCTCGGCTTAGGACCGACTAACCCTGGGACGATTACCGTGGCCCAGGAAACCTTGCTCTTTCGGTGGGCAGGATTCTCACCTGCCTTATGGTTACTCATTCCAGCATTCTCACTTGATACCGCTCCACCAGACCTCACAGTCCAACTTCGACGCAATATCAACGCTCCTCTACCACTCCTAGTAAACTAGGAATTCGCATCTTCGGTATTACACTTAGCCCCGTTACATTTTCCGCGCAGGGTCTCTTGATGAGTGAGCTGTTACGCACTCTTTAAATGAATGGCTGCTTCTAAGCCAACATCCTCATTGTTTAAGAAACCCCACCTCGTTTCCCACTTAGTGTAAATTTAGGGACCTTAGATGGCGATCTGGGCTGTTTCCCTTTTGAGCGACGAGCTTAGCCCCGCCGTTCTAACTGCAACGATTCCACAGATAGTATTCGTAGTTTGTCAAGGGTGGGTAATCTTGCGACCCCCAGTCCGAAACAGAGCTCTACCCCTATCTGCTACCACGTCACGCTAGCCCTAAAGCTATTTCGAGGAGAACCAGCTATCTCCAGGTTCGATTGGCATTTCACCGCTAACCACAGGTCATCCGGGCGTGTTGCAACTCGCTACGGTTCGGTCCTCCACGTCGTTTTACCGACGCTTCAACCTGCCCATGGTTAGGTCACCTGGTTTCGGGTCTATTCACATGCACTAATCGCCCTATTCAGGCTCGCTTTCACTACGCCTCCGTCAAATGACTTAAGCTTGCGCATGCAAATAACTCGCTGGATCGTTCTACAAAAAGCACGCCGTCACCGGACAAGCCGGCTCCGACTCCTTGTACGCACACAATTTCAGGTTCTATTTCACTCCCCTTCCGGGGTTCTTTTAACCTTTCCCTCACGGTACTTGTTCTCTATCGATCGTAAGATATATTTAGCCTTAGGGGGTGGACCCCCCAGATTCAGTCAGGGTTTCACGTGTCCCGACCTACTCGACAAAACAAATATAAGGTTAGCGACACTTTGCATACCAGGCTTTCACTGTCTTTGGCCAACCTTTCCAGGTTGTTCTGCTCGCCTCGCTGATTTCTTACCTCATGCAGAATGGTGGTAGCTTCTGCTTCCGGTACGGAATTCTGGATAAATCCAGTGCTCCGTACTGGTTGTTTGTAATGTCACAACCCTTTTTAGATATTCGTCTACCAACTTATTTGTCCATCAAATTGACGGACAAAAACCTAAAAAGTTTGGGCTCTTCCGGATTCGCTCGCCACTACTACCGGAATCATTGTTTATTTTCTCTTCCTCGCCCTACTAAGATGTTTCAGTTCAGGCGGTTACCTACACCCTATCCTATGTGTTCAGATAAGTGTGACTAGACATAACTCTAGCCGGGTTTCCCCATTCGGAAATCTTCGGTTCAACGCGTCATTGACTAGCTCCCCGAAGCTTATCGCAGCCATGCACGTCCTTCTTCGGTATCTTACGTCAAGGCATCCTTTGTGTGCGCTTGAGTAACTTTTTACGTACAAGGTAAAACTCGAAAGTTTTAACCTCTTGTGCAATTGACTAGTTATTGGTATTCACCAACAACATGCCGTTTGTTAAAAATTTGCTTTTCTCAATATCTACTAAATTTTTAAGTTACAAACTCAAGGAAGCCCATTGTTTGATGCTTTACCTTGAGTTTACACTAGAAGCCAAATGTTGTCCTCGTGTCTAAACTCAAGAAGCTTTTAAATGATATCAGTTTCAACAGAGGTTGTAAAGCAAAAAGTGCTGACAAAATTGCTACATTATTACCTCTGGTGGAGACACAGGGACTCGAACCCTGGACCCCCTGCTTGCAAAGCAGGTGCTCTAGCCAACTGAGCTATGTCCCCAGAAATCCAGTAAAACTTGTAGCTATGAGTGCGTCTTACACGAAAGATGCAGGTCTCAAAATGGTGGGCGATGAGGGACTCGAACCTCCGACCTCGTCATTATCAGTGACGCGCTCTAACCAGCTGAGCTAATCGCCCCCACGTCCATCGAGACCTCGCGCTATTATACCGAAAAGTGCATGCCTACGGCAAGAGTTCTAAAGAAAAAGGCGCTGATTTGTAACCATGCGCCTCTCGCTTAAAAACTTGGTAGTGCCATCAACGTCAATTCGTCGTTTCAGAACTGAGTTCTTGCCAACGCATTGCTGCTTTGGTACGTACATTGTCAGTACTGAATTTACAATGTACCAAGACCGACCTAGCTCTCTAGTGATTGCTCGACTAGATGCTAGTTTTCTCCCTAGAAAGGAGGTAATCCATCCGCACCTTCCGGTACGGATACCTTGTTACGACTTAACCCCAATCATCTCCCCTACCTTAGGCCTAGACAAGCTAAGACGTCAGGTATTGGCGACTTTCATGGTTTGACGGGCGGTGTGTACAAGACCCGGGAACGTATTCACGGTAGTGTGCTGACCTACCGTTACTAGCGATTCCAACTTCATGCAGGCGAGTTTCAGCCTGCAATCCGAACTGAGACCGGCTTTGATGGGATTTGCTCCGTCTCGCGACTTGGCTGCCCTTTGTACCGGCCATTGTAGCGTGTTTGTAGCCCCAGACGTAAGGGTAATACTGACCTGACATCATCCCCTCCTTCCTCCCTGTTGCCAGGGCAGTCTAGCTAGAAAAATACAACTAACTATAAGGGTTGCGCTCGTTGATGGACTTAACCAAACATCTCACGACACGAGCTGACGACGGCCATGCAACACCTGTCACTTGGCTCCCGAAGGCACACTCTGCTTTCGCAGAACTTCCAAGGATGTCAAGCCTGGGTAAGGTTCTTCGCTTATCATCGAATTAAACAACACGCTCCACCGCTTGTGCGGGTCCCCGTCAATTCCTTTATGTTTTAGTCTTGCGACCGTACTCCACAGGCGGGATGCTTAACGCGTTAGCTTCGCTACTAGAGGGGTCGATACCTCTAACAGCTAGCATCCATCGTTTACGGCGTGGACTACCGGGGTATCTAATCCCGTTTGCTCCCCACGCTTTCGTGCCTTAGTGTCAGGAATGAGCCAGTTATCTGCCTACGCCATCGGTGTTCCTCCCAATATCTACGGATTTCACTCCTACACTGGGAATTCCAATAACCTCTCTCATCCTCTAGCTTAGCAGTTCAAATAATGGAAGTATGGTTGAGCCACACGATTTCACTACTTGCTTACTATGCCACCTACGCAACTCTTTACGCCCAGTAATTCCGGATAACGCTTGGATCCTCCGTATGACCGCGGCTGCTGGCACGGAGTTAGCCGATCCTTATTCATATGCTACCGTCATAATCGTCACATATAAAAGCAGTTTACAACCCTAAGGCATTCATCCTGCACGCGGCGTTGCTCCATCAGGCTTTCGCCCATTGTGGAAAATTCCCTACTGCTGCCTCCCGTAGGAGTCTGGGCCGTGTCTCAGTCCCAGTCTGGCTGATCATCCTCTCAGACCAGCTACCGATCGTCGTCTTGGTGAGCCATTACCTCACCAACAAACTAATCAGACGCAGGCCGCTCCCAAAGCGCCGAAGCTTTACTCCTTAGAGCACATGCGGCATTAGCCACCCTTTCGGGCAGTTATTCCTCACTTTGGGGTACGTTCCTACGTGTTACTCAGCCGTCCGCCGCTCGCCGCCAAATAGTAAACTATTCGCGCTGCCGCTCGACTTGCATGTATTAGGCACGCCGCCAGCGTTCATCCTGAGCCAGGATCAAACTCTCCAAAAAGAATTTGCCTAAACTTCAGTCGAACATCTGACCGTAAGGGATGACTCCCTCTTAGTCAAACTGACTTATTTAAAACAATTCAAAAATGAACTGACGTTGATTTGCACTACCAAATTTTTAATGAACTTTTCGGAGACGTTTTAATACAACCCCCGAAAGCTCTCCACATATACTACGGGGTGCTCTCGCTATTGTCAAGATAAATCTACCTAAAATGATGGTGATAATTACATCACTTTTTAAGAGGTAGCCTATTTTTCTACTGCAGCTGTCTCCACTTCGCTGTCTTCATCGTCATTCTCAGCAATGTCCACGAGTGCCAGCGACACCACCTCATCGCCATCATTTAAGCGCATGATGCGAACACCCTGAGTTGCACGGCCAAGCTCTGGAATGTCCTTAATGCCGAGACGAATAGTCTGGCCTTGCGAAGAGATAATAATCACCTCTTGCGTATCGCCCACGAGTGTCTTAACACCAATCAGGTTACCAGTCTTGACGTTTACCACAGCCGACCGAATACCAACACCACCACGGGCGTGTGGAGTAAATTGCGCCACTTTGGTGCGCTTGCCGTAACCGTACTGGCTGATCACAAAGATGCTCGAGCCAGCCTGCACGATATCCATGCCAATTACTTGATCATTTGGACGCAAGCGGATGCCGCGCACGCCACGCGACGCCCGACCCATAGCTCGCACATCTTTTTCGTGGAAGCGGATAGCCTGACCGAGTGAAGTCGAAATTACGATTTCATCGTCGCCAGAAGTCATGCGAATCCACTTCAGCTCGTCACCTTGATCTAGATTAATTGAGATCAAGCCCGAGCTACGCACATTCTGATACTGCTCAAACGGCGTTTTCTTCACGACACCCCGCACCGTGCACATAAACAGGTTGCCAGCAGCGGTTTGCTTGCTCACGTTAATGACCGCGCTCACCGTTTCCTCAGGTTGTAATTGCAGTAAGTTTACGAGCGCAATGCCTTTGGCGCTCAAATTTGAAGCCGGCACTTCATAGGTCTTCAGGCGAAAGACACGACCTTTGTTTGTGAAGAAGAGTAAGAAGTCGTGCGTACTTGCGTTCACCACATGTTCAATAACATCTTCTTCGCGCGTGGCCATCCCGCGCCGGCCCTTGCCGCCACGACCCTGCTTTTTGTATTCAGCGATCGGGCTGCGCTTGATGTAGTTAGCTGAAGTGAGCGTTACGACCACTTGTTCATCAGGAACCAGGTCTTCGTCACTCATTTTTCCTAACTCTTGTGGGATGATTTTGGTACGGCGTTCATCACCATACTGCTTCTTGAGCCCTTCAAACTCTTCCTTGATTATTGCCAATATTTTTTGTTCGTCGACCAAGATGGCTTCGAGTTCGGCAATCGTCTTCAAGAGTTCGGCTAATTCATCTTCGATCTTTTTGCGTTCCAAACCGGCTAACGTACGCAATTGCATCGCCAAAATGGCTTTGGCCTGAATTTCGCTGAGGCCAAAACGTTTTATAAGATTTGCCTGCGCTTCCTCAGTGGTCTCGCTGGATCGAATCGTATTAATGACCTCGTCGATGTGGTCGAGTGCGATCTTGAGCCCTTCTAAAATATGAGCGCGTTCTTTAGCTCTACGAAGTTCATATTCGGTACGACGGCGCACGACAGACCGACGATGCTTAATATGTTCTTGAATAATATCCTGAAGGCCAAGCACACGCGGCTGAATGCCGTCGATCAGCGCCATCATATTGTAGTGGAATGCGGTCTGAAGAGGTGTCAGTTTGTAGAGTTGGTTGAGGAGTTTTTTGGGGTATGCGTCTTTTTTTAGATCAATTACAATGCGCACGGCACCACGCGCACTTTCATCGCGGATATCGGAGATACCGTTAATTTTCTTTTCTTTAACCAGGTCGGCAATTTTTATGACCAGCGATTCTTTGTTCAATGCGTAGGGGATTTCCGTGACGACAATCTGATGGCGGCCCTTATTGCCTTCGACAATCTCTGCTATACCCCGCACCACAACACCACCACGGCCGGTTGCGTAGGCAGTGCGAATTGATTCTTTGCCATAGACCACACCACCGGTTGGGAAATCTGGCCCTTTCACATACTTCAAAAGGTCGTCAAGCGTCGCCTCGGGATTGTCGATCTGGTGAATCGTGGCATCGATAAGTTCATGCAGGTTGTGTGGCGGGATGTTTGTAGCCATACCAACAGCGATGCCTAGTTGTCCATTCAACAACAAGTTTGGCATTTTACCAGGGAGGACGGTCGGCTCTTGTGTTGTACCGTCGTAGTTATCGCGGAAATCAACTGTCTCTTTGTCGATGTCTGCCAGAAGCTCATCCGCCAAGCGTGCCATTTTCGCCTCAGTGTAGCGCATGGCGGCCGGCGGGTCTCCATCCATCGAGCCAAAGTTACCCTGCCCGTTGATGAGCGTGTATCGCATTGACCATGGCTGTGCCATACGGACCATAGCTTCGTAAATGGAGGAGTCGCCGTGGGGATGGTATTTACCCATTACCGCACCAACAACGTTGGCACTCTTGCGATGACGCGCACTCGAGCGCAAGCCATCATTGTTCATGCTGTACAAAATACGGCGATGTACTGGTTTCATGCCATCACGAACATCTGGTAAGGCACGGTCAATAATAACGCTCATTGAATAACGGAGGTAACTATCCTCCATCACGTTTTCAACTGTTCGGTTCTCTACAGTCCTCGAATGAGTCTGTAAAACTTCCCCCTCTAGGGGTTTCTGGCTTTGGCTATCTTGTTGGTCGTCCATGGCTTTACTCTGATCCATATTAAATATCCAAGTCTTTCACAAAGCGAGCGTGCGTTTGAATAAAGTTTTTGCGCAATTCTACTTCTGTACCCATCAACTTATTGAAAATAGCGTCAGCTTTTTCGGCATCTTCGATCCGGACTTGCACTAACACGCGCTTTGTCGAGTTCATTGTTGTCTCGAACAACTGCTCAGCGTCCATTTCGCCCAAACCTTTGTAACGTTTTTGCTCGATAAAGCCAGCTTGGCGAAAACGTTCGTCTTCTTCACCCACCTTTAAGCCTTCTTTTTTACGCTTCCCAATTGCAGCATCGAGCACTTTTTCAAGTTCATCCTCGTCATATATAAAGACGCTCGACTTTCGGCCCGGTTTTACAAGCTCAAACAGCGGCGGCTTGGCTAGGTATACATGGCCACCGTCAATAACTGGCTTCATAAAACGGAAGAAAAACGTAAGCAAGAGCGTACTAATGTGTGAGCCATCTACATCAGCATCGGTCATGATAATAATCCGACCGTAGCGCAGGCCGCTCATGTCGAACGAATCTTCAATACCAACACCCAATGCTTTGATGAGACTCAGAATTTCGTTGTTTGCGAGCATTTTATCAAGACGAGCGCGCTCAACGTTCAACACTTTACCCCGCAGTGGCAGAATAGCTTGCGTTTTGCTGTCACGTCCAGACTTCGCTGATCCGCCAGCAGAGTCACCCTCTACCAAATATATCTCCGAATTAATCGGGTCTTTACTTGAACAGTCCGCCAATTTTCCAGGCATGCTCGAACCTTCCAACACACCCTTACGAATGATGTTGTCGCGGGCGGCACGGGCGGCCTTTCGTGCTCGAGCGGCAAGCAATGCCTTGCCGACAATTTTCTTAGCGATTGCCGGATGCTCTTCTAGATAGTAAGTAAAATATTCGGTCATTACTTGGTCGACATAGCCGCGGATCTCAGGGTTACCCAGTTTGTTTTTAGTCTGGCCCTCAAACTGCGGGTCAGGCAACTTCACTAAAATAACAGCGGTCAGGCCTTCGCGACAATCTTCACCGGTGAGGTTCTCTTCTTTTTCTTTGAGAAGGCCAGCCTTGCGCGCATAATCGTTGACCACACGCGTGAGCGCCGTGCGAAAACCAGTTAGGTGAGTACCGCCGTCAGGGTTAAAGACGTTGTTTGCAAACTGTTTGATTGTCTCGCTGAAGCTCTCGGTGTATTGTGCGGCAATTTCAACCTGCACCTCTTTAATCTGCTTATCGACATAAAACACGTCCTCGTCAACGGCTTCTTTGCCAAGGTTTAAATGCGTAACATACGATTTAATACCACCCTCAAAATAAAAGCTGTAGCGTTTTCCGCTTCGTTCATCGATAATCGTAGTTCGAATACCCTTTGTGAGATATGCCTGATGACGCAAACGATCAATGATGGTGTCATAGTTAAACTTAATTGTCTCGAGGATAGTGTCATCCGGATAAAAAGTAATCTCTGTGCCAGTTTTATCCGTTTTACCAATGACTTTGAGGTCGTACTGGGGAACACCCGCGGCATATTCTTGCTGAAAGATTTTACCTTCACTGAAGACCGTGACGATAAGACGTGATGAGAGGGCATTCACAACACTCGAGCCCACACCATGCAGACCACCAGAAACCTTGTAGCCACCGCCGCCAAATTTACCGCCAGCATGGAGCACGGTAAGCACGGTCTCTACGGTGCTTTTGCCTGTTTTTGGGTGAATGTCAGTCGGAATGCCACGACCATCATCAAACACCGTTACGCTACCGTCGGCCTGCAACGTAACAATTACTTGGGTTGCGTGGCCGGCCAAAGCTTCATCGATACCGTTGTCGACCAACTCCCATACCAAGTGGTGCAATCCCTCCACACCAGTGCCACCAATATACATACCCGGTCGCTTTCGAACCGGCTCAAGACCCTCAAGCACTTGAATTTGATTTGCTGAATACTCTTTTTGTTTAGCCACTTTTAAAAACCCTCTAATCAGTTAAGATCTGTCCCACTTACCTTATAGTATAGTCCCTTTTCCCGCAAATCACAACCGTCATACCGACGCGGGAGGTGTCTGTTCATTCTTATATTTAAGGTTGCCTTCTTGATCGATAGAAATCGTGTCATGACTTGTTGCATCTGGACGTTGACCAGTAGGTCGAAGCTGAATCTCGCCGGATACATGATTGGGCTCGGCAGGTTGCTGAGCTGCAGCCGTCTGTTTATTGAGTGAACGCTCAATCTCCTCGGCGATAGTATCTACCTCCCCTTGCTCAAGCTCACTACTAGAAATGTTATGGTGCGCCATTGGCTGGTCGGGATGATGAACCGGCTGAGGTTGATGCTGAAGCGGCGCAGCGGGTCGTGTAGGCATTTGAGCCGGAGGTGAGCCAAATGGTGGGGTGGAAGCAGGTTGTTGTGGCTGCTGGGCAAACGGACTACGCGAACTTATGTTGCCAGCTGGCACTGGCGTTTGTTTCTTGGCGATCCATTCATCCAAAAACGAGCCAGTTCCAGGCTTTTTCGGCGGAGCTTGGGCAGGCATAGCGGGGTTTGCTCCAAAAGCGCCGCCACTCGCTAGCGGCTGTTGCCCAAAGCCCGCCATACCGCCTGTTGGCGCTGGCGGTGTTTTTGTAGCCATACGCTCAAAAATCTCCGCTTCAACAACTGCCTTCGGCCGGCCATATTTAGCAGCTGAAAGTTGTTTTAGTGCATCTGCAAGCTGCGCATTGGGCGTCCCAAGAGGAGGCAATGTAGCCATACTGAAAGGCTGCGTCGGCACACCGCCAACCATTGTACGCACGATAGCGTTATAGTTTGGCAAGTGGATAAGGTCTGTTTCATCAAATGACGGGCGAAAATACTTGCGGAGCGTTTCGGCGTCACGGTCACCCACACGAAAGCCTACTGTCGTACCCACGTTACCAAATACGGCTTCACGAATCTCTTCGGTTAACTGCGTAGTAAACTGGTTGGCAACTATCAAATTCAAGCGATATTTACGCGCTTCAGACAAGATAGTAGCAAACGAATCCGTCGAGAAGTTCTGAAACTCGTCTACATACAACGAAAAGTCAACGCGCTGACTCTCCGGAATATTTGCACGACTCATAGCGGCGGCCTGAAATTTCATCACGAAGATCATACCGAGCAGCTGCATGTTCAGTTGGCCGGTACGCCCCTTACTCAAGTTAACGAGCAAGATCTTTTTGTTATCCATAATTTCGCGAAGGTCAAAAGCGCTCTTGGATTGGCCAATAATATTACGCATCATTTCGTTTGAAAGGAAGGCACCGAATTTGCTCACGAACCAACCTACAATTTCACCGAAGTCGTTTGAACGCTGCGATTGTGGCATCTCTTTTTGCCAAAACTCCAGCACATTTGGATCCTTAACATATTGTAATTTTTGCTTCACAAACGATGGATCTCTAAATAATTTTGGAATATCAATGAATGTACCACCGCCAGGATCGGCCATCACGGTTAAGGCTGCATTACGAAACAGGTGTTCATAACGCGGCCCCATGATTCCCTGGTGTTGTGGGTCGTACAACTTGTACAACATGTTCAGGACTTCCTGAATCAAAAAGTCCTTTTGGTCGGGCGTCTGGTATTCAAATAAGTTCAGACCAAGCGGGTATTCCATTTCTGCCGGCGAAAAGTAAATAACGTCCTCGGTGCGCTCACGAGGTACCATCGAAAGCAACTTCTCTGCTGTATCTCCGTGTGGATCAACAAAGGCAAATCCGTCGCCATTAAGCATATCCTGCAGCGCGAGGTTTTCAAGGTAAGTTGACTTACCGGTACCGGTCTGACCGACTACATACATATGTCGTTGGCGATCCTGAAGTGACAAACGAATAGGTTTTTTTACGCCACGAAAAACGTTGTAACCTAGCAGCAAGCCCTTATCTGGCATGTTGCGAGGACCATCAACCTGTTTCGAACCTTGACGTTCAAGCTGCGACGTTGGAATATTCTTCTGATCGGGAAAATGGAAAAGGGTCGCAAGTTCGACCGAGTTCAATATCATTTTTGTTTGTGCCTGTGGGAAAAAACGTAGTGCATATGACGTCACCAACTCATTCAAATCTTTCGCGGGGCTAAACGACAATCCGTTTTTACCGGGTGCATCAAACAATGCAAAAGCCGCAACCATGCTACTCAAAATGGCTTGAGAGCGTTGTGATATATTCGACGATGCTACTACACGAATGAGAACTTCGTACCCTGGATGTCTTGTTTTCTCATCTATAGAATCAAGAACAGCCTGGTCTAAACTGGACAATTCTGGCTTACTCTTTTCTTCCTTTTTTGCCTCAGGCGGCTTCACAAAAGCAGTTGCAAATTGTTGTGCCATAGACAACGCTTGCTTGGATCCTTTCTTGTTTTCCTCGCCTTTACGTTTCTTGCTTGCAACTTCTTTGGCCGCTTTTCGCCATTCGTTTTCTGCCGGGCGCATCAAAATTTGAATGGCCGCGCCGTCCTCTTTATCCAATGTCGACATTGCGTTTAGTAATGCTTGTAATGCGTCACGTTTCAAATCCTGATATGTCGCGAGCGGGTATGCAAACGACTCCTTAAGTGTGAACTCGCCTCCAGCAATTCCACTCATACGACCAACAGGGTTAAAAATATTAGGCTCTTCGGCTTCTTCAAGACGCGCCGTTGGGTAAGCGCTTACAATAGCCTGTTTTACGAGTTCGACCAAACCGACTGGCACAGAAGCATAAAAAAACACGAAGCCTTTTGTGCCGACAATTTCGAAGGCGAAGTGTCGCTGGCCGTAAAACTTACTCTTAAAGCCTTTTTGTAGCGTGCTTGCGATCAAATTGTAGATGATCTGCGCTTTAGAGATATTTTCGTCAAGCACATCACGAACATCACGGCCGCTACCCTCAATGTCCTCACTTTGTGGCGGCAGATGAATAAGCAGAGAGACCATTTTGAGGCCACGTTCATAGTTTTTCTGCTCACGCACATGACGACGCGTCTGCACAAACATAATCGGAGCTACCGTTGCGGCAACTCCCAACAATACAACCAGTACGATAACGAGAGTGATCATTTAGTGTGGCCAATTCCTGTACTTCGGCCGTATCGAGCGGCCAGGTACTGTGCTTTCAGTTGACTCAAGAGTTTGTTTTGCATAAAAGGGTCATCTTGTGTTCGCGCAATAATTTCTTTTGCCTTCTCTATCCACTCCTGCTCCATGGCAGCCTCATCTGCCGGGACTACTGGAGGTGCCGGGGCTGCGGCGACTGGGGGTGTTGGTATGCCAGAAGCAGCTTGGCGTTGGCTAGCGCTTTGGCCCGAGGGCATGCCAGCATAGGCCTGCTTTACTGCGGCAGATGACCGCACCATGTGGGAATCCGGTGAATTGCTTGCTTGAGGTTCCATACGCTTGCTTCATTATAACAGTTTTAGCAGTGTTAATGCTACTTCTCAGTTACTGCTGTTCAAAGGCATTACGGGAAATGTAAAAATACGAGAGTATAAAAAGAATGCTCGTGGTTGCAATGTCTTTAACCGTGAGCTGGCCCAACGACAATAAAACAAGGAGAAGCGTCGGCAACGATGCGCAAAGGACGCCAATACGGTTTGCGCGTCTACGAACTGGCGAATGCCGCAAGGCAAGCCATTTTGCCGTAAAGAAAACGAGCAAGAAAAATACGACAAATGGAGTGATGAGCAAAATTGATGGTAATCTTTGAGGATCTGTCGTTAAGAAAAGTAGTAAGAGCGCTGTTACGGCAAGGCCTAGCCTTATAAGGTTCTTTTTCATGTCATATTTATTATAAAGAAAGCGTCCCATATAGTGAAATGGGACGCCGGACGTAAAACTAGGTGCCGCGAGTAGCAAATCCGCCCGTAAAAAATACTATATAGCGCTTGCTACTCTTGGCTGACTGACCGCTCTTATCGCCTTTAGGGCGAAAAAGAGCGAAATATTTTTGTTTGTTTTTGTAAGTTTTTGTTTTCGACTTACTAGAAAATATAGTACTCCATTGACGCGAAAAAGTCAATAGCATAAGCATGTTCTTGCAACACAAAACTGTATACACTCGTCAAAAGTTTGTCAGTAATTGCGCGCAAAAACTACTCAGCCAAATTGTATTTTTTTGTAAGCCAAAAGTTATACACAGCCTTTATAAATTTTAAGCACAATTGTTATTGACAGCACAAAAACTAATTTATAAGATAGCAGTAGCACTTGAATAAAAAAAGTGCTCAAAAACAAAAACGACCTCGAAACAACGGCTTCTCGCAAGCCGTTGTTCCATCCAAAAACCAAGAGCAATAATAAATTTCAAAACTCCAAAATAAATAAACTCTCCGCGGACGACCTGCAAAAAAGCAGGTCGTTTTTAATTGCAAATGCTGGGCATTATGTAGTACAAATCGTTCACCATGACAATACAAAGCATACTGCAAGCAGGCTCGGGCGGCATTGTCGTAGACATTGAATGCCACGTATCTAACGGCCTCCCGAATATTGTCATTGTGGGTTTTGCAAATCGTGCTATTGACGAAGCCAAAGAGCGAATTCGCAGCGCATTTGCGAGCACTAAACTTGCCCTACCAAGAAAACGCATTACCATAAACCTGGCGCCGGCCGACATACCAAAAGAAAGCACAAGTTTTGATGTCGCCATAGCGGCAGCTATATTAACAACCAGCGATGCTATGGCAGAAAAATTAACCAGAAAGGACGCCGTCATAGGAGAGTTGGGCCTCGATGGCAGCGTTAGGTCAGTGCGCGGCATTATCGGTAAGCTCCTTACTGGCCGCAGCAAAGGTATTACAACCTTCTATATTCCCGAAAATAATCTTGGTCAAGCGCTACTAGTTCCGGACATAACCGTTATCGCGCTCAAAAACATAAAAGATCTCTACCTGCACCTAACTGGACAGGAAATCTTGGAAGGACAACAAACTAGCAATGGTATGCCACGCGTGCCTATGCAGCGAAAAAATCAGACTACCCTATTTAGTGATGTCGTCGGTCAAGCGCATGCTAAGCGTGCCCTCGAAATTGCAGCCGCTGGCGGACACAATGTCCTTTTAAACGGTCCGCCCGGCACCGGCAAAAGTATGCTCGCAAAAGCGTTGCCGTCAATCTTACCATCCTTAACACACGAAGAAATGCTCGAAGTCACGCAACTCCATAGTCTTGCGACTAATAATTACGACCAGATCATCACTGAGCGACCATTTCGCGCGCCCCACCACAGCGCAAGTCACGTCGCAATTATAGGCGGCGGGCAACGCATTAGGCCTGGCGAAATCAGTCTAAGTCACTCGGGTGTTCTCTTTTTTGACGAGCTACCCGAATATCCGCGTAGTACGATCGAGGCACTACGACAACCGCTCGAAGATCACACAATAAGCATTACCCGCGCGAACGACAATATCATATATCCGGCAAACTTTACTTTTATTGCGACCGCGAACCCCTGCCCGTGCGGCCACTACAATACGAAAAAGCTCTGTCATTGTTTGCCACATCAGATCATGCAATATCATCGCAAACTTTCCGGGCCCATACTTGATCGCATCGATCTATACGCCAAGGTACACGAAGTTGACCATGCAAATTTACTACAGATATCACCACCCGCCGAAACAGATGCAGCAATTGCAAGGCGGGTCCTCCAGGCTCGCCAAAAACAGGCCGAGCGGTATAACTCACGTAAAAAGTTAAATGCTTATATGACAAACGACGACGCGAAGACGCGCAGCAAACTAACGCCAGAAGCTAAAAGTTTGCTCGACCAAGCAGCGATCCGGCTCGATATTTCCGCAAGAAGCTATATGCGACTCGTAAAAGTCGCTCGGACTATTGCCGATCTTGAAAAATCCGATGCAATCGTACCGGCACACATCACCGAAGCCATCCAATACAGGGCGCCGTCATTCAAATCACCATAGCCAGAAAAAGCGTCGCTTGACCTCTGTTTTTACATCTGTTACAATGGCTTGTACAAACAATATTAAAAGGAGATTGTCTATCAGCAAGACAAACCGCCTGAACGGTGAGATTCGGGCACCTCAGTTACGAGTAATCGACCAAGACGGCAATCAACTTGGGGTTCTTTCGAAAAATGAGGCTCTGCGCCTCGCCGAAGACCAAGGCCTCGACCTTGTCGAAATCTCAGCCGATGCCAAGCCACCGGTTGCAAAGATTGTCGACTGGGGCAAGTACAACTACCAACGCACAAAGCAGCTGCAAAAGAACAAGCGCAGCGCCAAGACCTTGGAAGTAAAACAAATGCGATTCGGGCTAAAGATTAGCGAACACGACCTCGAGGTAAAGCTCCGTAAAGTTACCAACTTTTTGGAAGCCGGCCACAAGGTAAAGCTCACCATCTTCTACCGTGGACGCGAACTTGCTCACAAAGAACTTGGTTTTAAACTTGCTGAAAAGGTGATCGGTGATTTTGGCGACACTATTGTCGTTGACCAAGCACCACAGTTCGCCGGGAAACAACTCAACTTTGTAATAAGGAGCAACAGTAATCATGCCAAAACTAAAGACTCATAGCGGTACTAAAGACCGCGTACGAGTGACCAAGAACGGCAAAGTCCGCACCGGCCACCCGAACACGAGCCACTTTTTACAGAAGAAAAGTGGCGCTCGAAAGCGCAACCTTGCCGGCCTGGACACCTTGGGCGCTACCAATAGCAAAGCCATTAAGTCGAACTTAGGAGTATAAGCATGCGCGTAAAACGAGGCGTTGCCAGTCATCACAAGCATCAAAAAATTCGTCAAGCCACTAAAGGTATGACGCACCCAAACCGTGTAAGTGTTAAGCGCGGCAAACAGGCAGTCACTAAAGCGTTGCAGTTCGCATACCGCGACCGTCGCAACCGCAAGCGCTCATTCCGCGAATTGTGGAACGCCCGTATTAATGCAGGCGCCCGGCTTAACGGTACCACTTACAGCCGTCTGATCGCAGGCCTTAAAAAGGCAAATGTCACGCTTGACCGTAAGGTCCTGAGCGAATTGGCCGTAAACGAGCCCAAAGCCTTCACTGCAGTCGTAAAGACTGCAAAATAAATAGACGACAGCTCATTATTCTAAGGAAAATCGCCCATCGTATATCGGTGGGCGATTTTTCGAGCCAGATTACCCATAAGCCGGGTTCTGTTTTAGCCGATCATCTATCTAGCCTTGGCGTTGCCACCAAGATCGAGCGGTTTTTATGGTGTACTCTGGCGGGAAACCACGGATAAATCCGAAGAGTACATCTCCTTGCAGCAGACAGGGTTTACCATTTTACGCCGTCACCGGAATAAACTGTGAGCTTTTGCCTCACTCTTTTCACCCTTACCTTCCTAATGGAAGGCGGTATTGTTTCTGTGGCACTTTCCCTAGGGTTACCCCCGGTTGCTGTTAGCAACTGTCTTTCCCTACGCTGCCCGGACTTTCCTCTTGCACGTCGAACGCGGAGCGTCACCTGCAAGCGATCAGCCGATAATCTGGCCGTTATTTATTATACCACTTATTCTTGGTGATAGTTCTGGGCTTCCGCTGAGGCATCTAGCGCTTCATTCACGGCAGCATCCGCCAATCTATTAAATGCCCTGGGGACCTGCGTATATGTCACCTTCTTAAAGCCGGCCGCCAATTGTTTGACTGCGTCGTGGATAGGCCAGAGGTCACGGTTTTTTACCCGAAAGATACCGAGCATTTGGTTGATGACAAGCAAGCTATCCATATAGACGTGCACGGTCTGCACACGTAAGCGTTTGGCCTCTTCAAGCGCAAACTTGAGCGCTTGGTATTCAGCTTGATTGTTTGTGGTTACACCCAAATATATACCCTGTTTTACGATAATTTTCTCCTTCATATTCATTACAACAAAGCCACTCGCAGAAGGTCCGGGATTGCCTCGGGAACCACCGTCCGCAAATACTTTTACCTCTGTTAATTTTGTTGTTTTTTTATCTTCGTTTTCGGAAAGATGTGGATTTTGCATTGCCGGCGTAAAGGTAAATCGAATAATTTTTAGAGTGGTCTGCAACGACACAGACGGACCATAATATTTGCGATATGTTTCGAGCATTTCGCGTGGCGACGAAAATTGTTCATGGCCACGCAGATCGGCCTCATCCAAATCACCAAGTCGTTTTTGGACTACCTCGTCGATATGAGCCGTACCGATTGTACGCCAAGTAGCCCTATTATCTGGATCAACCTTATCAATGAGCGAAATGTCGTCGTCAACCTGCAGGTCTTTGTCGTCGTACATGCGCCAAGTAGAAGTTTTTTCTCCTTTTACAACGAGATTAGCTAGCTCATGCTCAAGTTTTAGCGTTTTCATATACGAACAGTATAAGCCAGATTAAACAGATAGAGAATATGGACTGGGAGCGAGATTACGAATGAACACCAACTACAGCATGAGCGTTAAGCAGGGCCGTCCTTACTTCCGATACATTAACAGAATGTGGCTGTTCGTGGTTGTGAATTGATAAAGCAGCCAGAGCGCCCGCTGCTTGGCCTATAGCCATGGCCGTGGGCTGTACCCGCGTAGCGCCATTAGCTTCGCGAGAAACAGATATATTGTTATCTGTTACCAAGAGGCCATTCATTCCCTGTGGGATAAGCGTGCCGATGGGCACTTCATATGGACCACCTTTGTATTCACGGATGTAGCTCGTATCATCCAAACCGCCCTCCAGACTGGCCGGGAATCTACAATCATGTAAATCCATGGCATAGTATCCGACTGCAACACTATCCGCGCGGGGCACAATATGCTTTGGATCTGTCTGGGACGAGTAAAGGTCTTTTCCAGATAAGGTGTACTCACCAACAGCTCGCCGCCCTTCTCGGACATACGGTAGTTGGGGCATAAGATCTTCAAAAGCTTCGTAGCCCTTTAGCTCGGGGTAATGATGCGTCTTGTTGTAATTTTGGTCGTAACCTTCGTCGTTAGCGATTGACCAATTAGTAAAGCCTAAGTCATGCTGTATGTAATAGATAAGTTGTAGACTGAGCAGTTCTGCTTGAGCATTTGAATGTGCACGAAACGATAGATCAGTTAAATATTTAGTGCTTAAACGCCCGTTAAGCGGGTAGTCGTTCCCGAGATTCAGTGCTGTGCGCGTAATAAAATGTCCGTCTTGTTGAAGAGCGTCGGCGTCAGCAGGGTTCGACAAATCTGGTAGTCCCCTATAGGATGCGTAAGCAGGAAAAGCGAGCGGGTCGCCCTGTAGCTTTAACTTTCCTGCTTCAACGACCAGACCGTGCCCATCTTTGGTGAGCACTTTTGCAAAACGCTTCAACACTTCTGGGTCGTAACCTGGCGGCGGCGTTTTTATAACCAACGAAGTCGGTACTCCGTTGGGGTAGTATTTCATGACTGGACTATACGTTATGTCTTGTACGCAGGCGTTTGGACTCGCGTTCGGAGCATCTGATAGAGTATTGCCGACGCGGTATCGCGCGCTAGCTTGCGCCAGGACATCACCATATTGCTCGCTGTCGATAAGAACCTTACTATCAAACCGCTTCCCATTGGCCCTCACCCCTACAACTGTGTTGTTTTGCTTTATCACGTCGCTAACATGCGTGCCCGTATATAAGGTAAGGTTATTCCCTTCCTGACCTAGCATCTGGCGAAGAATAACCTGTCCGTCGTGAGGGTCAACGCATAGCGTGTTGGTAGCAAAGTAACAAGTGCCCATCGACTTCCCGCGGCTCCGGTAGTAGTCGGTCGCACGTTGCACAAACTCTCCATAGATACCGCTCTTGCGGACGGCCGGATTGCCTTCGTCCATAGTACCGACATCAGCAGCGGTCATTTGGCCACCCACCCAGTCGGTCTCTTCGAGAACTGCTACATGTTCGCCCATACGGGCCGCCTGAATTGCCGCCGCAATACCGCCCGGCCCCGAGCCCACCACCAAGACATCATAGGACTTATCGACCTTATTATGTTCATATTGCCATAGGCCAACACCCGTGCCGACCGCAAGGGCGGCCACCACTCCCAATATACCCAACCGTAATCCTATTTTTCTCCCGCTTAGGTGCTTTTCACCAGGAGAATGTCGATTTTGTGGTCGCTCCATGGTCATAATATATACACCTCCACGGTGGTTCAGTATGAAAAATATTACAGTTGTTTAGGCAAGGTACAAAAGGTTGCGTTTATAGCAATGAATTTCAAATCTGGTCGGGGTGACAGGACTTGAACCTGCGACCTCACGGCCCCCAGCCGTACGCGCTACCAACTGCGCTACACCCCGAGAATGTACCTATTCTATCAGATTATTACAGATAACAAAAAGCAGCTCAGGTGGCCGGTATGATTTACCCGGATAACCCAGGTGGATGTCCTCACGTAGTGGCCACGACCGCTACAAATGTTGGACTTCCAAATATAAAAGACTATAGATAATCAATTTTGGCCGCCCTGAGCTGCCACTATTATTATACGCCCTTGCCCACAGATTTAGCCAAGGAGAAATACGTACAATTTGCCAATAATTGTGCCGACCACTGAGCTAATAAGTGGAAAGAGCAAGACCATAAAAATTAAGATGGTTGTGAAGCCCATACTTTCGATTTGAGCCATGATCTTACGTAACCCGTCGGGCGCAAAAGCATAGAGCAAGCGCGATCCGTCGAGTGGAGGAAATGGGATCATGTTAAACACGAAAAAACCGAGGTTTACTTGCACGAATATGCCAAGCACGTTGTAAGTTTCGGTACCGATCGCTGCATTAAAACGCATAAAGAGCGCCACAATGCTTGCCAACAACAAGTTCGTTAAAGGTCCAGCCAGACCCACAAGTGCCGCGCCATATTCCCCGAATTTTACGCGATACGGGTTGAACGGTACTGGTTTGGCGACAAAAAACGGTGGTACGTGAAAGATAATCAGGACGATCGGCAACAGGACGGTCATATAGATGTCGATGTGCTTGAGCGGGTTGAGCGTAAGGCGCCCTTCGTCTTTTGCGGTCGTATCCCCCAGCCAGTGCGCCATAAACCCATGCATCGCTTCGTGGAATGCCATAGAAATAAGGATAGAGACGAGCAAAATGGCCAAGTCTGCCCAAGATAAATCATTCAACATACAATCAGTATACAGCATACTGAAGCAGTATTGACTCTCGAGGGAAAAGCAGATACAATAAGTATCTGAAATCTAAGGAAAATCCCATGCAACGATGTGAAATCACCGGCAAAGGAAAGCAATTTGGCAACAACGTTAGCTTTTCGCAACGCCACACCAAGAAAGTTTGGTCTCCCAACCTCCAGAAGAAGACCATTATTGTTGATGGCAAAAAAGTGAAACTTAAGATCAGCACGCAAGCCATTCGTACCCTCAAGAAAAAGGGCTTACTTACGAATCCTGCAGAGCTCGCTGTCGCTGCAAGCAAGTAGCAAACAGTTCTTGCAACAAAATCCCCTCGTAACACCGAGGGGATTTTATTACAAGAACTTACGAGCGTTCCAACACAATGAGCTGCGTACTGTCGCTTAGTTCTAGTGATTTCAGCTTTAATTTTGGCATCGTCTCTTTCACTTCCATGGCAAGAGCTTGCAGAGCGTCTTCAAGCGCTGCTTGCGGCACGGGGAAATGCAAGTCTTTATCGGCGTAGTGCGTTGGGATAACCACCTTTGGCTCCACCTTTTTGATGAGTGCGAGGGCACCAATTCCATCAAGCGTATACCCATTGCCGCCAACCGGCACCAGCATCACATCTACCATACCGATCGATTCAAGCTGATTTTCGGTTAACTCCGGATACACATGGCCAGTTACCAGAATTTTGAGGTCTTCAACAACAATTTTATATAGAGTAGCGGATTTTTTATCGGCTTCGTCAATGTGAGCCCGAGCTGGAATACCGTAAATCGAAACGCCAGCCATTTCGTATTCACCTGGCAAGTCAATCATAAGCCGCGGCGTCTGGGCTGGATCGCCGTGCGCTCCTGTAAACAAAGCGATGTCATCGGGCTTTGCGACCGACTTTGCACCGAGGTCGGCAAGGTTATCGTCGATCGTGAGTCGCACGTTTTTAGTGGTCAATGTGATGCAGTTCGCACCATGAAATTGCAGTTCCATATGTCTCCTTATTTGACTTCTAGCAAATTGCTCTTATCGACGAGCACCTGTTTTTTGGCATCGAGTACAGTGGTGATAAAGCGATCTTTGATCTGTTGGCGATACTGAAATTCATTTGTTGTCATAAGCGCATAACGAATTTCTTTCCCTTCTTTTTTCTCGAGCTCGGTTACAAATTTTTGCAGGGCGTTTTGATTCACGTCGCCAACCACCAAAAAATCGATGCCGCTCGATTCATCTCTTGTAAACTGCCCCGTATAAAGGGCAAGCTCAACATTGCCAAGCGCCTTAAGCTGTTCTTGGTCATGAGAAACCATAGGTGATTTTTTGGCGCTGCCCTTTTTGGTAGTTGTCGCTTGTGCACCCTGTCCAAATACCGCAAGCAGCGGCTCATAGAATTCGTAGGCCTGATTTACTTCATAGTACAAGCGGTTATTTGTGGTGTCGGAAACAATAATACCGATGTTTAAAAGGTTGGCGAGCTCGCGGCGTACCGAATTGATCTGTTCATCAATCTTACGCGTAATTTCGCGGACATAGAACGAGCGATTGGGATTGCTGTAAAAAAGTTGCAGCAGCTTTACCCTCGTCTTTGACCCAAACAATTGCTCAATCATATGCCTATTGTATCAGACGATTCGATACAACTATAGATTATTTGCTCAAAAACGTTGTTATTAAGTCTTCGACTTCACGCTGTTGGGAACGCCAATGAATACTTTTGTTACGAGTGAACCAAGTTCGCTGGCGTTTTGCATACGAAATAGTATCTCGAACGATTTCTTCTTGTACATCTTCGAGTGCGCCACTGCCCGCAAAGTACGGCGCAAACTCTTGATACCCAATAGTTTGGAGTGCCCGGCTCCAGCCATATTTGCTAGCAAGCATTCGCGCCTCCGACTCTAAACCATCTGCAAACATAGCTGCGGTTCGATGGATAATGCGCTGTTTTAAAACTTCGCGGTCAACTTCGATGCCAACAATAAGGGTGTTGGGGCGAAGTGTCTGGGATTTTGGCGATTCGTTTCCAGTCTCAAGTTTGCGAATAAGGTGACGCGGATTCTTTTTGTTCGTAGGTAGCTCGATGCCTTGACTGTACAAAAGCTGCTGCAATTCTTCGACTGACAATTTTTGCAAGACCTCGCGGCGTTTAACATCGCCCGGTTTCTGAAACCCGAAATTAAAGAGCACCGAATCAACATATAAGCCCGTACCACCAACCATGATTGGTAATTTGCCGCGAGCGCTAATGTCCAAAATGCACGCCTGCGCGCGCGACTGAAAATCTGCAACCGTAAACGGTTCGTCGGGGTCTGCTATATCAATTAAGTGATGCTGCACGCGTGCACATTCTGCTGGCGTTGGCTTGGCCGTGCCAATATCCATACCCCTATAAATGGTGCGTGAATCTGCCGCTATAATCTCGCCGCCAAACTTTTCAGCCAGGTGCATAGCGACTTGGGATTTGCCCGAAGCCGTCGGACCGACAATCACGATTAAAGGAGGGTTGTTTGTTGAGGATTCCACAACAATTCATTCACCTTTACTGTGTAGTCTTCCCTAACTTCGACGCCGTCAGCCTCCAGTGCCGCCTTGTGCACGTCGATGCCACCCGGCCAGCCGTGGGCCAAACCACCTTGCTTATTTACCACGCGTTGCCATGGAAGGTCGGTCGGGCCGGTGTGCGCAATCTGCCCGACCTCCCAAGCCGCCCATGCCGCCCCACAAATCGCTGCGATCTGGCCATACGTCATAACCCGGCCTTTCGGAATTTGGGCAACAAGATCATATACCCTCTGCGCGAACTCTTTATCAACTCTTGCCATACACCCTCCTATAATGACGACTTGCTCACGCGACCTTTTGCTTCATGCGCTACGGTCTTGAGGAATTCTTCGATGGTGCGCGATTCAGTTCGGTCGCTAACAGCAATATCTTTGCGAATCCGTGGCACAAACTCACCTGTTTCTATTTCTTTTTCTCCAACGACAACGGTGTATGGAACCTTCATGATTTCAGAGTTGCGAATTTTTTTGCCAACTGACTCATTGTTGTTGTCAGTTACGACGCGCAGCCCTAAAGCTTGAGCTTGGTTGGTTACTTTTTGGGCAAAAGTAAGGGTAGCGTCTTCTTGGTTTACCGTAATAAGTCGGATCTGCTCGGGCGCCATCCAAACCGGGAATTTTCCAGCAGTGTGCTCGATATACACCGACAAAAAGCGTTCAACTGAGCCTAGAAGCGCGCAATGAATCATGACCGGTGTCTGGGCTTCGCTTTGCTCATCAGTATACGCCAGGCCAAACCGCTCTGGCATGACGAAATCGAGCTGCACGGTTGCTACTTGATGTTCGCGCCCCAAGGCATCACTTGCCATCATGTCGATTTTGGGGCCATAAAATGCCGCCTCGCCCGTCTCTTCGAAATACTCTAAGTTGTTAGCCTCGGTGGCAACCTTGAGTTGGTTCTGCGCCGATTCCCACAGTGCTTGGTCGCCGAGGTACGCGTCGCTTTCGTCACGGTACGACAAACGCACCCGCAGGTTCATGCCGATCGTCTCGTAGAGTTCACGCGCCGATGCCAGCAGCATATTGATCTCTTGTTCGATCTGGTCTTTGCGGCAAAAAGCGTGGCTGTCATCTTGGGTAATGGCGCGCACGCGGCTCAGGCCGCCGAGCTCACCGGTTTTTTCATCTCGATAAACCGTAGTTGTTTCGAGGTAACGGATAGGCAGGTCGCGATAACTGCGGGGCTGCGACGCAAAAATTTGTGTATGATGCGGGCAGTTCATGGGCTTCATCACGAAACTGTCGCTCGTCTCTTGGCTTTTGACCAAAAAGAGTTCGTCGCCAAACTTTGCCCAGTGGCCGGACTTCTCATATAACGCCTGTTTGGTAATGTGCGGAATGAAGACTTTTTGAAAACCGTTCCGTTCGCGAAGTTCATTGGAAAAACGAATCAACTCCTCGCGTAATACAGTGCCCCGCGGCGTAAAAAGCGGTAAGCCCGATCCAACCAAATCAGAGACTACAAAAAGGTCGAGCTCCTGCCCCAGCTTGCGGTGGTCGCGCTTTTTGGCTTCTTCTAGCATAGCCAGATGCTGGCGAAGCTCTTTGTCGGTAGCAAATCCTATGCCGTAGACACGCTGCATCTGTGGATTATTTTCCTTGCCGCGCCAATACGCACCGGAAACCCTCATAAGCTTGAAGGCGCCAACCTTGCCGGTCGACACCACATGCGGTCCCCGGCATAAATCGGTAAAGTCACCATTTTTGTAAAACGAGACTTGCTCGACTTTGCTTGCGGCCTTGGCTTCAATGCCAAGCTCCTCGGCGTCTAAATCTTTAGCCACAGTGGTGCCAGCACGCTGCAAATCATGCAATAGCTCAAGTTTATATGGTTGATTTTCCGCCTTTGCCCACTCAATCGCTTCGGCGATTGGCTTAGTGGACTGTTCAAACGGCTGGTTTTCCGCAATAATCTTTTGCATCTCGGCTTCAATTTTCGGAAAATCAGCATCGGAAATTGCCGTGTCGCCCAGATCAATATCGTAATAAAATCCATGCTCTACAACTGGCCCGACACCCAACTTTATCTCTGGCCATAATCGTTTCATTGCAGAGGCCATGATGTGTGCAAGGCTGTGCCGCATTGCATGTAATTGTTGGTCTTTGTTGCCTTCCATGTGGTCGCTCCTTTTTGTAAGTAATTAAAAACGCGCCCTTTAGATTCAATACTCTCGCAAATGTATTTAATCTAGTAGCGCGTCTCGGACCTAATCGGCATGTCGCACAATATAGGCGGTTCCACCGGACTTCCTTTCTATTTTGGAAAAGCACTCGTTCTAGCACGATATCGTACGTTCTAGCTGCCGACGGAGCTCAGCAGTTGGTGAGGCTGCTTCGCCGCTCGATGTACTGACTATTGCTAGCCCTACATTGAACCCCTCAAAGGTTCAATGTCATTATAACACATCGCAAAACTTCATCTCCACATACGACTATAGCAAGGTTGGTACTATATGGCTAGTAGCATTGTGTTGTCTTTTGTACACACATGTGTGGAAAACTGCTTTAGCTCATTTTTGAAAATCATACCATTTGTGAGATATTGTTTTTGACTACCCCGCTAGGGTTTATCATGCATGAGATTAAGGCAAGTTAGTGTCAACTAAAAAGACTCACCAGAACATGTGAGTCTTTTTAGTTGGTGGGCTCTAGAGGATTTGAACCTCTGACCTCTTCCACGTCAAGGAAGCGCTCTAGCCAACTGAGCTAAGAGCCCGATTAACAGATAGAACTATACGGTATACCGGGGTAAAAAGCAAGTATCTAGGCGCTACACATCATTGACATATATGGAAGCCTCTGGTAACATAAATCAGTTAAGAGGCTTATTGGTGAGTACCAAAAAACCAAGTACGCTTGATACTTTCAAGCTGTTCTATGAGGAATTGTCTTTCATCTCTAGAGCAACGCGAATCCGAAGAATCCGGTCAATAGCTAAAAGCTAGCGATCAATAAAACCCCGAGTAACCTTGGGGTTTTACTTTTACCCACACATTCCAAAACTTTTCCACTAGCTTTTTAAATAGTCGTATGACAATATATAGACATGGTTTGTATATATTGTGGTCACTCTACACACGTCACTAATTCCCGCCTACAGAAACGACAGAACGCCGTCTGGCGGCGGCGCATGTGCAATGCATGCGGTAGTATTTTTAGCACACAGGAGCAAACACTCCATTCACGAGGAGTATTGGTGCGGACCAAGCAGAAAAAACTTTACCCGTTTTCGCGGGATGCACTTTTTTTGAGCATTTATGAAGCGTGCAAACATAGGCCACGGGCAATTATCGAAGCTGGCGCGCTTGTAGAAACTATCATGAGCTTGGCGCTTAAAGCGCTTCCAGACGGCTTCGTGGACCGCGACACACTAGCGCAAATTACCTATGAAGTCCTTGGTCGTTTTGACAGCGTGGCCGCAAACGTTTACGCTGCTTACCACCCCCTCGAGGCTACGAAATAACATTGCCTTCTTTGGTAACGACGGCTTTCTCGGTTACGTCAAACTTGTCGATATATTTGCCAAGCATCAGACGGGTTTGCGAGTATAGGGCTGCAAAAGAGTTAAAGACAATGGTCGTAATTGGCAAGTAGCCCCACTGCAGGAGCATAAACAAGCTTCGATGCCGTTTGTAGCGTTCGGGGCGTGGCGGCAAAGTTTTAAGGCAAACGAAGATCGTGGCAATTCCAGCTACTAAAGCCACTGTTTGAATACGGCTCACAAGGAGTGGTAGCTCGTTGGCGGCATAGCTTTGCGGGTGAAAGAGCGCCGGAATAAAACCGCCGACAAGCACCAGGATCGGTCCAACAGCCCAGGTCACATGCCCTTCGATGGTCCGCAAAAGCTTCGTAAGCAAGTCGAGTCGTGGCACTTTATTCGGCTTGAAATAGCCCTCATTCACAATGTAGGCAATGTCAGAAGCGCCCCAGGTCCAGCGACGCAGCTGCAAAAATTGCGCCTTGAGCGTTTTGCGATAGGTATCGGCAAGCACAGCGTCCTGATAAATGGGCACATGCAACGGATATACCTGGTACTTGCCCTCAAAACGAAAGTACGAACGCCAAAATTGATGGCCATCTTCAACAATGGTGCGAGTGCTCCAAAAGTCGGTTTCTATAAGCGACGCCATACCTTGTGCGTGCGACGAAAAGTTCCGTAACGAGTGAAGCCGCAGCGATTGCACCAGATGAAAAAACGAGTTGCCCACGGCCAACACGCGCGATGGCGCCGGCGCATCCCAAATATTGTTGTTATAGATTGAAACCGGCTGAAAGGAGGCCCTGACTGGATCCTCGCAGGCCACATATACATAGCTGAGCCCAGCCAAATACTCCTTATCTGGCCGATTATCGGAGTCGAGTGTCGTTACCACTACACGCAGCGGATCGATTTTTTTGCGCTCCAAATATTCTTTCAACTGACGGCCCGCGTAGGTAACATTCCCACCTTTGCCGACCACCTCATGGGGGATAGTGTTAGGGTGACCAACAGTCATAGCGTCAAAAAATTGGCTTTTATACTGTTCGACAAGATCTTTAGATTGTTTAGCTACACGCTCACCACCGCGTTCTTCGTAGGCCAGCACAAATATGACCTTTTTCATGTCATAATTTGATCTTAAGATGGACTGGATGGTGGGTTCCAGAACTTCACGTGCCTCGTTGTAGGTCGCTACGATAATCGCATGCAACACCTCGCTTGGCTGCACGAGCCGCGGCTTCACGGTTTGCTTGAGGATCTGGTCGTAGTGCCATTTGGGTCGCTGGGCTTCGGCGTCTTCGACTTTGCCAGTCTCAAGCTCCTGCAACAGTTTCCACCAATTGAGCTTGCGGTGGTCGCGCATTTCGCGGTAACCATAGAGCGAACGAATTGCCGTGGCAAAGACGCGCGTAAAGTTTATAAGCAAATAGATCAACACAAAAACTGCAGCAAGCGTTACATTAATGAAGCTCAAGATAAACGGCAAGGCCAGCATGCACCAGCTAAGCGCGCCAGGCAAAATTTCAAAAAGACGATAGTGTAATGTCCGGTCTTTTTCGAGGGGAATTTCGAGGTCGGTCATTACCTTAATACCAATAACGCGTTGCTTACGATAACCGCGAGCAAGAGCAGTGGCAGGCCCAGGCCCAAAATGGCGACCGAGAGTTCTCTGCGGATTTCATATGTGCGGATGCTTAGCACCACTTGCATTATTAAGACAACGAAGGAGAACAAGGCGAACGCCACTAAATTACTCACACCCCCGGTTTTAAAGGCGCTAATGCCGAGGTTTGCACGATACTGAACAATATAACCTTGGGCTCCGCTTCCCGCGCCGAGCCGCAAGAAAACCAATGCGATACATAAGAAAGCAAGAAAACCATTAATGCTCAAGAGTAATAATATGAGCCTATCGTGAAAATATTTTTTGGGCATTGGCATATTTAATAACTATTGTAAGCCTTTGGCGATCGTTCGTATAGTCCTAAAGAATGGTGCGGGTACTGGGAGTCGAACCCAGATCTCAGCCTTGGGAAGGCTACATAATGGCCGCTATACGATACCCGCGGAGCAAAAAATGGAGCCACCTTGGGGATTCGAACCCCAGACCCCCGCTTTACGAAAGCGATGCTCTAGCCAACTGAGCTAAGGTGGCAACAAATCGAGATGTATTATAACAGGAGACTGCAAATTACACCACTTAGCTAAGCTGGATCATTTTGCACACTATAATTACCAAGTCTTCCGTTTTGCATGAGCGTCCTATAAATATGTATAAAATATGCGGTTCGCCCCTGTTATTTTTGAGTATAATTTTTGTTCAGTAAGTATTCAATCCGTCAGCAAGGTCTCTATGTCGGCCATGATCTGCGTAGAGTTCTTCGCTAAGATGGTTTGCATGCCGAGTTCCCGTGCTGGCACTAAGTTGTGCTCTAAATCATCAATGAACACTATTTCTTCTGGAGCAATTTCCGCAAGATTTTCCATGGCTAACTTGTAAATCTCTGGGTCTGGTTTTCCGAACCCTACTTCACAGGAAAGGACCAAAAAATCAAAATCATCATAACCGCCATGTGAGCGGATCTCTTCGGCAGTGTTCGGAATGGTGTTCGATAAAAGCCCTACTTGGTACCCCGCCTTGCGTAAACGTGAGACAAATATGCTCATTTCGGGAACAACCTTCATGTGTTGCCAAGTATTCCAAATGTCTCGTTGCTCCGCGCTCAGTGGTTTGCCATATTTTTGTTCAACGTTCGCCCAGAATTCTTCTTCACTCATCCTGCCACGCGAATACTGCAACCACGACGGACGAATCAGGTCCCAGGCTTCCGCAGGAGATATGTTTAGTTTTTGTGCCAGGCGTGCATCGAGTTCGCCGCCGCGCCCACCATCCGACATCACGCCGCCCCAATCAAACAAAAAAGCTTTAACCATCCCCCTATGATAGCATGTGAAACAGATGGTCTGCGGCTCACAGTCTAGATAAACCTGTTTGCCTGTTTCGGTCCAACAAAAAATACCACAAAAGTGGTATCCATTGACTTTGGCGGGCCCGACCGGATTCGAACCGGCGATCTCCTCCGTGACAGGGAGGCGTGATAGGCCAACTTCACTACGAGCCCGCATTAGCCCTATTGAGCTACAACAGAGGTAATCATACCAGGCATTTCGCGTAAAAGCAACCTTTCCCGAGCCTGATTCTTCCCTAGCTATGTACCAATAAATATGGCCGGCTTTTCTTTGGTGCGGACGGGATCAAGATAAGATTTGAGGTCTTTGAAGGTAAACGCTATATGCGCCGCCTGTACTTTGCCGTCGGCATTAGAAATGACCTTTACGATTTCGAGTGTCCGGCCGGTGTTAATAATATCTGATGTCTGGCCAGGCTTGAGCGCAAAAAGCGCATTGATGACTTGCGGCGGGAGATCACGGTTGGTCTGGTCGATGGCGACACCGTACTGTCCGCCATTCCCTTTGGTTGTAGTGTCGTCAGAAACTTGCGCTGCGACAGCCCCAAAATCGGCGCCGGAACGAAGCTGCGCCATGGCAGTGTTAGCGCGGTCGTGGGTGGCGGTGTCGAGTGTGGAAACCAGCTTTTGCGCTAACAACTGTTGCTTAAGCTCTCGCTTAAAATCGGAAACCGACCAGCCCCAAAATTCCTTGAGTACATCGGCAAACACTTGGTCGCTGCTGCCCAAACGATTTTCTTGGCGCACAAGCGTAATTTCGTTGTTCACCTCTTGGTTGCTAACCGAAACCTTGTGCTTCGAGGCCAACTCTTTTACATACGCCTGGTCGATCACGGTTTGCATGGCGGTTTTGCGAAAGCTTTCGAGCTGTTGCTTGCCCGAGGCGCTTCCGAAATCAATTTTTTGCTGCGTCTCGTAATAGTGCATGTAGTGGCGGACTTCAAACAAATAGCTTTCGTACGAAACAAAGTGCGGGCCGGCCTTAGCAACCGGAAATGGGATTACCTGGGTGACCCGATACAAAAACGTTGAGGTGTTATGGAACTTGTACAGCCCGAGCAAACAATATGCAAAAAACGCGATAATCAGCACTACAAACAGCCAGATCGAAATGGTCACGATTTTGTGGATGGAGTGTTGCAAGGGGTATATATATTTGCGGGCGCTCGATAAGACTTCCTCGCGGTGCTCGGCAACAGTTTCGTTGGTAATGCGTGGAATACTCTCGATTGCTTCATCGAGGCGCGTCTTTTTCGGAGCCTGCTCTTTTTTGACGCGCCTGAATGCGCGCTTAATTTTATGCTTCATCTTGTTGTGGTATCGCTTCTTTTACTTGTGCTTGGTCGTAGGGATTTACGGAAACGCCTTGGCCGCGCAATATTTCGAGCAGCTTTTTTTGGATCGTGGCCGGATGGTGCACGGTGTTGATGACCAAATCTCCTACGAAAGTCTGCATCATTATTGTACCAAATCCAAACAAAGTTTGCGCAAGACCAGCAACTTGGTAGTTCACCATTTGGATTTGGTTGAGCCCCATATCAACAACGCTCCTGTGGAATAACCCTTTTTGCGTAATTTGGATAAGTCGTTGGTCGGTTACGATGAAAACGCTAAAATGCCAGCCAATCCAGGACGGCAAAAACAAAATGACAGCGAGTACAAAGCTAACTGCCATGCTGGCGAAAAAAAATGTCATGGACGGCATGTTATTCGGTCGCGCATACATGAGTATGAGCGAGTACAAGGGGCCCACCAGCAAACCAAGCGACGCCACAACCAGTCCTTTGCGCATCACAATCGGATGTTTCCGGAAGATAAACAACACTTCCTCGTCATCAAATTGGTCGGCAAAATATTTTTGCGGCATAAGCGTATTCTATCACGATTTCGGTGGTGCCCCCACCACGATTCGAACGTAGAGCTTCTCCTTAGGACGGAGCTATTTTATCCATTGAACTATGGGGGCGAATGAGGCGAACGAAGCGTGCTTGCGCGCTATCGTTCGCTGAGTAAGTCCACGCTCTGCCGAAGGCAGATTGAGGCGAACACCCTTTTAAACGACTTGTTAATTTACAACTTCGGCTGCGTAAAGTGCCCGTGCACGTTGTCGTACTCGACCAACTCTTCAGGCTTGAACCAGTGCGCGACCTCTTTTTCGGCTTCGATGGGGTCGGCAGAAGCATGCAAAACGTTCGGCACGCCACGTCCGGCCGATGAAGCGTGACCATATGTCATGTGAGCATAGTCCCCGCGGATCGTGCCTGGTGCTGCACTTTTCGGTTCAGTAGTGCCGACCATTTTACGCACCTGCTCAACCGCTTCGATACCTTCAAGTACCATGGCAATCACCGGCCCTTGCTGCATTTCCTTGAGTTGGGTATTGAAAATATCCTCGCCCTTGCGTGTTTTTAGGGTGCCGATGCCTTCGTAGTGTTCAAAATAGTGCGCGTCGTCGGGCTGGACCATTTTGGCACCAACGATTTTGAGGCCCACACGTTCAAAGCGCGTCAAAATCTCGCCAACGAGACCGCGCATTACTGCGTCTGGTTTAAAGATAACAAGGGTTTTTTGCATATCTGTCCTTTGTTTAGCTTATTCAAGGGATATTGTAACAGATGAAGCCCCGAGATGCAGTACAATGAGGTTATGCAATTTAGTAAGGCCAAAACCGATTTTCTGGAATACCTGGAAATCGAGCAAAACCGGTCGCAAAAAACCATCCGCAACTACGACCACTACCTCACGCGGCTGGTCGATTTTGCCGGCGATATTAAGATTAGCGACATAAACCCGGAGCTCATCCGCAAATGGCGGTTGTGGCTGAACCGGCTGGGTACGAATGTTTCTGATGAGCTCCAAAAATCCACGCAAAACTACCACCTTATTGCCCTGCGCAGCTTTCTAAAGTTTTGTGCCAAACGCGACATTCCTGCACTCACCGCGGACAAGGTTGAGCTTGCCCGCACCGTCCGCAAGCAAGTCACCTTTCTCACCGAAGACGAGCTGGAGCGCATGTTCGCCCAACCTAATCTGGCAAAAATTGCTGGGATCCGCGACCGAGCTATTTTAGAATTGCTTTTTTCGAGTGGGTTGCGGGTGTCGGAACTCGTGGCGCTCGACCGCGAACACATAAATCTCAAGCGCCGCGAATTTATGGTGCGCGGTAAGGGCCAAAAGGACCGGCCTATTTTTATTAGTTCCGAGGCTGCAAAATGGCTTGGCCATTACTTGCAAGAACGCGAAGACAACACGCGCCCTCTTTTTG
This sequence comes from Saccharimonadales bacterium (SeqCode), assembly GCA_035276765.1. Taxonomy (GTDB): domain Bacteria; phylum Patescibacteriota; class Saccharimonadia; order Saccharimonadales; family UBA4665; genus DATASD01. The sequence continues at coordinate 664,856 of DATELH010000002.1, forward strand.
TACGCTATAGCGGCCGAAAACAGATCAACCTCAGCGGAAATTACCATCGGCTCACGGTGCGGAGCGTGCAGCGGCTTGTGGCACACTACGCCCTGCTGGCCGGCATTACTAAGCACGTAAGCCCACACACTTTGCGCCATTCATTCGCGACCGACTTGCTCATGAACGGCGCCGACCTGCGTTCGGTGCAAGCCATGCTCGGCCACAGTAACATTGCTACCACGCAAATTTACACACACGTTACCGACCCACATTTGCGCAGTGTACACGAGCGGTTTCACAACCACCACGAAGAAGCGTCTTAACGCTACTTACAGAGGCGGTTAGAGAGAGGGTCGGCTGTGACCGAGCTCGGAATGCCGGGGTCAAGCGCAAAGTAATCGCCTGTAACCGAGAAACGCTTACACAGCGGGCCAAAGGAGCTAACCGCATTATCTGGGTTGGAGTTGCGGTCGGAGCGGCCAGTAGCCGAAACGTAAGCCTGAATCCGGCGCAACACGTCTTGCGCCTTGCCGGTTGAGTCAACCACAACTTGTGCACCCACAAACTTCACCGCGTTGCCGTTAATGTCGGTGCCGTTAATTTGCAGCGGCACTCCCATGTATAGCGATGACAGGCGCAAGTAGTACGAAAAGTGCACTTGCATGTTGTCGATGTTCAGTTTGCAGTTCGTGGCGTTACAAGAAACTCCGGTAAGTGTTTTGGGGTTCGAGGTTCCGGCGGCATAATTAATGGTTGTGCCGGGCGCACCGGCGATTGGTACGGCAAAGGTGGTCATGGTGCTGGCTGCCAAGGTATTGGCGTCGAGTGCGCCATCGGTCGAAGCCAAATCCATGCGCATTACGCCGTAGCCACATTTCCAGTTGGCGGGTGGCACAAACGCATTGCTCGCAGTAGCCGGACAGTTGGCAACCGGCGTCGCCACGGAGGCGTTGGGTTGATAGGTGAGCGTCAGCGTCTTGATCGGTGCGGTAAGCGGCTGGATTTTTATGACAGTCGAACTGGTGTTGTCGATACTGTTGAACTGCAGCTGCGTTGGGTTCGGGTTTACCAGCACGCAGGAGTACGAAACATTGTTAGCGGCATTTATCACAGGCTGCAAACCAGCATAAAACGCCCCCGTGTTTGCGCAGTCGGTTTTGGCTGGTGGCGTGCCGTTGGTGCGGATCAGGTTGCGTACGTCGTTCACACCGGATTCAGCAGCGTAAAACGCCTGTGTGCTCAGTTGGCGGTCCAAAACTTCGCGCTGGTTGCGGCGAGAAATCTGTGCAAAACCTATCACAATCAAACTCATCACAATCATCAAAATCATGGTCACCATAATCGAGACGAGGCCGGATTGGTTGGTGCGGAGTTTTCGTGTGCTGCTCATGGCTACTTTTATTCTACCCTTTTTTCTACGATTGTGTTTAGTTCGGAGACGGCACAAAATTGCGAGCCGGTATTCGACTTACAGGTGGCAGTTGGCAAGGTGGGATTGTTAATGAGGTCGTCATCGCCGTACACAATTTTGACATCAACATTCCACAGATTGCTACTGCCGGGAACCGGCTGGACACTGAGTTTCGAAAGCCGCATCCGTTGGCCAAGAAGCTCGCGGCTGGCCGGGATATTTTTGGTCGTCACGAGGTTGGCCACGGGGCTCACCGGACCGCCACAACCGGCAGCACTACTTACAACCAAGGCGTGATAGCCTTGCTTCCAGCCAGCGGTGGGGCTGTCCATAACTTGATATCCCAGCACGTAACTAAACAGTTGGTTGCCGATGCAAAATGCGTACGAGGTGCCCGGCGTGCTACCCACGCTTGCCTGGATGTTGCCAGTGCCGCCAAACTGGATAGTCTGCGCGATGCTGTCGGCAATGCTGCGCGCCGTGTTCTGGGTGTTCGTTTCGGTAACGCCTTTGTAGTACACGCGGGTAATTTGCATGATGCCAAACGTTACCATCAAAAGCACAACCGAAAAGACAGCGGTTGCGATCAACAGCTCAATAACCGTAAAGCCACCCTGTTTGCGCGTCTGTATCATTGCGGATATATCCTGTAGTTCATTTGCACTAAATCGCTGTGTTTGCCGCTCACGTCGTGCCAGTTGTTGGTGATCTGGAAATTGTGCGGAGTGGGCTGCGTGATAGCCAACTGGTAAACGGGCTGGTCGGTGGAGGCCGCGGTTACGCCTTGGCCATTGAGCGAGCACGGGCTGCCGGCCGCTGCCGTGCTGGTGATAGTCGGCTTGCCCCCGGTCTGCAAAATACAGAACGACACTGGCGCGCCGGTTAAGGCACCAGCCGTATCGGCCATGGCTTTAAGTTGTTCGAGCTGCGTTTCGACTAATTTGAGCGCCACGCCCTGCTCTTGCGCACTGCGTGTGGCTTGCAGGCTCTTGTTTGTGGTGGCATAGGCGCCGCCGAGCACCATGCTCACAACAGCAATCGCAATCAAAACTTCGACAATCGTGTCGCCGCGTTCGGATAATTTTTGGGTTCGCGTACGAAACATGTTAGCAACTCCTGCCCGATTTTATGTCGACTGTAACGCCCAGCTCCCGGCCGCTTGCGCCGCTGTTGCCAATCGTGACTAAGCCGGATTGGTCGGTGCCACCACTCGCAAAACAGATCTGTATACCGCCAGCTGGGTTCACCAAAGCGCCCGCGTTCGACAAGACATTGTGAATGGTGCCGGGTGTAGCACTGGTGTCTTGGGTAAGTGCCGTGCTGGTAACCGGGATCATGTTGACCTGTTGAGTGCCGCTTAATATACCACTGCCGCTCACCGTGCCGAGACTGCTCGTAAAGGCCAGCGCCGATATAGTGTTGGTTTTGACGCCACCGTACCACATGCTATCTACGCTAAGGCCGCCTTCGAGCTGCGCCGTTGTGGTGGAGTTGGGAATTACCGTCGGCGAGGTTGCCGCGAGCGTCATATTTTGGTTACCAGCAGCGTCCGTCCTGAGGCCTGCCAGCGAAAAAGTCGCAAATTTTTCGGGATCTGTGCCCACGCCCGAACCAAACTGCAATACCTTGCCTACGAACAGGCAGTCGCCGTTGGTACCTTGCGCCGCCGCGCCTGCGGAGATCGCCAAAAGCCCGCCAGTGTTTTTACACGTAAAGTTCGATAAGTTCGGATAGTAGCCACTCGCCACTTCGTTGATGGCCTGCTGAAGTTGCGATTGCACTTGCTGGATGCCTTGGTCGAATGCAGCTTGGTTTTGCTTGCCGCTAATGAGCGTGGCCGCCGCCACAAACAGAAGCCCTGTCACCGCTAGTACAATCATCACCTCCACTACCGTAAAACCAGCACGCCACTGTCGCTTGCTATCACCAGTACGGGAGTTAGCCTGTAAGCCACCCTTCATACGCCTCAGTATATCATAAGCACCTCGGCAATATGCACTTTTATCGATAGAGCAAATGGCGGGCGTACCAGCTGGTGATTGTGGTGCCAAAAAGCTGCACAACCACCAAGCCGAAGATCAAAAACGGGCCGAACGGCAACTGCGACTTGCGGCTCGCCTTGCCAGTAAAAAGCAGCGGCAGCGAAAACAACATGCCCGAAACCGATGCCGTAAACAAAAGCAGCAAGCTATTAAATGGACCCCCGGCGAGCAGCCCCAAAACCAAGCCGAGCTTGACATCGCCGCCGCCAATCCACTTGCCTTGTGAAAGCTGGAAAATTGCATAAAACGTACCCGAAATAATAACCGCGCCGGCAAGCGCACCCAATATTTCGCGCCAACCGCCGTGATAAAGCACGCTTACGACAAGCACTTGCACAGCCGCCAAACCAGCGAGCGGAAAAACTACTTTGTCGGGCAGCAAATACCACCGAAAATCGTACACCACAAGCGCCATCAATCCTACGCTTATTACCAGCCAAACGACAAACCTAAACAGTCCCGCACCCTGAAACGCCACCGGCCAAAAAAAGTACGAGCCCAAAAATAGCGCCATCGTAGCCAGCTCCACCCAAGGACTGTCCTCGATTTTTTTGTGGCAATAGCGACACTTGCCACGAAGCATCATATAACTGAACACCGGCACGAGGTCTTTGGCGGCGAGTTTATGGTGACAATGCACGCACTCGGAGCGCTCATGCAGCCAATCCTTGCCCTCGTGCAACCGCCACACAAAAGCGTTCACAAAGCTCCCAAACACCAGCCCGAGCGCCGCAACCATAACAATAATCATGCAATTATAGTACCACAGTTAGCTTCTGTGTTAGGGCGCACAGGAATTGTACGCAGAAGACAAGCTATTAAACATGCCTACGAGGCTCATCACCTTGCCGAACATTTGTCCCAGCTGAGAAGGTAAAACTATTTCAACGGCACTATTGCGCATGTAGTCAGTGGCTTCGCCCTCTACCGTGGACTTCCACGAATCAATACTGCCATCCTCATGAATTTGCGGTAATGGAATCGGCGAAGTTGAGCCAGCCAGATTAACTGCACTCCCTAGGCAAGCAAAGGCATTATGTATGGCGTCACAAGCATCCTGGAAGCCATTGTTGCAGTCTATCTGACGTGCGCTAACTCGTTGCCCAAAGTGCGTAACACTGGCATCTAAGTTTTGATCGGGAGTAAGCGAGTTGTCACAGTTTGGAATAAAAGCATTTGCACCATTGTAGGTCGTTGCGTCATGAACCCATGGTAGGGTTTCGACTTGACCGCAGGCTAGAGTGTTACTTGACAAATAAGGGCCGTTAGCGGTTCCCCAATCAGTGTAGGATGCGTCAACATTACAAGCTTGATACTGCGAGGCCCAATTGCAGGCCATAATAGCTTTGTTGGCTATAGTATCAAAGCTTCCGCGAAACGTTACCCGTGCCTGGTCATAGACGTTAAGTCCATAGGATGCGTTCGATATGGAGGAGTTCATAATACCAACCAAGCCTGAGCCTGTAATATAAAATCCTCGCAAAACGTGATCGATCACTACGTGATCGATATTGGCGTTACCGCTCATACCAACTCCCAATCCTGCGAATGTGACTCTTATAAAGGATAGCTGTAATGATGCTCCGCTTGTCCCCGTAATCGCCGTGTCGTAGTCTCCAGTGGCGCCACTAGAGCTACCATCCCCATTAGTGTCACCACCCTCGGCATCATCGCGATAGCTTGTAAAGACAACCGGATTAGCCGCAACCCCACTAATATTAAGTGTACCACCAGAATTTATTTGAAGACCAGTGGCACCTTGAACAATTTTAATGATACTTCCCTGTTCTACTGTAAGCACGCCATTGACCATTAACGGACTCTGTATGTAAAGCCCTTTTAAGCCACTTGTCGAATCGACATCCCAAACTTCACTACTAGGAATATTGTCATTATTCAAAGCAATTACGACTTGTTTGCCGCTTCCGGAGAAAGTATTTTTATTTGTACCCGTAAGTTGCATTACAGATGCATCGCTGCTACTTAAAGTTATAGGGTAAGAGACATTCTGCATGGCAAAGTGATTACGCTGTATAGTAGTATTGGATGTTTGGGCATTCGTAAGATAGAAAGGGTTATCGACCTCGCTGTCGGTTAATGCCAATGTACTGCCGCTGTAATTATTCGTAACTGATACGCTGCCGTTGCGCAGTACAGCATGAGCTACACTTGCCGTTCCACCCATCACATTAATTGCCGTATCATAGTCTCCGACGCTCCCGATAGAACTGCCGTTGTTATTAGAATCACCGCCTACCGTATCATCCTGATAGCTTGTAAAAATAATCGGATTCGTAGCAGTACCGTTGGCACTAAGAGTTCCGCCTGCGTTTACTTGAAGACCCGCCGAGTACGAATTGACTTTTACTATGGCACCAGGCTCAATAGTAAGCGTCATCCCCGATGATACAGTTACAGTGCTCGATATCATGTAAACATAACCAGATGACCAAGTCCGATCAGAAGATAAAGATCCCGAGACGTAGACAATGGGGAGATTATCAGCCCTAACGGGTTTGGAAAAGCCAAAAGATATAAATATAGCTAACGTAGCAAAAAGGCACAGAAGATTTCTATAAAACTTGTAACTGTGGTGTTGCTTCATAAACCCTACCCTCTTTTTGATTCAGATGGATGATACGCTTAGATGCTTCGATAAGCAAATAAAAATGGACCTCACCTCGAGATCCATTTTTATTTTAGGTTCAGTTCTTAATTTTTTTAAGAACTAGGAGCTTTTACACTGCTTCGAGCTGTTCTCGAGAGTATAAAGTGCGACATAGCCGCGAGTTGGACCGCCCGTAGCATCAGGTCCGGAACAAGTAGCACCTTCTACGATGATTATCTTTTCAGCATCGTTAGGGTTAGCCGTGCCAGTAGTGGTAGTAATACTTATTTTTGACGCATCATAGTACGAAAGAGACACAGGCACAGTATTAATACCGGTACCAGATCCAATTGTAGCTGAAGTGCCAGAACCGAGACTTGTTACTGCCACAGGCAAACTACCATTGTTATTGTTAACATATTCACTCATACCGCCTAGTAAAGCTGAAACGTCGCGGCTGCGTTGGTTGTTGCGAGCGTTACGTTGAAGCGCAGGAACGGCGAGGAAGACGATCAACATGATCAACCCGGCAATGGCAAGCACGATCAGCACCTCGATGATCGTAAATCCATTTTGACGTTTATTTGTTTTCGAAAGCATGCAAATGCCCCCTTTGCTACTTTGTTAATTTAACTTATGCTTAGATCATACGGTCGTTGTAAATAAAATGCAAGCCTTTTATTGCTGAATAAACGATTTGCTTGCCAGGCCGTAAATCGGCAGCAGCACTGCCGCCACAATAATAAACGCAACAACGCCCAATATGACCATCAAAACCGGCTCAATAATGGTTGAGATTGACTTTACTTCGTCGTCAACTTCTTTTTCGTAGTACTCGGCGGTTTTGGCGAGCATTTGTTCAAGCGAACCCGATTGTTCACCGATGCGGATCATGTTTGGCACGAGCTCTAAAAAGTTCTCGTCGTTTGTGAGCGCGTCGGATAGCGCTTTACCGCCCTTTACCTTTTCGGCGGCACGACCCAACGAAGCCTGGATGTGCACGTTGTTCACGGCGGCACCGGTAATTTCGAGCACCTGGATGAGTGGCACGCCACTGGCCACCAGCGTGGTACCTGTACGCGCAAACCGCGCCATGTACATTTTCATGAATAGCGCCCCGACAGGTGGCATGTGCATTTTGAGGCTGTCAATCACCTCTTTACCCGGACCGGTTCGTGCCCAGCGCGTTGTAAAGAACACTGCAAGGCCAAGTGCAATAAGCACCGCCCACCAGAAGTGAATCACGAAGCTCGATATAGCCAGCAATATGCGAGTCACCAGCGGCAAGGTCGCGCCCGGAATGCCCGCGTAGAGTGTTTTTACCTGCGGCAACACCTTGACGATCATAAAGCCGACTACCGCCATCATCACCGCCAGCACAATAATTGGATAGATCATGGCGCCGCGCACTTTGCTGATGAGGTCGGCGTCTTTTTCTTGTTGGATGGCTAAACGTTCCAGGGCTTTGTCGAGCGTACCCGAGGCTTCACCAGCGGCAATCAGGCTCACATATACTTGATTGAAGGCTTCTGGATGTTTGGCCATCGAAGCCGACAGCGTAGCGCCGGCCTCGACGTCGTTAATTACCTGGTTGACGACCACTTTTAGGGGCTTGCTGCTGGTTTGGCTATTGACGGTGCGCAGGCTTTGCACTAGCGGCAAACCGGCGTTAATAAGCGTGGAAAGCTGGCGCGAAAAAAGCACTTTGTCTTTGGTTTTGATGCGTCGTCGCCGGCCTGGCTTCGCCAACTTTTTGTCGCTCAACTCGATGTTGATCGGCACCAAGCCCTCTTGTTTAATCAGCTTAGCGGCAGCTTGTTCGTTCTCGGCTTCGACATTGGCTTTGGTGTACTGGCCTGTGGCCGGGTCGCGCGCGGTATAGTGATATGATAGCATTTGGTTTCCTAGCCCCTCATCAACCGGTCAAGTTCCTCGATATCAACAGCGACATTGCGCGCCTCTTCGTAGCTAATGGTGCCTGCGTGCACCAGGGCAGCTAGCGTTTTGTCCATAGATTGCATGCCGTACTCAGCGCCGGTTTGGATGACGGCTTCGAGCTGGTGGGTTTTGCCTTCGCGGATGATGTTACGAACGGCGGGAGTAGCGATTAAAATTTCGGCCGCAGCAATGCGCCCACCACCAATGGATGGCACGAGGCGTTGCGAACAGATGGCCATCAAAATGTTACTGAGCTGCGCGCGGATCTGCGGCTGCTGGTGTGGCGGAAATACATCGATCATGCGGTCGATACTTTGGGCGGCCGAGTTAGTGTGCAAGGTAGCAAAAACCAAGTGCCCGGTTTCGGCGATAGTAATGGCCGAGGCGATGGTTTCGAGGTCGCGCATCTCGCCGATCAGCACGACATCCGGATCTTCGCGAAGCGCCGAACGCAACGCAGCCGAAAACGAGTAAGTATCGTAGTGCACTTCCCGCTGCACGATCACCGACTTTTTAGAACGATGCGTGTATTCGATCGGGTCTTCGATGGTAATAATGTGCTCGGCACGCTCGTTGTTGATCTGATGGATCATAGCAGCAAGGCTGGTAGACTTACCGGAACCAGTCGGACCAGTCACGAGCACCAAACCACGCGGATAATTGGCAAATTTACTCACCACCGCTGGCAAACCCAGTTGCTCGACCGAGAGAATTTCATTTGTGATAAGACGGAGGGCGGCAGCCAAGTTGCCACGTTCGTGAAAAGCGTTTACACGGAAGCGGCCCAGGTCACCGAAGGCAAAACTGAAGTCGAACTCTTTGTCTTTGAGCAGGATTTGCTTTTGATCTTCGTCAAGGATGGCAAACACCAGTGTCTCCACGGCTTCGTCGGTCAAAACGTCGGCGCCGGAAACAGGCTGCAAGGCGCCATCAACGCGGATCATCGGCGGCAAACCCACTTGCAAATGCAAGTCGGAAGCCTTTTTCTTTACGACTTCTTCCAGTAATACTTCGATCCTTGGTTGCCCGTTCATGTCCACCCTCTCGTTTACGCGCTGTCTGCGGCAGCGACCCGATTTACTTCTGTGAGCGTTGTGTAGCCTGCTAAGGCCTTCAGATATCCGTCTTGGCGCATCGTTATCATGCCCTGTTCTTGTGCGGCCTTTTGGATTTCTGCCGAAGTAGCCCGCTTCAGGATTAAGTCTTGGACTTTTTCTGATACATGGAACACTTCGTAGATACCCATTCGGCCTTTATACCCACCGGGGGCGCCAGGACTATCTTTGCCCTTGGTCAAAGTATAAGCTTTTTGGTCGCGAAGTGGCAAGGTTTCGTAGCCGAGATCTTTGGCAACCTTTTCGCGGTCTTCTTCTTTCTCGGGGAGCAAGTGGCCAATCGTTGCCTTAATGGCTTCAGTTTCCACCTTGTCGGACTCGTAGGTTTCTTTGTTTGGGCCAATACGGCGTACCAAGCGCTGGCCAATCACCGTGTTTACTGTCGAAGCGATCAGGAACGGCTCGATGTTCATATCCAGCAAGCGCGGCAAAATGCCAGCCGCAGAGTTAGTGTGGAGTGTCGAAAAAACCAAATGCCCGGTGAGCGACGCCTGTACTGCCAGTTCGGCCGTCTCTTTGTCGCGGATTTCCCCCACCATTACAACGTCGGGGTCTTGGCGCAAAATGGAGCGCAAGCCGCTCGCGAACGTCAAACCAACATCCCCGTTTACCTGAATTTGGTTGACGCCATCAATTTTGTATTCAACCGGATCTTCAAGGGTGACGATATTTATGGCGTCACTTTTGATCTCTTGTAGCAACGCATACAACGAAGTTGACTTACCGGAACCAGTCGGACCACTGGTAAGCACCATACCGCTGGTACTTTTCACCCCTTCGCGGATCGTCCGCAGCGCACGCCCCATGTAACCCATGTCTTCGAGTTTTAGGCTCGTACCACTCTTGTCGAGCAACCGGATAACTACCTGCTCGCCCCACACCACCGGTGAAATGGCAATACGCAGGTCGATCTCGTGGTCGCCAACTTTGATGCTAAATTCGCCGTCCTGCGGAATGCGGTGCTCGTCGATCTTAAGGTTGGCCAAAATCTTGATACGTGACACCAGAGGCGGCTCGGTACTCTTGGGCAATTTCAAAATTTCGCGCAGAATACCGTCGATGCGGCAACGGATTTTGAGTGCGTCCTGGAGCGGCTCGATATGCACATCGCTGGCGTGATTTTTGGCGGCGTATTCCAAAATAGTCGACAGTGCCTTGCTGATCGGCGAATCCTGCACAATAGTCTTGATATTTTTACCCGAGTCGTTCGCGGCCGCCGCCGCTTGGGCACGGGCATTTTGCTCGATCTCGGCGGTTGGGTTGCCAATAGCACTAATCTCGCCCACTACCTTTTGTGACAAATTGGTCTGGTATTGGTGCAACACCTGGCGGATGCCGGCTTCGCTTGCCGAGTATACTTTCAGCGGGCGTCCAATTTTGTTCGACAAAAAGTCCACGGCCTGCACATTGTCAGCGTCGAGCATTGCCACCACCAAACGGTTCTGCATTTCACCCAAGGGCACAGCCATGTAGCGCTCGGCGATATCTTGCGGTAATAGCTCTAAAATGGCGGGGTCAACGTGCGCCGCCGTCAGGTTTACATACGGCACTTTCGAGACTTCGGCAATTGTTTTGGTGAGCGCCTCATCGGTAACCACACCCGAAGACACCAAAAAACTCAGCAACGGAACCTTTTGTTCTTCGGCTTTCTTGCGTAAGTCTTCAAGCTGCTTGGTCTCAACAATTTTATCTTTGACCAGGGTATCCTCAACCTGCTTTTGGGTCGTGACGGATAAAACACTCATAGCGCGTTACCTCTTTTTACTGGGACGACTGGCCATTAAACGGTGTTTGGTTGTTGTTGTTGCCAATTTGGATGAGCTGGGTGGGGTCAATTGAGCTGTTATTGAAGTACTTTTTGGACGGCATAGAAAAGTCGGACGTAATTGGGTCAACTACTTCGATGGTCTGTTTGCGGCTTTTGGGCGAAGCAAACAATATGTTAGAAAGCACCAGCGAAAGCACCGCGCTAATAAACGCGATCACGATAATCAAGATGACGTCTTTTTGCTTCATTTCACTACCTCAGTCTTGATGTTTAGGTTCTTTTCCGGCTGGTAGTAAGTGTTGGCGCCAATGGTGGCCATCATGCTGCTGTCTGTGCCGGAAAGCTCGACCGTTTGGATTTGGAATGGGCGGATCGAACGGTCAAATACGCTAATCAAGTTTTGCACAGCAGCGTAAGAGCCGTTGACTTGGATTTGGAATGGCATTTTGACGGGTTGCGGATTGCTACTGCTTTGATTGGCAGACTGAGCAATTTCGTCGTCAGTACCACTGATGCTCACAATCTGCAGGCCTTGGTCGTTGATAATTTTCTCCAGGCTGGTAGCCAACGCCGGAAAGTCATACTTGCTTGGAAGGGCGTCGAGCGTAACCTTGCTGTTATCGCCGTCGTTGGCGCCAGTGCCCTGCGGGTTGCCGCCAATCAAATTTAGCGGCGTATTGACGAAAGTCTTGTATGAATTTACCAGAGTATCGCGCGCGCTTAGGTCGGATTTTAGCTGCGCCACGGCCTTCTTTTTGCCGGAAATCACCTTATTTTGATAGGCCATTTGGCCAATCAACGACTTCGCCGCAAACAGCGCAAAAACTACCACGAACGCCGCAACAGCAGTTGCCACTACAATGCGCTTGTTTGCTTTGGTGATAAGGTTTCGCTTGGTGATTGATTGTGTTCTTGCCATATTTATACCTATTGCCCGCCCGATGAACTTGAACCTTGGAATAGCGCGGTTGGTTTTTCAACTGCCGATCGAGTGCTGATGATGTTTGGCACATTCAGCGTGACATCACTCTGTTCGCTAAAGATCGCTTGATCGAATTTGGCCGTTATAGTGTACGTTGCACCCTTTTTGTCGCGCGAAAAGTTGGTAAGCACTACGTCCGAAAAGGCTGCTTTACTCCCTGATGCACCTTCCTTTAGCGTGTAGGTGGTAAATTTCAGTGTATCGGTAAAGGTGTTGACGGTGTCCACCGTACCGGCAGCGCCGGCAATCACAATCTGGTTTTGCGAAAAATCAACGTTCAGTTTTGAAATGCTCACTGCCGACGGCGTAAGTTGGCTCAAGAAACCAGCCATCCGGGTTGCCACTGCCTTTTGGTCGTGTAGTTTTGGCAAGGCGTTCAGCTGGTTTTGCACGGTCAAAATTTTGTTTAGATTGGGCGTTGACTGCAATTCGTGTGAGCTCGATTTGATGTCCTTATTGAGGTCGCTCAGGTTCTTTTTTTGCACTCCGTACACAATCCCCACTAAAAGCATAACGATCGCAATGCCGGCAATCGTCGCAAGTGTGGAAACCGTCACTACCAACTGCTCTTGACGGCGCGCCTTCAGGTATTGGATTTTGACATCTGGCAATAGGTTAAATTGGACCATTACTCGTTCCTCTCCGCCAAGCCGGCCGCGACACCAAAGTGGTTCGATACCGCTAGCAGTTCGTTTTGGCGCTCTGGCGCGAAGGCTACGTTACGCCAAGCATTGCCGATTTCAACCTCGATGCCAAACTTGTTTGCCAGATACAATGGAAATTCGGGCAAGGCCGAAGCGCCGCCCGTTACGATGATGCGCGCGATTTGCGTGTCGCCGTAGCGTGTCTGGAAAAACTTGATCGACTTGTCGATTTCGTTGGTCAAAATATCTACCGTGCCGAGGATGGCGTCATAAATACGGCCCTCGAGCTTGTCTTTGCTGAGGCCAAATTTGAATACAAACTGGCGTGCCTGCTTGTCGTCGATGTTGAGGTTTTGCGAGGCAGAACGGATAATTGCCTCAGCGCCAGTTGGGATGGAACGCGTGAGCCGCGGCGCACCATTCATGGTCACTACAAGGTCGGTACTTTTGCTGCCAATGTCGAGCACCATCTGGGGCACGAGTGCGTCCGGCGCAATGAGGGCACGCGTCAGTGCCAGATTGTCCGGCTCAAACGAAATCACGTCAAGCCCGATCGACTCGAGCAAATCCAGGCGCTGCTCTACAAAATCGTTTTCAACACTCGAAAGCAGGATTTCTACCTTAGTGGGGTCTTTCGGCGAATCACCAATCACTGCCCAATCGAGCTTGGACTGGTCGAGCGGAGTTGGGATGAGTGAATCAGCCTGATACTTAATAGCTTTGCTGAGCTCGTTCGACGGCAAGCGATCGAAATCGACCACCGTTGTAAACACCTTGCCGGACGGCACGCCTACCGACACGTTTTTGGTCGCCATTTTGGCTTGGTCGAGTAAGCCACGGATTACCTGCGCCAGTTTTTGCTGGTCGGCTTTGGAATCGCTCAAGACCACTTTACTGTCAACAGGTACATAGGCATAACGGACGAGGGATTTTGTTGGGCCATTACCACGAAGCTCAACGAGCCTCACCGCAGTGGTGCCGATGTCCAGTCCGAAAAATGTCGATACCCCACTCAGTAAACTCATATTGGCCTGATTATAGCATAAGCATAGTAGGTTGATGCAAGGGGAAATCCTGTGTACAACTGCATCACAAAACCGGCGGCAAGCTGACAACTGAATCGTAGGTGTCGCTTGAGCTAGCCGACGAACTGCCCGGCAAAGGCTGCGCAATCCATAGCGATGGATTGAAGTTGAACACCTCGGCGGCAGCGTTAGAGGTGTTAGTCTCGCTCGCGCTACTCTGGTTAAGCGTACCGCTTGAGCGGAGAAGTTCAACGTGCTTGGCCGTAAAGCTACCATTCACTACAAGCTTGGTCGCACAAGTGTTATAAATGGTGTTTCCGGGGCTCGCCAGCGAAAGCGGCACATACGGCGCCGCTGCATCCGTACAGGTGTAAATGGTGCCGCCAGTAGCGCCATTCGGCTGCGAAATGTACGAACCATCAAGTTGGTTCACGGTACCGCCGACAAAAATATTTCCCTTTACGATAAGCTGCAAGTTCGGGATTTGGTCCACTGTCCAGCTGCCGCCATAGGTGATATTGCCGCTAATGTACACATCACCGGTTACATAAAGCGTAATGTTTTGGCCAGCCGCAAGTGTGCTCGGCGCAATTTTGAGTTGCGCGCCAGTGTAACTCGAAGCACCATTCGGCAATGTGTTCAGTGCCAGGCCACCAGCACCTACCACACCGACAGGATTGGCCGAAGCCGGTTTATTCGCGGCGTAATCCACATTACAGGGCAACGACGTGCCAAACGCATTGGCGTAAATACCATTACTTTGGTTCGCCCCCGTAATGGCGCTATTGCTAAACCCAAGACCGCTCGGCGTTGGCGCTGCGCCCGCTGCACCGTGCTGCGCCGTTGCAAAGTCTTGCAAAGTATTCAGCACATAAGCGGCATATTGCGTACCGGCACCGGCAAAACTCGGTGAACGCTGGTTCCACCCAACTACTGTCGCGTTAGCGTCTTCGGTGCAACTGGTACCGAAGCCGTTGCCTGCCGAGACATCCCCGCCAAACGCCGCAACATACGGCTTACTCACTACAACCACGCAACTTTCAGTGCTCGTTGTCCCACCGTTTTGGTCGGCCGGTGTAATAACCAGCTCACGACAATATGTTTGATTCGCCCCCGCCACAAACGTATCAGATCCAGTTGCTGGAATGGTATAGGTTCCGCCAGGGCCAATTGGTGGACAGGCCACATTTCGGGATGGGTCCGTGCCGTTGTGGGGCGGCGTGCCGGTTACATAGCCCGAGCGCACGATGGTGTATATGGTGCAAGTGGCCGGATCGCTAGTGCGCTGCGCCGGGTTGTTTGTAACGGTATATTTGAAGTTTACCGAGGTGCCCGGCTCTACGGTGCCGCTCGGCGTTGGCGTTACGCTGCCATGCAAGCCGTAAGTAAGTGCTGGCACGGTTCGGCGGTGGCCAATGGGGTTTCCACAGTCACGCTTAATAGCGTAGAGTGGCCCGCTTCCATCGGCAGCATAAATAACGATACTTTGGTCGGTTGGCGGGTCGTTATCGGCGTAGTAGCTCACATCAGTACCCGCGTTAAAAGTCAAACGCGTGTTGACACCGTCGAGGTTGTGCCATTCGTGGTAGTGAATAAGCCCCTGCGCATCGTATTGCTGCATTCGGGTAACCCACTGCCAGTACACGTTACAAGCCTGGTTTTTGTTGGTACCTCCCGGATAGCCCATCATGGTCAAGATAGTGAACGCTGCGCTCGTAGCGTTCTGATCGGCTTGGTTTGGTATCCAGGTATTTCCTGGCTGGGCGAAATTCGTACAGCCCATGCGCCCACCGAGCAAGCCAGTTAAGTCGGCAACGTTTTCTGCGCGCAAACCAAGCAAAACCGGGCTGCCGCCCCAAGTATAGTCGTTGCCGCGATACAAGTTGTGGTGCGTTCCGGCCGCAACGTTCGACAGCGAGAAATATCCTATATCGCAACCCAAGCCGTTATCAGTACAAACGTAGGCGTTTGCTTGTGGCGGCCGTAAAGACACACCAACCATCACCAAGCTGCACAAGACAAATCCGGCCAACAAAAAGCGCGACTTTATTCGGGCAAAGTGTTTCATTTCGCACCCTTCTTTTCAAGTTCGCTAATGTGGTATTGGTAAGTAGGAACAACGTCGTTGTTTACTAAGTTTTGGTCAGCTTGGGCCTTGGTGAGCGCCGCGCGGTAATAGTTGAGAGCCGTTTGGTTGTCACCCGTTTGTTGCGCCAACGCTGCGGCTGCGGCTAGCGAGTCGGCCGATAACTGACCTTTTTTGTTGAGCGCTGCGTATACCGCCAAAGCGGCGGTGTAATCACCCTTGTTGGTATAAACCGTGGCCAGAACCAACTGTGTCTCGGTAGATTTGATGGTTTTTTGCCCTTGTACCAGCTTGAGGGCGGCGGCGTAATCTTTCTTTTCGAGGTCTTTACCTACCGCTGTTATAAGCGCTGCATTGTCGAGCTGCGGAACGTCCGAAACCGATTTGTGATGCAACTTTATCCACGCGCCAAGCCCTACAGCGCCCGCCACTAAAACGGCGGCAACAATAATCCAAATCTGGCGCTTGCTCAAGCCCTTTTTGGTAGCAACGACGGTTTTAGGGGGCTCATCAGTTTTATCAGCCATATTACTTGCAAGTATAGCAAAAGCAAAAGCGTTATAGAACAACCTTTTTATGCAGTGCTATATCCGGCCGGAAACGCAATAATTTTTAGCGCAATTGCAATACGTCTTCTGGGCGGATGTGCCGGGCAGCCTCAAGCGGATCGAAACCGGAAGCGTGCACGGGCATGTGATTCACTTCCATGATACGCACCACTTCCTTGTAGACATCTTTGTTTGAAGCGCCACTTGGTAGCGAATGCTGTGCGTATTGCCAGAGGGTTTCGCCGGCCGCTAAGTGGAAAGTCTCGGTCACAGGCTGTGCAGACGCGCCAGTAGCAGGAGGTACGAGCTCGAATCCAGGAATATGGAGGTGGTGGTCTGGATCAGGCGGCAAAACGTGGGGGCTGGGTATCGCAGGATGTGATGGTGTTGGGATGGCTTCGGCGGGCAATTTTGGTGCGGGATGTGCTTGGCCTTCAACCACTTGGCGGCCCATGCCCGAAAAGCTGAATCCTGCACGCCATGCCAAATACGCACCGCTGGCACCAACAAGCCCAACAGTCGCTATACCGAGTGCCCGACGCAAACCGCGGCGATCGTTATCGCCTGACTCGCGGCCGATATAGAATTCAGTGGCGCGGGTTGAAGCGGCGCGTCTTACACGGTTCCAAACATTTCGCCCTGGAAACGAACCTTTTTCGCGCGTTTTCGCTGGGGCAGCTTCTGTATTATCCACAAATGGTGATTCATCTGGCCATTCTGCGCCTGGAGCGGCGTCAAAAATGCTGCCGTGTTCATGGGTTTGGCGGCGCGGTGCCTTTGCCCTCCGGCGTGACAAGCCAAACGATAAAACTGAACCGATTTTTTGAGCAACATTCGTTTTAGGCGGGACCGGTTCGTCTAGAAACG
Source organism: Saccharimonadales bacterium (SeqCode) (assembly GCA_035276765.1). Classification (GTDB taxonomy): domain Bacteria; phylum Patescibacteriota; class Saccharimonadia; order Saccharimonadales; family UBA4665; genus DATASD01. The sequence goes on from DATELH010000002.1 coordinate 681,872, forward strand.
TTTCTACCCCTTGCCCCGGTCGTTCTTCTTGATCCATTTGATTAATAAATCCAAGGCCCACGCCATGTTCGAGATTCCAATCTCTTATGTGGTTGGCCGGAATAAGCATTGCTTCTTTCAATTGTTCACGCAACGAAACGGCGCTGTCTGCCGAGAGTTTATTTTCGTGCAGGTCGATCTGTAATCGCCAGTGGTTCGCAGCTAGCACACGGTCGACAAGCGCTTCGGGGTCAGCATTTGGGTCGTTAACCCGCGCGATATGCATCGCGTTACGCATATCTGCAACCAGTATGCCTAGGTTAGAGCGCACAGACATCTCAGACACTGGCACCTCGCGTTCCCTGAACGGACGCGCATTGTTTTTAACCGTGCCGAGCTCTACTTCATAATCGCCATCAGCTGGGTGGATTTTAATTGGCTCTGCCGCGTAGGGGCTGTTCTTTTCTTCAGGAGTCTTTTCCCTCTCAAGCTCATTCATGAGTACCGGAAGCGCCTCACGCGCCTTTGCAAGCGTCGTATCAAAATCGTGACGCCCTTTCACAATGAGGGTACAGCCGGTACCGGGACGGTCATCCCCTAGTCGACCACTTGCTGCAGGAAACGATAGAATAGTGCGTTCCTCGGGTACGTCGGAGTTATCAGGCGTGTTATGGAATGATCCATGAAAAAGGTATGCTCTGCCATCTTCGGCTTGTTCACGTTGGCGTATTAAAGGATCAGCTATACCGCGTGGACCGTATTGCATTGATCGAGGCCGCAGTGCACTTAAGCCGGGCTGCAATACGAGCGTAGAGTCGGTATAACGAGTGACGACGTCTTGATTGGTATCACGGCCGTATACATGGGTACCGGCATCGACACCAGGATATGGCGTGTATGCAAGCACATCAACATTAGGGGCTTCGCTCATAGCCTCGGGGCGCGGGACAATCTGGTCGGGGTTGGCGTAATGAAGGCCAATAAGCATATCGTTTTCGGTACGAATCGGGAAGTTGCCAGCAGGCAGAGCTCTCTCAGCGTTAGTCATAGTGCAACTATATCATAAATAGCAGATAATTACAATGCTATTCGACGATCCAATAGTTGAAGCTATAAGTAGTGCTGTTTGCGCCGGCAGCACTCGTGGCAAAGCTCACCGTAAAGGTGGTGGCGTTCGAAGAAGCGACGTATACTTGGCGAGCCACGGAGGCAGCGTCGGTTTTGCCAACCACCACGATCGATTTAGGCGCCGCACCATATGCCTTGTTGAAGGTGATAACGGTATCGCAGGTCGAAGACGTGCCGCCGGTACCAGTAGTGATTGTAAACGAGCCAGCGACGTCGGTCGAGGCTGCGGTTACTGCCGCTGTCGGCGTAGTACCACAGTTGGCCGGCGTACCAATTGTTGGCGCTGTGGTTTGCGTGGAACCAAAGTGCGCGTTGTTGAGCACCAATTTGGCGAAGGTTGAAGTAGTGCCCACAATCGTAATAGTCATGCCACTCGTATCGGCGGTAAAGAATGGTGTTGCAGTGCTGTTTTGCAATTGGAAAGCGGTGGCGGAATCAATGAGCGGCCGCACAATAACGCTTCCAGGTTGGCCAGCGCCGTTCGGACGGCCACCCTGGATAATCACATTACCGCCGTTATTTACAGCGTCGGTTCCGCCATTGCCACCGTGCAGGGTCAAGTCACCGCCAACCCCAGCCGAAGCCGTCGCAATGCCCCACGAAGCCGAGCTCGCCGAAGTAACGGTGAGCGAACCCGCACTCGTAGCAATAGTCGAGGCCGCGCTGCCTGTCACGTTAATAACGCCGCCGTTTGCCGTAATATCGCCAGCACCACTGTTCAAGGTAATGCCGCTGCCGCCGTTAATAGTGGTAGCGCCGATCTGATTGATATTGCCGATCGTCACGATTTTGGCGTTCGCGCTCCCGATACTGATAAGTGATGCCGCCGATGACGAGCTCAAGTCGGTGACTGTCATGTCGTCGTAGTAGTGCACTTCGCCAACGGCTCCAATACTCTGCGATTCCCAGTAAGCCGAGACGGCGCCTCCAGGAGCGGTGCCCAGGCCGGTCATTTCTGTCCAGCCGGTGGTGCTGTCGGTAACTGGACTGAGCGTTACCGAACTGCTCGTACCGTTCCAGATAATTTTTGCCTGGATGGTACGTGGCGTGGTAGCAGCGCGTACCCACAGGCTGAACAAGTATTGGTGGCCGGCGCTCACGCTGACACCTGGCAGTGTTTCGATGATACCCCAGTTGGCAGCGTTGCCGGTTTCGGCCAGGCTAAAGCTACCGGTATGTGCTTGCGCCGAAGACTGCGCCACGGTGTTGCCAAACCAAGCGTTCATGTTGTCGAGCCCGCCTTCGAATGTCTTGTGCTCGATCACCAAACCATCGACCACACCAACGCCGGTGTCGATGTTAATGTTGCCCGAAGCTGTAGTCGAAGAATCGCCGGTTTTAATAGAGATCGACCCCGTCACGCCGGTGCTGCTGCCCGTTTGCGCTGCCAGGTTGCCAGTGCCGCCCTGAATAGTGGTTGAGCTGCCGCTCGAGCCCGAACCAAATGTTGCGTTTTGCACGCCCGCGCCCGAGCCAATTTGAATGTTGTGGTTGGAGGCCGAATTGCCGATCTGGATACCGGCTGCGCCGCTGCCGGCGTCGATATTAACAGTGTTAGTGGCGTTCGCATTACTGCCAATGTTTACACTGCCTGCGCCCGAAGTGGCCACATTTACAGTGGTGCCACTTTGGTTCAAGAGCGAACCGGCCAAAGAGTCGGCACCAGTAAACATGGCAATAACCCCGGCGGTGCCGTTGGCGGTTACATTGCCACCGCCGCCATTAATGTTCGTAACACTGCTGTTACCGCCCACGTTCGTAATATTCTGAATAATCGTCGTGCCCTGTAAGTAAACAAACTGTGAACCGTTAAAAAGCGCCACGTCATTGGCGTTTTGGTCGTAGTACAGCTGGCCTTTCACCGGACTGCTCGGTTGCGAGGTAGGCTGCAGCACCAAGGAGTTACTCACTACTACTTGCCCGTTCACGGTGAGTGTGTTTGTGGTCTGCGAAATGGCGGCAGCCAGTTGCTGGCTCAGTGCTGGCAGTGCGATACTTTGCGGCTTTACTCGGGTGCCGGCGTCAGCCACGGTGCCTTTTTGGGAAGTTTTGGCCTTGACGTTCAATGCCAAAAAGATGCCAACAGCAACACCAACAACCAGCACCGTAACTGCCAAGATGCGGCGCCAGGACACATGGCGCGGCGGCTTAGGCAGCTCGGCTTGGGTAACCGTGCCTTCGCCACCCAACGGGATGGGGTCAAGCGACGCACCACCCACAACACTCGGGTCCGATTGCAAGCTGTGCTCGTCGGCTGGTTCGGTCGGTAGTGGCTGGTTAGCTGGTTCGTCGTTCATATTTTTTATTTTTAGGTTTTTGTTTGTCGTTCTAGATAAACATTAGCATAGTTTATGAATTTCGTCAATGTTATGCGCTAAACTACCAAAACGACATACACCACTACTGTTGTTATAACCAGCAAGCCCATGGCTGCAATGATGACGTCTACCAACCCCTTCCGCAGTGCGCCTTGTGCCAGCGGATTGCGTCCAAGCGAGATTAAGCCGCTGCGAATAGCGGTCGAAAGAATCACAATAATCGCGATAAAACCGAGCAGCAGCGCGGCCGCGCCAAGGAGTACCCGAATTGGCGTCACTTGGCGCCCGGCAATCGTGTTAGCCACCGACTGCAAAAACGGCGGTACAAACGACGCTATTGTCCCTTGCGCCGCGGGCGCTGAATAATGGCTCACATTCACACCAATCGGCAACAAGCCCACTTTTATGGTTTCAGTTTTGCCATCTTTATCGGTGACGGTGCGCGCCACTGTCGTTACCGTATCGAGGCCAGCTTGCGCAGTACCAACGATTTCGGTGGCCTCAAGCGCCTTCATGCCGATACCACTTACCGGTGAGGCGGTGATTTTATCGCCAGCCTTTACGTCGCCGTTCAGGTTGCTCACCAAGGCTTCAGTGGAGCCGTTCACGACTACCTGTGCGTTGTTTTGGCCAGCGGAAAGCTCCACGAGCGGTTTGTCGGCGGCGACACCGATCAAGTTTGTCACATTATCGTTGTTGGCGGGCTCGACTTCGGTGGAACTCGAAGCTACCAAGCTCAAAAGCACACCCTTTGTAACTTCGGTAGAATTGGTTTTGTAGCCTTGTGAAATCGCGCCCGTCGCACCGACAGCCACAGGTGCCAGCAACAAAGCGAGACCGCCAGCCAGCCCAATCTTTCGAACGGCTCGCGATATGGTGGTAGTTACAGAAAAAATGCCCATGGTTTTTATGTATAAGAGTTCTTTTATATAGTACAGGTAAACCATAAGCATCGCCACACCTTGTTGCGCGCAAGTGATGGCGTAGTACCTAAAAACAATCGATAATCTTTGTAGTTCGGGTTTCGATTGCCTTTTTAGTCAATTATATCCACAGCCATACTCAGCACTTCCCGATTTCGCGTACCTCTGTTAAAATAGGCACATGGCTTCACTTTCTATTGGTACACATATCTTGTAACCCAACAGCCCTTTGAGCTTAAACTGACTATGCCACCGACGGACAGAGGTGGTCGTGGCTACTCCGACGAATTAGTAGCTACAGCAATAGAAGAACTTTCTACGAAATAAAACCTCTTGCTATATGCAGGAGTACCCCAACAAAAACTAACCCTAAGCCAAGTAGAAGCAGCCACACTGAACGAGCAAGTATAAGTAGGTGGGGCTTTTTTCGTAATTCCTCAAACATAGCTTCTAGTGAAGTAGTGCTTTGTTGTGGTTGAGCTTCGGACGCAATAAGTGCTTCAATGACTGACTTTTCTAACTGTGGTATATCAGCAGTAATTTTTTGACTGTCAGCTAAGGTATTCGCTACAGACAGATAATCCCTTGCCTTTTGCTTTTCGCCAATTAATGCACAATACCTTGCAGCAGATAAATAGGTTGCAGGCCACTCAGGATAAAGTTTCAGATTAACTTCTATGTGAGACTTTATGTCATTTATCGCTCCCACCTGCTCTAAAGCAAGAGCTGCGTACACACCCATACCCATAGTATCGGGCGAATTAAGCATAGAGAATCTGCTGAAGCCCGGAGAAGAATAACTCAGGTACAGAGCGTCTAACTTAGTCGCTTTTGTCTGCTTGGTTCGTTTCGTGGAATGAATGAGCATATAAAAAGCACTTATTCCGCCGATTAAGGCCGCAATTAAACCAGCCTGTACAGCACTATTTGCAAGGGTTTTCAATATTTCTGTTATGGATTGCACTACACATAGAATATAACGCTTTATGCACTTCCAAGCTATAATTTATGCAAATGTCCAGTACACCAACAGCACAAACGGCAATAGATATTCTTGAACGGCTTAAGGATAAGGTAGGTACAGCAGCTTTAGCCTACTGGATCACTCCCAACAGTATTCTCACGCTTAGTGGAGCTAGAGCCTACTGCGACGGCGTCTTCTATCACTCCAGCAAGAAACAGCTTGCAGAATGGACAGCCGAGATGACTCAATCCATAGATGCTCTCAAAACGATAACCGATATATATTTTGCTGAAGCAAAGGTTGATAAATCTACATCTAAGGAAGATTACGCCGGTTATGACGCTGTATTCACTAACGGATTGAACTTTGTGCTAGATAGTACCCAACTCCTTGGTGATAGTAAGCTCAACCTTACCAAGCAAAGGCTAAGTGGTGAAAAGCTGGTAGAAGCTATGTGCAGACTACTTGAACAAGATGGGCGTTTACAGCAATTCAATAAAGAAAACTTAAACCACATAGCATTTGGTCTATTAGTTGGCTACCCCGATAAAGCAATTCTTGGCTCAGTATCCGACTGGGAAAAAGACGATCCATTTGCCGAGCCGTTAATAGACGCCGACATTAGGGGTTCTGGGTATTATATTTGCCCTCGCCCAGTCTACTCATATCCACGCCACTTGGTAACTGATAGCGACATAACTGCCCACGAACAGTTGTGGTCTAGTATTCTGCACGATTTTTATACTTCTAGCTTTCACGAAACTTTAGCAAAAGACCCCGACTTTAAGTCAAAAGCTAAAGAGTTAGGATTGTATAGGTAAGCTTAGCTTTTTGGGCGTTTGTTGAGCTTACGTAGTTCGTCTAACGTGTAGCTTTTAGACAGCCTGTCGCCTGTTTCTTCGTCAAATGCTGCAACTTCTGCCAGACCAGTAGTAGGATCAATGCCCATAAATGTCCACTGGTGTTCTGCTTCACCCGAAGAACGCTGGACCGTAACCCAGTCGCCCTGCTCAAAGCCAGAACCTACACCCATGTCAAGTGCTTGTTCGGGCTTACTGAGTGCTTCAAACCTTACAAACCCTGCTTGATGCGGAAATAATCTACCCCGTTTTAGTTCGGCTTCTTTCATTCGTGTGATGTCAGCTTGAAATTTTTCAATTTGCTCCTCTGTTGCACCGTGAGCACGGAAGTTAGAAATAACCGTTTCCTCTTGCTTATCTCGCTCTGCCTGTGCTTGTTTCAGTTCCTCAAGCGGATTTGCTACTAACTCTGATTTAGTGGCAATGGTTTCGGCGTCTTGTCCGGTTTCGGCAACGGGGTTCATTGCTGCGTAAAGTTGCAGGGTTTCAACCATTCTAGAACGGTTTGGGTAGGTGTCAGGGTTATATTCAGGAGAATAAAGTGGTGGCATCTCAACACCGATAGAACGTAACACATCTGCGTCCTCAGCAGAGAGTGTATTGAGACTGTGGCGTGCTGTTTGCTCAGATACTACATTAAACGTTCTCTCAAGATAAGTTTTAGTTTCTCTGTTAGGATCATGCTCACCACGAATGCGGGGCAAAACCATTTCCTCAAAGTATACTGGCTGCCCGTCCAACATGCCCTTGTAGACCTTTTTAATTCCACCGCCTTCACCGACATCGCTACGCAGAACTTCTGCGCCAGTGGCATGTAGCAAACCCGTAACCATAACATTTGTTTGCTCTGGGTCGTCTACAATTTCACGCTCTGGCCAACTATCATCACGTAACGTTTCGTATTCTTCTTTGGTTAAATTATCACCCTCAAAGCGTATGTCATTTAGGTTGTAGCCAGCCTTGATATTTAACCTACCGAAACCACTGTGTTCTGGCTGAGCCTGTTTAGCTCTAATCATCGCAAGATTGCTCTTTAAGTGCTGTTGGAGTTTCTCCCCGTCTTGCTGAGAGCCTAGCATTGTATCAAGAGTACCCAGTATCTCATCTTGATTGGCTGGCTGTTCAACGGTTACTTCTGTTGGTTCAAGAACCCAGCTTGGTGCAACTTCATTAACGTAACGCAAGGCTTCATTTATGGCAGTAGCGTCTTTATTTAATGCACTCTCGGCTTGCCCATGTTCAATAGGTTGCTGTGGTTGTTCTGGTTGTGGGAATTGTTCTTGGCTCATTATTCTATTTTTATTTTAGTACTTTATGGTTTTAATAGTAGCAAATTTTTGCCTTTTTGTCAAGTATTTGCCTATGAACTTACAAGTCTCGTTCACCTAATCGCTAATTATTATTAAGAGTGTCGTCGGATATGGTTTTTTCCAGAATTTTCACCCCTCAACGCCATTTTTCGTTATTCATAAATCTTAGGGTTATCGGACACCAACTTCTAGAAATCATGTACCACGCAACTAGTTTAGCTAGAAAGATGTACGAAAATTAAACGACACTTTGTTTGCGTTGTTCTGAGCCTGAGCGATTATTTCAGCGAAGATTGGTTCGTTCTTTAAGTAGTAATAGTAAGTGCTTCTGCAAATCCGTGCCTTATTACACGCATCACTGATACTGTAGTTCTGCTGGACAGCAACTGCTATTTTATCAACTGTTTTGGTATTGAATTTTGATGGTCTCCCCACAGCGTTTTTGATAGCCATAATAACTCCTCTCTTATTGTATTAGTCCCTATTCTTATTATCTCAGATGGGGGCATTAAGGATCGCTGGTAATAACCTATAATGTTGAATAAATGGGGACAACAAAGCAACAAGCGAACAATAACGACTATGCAGTAGCTAGAGAGCTGCATGACGGTGCTATCAAGCTATTGGGAGCTGTTACTCAACTCAACGATGTCTACAACTATGATGATCCTTACGCTGAGTATCACGAGGTCATACTGCTCTTAAACCGTCCTTATGTGCTGTTAGTGCACGAACTAGAAAAACTCTATGGGATAAACAAAACCCTCGCAAAACTTAACGAAGAACCAAAAACGAAAGCTACGTGGACTTTATTTAACACCATCGAGAGCAGCGACCAAGACATCAACTTATATCTTAGAGAACACAAAAACACTGAGGACTTTGCTCATCTTGCACAAGTCAATCGGCTTTCTATTATCGCAGGTAAGGAAACGGCTGATTTTACGCCTGAGCAGCAGAAGATTATTGATGAGGCAGATAAGGCATTTATAACATTCGTAAAGAAGATGGGTGAATGGTCTGCAAGGCGGCCTAAGAAGAAAAGCAAGGGCTACCACTTTATTATGAACTACAAGCTGAAATATGAGGTAAACGGTAGTATTGTCATAAACGATGTATTGGTTCTCAAAAAGACACAAAGTGGTTCAGCTCCACGCAAGCTCATGGAACAAGCATTAAAGCACCCATACGAACTATTCAAGCCAGAACTAGGGCAATTAAACCGTAATCTGAGTAGCGTGTTAAGCGATATGGGGATTACAGGAACGCTGAAAGAGTTGTTCTTCCCTATCGCTAACAAAGACGGTGTGAAGTTCCGTCCTTCAGTAAACTACACGACAGCAGAAGAAGAACGCATTGATACTAAGGAACTGGATAAGAAATTAAAAGTACTGGGTGCAGAAACTGCAACCATACTTGATAACAACATTTCTGAAGAACCTTTGGACGAAGAAACGAGAGCGTTTCTAGCTGCACACCCAGAAACAAGAGTGCTCTTAGAAGAACACGAACTAAACGAAAAAGAACGTAAAAATCCGTAATTAAACGACTTTAGTCCGACTTAAAACGATACCAGTAATTATTGGTCTTGTTTGAAATACCCTGAATTCAGGTTCGCAGGAATCCGCCGACTTATAGCGAACTCGTCGGCGATCCACAAACCGAAGGGTAAATAACATGAATGACTTTAAGAAAGAAAGTCGCAACCAAAATAAACAAAATGGGTCAGAACACATAAATAGTGCTCCCGACCACCAAACACCGATTTTAGCCTCGACTTCCCAGCGTGAGGTTAAAACTAAAACGCAAATTAAATTGAGTAGCGAAGGCTTCAAGCATACACGATGGCTGTACAAGCAATATGGACGCAAAACACCAAGCTGGTTGCGTAAGACATTTGTACTAAATCAGTACAGGCGTAAGTCGTTGAACGATATGCTGCATGAGGCACAGCTAGATGACGCATTCTGCGGAAAATATGCTGGTACGAACGAGTGGCACGACCAACTACATCTGGTGTGGCACGCCATCAATCGGAGGCCGTCATGCAAATAGACTTCAGCCACAACTTCCCAGAAGTTACTAAAAGCAATACGGGTACATACTTCGTTAAACTTCACTTCCCCAGTCTTGGGTTCTATGTGAACGGTATCCGAGTGGTGCCATCAAAACGTAACCAAGGCGAGTACGTTGTCTATAAGCCAGCAATAAGAATAGGCGATAACGACTATAAGACCAATTACGATTACGAAAACTCATGCGAACTCTGGTTGTACTTCAAAGAGCTTGCCCTGAAGGCAGTAGATGAGTACGACGACGCATCAGAAGTCTTTGAAGATATTGAAGGCATGGACATTGAAGCAGAGCTAGGCAAAGCCATTGATGAAATGGAGGGTAAGTCTAACTAAATCTCACATAAATATAACCTATGAGATTACTAAACCTATTAGATACCTAATCTATATAGATAGCTAATTAACCTATAGGATTTCTGTTTAAGAGATAGCTAGTACTTAGAAGATATGCCATGAAAAGAAAGGAAGAAACTAGGTCGCCAGAAGAACCGACGTTTGAGTATGTGGTCGTGGAGGACGAATTCAATATCTTAGACGAAGTGTTTAACGAAATATTTGAACAGGTAGAAAAGGAGATGAATGGAACAATATAACGGATAAACATTGACATTTACTTACAATTAACTAATAATGGAGATAACATGGTTAGCTATAAATTTCATACAGTACAGGAAGTCGCAGATATACTGCAAATCCACTGGCAGAGCGTACTCACTTACATTAAAAGCGGAAAGCTGGAAGCCGTAAAACTTGGCAGAGGTTACCGAATAAGTGAGACAGCCTTGCAGAAATTTATAGCCACCTACTCCACACGGAGAAAGCAATGAAAAAAGCAGCAATTTACATGCGTGTCAGTACGGCACATCAGGAAGAAGAACAAACAATTGAAAACCAGAAAATGGAAATACTTGAAAGAGTGCAGAAAGACGGCAATATATTGCTGGCTGACTGCGAATACAAGGACGAGGGTTGGAGCGGGGCGATTATTGAGCGTCCCGACCTAGACCGAATGCGAGCAGACGCTCGTGAAGCTAAATTTGAAGTCTTGTATGTCTACGATAGAGGTAGATTATCACGCAAGTTCGTTCACCAAGAGATTATCTTGGAAGAACTGCGTGAGTGTGGAATTGAGTGTATAAGCCTTCACGACATTAACGGTCAAACCACCGAAGAAGTGCTCATGGGCAGTGTCATGGGCATCTTCCACGAGTATGAACGTGTTAAAATCACCGAACGTATGCGTATTGGTAAGGTGCGTAAGGTACGAGAAAACAAGAAATTACTTGGGTACCAACCTAAATATGGTTACGACTACTTCCCCCGCATTAAGACTGGTCCTGATGCACGGGACGGTTACTTTGAGATTAACAAAAAGCAAGCCAAAGTCGTGAAGCAAGTGTTTGAATGGATCGCCGCAGGTGTGTCTAAGCACGAAGTAAAACGCAAGCTGTTCAAAATGGGCGTTCCCCCACCTAAAGGCAAACGAGACCAATGGAGTGGTGGTACATTAGACCGAATGGTGCGTGATAGCACATATATGGGCGACCATTACTACAACAAAAGCGAGAGCGTCCCTACTAAAAACCCACGAAACCCAGAACAAAAGTACCGTAAAATCACTAAAGGTAGTCGTAAACGCCGACCAAAAGAAGAATGGTTTCATGTTGTGGTTCCAGCCATTGTTAGTCCAGACCTGTTCCATAAAGTCCAAGTACAACTTGAACAAAACAAGCGTACTAATACCCGCAACAACAGCGTAAATAAGTACCTAGTAGCTGGCTTAGTTGAATGTGCTTGTGGTAAAGCCCGTACAGGCGATCCTGTAAGCAATGGGAGCATGTACTATCGCTGCACTGACCGCTTGAGCAAATACCCATTAGAACGTGAGTGCCATGAAGCTGGCATAAACGTTCCCGTCTTTGACGCTTTGGTGTGGCGTAACATCAAAGAACTGCTCTTGAACCCTAACTTGGTGGTTGAGCGAGCAAAGCGTAGACAAGCCACTTCCCCACTTCAAAACCAGCTTAAAATGCTTAATACGAAGCTAAAGAAACTAGATGACGAACAACGTCGTTACGATAAAGCCTACGGTCAAGGTGTGATGTCTGAACGCCGCTACAAAGATGTGATGTACGAACTTAACGATAAGCGTGAAGCATTGGTGGCCGAAGTCTCTGCTTTAGAAGATGAAATGGTCAATCAGAAACCCGTAACTCTTGAACAATACCTTGACGGAACCATAAACCGAGTAGAAAACTTGAGCTTTACAGAGAAGAAAGCCATAATTAGGAAAGTCGTAGCTAAAATCGTAGCTACAAAACAAGAAGTCAGAGTGTGGGGACGTATTCCCTTGTTAGCGACACCCGAAGGCGAAACTATAAATAATAATGAAAATTCAATTTTCGCAACTCATCTGTTAAATGAGAGAAAGGTTGGTTTAAATGTTAGCAATTGGCATAGTCGGATTGCCGAACGTTGGCAAATCCACGCTGTTTAACGCGCTTACCAACAATAATATTTTGGCGGCGAACTATCCGTTTGCAACGATCGAGCCAAACACGGGCATCGTGCCCGTCCCCGACCCCCGCTTGCACAAGTTGGCCGATTTGTACCGCAGCAAAAAAGTTGTGCCGGCCTCGGTAACGTTTGTCGATATTGCCGGGTTGGTGGCGGGCGCCAGCCAAGGTGAAGGTCTCGGCAACCAATTTTTGAGCCACATCCGCACCACCAATGCTATCGTCCATGTGGTGCGCGCTTTTGCCGACGATAACGTGCTGCACGTTGACGAATCGCACAACCCTCAGAAAGACATCGACGTCATTAACACCGAACTGGTGCTCGCCGACCTGCAAACCGTGCAAAAACGCTTGCCAAAGCTCGAAAAAGAAGCGCGTGCCAATCCCAAATTAAAACCGCAGCTCGACACACTACAAAAAGTGCATGCCATGCTCGACGCCGGCAAGCCGCTCAGTAGCGCCACCGACATCGACGCGGGTGAGCTCGCCGACCTGCAGCTCATTACCGCAAAACCAGTTATTTATGTGTTCAACGTAGACGAGGCCGGTCTCGCAAACGACGGACGCAAAAAAGAATTATCCAATTTGGTGGCGCCTGCACAAAGTTTGTTCATTTGTGCGCAGCTCGAGAGTGAACTGCGCGGTCTCGACCAAACCGACGCTGGCGAGCTGCTCGAAAGCTATGGGCAAAAAGAGTCTGGGCTCGTGCAACTCATCCATGCCGCCTATGCCACACTCGGCCTGCAAAGTTACCTAACCGCTGGCGAGCAAGAAGTGCGCGCCTGGACAATCAAAAAAGGCGCTACCGCGCCCCAAGCCGCCGGCGTCATCCACGGCGATTTCGAGCGCGGCTTCATTGCCGCACAAATCGTTGATTACGATGACCTTATCGCTGCCGGCTCCGAAAACGCCGCCAAGGCTGCTGGTAAAATCCGCACTGAGGGCAAAGATTACGTTATGCAGTCTGGCGACGTGGTCGAGTTCCGCTTTAATGTCTAGCTCGCTAAAACTTTGAGATGCGGTGGCGCATCAGCAGCGGCACGCTTGTGTAAGGGTTTGGGCTGCGTAATGGCAGGGCACCCATCCCCTCAGCCGGTGTAGCGGCAGCTGGCTTCGGGCCATACACGAAGCTGTCGCTGAGCGCCTGACGGCCGATAATGCTCGGCGCGGCGCTTGTCGGTTCTGCGGGCTGGAATTGCTGCAGCATGTATTGCTGGCGAAGTTCCATAATCCGACGCTGCGTGTAATTCATGAGGTTTCGCAAGACCGTGTGGTTCCACCCGATGAATACCAACGTGCGGTTTGGTGTGGTGACATGGATGGCGGCATTCAGGAGGCGGTGACGGTAATCGACCTCTGTTACCATGTCGAATCGAACATCCTCAAGCGTGAGGTAAAGCGGCTTTCTGTCGATCAGCAGGATGCGTTGGTCGGTCACACAAAGCAGCGCAAGTCCACCTTCGTATTGGCCGTTAGCGCAATGCTGAATCATTTCTCCCGGAGTTAGTACGTTGCAGAGCTCTCTTCTTTCAGCTCTCCAAAAAAAGTGGAAACTGTACCCAATATTTTTGAGTTGACGATCGACCTCTTTAAGGTTAACCATAGCATTCCTCCTTTCCCTAACCCTCTCTGGCTAAGTACTTTAATAGTACCTGGTGGTTTTGAGTGCTGCCGTTAGCTTCTTCACGCAGCTCCGGCGATATTTATCACACCTATACGCAAGCCGTGCGTAGGTGTTGCACAAACCGCCCCTAAAGTGAGATAATAATCACATGGAAACAGGAAACGAACCGCTTTCGGTGCTCGTCGAATTGTTTCAGCGAGGCACCCATTTGACATACGGCAAAGGTGAGTTCCTCATTCGTCCCGGTAGTAGCCCACCGGGCATTTTTTATATAGAGTCGGGGTTGGTCAAAGCTTACGACATCACCAAATACGGCGAGGAAAACCTGCTTATTATCCGCAAACCCGGCGAAATCCTGGGGCTCACTTGGGCACTCACCGGCCAAGGCCGCGGGATTGTGTACGCCGCGCTTGCGCCTACTACCGTCTGGCAAATCAGCCGCGAAGAATTCGTAAACGTATTGCACACTAAGCCAGAGGTCGCGCTCCCGCTGGTACACATGTTGGTCGACATGTACCGGCTGCATTCCGAGCGCATTTTAAACCTCGAATATCGCAGCGTGCGCGAACGGCTCATATCGTTTTTGCTTAGTACAGCACGGCGGTTTGGCAAAAAGATCGGCGACAACTCCGTTAAAATTGACGTGCCGCTTCGGCACCAAGATATCGCTAGCAGCATCAGTGCTACGCGCGAAACTACCGGCCGCGAGCTTGCCCTACTCGAACGCAAAGGGCTGTTGCACACCGAGCAATCCATTATTACACTACTCGATATCAATGGCCTGCGTAAGCACCTCGAGTAATTATTTCCAGTGACCGACGATTTGTTCGATAGTCTTGATGACCAGATCATGGTCGGGCACGTCTTGTGTTTCGTAGTAATGGTCGGTCGAAATATAGTCTTCGACCACGCTCAAACAAAAAATTTCGTCGGCAATAATGTGCATGTGGTCAACGGCCGGAACGCTGGCGAGCGGAGCGGCAACCAGTAACTTTTCGATGTTGATCGGTTTTAAAAATTCGGCGGCGACATCGAGTGAAAAACCATCGCGGAGTCCATCCGTTACCAAAATAACCACGTGGTCGCGCAGCAAGTCTTTGCGGATCAAGCCGCCGCGGCCAACCAGCCGATGCATCTCTTGAAGCTTCTCAAGTTTTTCCTGCTCGATAAATCCATGGTACTCGCTCACCATATCCTCAAGCTCAAAGCGCGACAAATCCTTATTGTACGAAAACGCGCCGTCCTGAGTGATGCCGCCCACGGCCATATTTTCGCGCGGTAAATCAATGGTGTCGCTGAGGAGCATCATGAGCACCGCATGCAGTTGCATGGCAATTTGCGCGCCCACCATCACCCCACCATCATTCAAGGCAACGACGGCGCAGGGTTTGTTTTGATACTTTTTTGCGATTTGTTCAGCAAGGATTTGCCCGGCTTCGACCCGGCTTTTAAAATACATGTTTGCAGTGTAGCACCAGCTTACACTTCGGCTCAACCTTTTGCTATTTTTTGCAACAAGTAAAAGCGCTCGCGGTTGCCCTTTGTACCCGAAACCTGGCTGTCGGCTTTATCCAGGATGACGAAATATTTTTTTACCCACGTTTCAAAGTTTTTAAGAATGTCGCGGCGCATTGCATCATTTTTTATCACACCTTTGTGTTTGGCATCATGCCCGGCTTCGAACTGCGGTTTAAGCATAGCCGCCACTTTGGTTTGCCCGCCCGAAAGCCGCGCCACATGCGGTAAAATTTCGCGCAAGCTAATAAAGCTCACGTCGATCACTACAATATCCGGCGTTTCCGAAATCACCACGAACTGTGGAGTGGCAACTTTAGGGGGATCTCCGGCGCGCGCAGCTTTAGCGAGCACGTTGGTGGAAGAAACTGGCAGGACTCCTCGCGTCAGTGAGGACGTCGAGTCGGCTGTACTTCGCCTGAGTTCCGAGAAAGAGATTGCGGCCAAGCTACCGCCAGCGAGTACAACATTTCGGATGTCGGTTTGTTCGTGCAGCTCGATTTTTGGGTTGCCGTGCAAACTGGGATGTAGTTGGTCGGTGCCAACATCCACAGCAATCACCTTGCGAGCACCATGCTGCAATGCGTAATCCGTAAAACCGCCGGTGGAGCTGCCAACGTCCAGCACCGCCGCACCTTGAAAATTCAAATGCAAGGCTTGCGCCACCGAAGCTAGTTTGAGCCCTGCGCGCGACACATATTGTTCACTGGTTTTGAGCTCGATATCGGCGTCTTCGGTAACAAAAAGACCAGGCTTACGCGCCACCTGGCCTCGAACAAAAACTTTGCCCATGCGGATCCAGCTCTCAGCTTGGCTGCGCGTTGGTACGAGCCCGCGTGTCACCAAAAGTTGGTCTAACCGCTGTTTCGCCATGGCTACGCCGCGCCTTAATCCTTTACACGTTCGCGGTAGGCGCCCGTCGCCGTGTCAACCGAAATCATGTCGCCTTGTTTAATAAAAGCGGGCACTTTGATAGTGATACCGGTTTCGAGCGTGGCGTCCTTGAGCACGCTACTCGTAGTGTCACCCTTCACGACATTTTCAGCGTAAGTTACGAGCAACGGCACGTTTTTAGGCAGCTCAACGTTAATGGCGCGGCCGTCAAAAAACTGCAACTGTACTTTGTCGCCTTCTTTTAAGTAGCCAGCGCCGTCGCCGACCAAATCGGCGGGCACTTCGAACTGCTCGAACGTGTCTTCGTTCATAAAATAAAACGTCGAGCTGTCGTTGTATAAGTACTGCGCGTTCTGGTTGGTGACGTTCGCATACGCAAGTTGTTCATTGCCCTTGAAGGTCTTTTCAAGCACCTTCCCGTCGAGCAAACTTTTGATACGCACATTCACAATCGAGCCGCCACGACCCATCACTTTTTGCGAATATTCGACCACGCGGTACGGCACGCCGTCCAGCTGGAACAAGGCGCCTTTTTTGAGGTCTGTGATGCTGAGTGCCATAAGCTTCTCCTAGGTTACGTGTGAAATAATTTGCTGCAAGCGGGCCGAAAGTTCGGCAACGTCGGCGGCGCCAAATATGCCATGCGGACTGGCCGCCAAGATATGCTGCTGTAGCCTTTCGAGCCGCTCCCTGGTTGCGCTGGCAAGCTTTTGTTGTTCAGCCCGCGTTTCAGCCAGTTCGTAGTCGCGTACATCAAGCCGGGCATCAACGAGTTGTCCGCGGATTACCTCAACCACCTCACGCGTTTCGCGCGGCAAACCATGCACATCAATCGGCCCTAGTAAATTGGTAAGCTGTGCGCCGAGTGCGCGCATCATTTTGGCTGACGATTGCCCTTCCACCCGCTTACGCCTTAGTTGTTTGCGACAAACGGCAACAAAGCGATGTGCCGGGCGCGCTTAATGGCGGTGGCCAAACGGCGCTGCTGCGCCTCGGTTAGGCCGGTTTTTTTGCGAGTCTCGATTTGGCCGTATACGTTGACGTACCGCTGCAAGGTTTTGAAATCTTTGTAGTCAAAGTAGGCTACATCGGTTTTGTGCTTAAAAATTTTTGCCATAATTACTCCTTAAAACTTAGAATGGAATGTCGTCTAAATTGATTGGGTCATCCCCAATATCTTCGATTACCACGTCCTTATTGCCGGCTGGCTTGCTGGGTTTTGGTGCGCTGGATGCGGCGCTACCGCCCACGCCAGAACCGCCATTTTCGCCATCACCACGGCTATCCAAGAAGGTTACGTCGCTGGCCAAAACTTCGACCTTGCTCCGTTTTTGGCCATCTTGCTCCCAGCTGCGGCTTTGCAACCGTCCCTGGACCAAGGCGCGGCGACCTTTGCTCATGTACTGGGCAACGCGTTCGCCGAGCGGACCCCAAGCAACAACATCGATAAAATCGGTTGCTTCTTGCCATTCACCGTTCTGGTCTTTGTAACTGCGGTTTAGCGCGAGGCTAAAGCTGCACACTTGCTGCCCGCTCGGTGTCTGGCGAAGCTCTGGGTCTCGGGTAAGATTACCCATCAAAATTACTTGGTTCAAACTTCTTGCCATAGTGTTGGCTCCCCTCTTATTCCCTCATTGTAACGCACTATGCCAAAGCTTAGGCGTTCTTTTCGTCGGATTCTTCGTTTGCTTCGCTGGTCTCACCGCGCTCGGCTGCTTTTTTGGCTTTTTCAGCCTTGGCAGTTTCGGCTTTGGCGATAGCTTTCAGGTCTGGACGCGTGATCAAAAAGCGGATTACTTCATCGGTAATGTTCAACGTGCTTTCCACTTTGCGGACGCTTTCGGCTGGCAGTTCCAGCGTGTAAAAAACGTACACTGCGTGCTCGTTTTTTTTGATCGGATACGCGAGTTTGCGTTTGCCCCAGTTGTCCTGAGCTACAACTTTACCGCCATTGTCGGTAAAGATTTTTTCGACCCGGCTGCTTGCCTTTTCCAGATCAATCTCCAGGTCTGGATGATATAGCACAGCCACCTCGTATTGGTGCATAGGTACTCCTTTGGTTACGCCCACACGCATCTGCTGTGAGCTGAGTTAATAACAGAGGTAATTATACTACAAAAAGCTCCGCTGGGCAAGCCGGCTTTCCTGTGGTGAGTGACCTGTTGCGCGTGGCAACTCTATTTAAACTGTCGAGGCTAAATCGAAGTTGTGCTCAGCAGGCGACTCGTATACCAATGCCGTAAGGCCGGTTGCTGCCTGCTTTTCGGCTTCGGTTCGATCCAGTTCGCGCTGGCGTGCTTCAGCCGCCACGTCGCTATTTGGGTGAGGGTTGTCAATTCCGGCAAAAAAATCAGCCTTGCGACTCGCAACTTCTACTGAGGGAGCAACGAGCGTTTCTGCTGTCGGCGCGAGATACAAAGGCACTCTATCTTCAAATGTGTCAATACGTGGCATATGGATACTTCTCTTAATATACACATGTTATACGCCTACTGTTTTTGAGAAGCAACAAGTTATGCACAATTTTGGGTAATTTTAGCCCTGCACAAGCTCGTCGGTGGCCGGGGCACCAGGTTCTGCGGGAGCACCGCCAAAGACATCGTCAAGGCTAGTTACAAGCACTTCACGCGGACGGGCGCCGTCGGCTGGACCCACAATGCCCTGTTCTTCCATGGTCTCGATTAAGCGTGCGGCGCGGCCGTAGCCGATGCGCAAGCGGCGTTGCAACAAGCTGGTGCTGGCCTTGCCGCCCTCGACTACCACACGAACGGCGTCCTTCCACATATCGTCGTCGGCTTCGTTGGCGCCGTAATCAGCCACCACGCCGCCTTTGCCATTGAGCTGCACCGGCTGGCTGATAATTTCGTCGTCGTATTGCGGCGGACGCTGCATGCGGATAAAGTCGGTGATTTTGTTGGTTTCGTCGTCGTCAATGAATGCCGCTTGCACACGCTTGGGTTTTGGCATGTCACTGGTAAGCAAGAGCATATCACCACGGCCGAGCAGTTTCTCGGCACCCATTTGGTCGATGATGGTGCGCGAGTCAACCTGGCTGGCCACCGTAAAGGCAATACGCGCCGGCACGTTGGCTTTAATGAGGCCGGTAATGACGTCAACAGACGGCCGCTGCGTCGCAAGCACCAAGTGGATGCCGGCGGCGCGCGCCTTTTGGGCTAGGCGCACAATGAGCGCTTCGACATCGCGGGCAGCCATCATCATAAGGTCGGCCAACTCGTCGATCACGATCACAATGTACGGCATGCCCTCTTCCTTTTTGAGGTTGTTGTATTCGGCAATGTTACGCTTGCCCACCTCGGCCATAGTGCGCAAGCGGCGCTCCATTTCGGCTACCGCCCACTTAAGGGCGCTAATGCACTTTTCGGGTTCGTTAATCACCGGTGTCAAAAGGTGTGGGATGTCGTTGTACGGCGTCAGCTCAACTTGTTTCGGGTCAACCAAAATAAGTTTGAGGTCGGCTGGTGAGTTGCGGTACAGCAAGCTCGACAAAATATCGTTAATCATCACCGACTTACCGGAACCGGTTTGCCCAGCCACCAAAAGGTGTGGCATTTTGGCCAGGTCGGCCACCACGGAATTGCCCGCGATATCCTTGCCGATCGCAAAACCGAGCGGACTGCTAATATCGCTCCATTCGCGCGACTGCACAAGCGAACTCAGGCGCACAATGGCCGGCTTTACGTTTGGCACTTCGATGCCCACGGCGCGCTTGCCAGGAATGGGCGCCTCGATGCGGATGGAATGCGCGGCCAGGTCGAGCGCCAAGTTGTTTTCGAGCGCTGTAATTTTGGTAAGCTTTACACCCGTCGGCGGCTTGAGCGTGTACTGCGTCACGCGTGGGCCCACATTGGCACCTTCCATCTCAACGTCAATATTAAAGTTTTCAAAGGTGTCATGAATAACCTGTGCGCTTGTTTTGACGTCGCCCGGGTCGGCCTTGTCTTGTTTTTGGTTGAGCAAATTAATGCTGGGGAATTGCCAGTTCGGGTCGCTCGCCGTGGTGAGCGCCTCGTGACTTTCAGCCGGCGCCATTTTTTGTGCGCTGTTTTTGAGGTTGCCGAGCCGCTTTTTGCCTTGCTCCTGGTCGCCGTGCTCCACCGGTACGCCTTCGTTCAATTTAAAGCCGTTTCCTTCGGCGCGCGCCTTGAGTTTGCCCAGTTCGCCCTCGCCACCTTCTTCGGCTTCGCGTTTTTTAAACAACTCACCCACCTTGAGTAACACTTTGGGTGAAATGCTAAACGAAAAGAATAGCGCTAGCATGGTGAACACAAAAAACATCAGTGACGCGGGGAATTTGTCGAGCGCGCCGAGCACCGTGCCACCAACCAAATGACCCGCTTCGCCGCCATGCCCGCCGATTATACTGCCGTCAGGCTGCTTGGTGGCGAATGCCGTCATGAGCCAGCTTGCCGCAAATACTAACAGCGCAACCATGCTCAACAAATTTGAAAGCGGAATCTGGTGGTCTTCGCTCTTAAACTTATAAACACCCCAATACACAAGGGAGACCGGCAGTAAGTATGCCGCCCAGCCAAACGCCCAGTAGGCGCCGTGGAACAACCCTTTGGGCAGTGGCCCGCCGGTACCAAATCCGCCAAGCAGCAAAAAGACAGCCACAATGAACAGTAAGATAGCGCCCGCGAGTGGCCAAAAAGCCGAACTTTCTTCTATCGGCGGCGCCTTTTTTGCTCGTGTTTGTTTTTTCTTCTGTGCCATTACAGTTTGATTCTAGCAGATTACCGCTATTGGTTACACTGATTATTATAGCAAAAATTACAACTCCTGTCAAAAGGGTTGTGTTTTACTCGGATGTCGGCAACCGAAGCTCGGTCGTTGCCGCAAGGAGATTATTTGTCCGGCGAACCAAGATCTCGTAGCCAGCTTCAAAATAGATAGGGTCAACGGCGGCTTGCCTATCGATCGCGAATATGGCCAGCCGCGCTGCAGCATCTGTAAGCGGCACTTTGAGGGGAACTATTTCCGGGCAAAGATCAAGCGACTTAAACGTCTCCTGGTTGATTTCAAGGGCTTTATTCATCACACTGGTCACCATCGAAATGGTCTGCACTTCGTAGGGGCCGGAGGCATCGCTGGCGAGCCTGATCGCGTCGAGACCGAGGAAAAAATCAGTCAAACCCATGCGCCGCCTTACAGCTTCTTCGATTACTGGACGATAGGTACCGCTTATTGGTGCACGCTGCAGGCTGGGCTGCTCGCCTCG
The DNA here is from genome assembly GCA_035276765.1 of Saccharimonadales bacterium (SeqCode). GTDB lineage: Bacteria > Patescibacteriota > Saccharimonadia > Saccharimonadales > UBA4665 > DATASD01. The sequence goes on from DATELH010000002.1 coordinate 703,217, forward strand.
CAATGTACGAGGGTTGTGTTGTGGTTGCCGGCCGCCCATTAGTCGACGCGGGCATCCTGTGCGAGCAAACGGGCACGCATTTCCTTAAAGCGGCGTTCTTGCTCGGCAGCGATTTCCTCGCCCGATTTTGTTTGCGAAATTTGATGCACGGTTTTGGTTTCGCCCTTGTTGCCGATAACGTTCACTACCGGGATGACAATGGGGCTGCGCTGAGTTTGCTCAAACAAATAGTGCGTGATGTGGTCTTTGAGCTCGGCTTTGAAACGGTCGAGGTCAACGCGTTTGAAGCGCTGGCTAACGGCACGGCGCAGCTCGGCACGCAAGCCGTTCATGAGTTCTTCGTTGTCGCGCATGTAGATGAAACCGCGGCTGATGATGTCGGGGCTGGTAAGCAGACTGCCGTTGCGTTTGTCTACGGTGAGCACTACGGCCACTAAACCTTCTTCGCTCAAAAGCACGCGATCCTTTACGACCACGTTGCTTACAATGGCGCCCGTTTGGTCCACCAAAATGGTGCCGCTCGGAACTGTGCCGGCGAGCTCCATTTTGTCGGGCGTCAGCGCAATTACGTCGCCGTTGTCGGCGTTTACACAGTTAGCGCGCGGCACGCCCTGTTCAACTGCCAGGTCGATGTGGCGTTGTTTGACGCGGTACGCGCCGTAAATCGGAATGAAGAATTTGGGTTTGGTATATTGGATCATTTCGGCGTATTCATCTTGCGAAGCGTGGCCGGAAACGTGCAGTGGCCCCGTGTGGTCGAGATCGTGGTTGCGGTGCTCGAACACATGCACGCCTTTGCGCGTCAGCCCGTCCACCATATCGCCGATAAGCTTGTCGTTGCCGCTTTCCGGAATCGGCGTACTCGACAGCACCACGGTGTCGTGGTCTTTGAGCTTTACGTGTTTGTGGTCGCCGCTGGCCATGCGCTGCAGCGCCGAGCTTGGTTCGCCCTGGCTTCCGGTACAAACCACGACAACCTCGGTATCCTTCATGTTGTTTACAGAAGCGATCGGCACAAACGTGCCCTTTGGAATTTTCATGAAACCGTGGCGCACTGCCATTTCGAGCGTGCTCACCATGCTGCGGCCATCCATGGCCACTTTGCGACCGTGGTGCACAGCAGCGTTCACGATCATCTGCACGCGGTTCATATTAGTGCTAAACAAGCCGATAAAAATGCGACCCGGCGCCTGCTCCATAATGTCGACGAAGCTTTGCTCGATAGTGCTTTCCGACGGCGTGCGACCCAGGCGTTCCACGGTGGTGCTTTCGCTCATCAGCGCCAGCACGCCTTCATCGCCCAGCTCCTTTAAGCGTTCAATATCACTGCGTTCATGGTCGAGCGGGTTTTGGTCGAACCGGAAGTCACCGGTGTTAATCAGCCGGCCAACCGGCGTGTCGAGTACGATACAAGTGCTGCCGGGAATCGAGTGCGTCACGCGCACCAGCTCAACAAAGAACTCGCCGATCTTCAGGCGCTCGTGCGTGGTTTCGTTCATGGTCACGGTTTGCAGCGCAAAGCCTTCGGGCATGGGCAAACCAAAGTTTTCAAAAATTTCTTCAACGCGGCCAATGGTAAACTTGCTGCCATAGATGGGCGCTGGAAACTTCGGTACGATGTGCGGCAAGCCGCCGATATGGTCGAGGTGGCCGTGCGTAATAACGTAGGCGCGCAGTTTGGAGCGAATGCTTTCCAGGTACGTTGTGTCGGCAATGCCGTAATTGATGCCCGGCAGTTCGACACCCAGGTCGTTGCCGGCATCCATGATTACGGCGTCGTTTAAATACTCGACTAAGATCATGTTTTTGGAGCCGCCGCCGTTCATGCCGCCCAGGCCAATCACCTTCAGGCGCGGCGTGTCGTCAATGAAATTGGCGCGGCGATCGCGCGCCTCAGCTTGCATGACTGCGGCCGGTTGATATTGGTTGGCGATGCGTTGTGCATCAGTTTGCGCCCGTTTTTGGGCACGCACGGCTGCTCCGCGCGAAGCGCCGCCCACACCGTTGTTGTTCTTTGGGCCGGTGCCATTATTATTGCCACGTTGCTGGCCATTGTTATTTTGCCTTCTTGGGCGATTGTTTCGGTTATTTTCGTTCATAGAATTCCTTTCGCTTCAGTCTTCTCTGTAAAAATTATTTTTTGATAAGTTTCATAATATCGGGGATTTGCGCAAAATCGTCGATGAGCGTTTGGCGCATGGAGCCGTTATAGAGCGCTGCGGCCGGATGAAACAGCGGCAAAATGACGATTTCGAGCGATTGGTCGCTCATTTGGATGCGGATGCGCTTGGGCTTGCCGTGGATTTTACTAATCTGCATGGCTGGCAAAAAGCAGTTCATGCTATGGCGTCCCAATGGTACCACAAGCTTAGGCTGAATGACGGCAATTTGCCGCTGTAAGTAGGGCAAAAAGGCAGCTTTCTCGGCTGGCTCGGGGTCGCGGTTATTTGGCGGACGGTATTTTACGATGTTGGTGATGTAAATATCCTTACGTTCGAGTTTTATCATGGCGAGCATCTCGTCTAAAAACTTGCCGGCGGCGCCCACGAATGGCTCGCCTTTCAGGTCTTCGTTCTTGCCTGGTGCTTCACCGATGAACAAAATCTCGGCGTTCGGGCTTCCCACCCCAAACACTAACTGCGTGGCCGTCTTGGCCAAATCCGGGCAGACATTGTTTTTGAGAATTTCTGCTTTAATTTGGTCGAGACGCTTTTGTTTTTCGTCTTCTGTTTTGGTGGTTGCCATGTTATCCTCTGATGTTTTTTACAAACCGGTTGATTGCGACGCCAACAGCGACCGCAGCCAGGAAATATTGCTGCCAGCTCCCGGTATCGAGCGCCCGGACGGCCAGCAAGCCAGCCAGCGCGAGCGCTACAAGCCCTTCGGCGAGCCACGTGAGGCGGCGCGCCGAAGGAGTTATCATCGGTGTTTTAGTCGCTTTTTCCATTCTGTTTGTCTCTAGCGGCAGCTTTCATGCTGAGCTGCAAGCGGCCGCGGTCGTCGATCGCCACCAGCTTGACTGTCACGCGGTCGCCTTCTTTTACGACGTCGCTTGGTTTTTCCACACGCTTTTCGGACATCTCGCTCACATGTACCAAACCGTCTTTGCCTGGCAAAATCTGCACGAACACGCCAAAGTCCATCACGCTCACCACCGGTACGTTTTCGTAAATTTTGCCCACCTCGGGTTCGGCTACGATGGTTTGGATCCATTGGCGAGCTTTGTCGATGCTGGCGCCGTCGGGGCTGGCGATCATGACCGTACCATCATCTTGGATGTCGATCTGCGCGCCGGTTTCGGCCGTAATCTTTTGGATCGTCTCACCGCCCTTGCCGATTACTTCGCGGATTTTTTCGGGGTTAATGTGGATAGTTTCAACGCGTGGCGCATACGGGCTAAGCTCTGTGCGCGGCTCGGCCAATGTGCTGAGCATGTGCTCCAAGATGGAAGCGCGGCCGTCTTTGGCTTGGGCAAGCGCTTGGCGCAAGACTTCTACCGGCAAACCATGCACCTTCATGTCCATCTGTAGTGCGGTGATGCCTTTGCTGGTGCCGGTCACTTTAAAGTCCATATCACCTGCAAAGTCTTCAGCATCGGCGATGTCGCTGAGCACAACCACTTTGTCACCCTCGATCATCAAGCCCATGGCAATGCCGCTCACCGGAGCTTTCAGCGGCACGCCGGCGTCCATCAGCGCCAAACAGCTTGAACACGTCGCGGCCATGCTCGTGGAGCCGTGTTGGCTCATAATTTCGGTCACTGAGCGGATGGCGTATGGGAATTCGGCTTCGCTGGGGAGCACTGCAGTGAGCGCGCGCTCCGCCAGGTAGCCATGGCCGATTTCGCGGCGGCCTGGGCTGCCCATGCGGCGCACTTCGCCAATAGTGTAGCCCGGCGCATTATAGTGGTGCATGTAACGGCGCTCGGTTTCTTGCTCCATGGTGTCAACCAGCTGCGAAAAGCTGAGCGGCGCCAAGGTGACGATGTTCATGCCTTGGGTAAGGCCGCGGGTAAACAGACTTGAGCCGTGGGCGCGTGGTAGCAAGCCAACTTGGCTGCTGAGCGGACGGATTTCGGTGAACTTGCGGCCGTCTGGGCGCACGCTATCTTCTAAAATACCTTTGCGCACATCTTTGTTGGCGGCGCTTGCGAAGGCGTCTTCATATTCGCGCTTTACAGCCTCCCAGTCTTCACCAAGTTTTTCGGCAAAGTGATCGAGCAGTTCCTCGCGGATACCATGCATTTTTTCGTGGCGCTCGGCGTAAGGTGCGCGGATGTTGGCGCCCAGTTTGCCTGCCAGCCACTCATTGACTTCGTTTTGGATATCTTCGCTCGGCAAGCTGAGTTCGTACTCTTGTTTGGCCACGCCAACTTTTTCAGCAAGTTGTTCTTGCAGTGCAATCGCCGGCTGCATAGCGGCTTGTGCATACTGCAACGCCTCAACGACTTGTTCTTCCGTTGCTTCGTTTGCGCCCGCTTCAACCATCATGACAGCATCTTTGGTGCCAGCTACAAAGAGGTCGAGCGTGCTTTCAGCCAGTTCGTCGCGGCTCATAAATGCCGTCATTTTGCCGTCCTTCATGCCAACGCGTAAGCCAGCAATCGGGCCGTCGAACGGTGCACCAGTGAGCATAAAGGCGGCGCTCATGGCGATCATGGCGATGGCGTCGGGCCGGAAGCTCGGATCCATGCTCAGCACGGTTGAAGCGCCCTGCACTTCGTGGCGGTAGCCCTTGGGCCACAGCGGCCGGATCGGGCGGTCGATCAAGCGGCCAATCAGCACAGCTTCGTCGCTCGGACGGCCCTCACGCTTAATAAATCGCGAGCCGCTGATCTTGCCGGCAGCATACATTTTTTCTTCATAGTCAATGCTGAGGGGAAAGTAGTCAAAACCGGTAATCGGCTTTGGCGAAACCATAGCCGTGGCTAAAATGACCGTGTCGCCGTAGCGCGCGATTACTGCAGCCGAAGCGCGGAAGCCAACGCGGTTAACCTCAAGCGTCAGGGTGCGGCCGCACAGCTCAGTCTGTACAGCCGTTATAGGTTTGTTGAAGGGATTGATGATGTCATTCACAGGCGTCCCGTTCCTTTCATATCATCAGCAGGGTGCAAATATACTGCTCCTTGTGCTGTTAATTAAGAGCGTATATCTGTAGCTCTACCGATGAAGTTTTAGGTTTAAAGTGCACAAGCCTGGGGCCTCCATGCGAGGCCCGTGGTCTATGCACTAGCGGCGGATGCCGAGCTTCTTGATAAGGTCAAGGTAAGCTTGGCCGTCCTTGCTGGCGATGTATTTTAGGTGGCGCTTGCGCTTGCCAACCTGCTGTAGCAAACCGCGGCGAGCGGCAAAGTCTTTTTTGTTGCGCTTTAAGTGCTCGGTGAGCTCCTTGATGCGCTCGGTCTCAATAGCAACCTGGACTGCTGCGCTACCGGTGTCAGTTTTGTGCTTTTGCGTGCCTTTAATGGCCGCGCCTTTTTTCTCACTTGTAATCATACTCAAGTCATTTTAACAGATGAATGCGCGAAATACAAGGCGTTTTGGCACCAAGGCTATGCAACTATAAGCTCCTGGCGCTCTTGGTAAGGAATTCTGGGGTGAGGTTTTCTGGCGAAATGGCGCCTTCGATGCCATATGGGCCAACCTTGGTGCGCCGCAGCGCGCTCATATAGGCGCCGGTTTCCAGCATTTTGCCGAGGTCTTCAACCAACGAGCGGATGTACGTGCCACTAGAAACGTCGGCCGTAAACCGTACAAATGGATAATCATAAGTGGTCAATTCTAGCCGTGAAATTTTGACCGGGCGGGCTTCGAGCTCCACTGCCTTGCCCTCGCGCGCCAGCTTGTAGGCTCGGTGGCCATTCACTTTTATAGCCGAAAACCGGGGCGGCGTTTGCATACTTTCCCCTACAAAGCCGGCGAGCGCAGCCCCGATTGCCTCGTGGCTCGGCACATGATCGGCCACGGACTGTTTTTCGCCTTCTTCATCACCAGTGGTGCTGGTTTGGCCGAGCCGCATAGTGACTTCATATGTTTTGTCGAGTTTGGTGAGCTCCTGCGCACGGCGTGTATCTTCGCCGAGCAAAAGTACTAGCAGGCCGGTTGCCATTGGATCGAGCGTGCCGGTGTGGCCAACTGGAAACCGCTTGCGGCCGGTGTGGTTGAGACCGGCGGCCTCAATGAGCCGCCTTACTTTGTTGACAGCATCAAAACTGGTCCAGCCCATAGGCTTATCAATAAGCAATAGTCCGCGCATTGTCCCACAATACCTTAACTAGGTGTCGGAGGCAACATCGGTGGCGGGACTGGTGGCGGCGCGTTCGGGTCTTGGCTTTGGCCACCTTGCGAAACCGATGGCGTAGCGGCCGACTCGGTGGCGCCCGTCACCCCTGGTAATGTAAGACCGTCAGGGGCGAATGGCGCGGCATTAGGGATAATCGCCGGGGAAACAACCGGACCATTGCCGGGAGTTGCTACAGCACCACCAGGCGCAGGCGAATTGGCTGGTTGCTGCAAATCGCCAAGGTCGAGCTCTTGGGCGTTGAGGGCAGCAATCGGCTCTTGCGGCTGTGTGCTTGCCTGCGTATTCACCGCTTGAGCAACAGCATCGCGGGCGTTCGAAACGTCGGAAGCTGGTAACGCCGCATCAGTGGCGGGAGTTGCTGGCGATTCATTTTCGCTGGCGTGCGGACTGTGCAATTGTTTTTCGATGTCACTGAGCGTGGCTTCAGAAACACCTTCCTCAGTAGTTGGTTGAGACGACGATACATTATTAATAGCGGGGGTTTCCGGTGGTTGCCAGGGCTTCACTGGTTCGGCAGGCGCAGTCGGTTCGGTGACGGAAGTGGGCTCTGGCAAAACAGGGCCGTTCGACGCCGGTACTTCGGCCGGAGTCGCCGTGCCTTCCGCGTTGTGATCCGGCGGATTTATGGTCTTGCCCTCTTCATGGCTATCCTTGGATTTTTCTTCGGCGCCCGCTTCTTCGGAATGCGGCTGCGAAGCCCCTAAAGGTTCACGATTTAGGATGGGTTGTCCCGAGGGTTGTTCCACATCCCCACTCACGAGTGGATCAAAAAAGTCCGACGATGTAGCTGCGGTGAGCTGGCCGCCAAGCGTTGGGGGCTGCAATACCATGTGTGGCGCCTCGCCGCTGTGCTCGTGGGTTAATTGAGGGATTTCCGGCGCTTTGGGCAAGCCAGCTTCTTCGGCCTCGCTCTTTTTTTCCTTTGGTTTTTCTTCGCTTGGGGGAGCCACGACTTTTTCGTGCGACTTTGGTTCAGTCGACCCACCGAAAGGTTGTTCTTCTTCTGGCTGAGATGGAGGCGTTTCCTCCATGTGGATGCCGCCGTTTTCGTCGATGTCAATTTGTGGCGCTTGTGACTTCTGTTGTTCGTCGTGTTCGATTTCGAGCGTGCCATCGTCGGGCTTTGGCGGCTCTTTGGCACTCTCGGGTGCACGTTCAGCCATCGGTGGCGGTGGTGGCGCTATCGGTTCGGCTAGTTTAGTGGCGACCAGTTGCTGGTTGGCACCTACGGCCATCAGTTCAGCGCTGATACTCATTGTTTGTGGCGAGGTACGGTTGTTACTAAAGCGGTCGGTTTCGGCCACGATACCGGTGAGCGCCGCAGTTGCAATCTGGCCGTCAAGCAAGGTCTTGTCGAGCCCATCCATCACCTCAACAACCAACTCGGACAAGCTGCTGGCGTTGGGTTTCGTCCAGTTGATGCTGCCAAGGTTCGGGCCGGCCTCAACATTAACACTAACCACTGTTGCATCATGCAAAATTCGGCCGTGCGAAGTGATAGCCTGGTCGAGGTCGTTTTGCTGGTGCACGCCCAGCGCAATCACTACGTCGACGTTAAAGTCGCCCTGGCTAAACTCAAGGTCGCGTTCGTTAATCGACGTCTTGTACGGCGTAATAAAGATTTTTACAACCTTGTCTTCCACTTTGTATCGCAGCTTGTCGGCCTTGGATTTATCAAGGGCAATGATGAAGTCGCGCAAGGAGTCGGTGTTTTTTTCGATGGTTTTTTCGGGCTGCAAAAATTCGATGGTCGAAGGCACGCTGCCACTAAAAACAGCGGTAGCGTGCTTGCCAAGCTTGTTTAAGGCCAGCGTAAGAGCGATACAGGCAGCCAAATGGTCGACAGTCGGATTGCTCTTAACAGTTACCAAAATATTGTTGGCTTGTTTGAGGCGATCGACTATTTGTTGTTTTTGAGTGTCCATTTTTTGTTTGCCCTTGGAGTATGCTGTTAAAGCAAGGGTAGCACATACGGTTATGCTTGTCGAGTTTTTTATGCTTGGACATGAAGCGGAGCAACATCGTCTATTTGAGGCACCTCGGAAGCGCGAAACGTGTTACTTTGGGACGCGTTTCGCGACCCGTAAGTGCCGAGAGTAGATGATGTTGCTCCGCGCCCTGACTCTTTGACAAAAAAAGCGCTATTCTGTATAGTTTTAGCTGACTAATTAACAACAAAGGTGTCGAAAATATATGCCAATTATCAAATCAGCCAAAAAACGCGTAAAGACCGCGGAAAAAGCTGCCGTTCGTAACAGTAAAACCAAGCGCTCACTGAAAAGCGCCGTTAAGGCCTTTCACAAAGCCCTGACCGGTAGTGAAAAAGCTGCTTCGAAGGAGCTCAGCAAAGCCCAAAGTGCGCTCGACAAGGCCGCAAAAAAGAATGTGATGCACAAAAACAAAGTTGCACGCAAGAAGAGTCAATTGGCCAAAGCTGCTAAAGCTGCCAGCGCTAAGCCTGCTGCTAAAAAAGCCGCACCAAAGAAAACTACTGCCAAGAAGCCGGCTGCAAAAAAAACAGTGGCCAAAAAACCAGCAGCCAAGAAAAAATAACTTTGTAGGCTGTTACCTGGCCCGCCCCTTGGGGCGGGCTTTTTAATACCGAGAAACGAGCACAAAAAGAAAAACTCGCCGAGCAAGCGGCGAGTTTCAAAGTTCTTCAGAAAGATCTTAGGCGAAGATCGATTCTTTGTCTTTCTCTTCTTTCTTGTGGTAGTCGCGGGCAGCAACATCTTGCTGTTGGCGAATCTCTGCTTGCTGTGCAGCCGCTGCATCCTCGATTTGAGGAGCGTAACGGTTCAAAACAGCAAGGCCCGTAACTTGATTAGCAAGTTCTGGGTTAATGCCACGCAAGCGCATAGCCAAACCGAGCATAGCCATCATGTTTTCGTGTGCTTGGATTTCAGCAGCTTGGTGTTCTGCCTCTAAAGGGGCAGTCATCTCAGCAAACTGAGCGTTAACTGCTTCTGGGGTCATCTGTGGTTGCATAGGTGATCGCTCCATTACCGATCCATGGTAACACATGCTAGAGTTTTTTGCAACTATATTTTTGCTGTCTGCAAGAGAAAGTATTGCAGCGCTTCGTCGGCATCTACCCCTGTTGTTTTAAGGCGAATATCGAGCGCCAATAAACCAGCCACAAGCGTCTTTATCTGCCCGCCAGACAATTTCCGGGCTATATGCTGGCTTTTGCGCACCACAAAAGGGCTTAGTTTGGATAACCGACCAATGTCGTCGGCAGAACGGTTCCCCGCCGCCTTCACCACTGTTACAATGTGCAGTTGCCAAACCAGCATAGCCACAATTGCCAACGCCTCGACCTTCATGGCCCGCTGCTCTTTGTAAAGTTGCAGGGTGCGCTTGGCATTGCCCGAAAATGCGGCGTCAAGCAGCTCAAAAACCGTGCTTTGCGGCGTCGGCTCCACGAGCGCCTCGATAGTTTGGCGCGTGATCTTCGAGTTAAAACTGAGCAGCTTGTCGAGCTCGCTTTGCAACAGCTGTTGGTTCGGGCCAATGCGGTCGATAAGCAACCGTGCGTCCGCCATGGATAACGTACCTTTGTGATCCGTTACATACTCAGCCGCCCACCGCGCCAGGCCGGCGCTGTCCAGCTCGCCAAACTCGAGAAAATTGGTCTGTTTGTGCAGGGTTTTGTAATATGCCGACCGCTTGTCGAGCTTGGACTCCACAATGATAAGATCGGTAGTTTCGGCCGCCGCCGCTAAAATATCGGTAATGTTTTCGACAAATGCCTTTTGCTTGCCGGGCTCGCGTAAAACTACCAGCTTGCGTGCGCTCAAAAACGGCAGGCTTTCAACGCTTTCGCGCAATCGTTCGGCAGGCGTTTCCTCTCCGTCAAAACGCTCCACAGCCATGTCGCCATGCGACTGCACAAAAGACGCGACGAGCTTGCTTAATTCCTGCTTGCGCGCAAAACCATTCGCCCCAGTAATTGTCACTATCATCGATACTATAGTAGCATTTGATGCTACTATACCTCTATGAAAACTCCTACAAAACCAACCTTCGCCGTGTGCACCAGCGCCAATTTTTATCGCCAAGCCGTGGAGGTCGAAGAGCAGCTCACCGCCTTGGGCTTTGCCGTCGTCCTTCCCTATACCGCCTACCGTATGAAGGAAAGCGGCGACTACGACGCCTCACATTACCGCACTTGGCAGGCTGATGCCAACGATTACCCCAAGAAAGCCAAGCTCATGCGCCTGCATTTTGACGAAATCACCAAAGGCGACGTCGTGTTGGTTTTGAACTACGAAAAACATGGCAAGCAAAACTACATTGGCGGCAATGTGTTGATGGAAATGTCGCTGGCGTTTTTTCAACAAAAGCCGATTTTTATCTTGAACGAAGCACCGGAAGATTCAACGTTTCTTGAGGAAATTTTGGGCATGATGCCGGTATTTTTGCACGGCAAACTCGAAAATTTGCCGAAAGAACTCGCCAAACTTCAAGTTTAAACTTCCCTAAACCTTCAGCTTTTGGCAATGTGGACAGAGGTGCGTGCCACGGCCAGCGGCGCGGATTTTGATGATAGCCGTGCCGCAACGCGGGCACGGCTTGCCTTCGCGCCGGAACACGTTGGCAAAACTGAGGTAGCTGCCGCGTTTGCCCTCGGCGTTTACATAGTTGCGATCGGTGCTGCCGCCGCGCTCGATAGACAATTTTAGCACCGCCAGCAGTGCCGTATACAATTTTTTGAGCTTGGCGTCAGATAGCTCGCCCACAATTGTGTTCGGGTGAATTTTGGCGCCCCACAAACTTTCGTCGGCATAAATATTGCCGATGCCTGCCACCACTGTTTGGTCGAGAAGCACCGCTTTGATCTTACTTTTGTTTCGCCGGCGCAAGCGCTCAACAAATTTTGGTGCGGTAAAATCGGCGGCTAACGGCTCCGGCCCCACTTTTTGGAAAAAGTCGAGGTGCGGGACTTCGGCCGTTGGCATGAGGCGCATCCAGCCAAACTTACGCTGATCGTTAAAAAATAATTTGCTGCCATCGGTGAATTCCAAAATGACGTGCGTGGTTTTGTCGGGCAACTCGCCCACGAGCGAATCGTTTGGATGGCCCGCACCAAAACGTTCGTGCTCGCCGCGATATACCAGTTGGCCCGTCATTTTAAGGTGGATTACCAATGAATATTTGCTGCTCAGCTCAATAATGAGCACTTTGGCGCGGCGCATGACCGCCACAATTTTGGCGCCATGCAAAAACACCCGCACGTCGCTGGGGGAGTTGGGAAAGCTCTTGGGTGCATCGCTCCACGAGCGCGCTACCGTTTTGCCTGGCAAAAAGGCGCTCAAGCCAATTCTTACAGTCTCGACCTCTGGTAACTCGGGCATAATAACTAGTATAGCCGGAAAATATCCGAACGACTACGAGTTCAGGAGATTAAAATGTAATGTGCGATCGCCACGGCGTTCTGTCTGTTCAATATCTAACAAGGCGCACTCAGACTCAATCCGATCAGCAAGTTCAAGCCGGCCATCCAACACGACGCTGCACAAACCTTCTTTTACGATCTCTATTTCTTCAGCCGTACATAGTATTAACTTTGAAGCTCGCTGTCCTTCGCGGTGCAAGCGGCGAGAAAACTCTTCGGCAGTCTCTGGCTCGCTGGGGGGTGTTTCTTCCTCTAGCTCATCTTCATCTCCAGCGCTTTCAGCCGTCTTCTTCACTTCTTTGTCCTGCTTCAAACCGTAGTCACGGTAGATAAGTCCTCCGGTTTTTATCTCACCGCGTTCGTCGTATTCAAGAGGAGGTTCGATTTGGGCGATTGGTTCTTCGGCAAAATCCGGATCATCGATAATCATCTGGTCGACCTCTTGAGCTATTGCAACCTTGGAGGCATTAAACGAAGCTTCGCGAAAACTGTCTATATGTGCCTTTGCTCCGCGAATCTGCTCTTCGGAAAATTGCTCGGTTTGCGCGACTCGTTTAACAGCGCGCGCCATCACTATTGCTCCTTGTGGCGCCCCTTGAACTGTAGGGTCCAGCCATAGGGCACATTGCGGTTCGGCCGCTTCCATTTGCGTGGCTTCGGGTTGTGGGGTAGGCGCGAGCCTTTCGTCGAGGATTGTCATCGGGTACCTTAGTTGCTATATAATTTCTTTTAATATTTAAACCCTGGTGATATGCATTTGTCAAGAGCTTATGCTTAGCCATTACCTTTGTCTCCTGACGCACACTAGGTCTGGCATAGCAACCCGCGGTGTCTTGGCATACGGAAGACGTGTGGCCAAACGCAGCCACGTTGTAAAGCTGGGGCACTTTGCGTTATAGTGCGGCCCATGGAAAGCCTCCAGGAAATCCTCGCGCACTACGGCCCGCCAGAAGATCCCGAAATGCTGGCGCTCAAGCGCTACGTTGACGAACACTTTCATACGCCCATCAGCGTTGCTTTGCATGGCAGTGTTTTGGTTGCCACAGTTCCGAGTGCTGCGCTTGCGAACACTTTACGCCTACAGGCTACCAAAATTCAAGCCGTTTGCCAACTCCAAAAAAAGTTAATTTTTCGGATCGGCTAAAAGCGTGTCTAGCTCAGCCTTTGCTTGTGTAAAATCTTGGTAACAAACTACCCGCATCCCCTGTTCGCGTGCAGCCATGCAAAAGTACTCACTGTCATCAACAAAAACACAGTCTTTTGGTTCGACGCCAAGTTTGTCGGTAATTGCAAGATAGGCCTGTGGGTCTGGTTTTGCGGTCTGAATGTGGTACGACAATATCGTGGCGTCAAATAACTGGCGCTGCTCCGGTGTAAACAGCCGCTCCATCACATCGGTTGCGGCATTTGAGAGCACGCCAATTTTATAGCCTGGCTTCAGTGTGGTGCGGATATATTCAAGGAGCGGCTCGTTCGGAATGTTGCCTTGGAGCGAGTCGCGCACCATTTTTCGAGGTACGTCAGCCATCTCAGCAATTTTTTGCTCAAATTCGGAATAGGCCAGTACGCCGCGGTCGGCGGCCCGGCGTAGGTCGGTGGCTTGCTGCCGCGGCGCACCCTCGGCAAAGTGGCGGTCGCGAAAAGTAATCCACCCTTCGGTCACCAGCACCCCAAAACAGTCAAAAATGATCGCCTTAATCACCCTCCTATTGTACTAGATGGCGAGCTTGCTGGTAATGTTGTAGTAATCAGGAATTTGTTTGATGAATAGGCTGCGGATTTGCGCCGGCGTACCGCCGAAGTTACCCTGCCCGCCGCACGATGTCGACCACCAGCGCTGGATGTTCGTGTTGCTGTCGCTTAAGATTTCGTAAACATAACGATCGCCGCCCGGACAGTAGCCGCGCTCGTCGGCTTTATTGGGGTCTTTGTTACCCTTTGTAAAGCCGTAAATTTGCAGCGCATGCAGAAAACTGTCGTACGCCGACTGGTTGTTGGGGTAGGTTTTGGTTTGCAAGATGGTGTTCTGGTAACCCTGGTAGGTTTGGATGGTGTTCTGCGTTTGGCCGATGTTGATGCGCACGCCCTGGTGTTTTTCGTCGGCAGTCAGCGGACCATCGATGGTCAGCTGCATGGTGGTGCTGGTGCTGGCGTAATCACTCAGGGTAATTTGCTGTGTCTTTGGCGTTGATGAGTGGTGAAAACCCTTCAGTATCATAATAAACACGAGCACGAGCAGGCCAATGGCGATCAAAAATCCAGCAAAATACTTCATACGTTTAGCTTACCACTTTTCTTGTACTTTTCGATCAATACAATAGCATCTTTTGATGGTTTTAGCAATTTAGGCGCACACGGCACGTGAGAAATATCACAATAACAAATCCTTGCCTAAGCTTCAAAAAAATTATATTGTTTGTCCAATATGGAGCAGTGCCCGTTGCCAGAACTGCCCTTCGAGGGAATCGAACTCGTTACCGATATGAGTCAGCACTGGCGGTTGCTGGAAATCCAGCAGGCACATTCTGAGATACTCCACAAAGAAGGCATGCTAGTGCGTGCCCTGATACAAGCGCAATATATGGGAAACGACATCCCCGAAGATGCAGCGTATCGGACGTGTGTAGCGCGGCGGTTTGATGCCACAACCGGCGTGGTGGTTGGCGGCGCCATCCGTTTTATTGGCGAGGGCACGTACTTGGGGAAATTCCGACCATTCACCGTTGACGTACCAGTATTTGCAACATTAGTGGATGCAGACCTCGAAGCACGGCCGTTTGTCGCCCACGAAGCCGCGCTGGTACATGAAATGCTCGACGCGCTCGCTTTCGAACGCGAGTTCGGCGAGTTGCCGGCGCTCGGCGACGACCTGGCTACGCTCCCATTCTTCCCTATTTGAGCGGTTCGAGCTCACCCCAAGACTTACCGCTACTAACGTCGACCTTGAGCTTGATATGCAGCGAGGGCGCAACGTGCTCCATGGTGTGTTTGAGGATACCGGCAACCTCTTCCACTTGTTCGACCGGACATTCCACCAAAATACTGTCATGCACTTGTAAGAGCTGGCGGGCCTTGCCATCGAGGTTTTTCTCTACCTCAAGCATGGCGATTTTCATGAGGTCGGCCTCGGTGCCCTGGATGGGCATGTTGGCCGCCACGCGTTTGGCGGCTTCGCGCACCATAAAGTGGCTCGACTTGAGGTCGGGTGTAGGGCGGCGACGACCAAAGTACGTCTCGACATAGCCATCTTTGAGCGCATTTGCCAGCGTTTGGTCAATGTAGGTACGGATGGGCGCCCGCAGCTCAAAATATTTTTGAATAAAATTTTTGGCCTCGAACAGCGACATACCCGTAGCCACACTCAATCCGTGCGGGCTCATGCCATACAAAATGCCGAAGTTAACCACTTTGGCGTGGCGGCGCATGGCTTTGGTAACTTCGCTGAGCGGCACGTCGTATACTTGCGCAGCCGTAGCGGTATGCACGTCGATATCTTCGTTAAATTCCTCCACTAATTGCTGGTCGCCGGCCATGACAGCCGCCAACCGTAGCTCAAACTGCGAGTAATCAGCACTCACAAAAACATTTCCACGGTCGGGAATAAACGCTTTGCGGATGGCATTCCCCAGCTCCGTGCGGATGGGGATGTTTTGCAAGTTAGGGTCGTGCGAACTCAGCCGTCCGGTTGCGGCGACGTCAAGTGCGTAGGTGGTGTGCAGCCTGCCTTGTTCGTCAACCAACGCCGGTAGCGCGTCAATGTAAGTGCTCTTGAGCTTTGCGTACTCGCGGTACTGCGTAATCAAATCAATGATCGGGTGCAAATGGCGCAGCTTGTCGAGCTCGCTCATGTTGGTCGAGTAACCGGTTTTCCCTTTTTTGACGCCCTGGGTCGGCAGTTGCAATTCCTCAAACAAAATATTGCTCAACTGCATTGGACTACCGATGTTGAATTCCTTGCCTGCCGCTTTGTAAATTTGTTGCTCAATATCTTTAATGGTGGCTTCAAACTCGATGCCCATCTTTTTTAAGTATTCACTATCGAGCTGTACACCCCTGTTTTCGATGGTCGCAAGCAAGTAAATCGTGGGAAATTCAATATCGTGCGCCAACTTTTTCAGCTTGGGCAGTTCGTCGAGTTGCAGTTTTTGGTCTTGGTACGCCCGCCAAACCGCCGGTACAGTCTGGCTGGGATCGGTAACGTCTACCGGCTGCTCGAGTAGATCGCTGAGCTCACGTGAACGCGCCAGCGAATCGAGCAAAAACGCACCGATGCGCGTATCGTGCCCTACAATGCCTGGCCAGGTCAAGCCATTTTTGAGCAGCGCCCGAAACAGCGGATTGAGGTCGTGCCCCACCAGCGGACCGTTACTTAAAACGCGGATGACGCCCTCGTCGAGCGTGCCAAAATGGATGGCCGAATAGCGCTCAGCATCAGCGCTCAGCCACAGCTCGCTGCCTTCGGGGTTGGTCGCCACCACGCGTGGCTCATCCGGCTTAAAGCTCTTGGCGTCAAATGGCACCTGTTTGGCCGCTACGAGCTTTTTGCCAGGTGGCACATTGGCCAATTCCGCCTCAAGCATCGCCTCCTGCGCGGCCCGTGCTTCTTTTTTGTTGAAGTTCGACTCTACCTGGCGCAGCAAATTTTTAAACTCAAGTTTGCGCAGTTCGGCCGCGAACTCGGGCGTAAAGCCATCGTGCAACTTGGCGTCTTCCAGGTTAATCTTCACAGGCGCGTCGACCATCAACGTCACTAGCTTTTTGCTCAGATAAGCCATGTCTTTGTCTTTTTCGAGCCTGGCTTTCAGCGCCGGTTTCAGTTCGTCCAAATGCTCGTACACACCATCGAGCGTCTCGTATTTTCGAATGAGTTCGAGCGCCGTCTTTTCGCCCACGCCCGCCACTCCCGGCACGTTGTCGGACGAGTCGCCCTTGAGTGCTTTCACATCGACCCACTGATGCGCGCCCACACCGTATTTTTCCTCGAAATGTTCGATGTTAAACAACTCGATGTTACTGAGGCCCTTTTTGAGCGTAAAAATGTGCGTGTGTTTGTTGACGAGCTGCAACACGTCGAGGTCGCTTGTGACCAAATAGCTCTCCACACCTTGCTCGCCCGCCTGCTTTGCGAAGGCGCCCATGAGGTCGTCGGCTTCGTAGTCGTCGGCTTCGTACAGGGGCCAGCCCAAGCTCTCAAGCAATTCGTGCAGAATAGGGATTTGCACATAAAAATCCGGCGGGGCGGCCTTACGGTTACCCTTGTAGTCGGGGTACAGTGCCAAGCGCGAACGGATATTGGTGCCGCGCTTATCCCAAGCCACGCACACGTAATCGGGTTTGAGTTTTTTGATAACCTCGAGTGCCATCAGCGCAAATCCGTACACGCCACCAGTGGGCGTGCCGTCTTTGGTCGATAAATTTGGCATGGCATAATAGCCGCGATAAAACACACTTTTGCCGTCAATGATTACAAGGCGTTCACTCATGCTATTCAGTATAGCTGAGGAGGGCTGCCGGGGCTACTATGACCAGCGGCGGACTGGATTGCCGCGTAGCGGCGCAAGATGCTCTGCAAATTGCCGACCACTACGTTTTGGCTCACCCCTTGTTTTTTGGCGACATAGTCCAACGCCAACTTGGGATTACCTTCGACAAGCAAGGCTTCGATGCGTTCAGCCAACCTTTCGCCGCGGACACTCACGTATTCAGGGGTTGAACCTGGAGCACGCCTCCCCTGTTTTTGCGCTAGTACTGCCGAAAGCGCCAGCTGGCCCTCCTCGGTCGCAAATAGCTCGCCAATGCCCGTCCGGCATGCCTCAAACATTTTGGCTGCTTGGTGTGGGTCCTGGGGAGGCTCGGTGGCCATTTGATTACAGTACGCCGCGAGAAACGACATATGCAGACTATGTTCGCCGTGAGGAATGGGTGGAAGGTCTGGTGTTGAAGATTCCATAACTATCCCTTGTGTAAGGATTTGCTAATTATACCATAATATCTGCACCTTTTCAGAAGGACGAATACTCCGAAAGTCGCGTATACTATAAGCAGTATGGCTGACCAAAAACTCCTCTTTTACCGGCTCGACCCGAGCGAGGTTTTTCGTTCGCTGGGCACAAAGGCCGAGGGCTTGAGCGCCAAAGAAGCGGGCGCGCGGCTTGCCCAACAGGGCTCAAACCAACTTGCGCGAGTTAAGCGCCAGCCGCCACTTTTTATTTTTGTGCGCCAATTCCGCAATCTGCTCGTGGTCATTTTGCTCACCAGCGCGGCGTTTTCCACTTATTTACACGACCTTAAAACAGCGATTATTTTGCTGTTTATCGCCATGATTAACGCCATGGTCGGTTTCGTACAAGAGTATAAGGCCGAAAGTTTGATGGCTAGCCTTGAGCGCTTGGTTGTGCCGAAAGCCAAAGTGCTGCGCGACGGCAAGCTCGAAGAGGTCAACTCCACTAATGTCGTGCGTGGCGACGTGGTATATGTTGAAGAAGGCGATTCAGTGCCAGCCGATTTGCGTATTTTTCAAGAAGAAGAGCTAGCCACGAACGACTTTGCACTGACTGGCGAAAGCAACCCGACACGTAAATTTGTGCATGCCATTTCTGGCGATGTGGCGCTCGGCAACCGGCACAACTTAATATTTATGGGCACCACCGTGGCGCTCGGGCATGGCTATGGCGTAGTCGTGGGCACCGGCATGGACAGCGAGCTCGGCCGCATTGCCAACCTCAGCCAAAGCACCAAAACCGATACCTCGCCGCTGCAGCGCGAAATGAACAACTTGGCGACGCGTTTGGCGCAAGGGACGCTTATTTTGGCGGCGGTTTTGCTGCTTATCGCGCTCAAGTCGCACTTTGGCTTTAAAGAAGCGCTGCTGTTCGCCATTGGCATTAGCGCGGCCATGATTCCGAACGGACTTATCGCCGAGGTAAACATTACCCTGGCGCAAACGGCCAGCAAAATGGCGCGCGCCAAAGCGCTCATTAAAAAGCTGTCGGCCGTAGAAACGCTGGGCGCCACCAACTTTATTTGTACCGACAAAACCGGCACGCTCACCAAAAACGAAATGACGGTCGAGCGGATGCTGATTGGCAAGACACATTACCAAGTGTCGGGTACGGGGTACGAAACCAACGGCAGAATTCAGGACAAAGACGGCAAAAACTTGGGCGGCAAGCAGCTCGCCACTCTGGATTTATTTTTTGCGACAGGCGCCATGGCCAGTAACGCCCACGTCAACCCGCCCGACAAAGAGCACGCCACGTGGTACTGCGTGGGCGATCCCACCGAAGGCGCGCTCATCACTTTGGCGCGCAAGGCCACCATCGACCCGGCGGCGCTCGACAAAAAATATCCCGAAATTAAAGAGTTCCAGTTCGACTCCGCCCGCAAACGCATGAGCTCGGTTCGCAAAAAAGACGGCGAAGTATGGGTGTTCATGAAAGGCGCACCCGAAAGCGTACTGGAGCGCAGCACCACAATTTGGGATCACGGGCGTACACGCAAACTCACTACCAAAGACCGCCACGCTCTCCTCAAATACAACGAAGAACGCGCCGGCGAAGCCATGCGCAACCTGGCTTTTGCCTACAGCATTTTGCCAAAAGGCAGCAAGCCTAAAAAAATGAAGTTCGACGAGGTTGAAAAAAACATGGCATTTATGGGCATTGTCTCGATGGTCGACCCGATTCGCGAACAAGTGCCCGCCGCCATGCAAGCCGCCCAAGACGCGCACATTAAGGTGTCGATTATCACCGGCGACTATCCGACCACAGCCGAAGCAATCGCCCAAAAAGCCGGCTTGCGCAGCGACAGCGGTACAATCAACATTGTGCTGGGCAGCGATTTGGGCCGTCTTTCCGATGCCAAAATTTTACAGTTCGTAAAGCAAGGCGGCACTGTGTTTTCGCGCGTCGCGCCCGAAGACAAATTGCGCATTGTGGAGCTCATTAAAAAGCATGGCAAGGTAGTGGCCGTAACTGGTGATGGCATCAACGACGCGCCAGCCCTCAAACGCGCCGACATTGGTGTGGCCATGGGCAAGACCGGCACCGACGTCGCCAAGCAGGCTTCGGATATTATTTTGTTAGATGACAGTTTCGGCACGCTGGTTGGCGCCATCGAGCAGGGTCGCCTCACCTTCCGCAATATCCGCAAGGCGGCGCGCTGCGCCCTCACCGACAACGCCGGCGAGCTCATTACCGTGCTGGCCGGCTTGGCGGCGCAAACGCTGTTTCATGTGCCGATCGCTATTACCGCCATCCAGATTTTGGCGATTGACGTTATCGCCCAGGTATTTCCGATCACTGCCCTTGGGTGGGACCCGGCGCAGGGCGAGCTCATGAAAGACCGGCCGCGCAATCTGCGCGACCACATCATCAACCTTGCGGCTGTACGCGAATTTATCGGCTACGGATTTTTGGCCGCCGGCCTAGCCTACTGCAACTTTTTGTTCTTTTTCGCGCGGCACAACCTCAGCCCCATGTACTTTAGCACCACCAACGAGTTGTACGGCCACGCCACCATCCTCACCTACCTTACCATTGTGCTCTGTCAATTTATGAACTTGCTTTTGGTGCGCACCGACCACCGTGAGCCGTTTTTCAGCAGCTATTTGTGGAGCAACAAAAAACTGCTGGTGGCTTTTGGCTTCTCGTTCTTTTGTATCTTCAACATTATTTACAATCCGCTGGTGCAGCCATATTTTGCCGCCGGCCCACTCGACCTTGCTGACTGGCTGCTGGCGCTTGCCGCCGCGCTGCTGTACTTAACCATCCGGCTCGTTTTGCGCAGCGGCCGCAAGCACAGCCGAGCCGCCGTGGTCGAGTTGCACCGTCAAGTACACGGCCCGCATGCGCGGCCACAGTTTTAAACTTCGGCAGAAACGACCGTCATCTGGCCGGCTTGGTTGCCTGGGGTCTGCTTCAAGTGTCCGATGACGTCTTCGGGCTGCTCCACAAAAGTAATGAGTTCATCGAGCGGCCGCATACGATCCAGGAAACGTTCGTGCCGCATGTGTTGAAATTGCAACTTGAGACCATCATAAAAATTTTCGGTGTTGAGCACAATAATGGGCTTATCGTGCACACCGTGGCGGCGCAGTTCGAACACGTCGGTCAGCTCGTCGAGCGTACCGGTGCCACCCACGAGCGCGACGATGGCGTCGCTATGTTCAAGCATCAACGCTTTGCGCTCGCCCAAGTCTTTGGCAATTATCATCTGGTCGGCATCTTTGCGCGCCGTGTGTTTAAGCAGTTCCATCGACACACCAACGAGCTGGCCGCCGGCCGCTTGCACGCTTGTAGCAATGTCGCGCATCAGCCCTACATTCGAGCCACCCCACACCAAGTTGTGACCGTTTTCGGCAAGCAAGGTTGCCATTTTTTGCGCTGGCTCGGTATATTTAGCCGGCAAATCTGAAGCAGAACAAAAAACGCAAACGTTCATAAACGAACCTCCAAAAATTTTATGCAAATTGAGAGATTCCAAGCATAGCACACAGCAAAATGTTTGTCACCCGCCACGATTGGACTTACGCTGTGTCGTGATGGGCAAACATGAATCTCTGCCGTGCTCAAACACTGCGGATTAAATACCGCAAACTGCGCGCATTGCAGAGATGTTCGTGCTTGCTTGTCTGAGATAAATTGCCCTACGACAGTGGTTGGTTAAGGATTTTTTCAAGCAATTTTTCGATGTTTTCGCCGTTCTGGACGATCGCCTTGCCGAGTTCGGTAGCGAGTGGCGTGATGGCATCGGTAGCGTGGCAATCGGCGCCGGCTAGCACCATGCCGACGTGCAGTGGGTTTACGGCGCGTTCCAGCGCTTGCCACTCTAATATCTGCGGCGAACCAGGATTATGGCGTTGTTCGGCTTGAGCATGCGCCGTGAGCAATAATGTGCGGTTCATGATGCTCACTGCGCGGCGGTTGGCTTCAGCATCGACCTCGAGATTTGCAAGCAGGATTTGCGCGGCATGTTCGCCAGCACGGGCGGCGTTTTGTAGTCCGGCAGGCCCTTGCTGCATCGAAACCACAGCATGAAACATCGCCACTGCCCGAGCGGCACGGGTAGCCATAGCCTGATCTTGACCGCCGGCAAGTGTATAGCCTGTAAGCACCAAGATTCCTGGCAGCAGGTTTTGCTCAAGCAGCACTGCCAAAAACTGCTCAATCTCGCGCGCCACAGCCGCACCGTATTGTTGCTCGGTTGTTGACCGTAACTGTTTGGCGTACGCCTGCAAATCGGCCTGCACCCGCCGTCCGTATAAGGCATATTGATGGTCCGCTTGCTTGTCCATAACAAAAGTATATCTGTTTTACCGGATATTTAGTATAATACGGCCAATGAGTGATGAAAAAATCTTAGTGCTTGTTGGTATGCCGGGCGCCGGCAAAAGCACTTGCGTTGATTATTTGGCCGAAAAGGGGCTGCCCACGGTGTACTTTGGCGGCATTACCATAGACGAAGTCAAACGCCGTGGCCTCGAAATCAACGAAACCAACGAAAAAATGGTGCGCGAAGAAATCCGCGCCGTCGAAGGCAAAGGCGCCTACGCCAAACGCATCATCACTAAAATTGAGGATTTGGTCAAGCAGGGTCATCCTCACGTGGTAGCCGATGGCTTGTACAGTTGGACTGAGTACAAGATTTTCAAGGAGCGCTGGAGCGACAAAGCCATCATCATTGCCGTGGCTGCGCCGCGCCGCTTGCGCCACGAGCGCCTCGCACATCGTCCCGTGCGGCCATTTACCGATGAAGAAGTTACTCGCCGCGAGTACAACGAAATTGAAGGCATCGAAAAGGGCGGCCCCATCGCCAACGCCGACTACACTATCGTCAACAGCACGACGCCCGACGAATTACTCAAGCAATTCCAAGCGGTGCTGGACGATATCGGCTTTACTGGATAGCGAGTTTTGCCAGAGAGGCCATAGCCTCTTCGAGAGTTATTCCGTCTTGCGCCTCTGCCGAGGACTTGTGGATCTCTTCTAGTTTTCCTACTTCGACGAGGGTTGGCTCCGCAGCCTTTGCGGCCGCTCGTTTATTTTTGAACTTTCGAATGCGAGCGGCAACACTTGGACTCATTTCGCGCTGGCCTTTGGCGCGCTCATAAGATCGGAGGCCGCCCCAGATACCAACCTTTATATCCTTATCGAGGGCGTGGTCTCGACACTGCTCCCGCACCGGACAGTCGAAGCACACGCGCTGCACCAACTCTTTATCTTCTTCTGTTCGCTCAAAAAACGATGCCGGGTCCAGCCCTTCACAGGAAGCCTCTTCTCGCCAGGCTTCCCTATCGTCAGCCCCCGTGTGGCTTTCCAGCACCAGCCGTGTTACCGGATGCGCAAGTTTGGCGAGCGCGCGATTCATGTGGTACGGAACCGATTTTAACGACAACTGCTCGGCCAGTTCGGTGAATGGAACAGGCGATTCCGTAGCAAACCGTGCCCGCAAAATGGCCAGCTCATCATTGGTTAAAATGCCCTGAACGAGTGCGTCAACCTTTTCGTAAGTCACCTGGTCGCCGATTTCATCAATGGTGCTCATGCTTTCTTGTTCAGCCAAAAAGTCCCCTAAAGACTCTTTTCCATCTTCGCCAACCGGAACGTCGAGTGACCAGACTGTGCGCGCATCGTTCAAGAGACTGCGCACTTGTTTTTTGGTAAAGCCAGATTCTGCCGCCACCTCGGCCAGCGTAGGTTCGCGGTTAAGCTGCCTTAAAAGGTCGTTTTTCGTGCGGTTGAGCCTCGAGATCTCATCCTGCCTATGTACAGGAATACGAATAACGCGGCCTTGATCGGCGAGGGCGCGGCTTATACTTTGACGGATCCACCGCGTGGCATAACTGCTAAACTTAAAGCCCCGCTGATAATCAAACTTTTCGACGGCGCGGATGAGGCCAAGGTTTCCTTCTTGGATGAGGTCGAGATACGACAAGCCGCTGCCGCGGTACCGTTTAGCCCACGTGATGACCAGCCGGGTATTTGCCTCTATTAAATGAGTTTTATCGCGCTCACCAGCCCGCACCAATTGCTGTAAATCGCGGCGATCCTCCACAGGCAAGGTTTCGTCTTGGGCAACAGCCTTGTCGAGCCGGTCTTGGGCGAACAGACCGGCTTCGATTGATTTGGCGAGCTCTACTTCTTGTTCAGCGGTAAGCAAAGGCCGTTTGGTCGCTTGGCGAATGTACAAACGCACGAGGTCAATTCCAGCCGATTCCTTTGCCAGTTCATCCTCTGTAGGCATTTCATCGTCCCGCGCAATATCCTGCTCTTTTTCCGTCTTAGGCGCAGCTTCAAAAGAAACCCCTTTGGGAGCTTCTTTGGCGACGTTTGAAGCGGGTTTTTGCGTGGGTACCGCGGACGGCTGTTCGGCCAATATCTCGCGTAGCGGAAATTGAATAACGGAAGCAAGCGGCTCCTCTATTGGCTCTTTGGTACTCACAAACTGCCCGCAGAGCCATGCGGCGGTGTGTTCCGCGACCAAAGGCAGCTGACCGGCTTCTATAATGTATCCTTGTTGTTCGAGCGCCGCATGCAAGTCCGGCTCGCCGCTTTGTGGATCAGCTGTACGCAGCAAGGTTGCACTGAATAACGCCACTCGCTGGTCGTTCGGCGTTTCGAGCTCGGTAGCCAAAGTCTCGGCGCGCTGAGCCAAAATCTCTAGACGTCTCGAAACAGTAAATGGCGAAAGCTCGCCGGTAAATCCCTGAGGCATTTCTAGCACTGGCAACACTTCCACTAGAAAGTCTAGCGAATGCGCGTCAATGATCTCGCCGTGCCTCTCAAGTTCTATACCCATCGACACTACAATACCAAAAAACGCGTGTGCCGCAACATCAACCTTCCAACATGTCTTCAAACAAGCCGAATGAAGGGTGCGCAAGTTTGGCGCGCGCCATCCTCTCATGGCGCTTCACGATCGGGACGCGCACCCCAAACCGATCGGCAATTTCTTCGGGTGTTTTGCTATCGCGGTGCCGAAACAGAAAAACTTTCAGTTCAAATTCGCTTAATCCTTTCTGCAGTCCTTCCTGCTCTATTTTGCGGAGGAGTTCGGCGCGCGCCACTAAGCTATGGGCAGATTCGATCGACGTGTCCTGCATTAAAGTACCGATTGACTCATGGGAGTCGTCAAAAGGAGTATCGAGAGAGGTGAGCGTTTTCATATGCTCCAACATGTCTTCTATCTTTTTTTGAGAATAGTCGGTTGCAGCGGACAGTTCCTCGATAGTTGGCTCACGGCCCAGTTGTTGGAACAGATCGCGCCGCACCCGCTTAAAAACATTGATCTGCTCCACGAAGCGCACAGGCAGGCGGATGGCGCGGCCTTGATCGGCGATGGCGCGGCCAATACCTTGACGGATCCACAAGGTGGCGTAGGTACTGAATTTAATACCTTTTTTGTAATCAAACTTCTCCACTGCGCGGATGAGGCCAAGATTTCCTTCTTGGACGAGGTCGAGATACGACAATTCTTGCCCTATATATCGCCGGACAATCGATGTTACCAGCCGTAAATTGGCTTTCATTAAGTGCGCTTTGGCGGTGGCGCCTTCGCGCGCCAGACGATGCAAATCGCGGCGATCCTCCATAGGCAAGATCTCGTCGCGGGCTTTGGCGTTGTCGAGCCGTTCCTGGGCAAACAGACCGGCCTCAATCTGAAACGCCAACTCCACCTCTTGTTCAGCGGTAAGCAAAGGTGTTTTACCGGCTTCACGGCGCCAGTAACGTTCAAGGTCAATGCCATTCGTGTTTAGTCGGTCGGTTTCGTTGATTACTCCAGTACTGCTGGCCTTATCAGACAAGTCCGCCGAACTAAAACCCTGGGCCGCATCTTCTTCTGTAGCGGCGGCGTCCTCGAGCGGCGATTCCTCTCGTTCGGGCGGGATTGCCACGGGAGTGCTTGGTGTGGATGCGCGCACGGGCCCGGCCAGCTCCTCTTCCTGTCGATTTGCAAACTCATCGCACAACCAGGCCGCCGTTCGCTCTACAATAACGGGCAAATCTTTCAATTCGAGTATATAACCCTGGGCTTGGAGCGCAGCGTACAGGTCTGGCTCACACCTTACGAGATCGGTAGTTTCGAGCATCGTGGCACACAACAAAGCAAAACGTTGTTCGGCTGGCGTTTCGAGCATTGGTGTCGCCGTTTCAACTGCAAGGACAAGTTTGGCAATCCGGGCCGAGACATCTTGAGGAGCAAGCATGTATAACTCATCGTCGGAAATCCCCAAAGCAGGAAGCACGTCCGCTAAAAAGTCGAGCGACTGAGCATCTACGACCTGCACTTCACTCGCTTCTAAACTCATGAGTACTACGATAGCAGAAACTGCTACCAGCTAAAAAGTAGCAAACAATATCTACGGCTACTTGATGTAGTCGTGCAGTTTTTTGGCGTCTTTGTGCTTGCGCAGTTTGGCTAACGCCTTGGCTTCGATCTGGCGGATGCGTTCGCGGGTTACGCTAAACTCTTGCCCGACTTCCTCGAGCGTGTGCTGCTTGCCGTCTTCCAGGCCAAACCGCAGTTTGAGGATTTTTTGCTCGCGCTCCGTAAGCGCGCTAAGCATAATTTTTACTTGCTCGATCAACAGCTGGTGGGTGGCTGATTCCTCGGGGCTAATGGTGTCTTCGTCTTCGATAAAGTCGGCCAACACCGATTCTTCTTCGTCGTCACGAATGCTGGCGTCTAGGCTGGAAATGTCCTGTTTGATCTTCATGATGTGCTCAACTTTGTCCACTTCGATTTCCATAGCGGTAGCGATTTCTTCGTTGGTCGGTTCGCGGTTGAGCTCTTGCGTGAGGCGGCGCTGGGTGCGTAGCAATTTGTTGATGGTTTCCACCATGTGCACCGGGATACGGATGGTGCGCGCCTGGTCGGCGATGGCGCGCGTAATGGCCTGGCGGATCCACCAGGTAGCGTAGGTGCTGAACTTAAAGCCCTTGTCTGGGTCGAACTTTTCGACGGCTCGCAGCAAGCCGGTGTTGCCTTCCTGGATGAGGTCGAGCAGGTCGAGGCCGCGGCCCACATACCGTTTGGCAATCGAAACCACCAAGCGCATGTTGGCTTCGGCCATTTTGTCTTTGGCATCTTTGTCGCCCGCAACGACCCGCTTGGCGAGCGCCAGTTCTTCTTCGGCGTTTAGCAGCGGGATTTTGCCGATTTCGCGCAAGTACAAGCGCACTGAGTCGTCGGCGATATCGTCGAGGTAGCTTTGGTCTTCAACTGCCACATCCTCTTCGCCGTCTTCGGCTGCCCACTCGTCGGTAAAGGCTTCGGCATTAGGTTCGGCGGTGAGCGTCACGTTGGCTTCGGCCAGGCTGGCGTAAAGTGCTTCGAGCGCTTCAGCGTTTTCGGGGGTGTCGGGGATTGTCGCCAAAATGTCGCGCTGGTCAATATGGCCGGCTTTTTTGGCTTTCTCGAGCAGGTCGAGAGTAGCTTTGGCCAGGTCAACCTTGGCGTCTTCGGCCTTGGCTGCTGGTTTTTTGGCTGCTTTTTTCTCTTTTGGCATAGTTACACTCCTCTTTTGTAGGTGTTACGTAATGTGTTTAAGTATTCAATCTTTTTGCGCAGCGCTTGTTTTTCGGAGTCGTCGTCGGGCTTGTCGATCACGGCCATGAGCGCGGTATCCAGAAACGGTTTTTGCATTTTTACGTATTGATCTACCAACTGGGCCTGCTTTCGAGCCGCTTCGTATTGAAGTTCGGTGAGCTCGAGGTCTTGGTAGAGTTCTTCATACTCTAGGTTTAAAATTTTAACATAATCTGCCAGAGGTCGCAATGTTTGTACTTGCTCCGCGAAATCATCCGCAATTGCTTCGGCGACGGCTTCTCGCGGCACATACGAGCCGCCTTCCGTGCTTTGTTGTAGCACGGCGGCGCTTCCGAGTGTGCCTTGAGAAGCCGTCGCCTCCGCAGTCACACCTACAAAATCCGGATTGGCCTTTAAAAACGCCAGCAAGTCTTTGGCCGGGTCGTCCACCAGCATGTCGGCGGTGATGGGTTCGAGGTACGAGCGCAGTTTGGGTTGCATGAGTGCCAGCGCCAGCAGGCGTTCACCGGTTTTGCGGATTTCGGCCAGATGTTTTTCGTTGACGGTTGGAGCCACGGGCGCAGGCGGCGTTTTGCGGGGCGCGGAGCGCGCTGCTGTTTCGGTTTGTTCGAGCTTGCTCAGCAGTGCCTCGCGGCTCACGCGCAGCACTTCGGCCACTTTTTCGATGTAATGCTCGCGCTCCACTGGGTCTTGCAGGCGACGCACCACTGCCAAAATAATATCGCTAAATTCGCGCTTGCCGACAGCCGTGTTTATATCGAGCACTTTTTTGTATCGCTCAATGAGCCAGTCGAGCGCATACTGCGGCTCTTGAACAATTTTTTCCCACGTCTCAACACCGCTCTGTTTAATGAGCTCGTCTGGATCCTTGCCGCTCGGGATGGTGATAATGCTCAACGAAACGCCCACTTTGCTGGCGATCGGGATGGCGCGCTCGGTGGCGTTAATGCCAGCGTTGTCGGCGTCAAAACTCAGACGAATGTCGCCGGTAAAGCGGCTGAGTGCCTTCAAATGTTGTTCAGTCATGGCTGTGCCGGCGGTGGCCACCACCTGTCGGACGCCAGCTTGGTGGCTAGCGATGACATCCAGGTTGCCTTCCACCAGCACTACAAATTTACTCTTGCGGATTGCCTCTTTGGCCAGGTGCAGACCGTACACGTGCCGCGACTTGTCGTACAGTGCAGTCTGCGGCGTATTGATGTATTTGGGGGCGTTTGGCGCGTCCGCTAGCAGACGCGCCGTAAAACCAATCACCCGGCCGGTGGCGTCTTGCAGCGGGATCATAATGCGGCCGCGAAACATATCTTGCAAGCCGCCGCGGTAGGCGCGTGCCGTGAGCCCGGCCTTGGTAATCTCAGCTTCTTTGTAGCCTTTGGCCTTTAAAAAATCGAGCAGCGCCCGGCCGGTGTTCGGCGAGTAGCCCAGCCGCCACTCCAGCGCCGTCTCTTTGGTAAACGCGCGCTTTTTAAAAATGTATTCGAGCGCAGTTTGGTTTTTGCTAAACTGCACTTGGTAAAACTTCGTCGCCAGGTCGAGTACGGCGTACAGCCGCTCTTTTTCTTTGCCGCGCGACGCCGCATCTTTGGAGCGGTATTGCTCAAGCTCTACGCCGGCCTTACGGGCCAGCAACTCCAGCGCACCCTTAAAATCCAGCCCCTCCATCTCCATCACAAAGCTGAACATGTTGCCGCCCTTGCCACTGCTGAAGTCGTGCCAGATCTGTTTTTCCGGGCTCACCATAAAGCTCGGGGTTTTTTCGTTGCCAAACGGGCTGAGGCCACGCCAGTTGCGGCCAGCACGTTTGAGCTCAACGTACTCGCCAATGACATCCTCGATGTTTAATCGGGATTTTACCTCGTCCACAGCGTCCATATTGTACATTGTACCCCGGCCTGCCCCCGGAAAGCCACCGTAATGACACTTTGCGCACGCAGCGAACTTATGCTTAAATGAAACAAATGGATCCCAACGACCCCAACCAAAACCAAAATCCGCCAAGTCCATACGAGTTCATCATGAGCCCGCAGGCGCCGAAACAGCGTGGTCTTCGCCTGCCTGGCGTGAAAGACCCGTTTATTTCCAAGCTGATTATTTTGATTCTCGGTATTGTGATTGGTGTAGTAGTAATTGGCGTGCTCGTTGCTAATTTTTTGGGTAAGACCCAGGTGAACGTTGCCGACCTTACGGCCGTGGCGCAGACCCAGCAAGAAATCGTGCGCGTCGCCACCCAGGGCGCCTCCACCGGCACGCAACCGGTTACGCGCAATTTTGCCATCTCTGTCCAGTTAAGCTTGCGCACCGAGCAGCTGCAAATGGTCGACTACCTCAAAAAGCAAGGCACCAAGCTCAGCACTAAAACGCTCACCCTCAAAAAGAACACCACTACCGACAAACAACTCACGAACGCTTCCCAAACAAGCACCTTCGACAGTACCTTTGTGCAAATTATGCAAAACAGCTTGGTGGCCTACAACACTTTGCTCGAGCAATCCCTCAACCGTGCCAGCGGCGCCAACGAAAAGAAAATCCTAAACGCCGACATCGCCAGTGCAAACGCCTTGCTGCAGATGGTACCTACCCAGGAAAGCCTCCAAAACGGCAGCTAGTTACTTGCCTTCGGTAACGAGCAAGTACGAGTGACGAATCAAATCCTTCACCTCTTCCCAGCTCAGTTGCCCGGTCAGAATGAGTGTGTTCCAGTGCTTTTTGTTGAGATGATAGCCCGGCATAACACTCTCGTAGCGCTCGCGCAGCGTCTGTGCAAGCAGCGGGTCGCACTTGAGGCTGAGCTTTACGGGCGTGCTTTTTTCGGCCACCAACGCAAACATTTTGTCGCCAGTTTTATACACGGCCACGCCTTCGCCAAACGGATAGTCCAGGCGCGCGTTTGGCATGCTCAGCAGGTATGTTTCCACGGTTTTGTGGTCCATTTCGTGCAGCTCAGCCATGTTTTTTCAGCCACTCCAAATAATATTGCAACTCGGCGATGCTTGCTTGAATATCGTCGAACGCCCGATGGATTTCTTTTTTCTCAAACTCAATGCCGTAGCGGCCCTGCATGAACACCTTGAGCGAGCTGACATCGAGCATGCGGTAATGCATTTTGAGATCGAGCGCCGGCCACCAACGCTTGATAAAATTGCGGTCATTATGAATGGAATTGCCGGCGAGTATGGCCGGCTCGGCACCAAACTGGGCCTCGAGCAATGCAATCAAATCTTGTTCGACCTCGTGAGAACTTTTGGCGCCGTCGAGTTTGCGCACAAAATCGTCGCGGTTTTCCGGATAATCCTTCCACCAGATATTTTTTTGCATGCGCTCCACCACCACGTCGCGTTTTTGTTTGACGCGCGCTTCGTAACTGGCCAGCGTTTTAAAACGAAAGTCAGTGATTTCGGCGGCGACCTCAAGGATTACATCTTTTTCGGTGTCCAGCCCGGTCATTTCCAGGTCTACCCAAAACAGTTTGGTTGGTTTGGCGTGCTTGTCGATCATGCGGCTATTATACCACTTGATAGGTGACAGTTGACGCAAGCCCTGCGGCAATGCTACAAAAGGACGATGCATATTTATACGCCGTCTCCCGAGAACGTACAAACCGTGCCCGTCAGCACGTGGCCGAGCGAGCATGTACGAGGACTTGCCGAACAAATCTACGGACCCCTGGCAAGCTCGCGTTACGTCTTCCCCGCCAACGCTTACGGCAGACGAGGCCACATAGCCGCCCATGCCATCGTGGCCGTGATGCGTGGTGCGCTCGCAACCGAACTACGCGGCAATCCCCGCAACAATAATTTCATTCATCCCGTGCTTTACGAACACGCCAATCCCACGACACATGTTATCGACGAAACGAGCATTGTATTTCGGGGGCTTGTGCCGCAGCTCACCGACCAAAAGCTTCCAGATATTGTGCGGGCCACCAACCTTGTGCTGGCGGATGTCCATAGCGACTTGCGGCTGGCTTTTCCGCCGCAACTGCCGCAAGCGTAGCTACGGCTTTTCTTTCGGCATAAAGTTGAGCGCCACCGAGTTGATGCAGTACCGCTGGCCGGTAGGTTGGTCGAGCGCGTCGTTAAAGACGTGGCCAAGATGGCTGCCACAGTTGGCGCAAGTGACTTCGGTGCGGCTCATGCCAGCACTGTTGTCCGGCGTGAGCACCACGCTGCCCGGCCGGGCGTCGTAAAAGCTTGGCCAACCGGAGTGGCTGTCGAACTTCGTACCAGAATCGAACAGTACATTGCCGCACGCCGCGCAGGTATATTCGCCCGATTTGTCATTGTGCAACAAAGCGCCGCTGCCCGGCACTTCCGTACCCTTGCCGCGCAGCACCTCGTACTGCTCGGGCGTCAGTTTTTTGCGCCATTCGTCGTCGGTTACGTTTACGGTCATGCCCACCTCCGTTATTTTTTAGCTTCTTCTTTCTCTTTTTTCTTATCGAGTTTGTCGAGCTTCAGGCCCTTAATGACAAAATAAATCACCGCGATCAAAATAACAAACGAGATCAGCGCCGACACAAAATCACCCCACATAAACTTTTGTGGGTGCTCGCCCGCGCGCTGCACATAAAAAGCCTTGTTGGCGAGATCGCCACTGCCCGGCATAAGCAGTGCCACCAGCGGGTTGATAAAGTCGTTCACCAGCGATTTGGCGATCGACTGCACCTGCGAACCGATCACAATACCAATAGCCAAGCCCACTACGGCTTGCTCGCGCAAGAATTCTACAAAGCCCTCAAGTTTTTTGTTCACATGGCCGGCCACCGGCACGGCATTCACCCGCTCTTTTACGGCCGCGCTTTTGGCCGCCAACTTGCTTTTGGGTTTCTTGGTTTCGGTTTTTGCCTTGGTGCCTTTGGCACTCGGTGTTTTGGCGGTCGCCATACGTCTCTCCTATATAAAGCATATTGTACAAGGTTCTATCATTTTAAACAAAGTGGCTACCGCCGCTGGCCAGCCTCTCCCGAGAAACTCAGGCGAAGTGCAGCCGGGAATCGATCCGACGAGACTACAGGCTCGGAGGTCGGTTCACCGCGCGGAAACGGTTTCGAGGAGAGGCGCGGCCAGTGGCGGTAGCTCCATTACATCTGGTCGGGGGCGGCGATGCCGAGCACTTGCAGGCCAGCCTTAAGCGTATCGGCATAAATTGTGACGAGTTGCAGGCGCATGGCTTCGCGCGGGTCGTCCACTACGCGGTTGTGCTCGTAAAAGCGGTTAAAGGTCTGTGCCAGCTCGTACAAATAGGTGCAAATGTGGTGCGGCAGCATGGCTGTGGTAGCGCGCTCCAGCACCTCTGGATATTCCGAGATCTTGCGCGCCAAACTGCGTTCGCCCGGCTGCAAACTGGCCAGTGGCGCTGGCGCCTGCTGGCTTTTGCGGACAATACTACGCGCCCGTGCGTGCGCATATTGCAGGTACGGACCGCTGTTGCCTTCCAAGCTCACCGACTCTTTGGGGTCATAAATAATGTCTTCGCCCATGCGCTGCCGCAAAAATGCATACTTCACCGCGGCGAGCATGGTCTGCTCGTTGTTTTGGCCGGTAAGCTCGTGGTTGGCGCGCGTGGCTTCGTCGAGCACATCTACGGCGCGCAAAAAGTTGCCCTTGCGCGAACTCATTTTTACGCCACCTGCGAGTTTTACCTGCCCATGCGTGAGGTGCGTGGTCCGGCCCACCAGCTCTGGCTCGAATTGTTCGATACTCTTGAGCACCACTTTCATGTATTCCACGATGTCGTTGCCTGTAATGACCACCGAATGGTCAAAGTGATAATCGCGCCATTTTTGCATGATGAGCCCAACGTCTTTAGCCTCGTACGTCGGCAAGCCTTCGGAGTTGATAAATACGCGAGTGTGCAGGCCATATTTTTCGCCATTAAACACAACGGCGCCGTCGCTTTGCTCATACACGCCTTTTTTAAGCTGCGCCTGCACGGTTTCGAGCCCCAGTCCCGCCACTTCGCTTTCTGGGTAATATTTTTCGAACTTTGTTCCGATGCGCGCATAAAATGCGTCAAAATACTCGTAGCTCCAGGCGCGGCACGTCCAATAAATGTGCGCAAGCGGCGAGTCGTGGTCGCCCGCGGCTTGAATTTGGTACACACGTTTGTTCAGCTCGACGATTTTAGCCTTGGCGTCCGGGTCTTCTTCGTAAGCGTTGGTGCCGCGCACGTAGCAAGCTGCCATCCATTCCGAGCGTTTTTCCGGCGGAACGGCTTGGAGTTTTTCGGGCTGCTCGCCGCCTAGCTCAGCCAAGATAGCCCACATGGTTTTGGCTACGTGCAGGCCAACATCACCGCCGAAGTTCACGCGGTGCACTTCGCCACCGGCAGTCTCGAACAGATTGGCGAGCGCGTCGCCAACTACGCTTGTGTACAGGTGGCCGGCATGCAGCACTTTAAAGGGGTTGGGGTCGGAATATTCGGCAACGACCACTTGGTTTTCGTAGGTGTTGGGCCGAAACGCAGGCGCACTGCCAGCCATAGCGCCAAGCGCTTGGTCGGACAGAGTTATGTTCAAAAAGCCGGGACCGGCGATGGTTACGTCTTGGACTTGTTCGCCCAGGCTAGTGCGTAGCTCGGCAGCTAATGTCTCGCCGATTTCGCGCGGGTTTTTGCCTAGCGGCCGAGCCAGTTGCAAGGCGATGTTCGTGGCGTAATCACCAAATTGTTCGTCGGGGCGCGTGAGCAATACCACCGCTTCGTGGCCGAACAATTTTTTTATAACAGCCGCAATCGCCGTTTCAAGTTTTTCCATATCTGTTTAATTATACCAGATCATCCCTGGAAGGGCGGCGATGCGACAAGGCGTAAATAATCTGCCACACCAGCGCATAAAAGGTCGTTAGCAGCACAAAGAAACTAAATGTAATGGTAAATGTCTGCACGTGTGCCAGCGGGTTGAGCACGCGGTCGGAAATGTCGAACAGCACGCCGGCCGGGTTTAGCAACAGATCCCAACTGTTCCAGCGCAAGTTGCGCCCCAAATAAATCGCAAAGCTACAAATGAGCAAAATCACGGCAAGCGTTGCGATGGTTTGGCGGCGCGGCAAGCGCTTGCGCAATTGCTCGTGCACCAAAAAGAGGCTGAGGAAGCCCACGGTGGCGCCACAAAAAATGAACGACGCAAACATCACGGCGTCGTACAGTACAGCCGATTCCGGTACCTCTCGTAAGTGAATAAAATCGCTCACCATGTAAAAACTGTTGGGCAAAAACACCAGCCACAAAAAAGTCAGTCCTAAACCCTCCCAACTCGACCATGGCTTGCGGGCCAGCATGCGCACCAAAAGCACGGCAAATAACAGCGGTAGCCAAGCCAAAAACAAATTCCAGTTGAGGTACCACTCGTACAGGCGGTGCTGCGAAACGGCACCGACCGCCCAAAAGCCGGCACTTACCAAGCTGGCAGCGCCCAGCGCCACGCCCAATCGTTTGCTCGTTGAAAGCCTCCGCCACCGGTTCATAGCCTATAGTATAGCATTTGCATCTGTGTAGGCCTTCATTGCAGGATGCTGAGCATACCTTTGCCCGTGATCAAACACTGCGGATTGAATACCGCAAACTGCGCGCGTTGGCAAAGGTATGCTCAGCACTAGTCCATGATGGGCTGGCAGTATAGACGTCTTCGACTCAAATTCCACTGTTATTTGGCCAGCGGTAGTTGCACCTCGAACACCGTACCCTTGCCCGGCTTGCTCTCAACCTTGATCGTTGTGGCGTTGGCAATGGCGATCTGTTTGGCCAGTGCCAAGCCCAAGCCATAGCCGCCTTCCTTACTACTGCGCGCCTTGTCGCCGCGGTACAGCCGGTCGAAAATGTGCGGCAGGTCGGTGGGCAAAATGCCGGGGCCTTCGTCGGCGATGCGCAGCGCGTAGTGGCCGGAGCGCGGCTGGCCGGTAATAGTTACGGTGCCATTTTTAGGGCCGTACTTAATGGCGTTGTCGAGTAAAATCTCAAGCAGCTGGGTGAGGCTAGCTTCGTGCCCTGAAACCTTGCCGGGTTTTATCTGTTGTACGAACTTTACCTTTTTTACTTTAGCTGTTTTTCGGCTGTGTTGAATGGCGGTCTCTATCAAACGGCTGGCCGGTAATTTGGCAATGGCGAGCGCCGCTTGGCCGTACTGCGTCAGCGCCAGCAAGTTACTCGAAAGCTTCTCCAACCGCTGGACTTCCTCTAAATTGCTACGCAACTGCGCCCGCGCCTCATCCTCAGTAAAATTTTTTTGGCGCAAAAAGACTTCGTTTTCGAGCTGCATGTTGGTGAGCGGCGTGCGGAGTTCGTGGCTGGCATCGCTCGCAAACCGCTTTTGCGCCTCGTGCGCTTGCTCGATTGGCCGAAGCGTGCGACCGGCATACCAATAACTGAGTGCGCCGCCAACAAACAGCGCCACCAGGTTAATCGCCACGAGCGCTTGGTTCAAGTGCTGACGAACCAATGCCGCCTGGTCGTTTTGCACCGAACTAAACAACGACTCCGGCGCCCGCGGCGGCTTTTTGGCAAACAAATACAACTTGCTAATGTGGTACACCTCGCCCCGCTGCACACTGTTAGAACGCAAAAATTCCTGTTCGGCAAAAATGCGCACCCCGGCCGTGGCGCTCATACTGAGCACCAAAATAGTCGCCAGGTAAAAAACCGTCAGCTTGAGCCGCGCCGAATGGAACATCCCTCCCTGTTGCTTGGCCATCACCAACTCCTTGCCTGGCGCATACTTGCCTATTCTATCTTATAGCCGTAGCCACGCACGGTCTGGATTATTTCGTCTTCGGTGCCGATTTTTTTGCGCAGATTGGCGATGAACGTTTCCACAGTGTTGTGCTGCACGCGTTCCTCGTCGGCCCACACATGGTCGAGCAGCTGATCTTTGCTGACTACTTCGCCCTTGTGACGCAGCAGGTACTCAAGCAGTTGGAACTCTTTGGCGGTGACGTGCACCGGCTGGTCGTTTCTGGTTACGGTTTTGGCGACGGTGTCGAGTTTGATATCGCCCGCGGCCAGCGTGTTGCCTTCGTGCGCCTTGGGACGGCGCAGCAAAGCACGAATGCGCGCCAAAAGCTCGTCGAACGAAAACGGTTTTGGCAAGTAATCGTCCGCGCCAGCATCGAGGCCGCTCACCCGGTCGCCAATAGTGGTGCGGGCGGTCAGCATCAAAATGGGCATCTGGTGGCGCTGCTCACGCCACAGCTTAACCAACGCCGGGCCATCGTGCTTGCCCGGAATCATCCAGTCCAGCAGCACCAGGTCGTAACTGTTGGCTTCGGTGAGCATTTCGGCATTATCGCCATCGCTGGCTACGTCCACCACGTAGCCTTCAGCAACCAAACCCTTCTCTAAACTGTTCGCGATCTTCGCTTCGTCTTCGACAACCAAAATTTTCATACCCTTATAGTATGCCACAACCGCCTGAGGCCTAGCTGAAGAGCCCGCCACCTATTCGTCGAGGGCTTTTTTGAACCTTTCAACGAGTTCTACCGGCGCCGGATTGAGGCCGTTGAGCAGTGCAAGGTACAACGTTACAAAGTCGCCATAGGTGATCGTCCATAGGAGTTGCTTGGCGAGCGTATTGCCCTGGGCCTGCACCACATGCGGCTCGGGACGCATGCCCGAAAGCAGCCGAGCCGTTACCTCGAAGCGCTTTTGTACGCGCGGGTGCTCGAGATCGCTGCGCAAATCGACCACTGCATATGGCTTGTCGGTGGGCTGCTTGCTCCAACCAATAAACTCGTTGTGGTTGAACTCCGGCAATTGGTTTGTCCAGGCCACTTGTTTGGCGTTTTCGTTACAGCTAATTTTCCACTTGTAGGCGGCGGGCCACAAGCGCGGGCCAGCATACACCACTACCGATTTGCCCATCAGCTCCTGTGCCAGTTGCTTGGCTGGGTTTTTGTCGGTGGGTACTTCTGCTGCCCAAGCCTTCACCGCTTCGTTAAGGAATTTTGCAGCGTCGGCGAGTTGCGCAGTGACGTCTTCCATTTTCATAAGGCCGGCCCGAGCCAAAATCGTCAGCGTCGCCTTGAGGCTGTAAAACACCGCGTAGCGCGGCTGATCCACCACGGGCAGCAGCAAAAACGGCAAGTTTTTTTCCTGGGCGATTTGTTGGAGTTTGCCGCCGGCAGCAATCACCACTACTTGCGCACCTTTGTCGAGCGCCTGCGAGAGCGCCTCAATTGTCTCCTCGGTATTACCGGAGTAACTTGAAGCAATAAACAGTGTATCGCCGTTCACATATTGTGGGATGTTGTACTGGCGCACAATCTCAAACGGCACCGGCAAGCCTTCCTTCACAATTTCGGCAGCCAAGGCCGAACCGCCCATGCCCGCAAAGACCACATTAAACACCTCACCAAAGTTGGGTTCCACCGTAAACGTAAAGTCTTCGAGCAATTGGCCCGGCTGCCTCCCAGCGATGCCAAGCGTATCTACCACATCTTTTTCGTGAATGTATTTCAAGTCATCAAGCATTGCAAATAAACTCCTTATGGTATTATGGTTGTATATTATAGTATAGTTTGAGCTAAATAGGGGGACTCATGTTTGGGCACACAAGTGACGATCAACAGCAGACTAACACCGCACAAGTGGACGGCGCCACAGACCAAAACGCGCAGAACACTGATGCACAAAACGCAACAACCGATAGCTCGCAAGAATACTTGACCGACGATTCCGCGCCACAAACCGTTGCGCCCGATGCCAGCATGAGCACCAGCGACAGCACCGATGAAGCCACCCTACCCGAACCGGCCAGCGCTCCAGCCGCACCTGCCGCCCCCAGCGCCAACAACGACGAGCTTTTGAGCATCAAGCAACAAGCCTTGCAGCAATTGACGCCGTTGGTTGGCCACCTCGATCAAACGCCAGAGGAAAAATTCCGCACCACCATGATGATGATCCAGGCTTCGGACAACGACGACCTCATCAAAGAAGCTTACGCCGCCGCCCAATCCATCCCCGACGAAAAAACACGCGCCCAAGCCTTGCTCGACATCGTAAACGAAATCAACTACTTCACCCAAAACCAACAAAACTAAAAACATTATAAAAAGTAAAAAACCCTGGATTCATTCCAGGGTTTGTTTCTCTACTGTAGGAAAAGAGCAGCGGAGCGATGAGGAAAACCTAGGTTTTCCTCATATTCCTACATCATTCCCATCCCCGACATATCCGGCATCCCGCCGCCCACACTCGGAGCCGACTCTTTCTTTTCGGGAATATCCACCACCAGCGCGCCCATGGTCATGCTGGTACCGGCAATTGAGATGGCGTTGGTGATTGCCTGTACCGTCACTGCGGCCGGGTCGATGACGCCAACAGCGATCATGCTTACCAGTTGGGTCGGATCGTTCACGTTAATGCCGTGGCCGGGCTTGCCGTTCTTCACTTGCGGCAGCCATTCGTCCGGGTTCAGGCCAGCGTTGCTAAGGATAATGCGAAACGGCTGGTCGAGCGCGTTCTTGAGGATTTGCGCACCCGCGGCGATGGAATCCGTGCCGCTCACCTGGATTTGGCTGGCCAAGTTCACCAGCGTCACGCCGCCGCCGGGCACAATGCCGCCCACAAAGGCTGCTTTCACGGCGTGCACGGCGTCGTCCACGCGGTATTTCTTTTCTTCGATTTCGGTTTCCGTGGCGCCGCCAACTTTGATGACGGCAACCTTACCACTCAGCGCTGCGCGGCGCTTTTCGAGCTCCTCGCGGTCGTAATCGCTGGCCGCTTGGTCGGCTTGCGCGGCGATTTGCTTGACGCGGCCGTTGATTTCGGCCGGCGCACCAGCGCCCTCAATAATGGTCGTGGCATCTTTGGTAACAATCACCTTGCGCGCCGAACCGACCATGGTCAGATCTGCATTATCGAAGGTGAGCCCGCGCTCCTCGCTAATAACCGTCGCACCGGTAAGAATGGCGATGTCGTCGAGCACGTCTTTGCGGCGGTCGCCATAGCTTGGCGCCTTCACGGCAACAGTGTTAAATACGCCCTTCAGGCGGTTCAAAATAAGAGTGGCGAGCGCCTCGCCCTCAACATCTTCGGCGATAATTACCAGGTCTTTTTTGCCAGCTTGCGCCAATTTTTCCAGCAGCGGCAAAAATTCTTGAATCGAGCTGAGTTTTTTGTCGGTAATCACAATGGCTGGCTTGTCGTACACGGCTTCCATGCGCGCCGTGTCGGTCACCATGTAGGCGCTTACAAAACCGCGGTCGATGGTAAACCCAGCCACCACCTCTTTTTCGAGGCTCAGGCCCTGACCTTCTTCCACCGTGACCACGCCGTCTTTGCCGACTTCATCAATAACTTCGGCGATCAGGTCGCCGATTTCGCGGTCGCCCGCCGAAATAGTCGCCACCTCGGCCACGCGGCCCTTTTTACCCTGGATGTCTTCGCGCATGCCGTCGAGCTTAGCGATGATGTCGTGCGCGGCGGCCTCCAGCCCCTTGCGCAGCATCATCGGGTTGTGACCAGCGGCGATGAGCTTGTTGGCCTCGTTCAAAATGTGGTACGTCAGCACCGTAACAG
The DNA here is from genome assembly GCA_035276765.1 of Saccharimonadales bacterium (SeqCode). GTDB lineage: Bacteria > Patescibacteriota > Saccharimonadia > Saccharimonadales > UBA4665 > DATASD01. Next base: position 742,977 of record DATELH010000002.1, read on the forward strand.
TGGTGGTACCGTCGCCGGCGACGTCGTTCATTTTGGTTGCCGCTTGTTTGATAAGCTCGGCGCCCACTTTGTAGCCCAATGTTTCGTCGTCGGTGTGCGACAGGTCGATGCTTTTTGCCACCGTCACGCCGTCATGCGTCACCGTGGTTTTCGTGCTGTATTGATCAGTGTCAGCCACGATCACGTTGCGACCTTTCGGCCCCATGGTGGTTTTTACAGCGTTGTACAAAATTTCGGCGCCAGCCAGCACGCGCTTGCGAGCATCATCATCGTAAAATACTTTTTTTGCCATCAGTCAGTCCTCCTATTTCACTGTCGCCAAAATGTCTTCGGCCTTAACAATCAAGTAGTTTTCGCCGTCGAGCTTAAATTCGTTGCTGCTGAAACTTTTGTATAAAATGCGGTCGCCCACCTTGTAATCGGCCACGTTTTTGCCCACGGCAAGGATCACCGCCACTTGCGGTTTTTCCTGCGCGCTCTCGGGAATATAAAAGCCGCTTTTCGTTTTCGGCTCCACCTTTTCGGGCTGCGCTACTACATAATCGACGCTGGGCTCAAGCTGTACACTCATAATTCCTCCTCTATTACTTCCATTCTAGCACTTAGCGTAGGTGAGTGCTAGTTAACAGATCTAATATAAATACGAGTAGCCTGCGCCGTCAAGTCTATTCACCTTTTCGCTGCTCGATCAGGCGTTCTATAGCCCCAGTTGTAATCAGAAACGGTCCATCTTGATTCACGCGGAAACTAATTTCTGAGCCGCGCGCGTTAATGCTCACGCCCGGTTGCTCGCCCTCGGCCTTGAGACTAAACGCAATACCACCTTGCGCAGCCTCAATCAGCTCTTCCGGCGGCATGCCTTCTTCGGTCAAGCGCGGCACAACCTGTTGCATAAACATGGCCTCTATTTGTTCGGGTGAATGCTCTAATTTCATCTATTGTTCGTTCTTCGTGTGATATGATTCGCGTGAAAATGGTACGGCCACAGCCTGCTCGGGCGTGAGTTTCATAAGGCCTGGGTGCTGTCCAACAATTGGCATAGCCGTCATCACCTTGTGGGTTATGGGGTCAAGCGTCATGCGTACGATCATTTTGGTTTTGCCGTCCATGAGCATCGACTTTCCATCTACCACAATAACATCTCGACCACGATCATCTCTACTCATTCTTTCGGTGCGTCCAGGGTCGTCTTTGGCTTGGCGTACGGCTTGCATTACTGCCAGGGCGTCATACTCGTCGGGAAACATCGAATTTTTTGCCCGCACAAATTTTTTTTCGCCTGTTTTGGGTGCGGTGTGGCGCGAAAGTTTGGCGAGACCGTTGATGGTCACCTGTGCTTTAAAAGGCTCCAGCGGATAATGTTTGTATGGTTCACGTTTTTTAGAATTGACGCCCTCGAGGTGAGCAGTATCTATATAGGTAGTTGGGCGCTCGGCGCCTGACGCGTCGAATTCGCGCGGCCACATAAATTCGGCAGAGGGTGCGTGGTGAAAACCCTCGGCAATTGCTGCGCCGCTTTCACCTATGGTCAAGTTGCCGCCAAGCGTGTGCATGAGACCGTCCTCACCTGTTTTGGGATCATAGTAAAACATGTCAACTAAGCCGCTCTTTTCAGCGTACTCTAGATCTACTGGAAGCAATCGCTCAAGTATTTTCTGGCGATCCGGAAGCTCGGGAAAGTGATTCCCTATGCGCATCGCTTGTTGACTGACTGGTGTTTCTGACATAATTTTTGTTTTAGCTTATATGTCTATATATTTACATATTTTTGATTAAAAGTCAATGTCGTAGCATGCCTGTAAGGGCGTTATACTGTGGCGTATGAATCATGCTATCAACCACACCGTTTTGATGTCCGGTGCCGACTTTTTTGACGACAACAGCCCGATTAACCCTTACATGGACAACCGCGTGCCGGTGAATCGCCGCGCGGCACAGGCCGAGCATGAGCGCATTCGCGGCGCGCTGGAAAACGCTGGAGTGACGGTGCATAAAATTGCACCGCCCGCCGGCTGCCAAGACGGTGTATACACCGCCAACTGGGCGCTGGTGCGCGGCGACACTGCCGTGTTGGCTCGGCTACCAAACGCTCGCGAAAATGAGCAGCCAGCCGCCGAACAAGCACTGCGAAGCTTGGGCAAAAACATTGTATATGTACCGGAAGGTTTGCACTTTAGCGGTCAGGGCGACGCCTTGCCGTGCGGCAACTTTTTGTTCGCGGGCCAAGGCTACCGCAGTGACGCTGAGGCGCAGGCTTTTGCGGCTAAAACGCTCGGCTACAAGCTTGTGCAGCTCCAAACCGTCCCCTTGCTCGACGAACATGGCACACCCGTAATCAACCAAAGTTCTGGCTGGCCGGACAGCTTTTTTTACGACATCGATTTGGCGCTTGCGGTACTGCGCGGGCCGTTAGGTGGCAAACCCGGCCTTATCGCTTGGTGTCCGGAGGCTTTTACGCCCGAAAGTCAAGCCATCTTGCGCGGCTTCAACAAAGTAGAAAAAATCGAAGTACGTTTGACCGAAGCTCAAGCAGGCTTTGCCTGCAATCTGGTCTCTACCGGCGAAACTGTGGTCATGAGCGGCCACGCGCCACAGTTCAAAGCAGCCCTTGAAGCCCGCGGCTTCACCGTCGTAAGCCCCGACGTGCAGGAGCTTTTAAAGGGCGGCGGTTTTATTCGTTGCACCACACTGACGCTCGACAACGAATAATTTTGGGTAATTACTTCTTGCGCCGTTGCTTGAGCGCTTTGTGCGTGGCAGCAATTTCGTCCCACACGATCTTGATGACGCGCTCGGGGTTGGCGTCATCTTGTTGCAAGTGACGCAGCTCAGCCGCACGCGGGCCGTTACGCAAAATGTCTTTTTCGTGGCCTTTGCCGAGCAGCAAGATGGTGTCGCCTGTACGCGCCCGGTCGATGGCAAACTGGATCGCATCCGGGCGGTCGTGCACCAAAAACAAGTCTTTCCCCTGTTTTTTGCCGTGCTTTTCGGCGCCCGCGGCAATCTGTTGCATGATCTCCTGGCCGTCCATGTCGCGGTCGTCTTCTTCGGTTACGATCACTTCGTCGGCGTACTTTCCGGCGAGTTCGCCCTGCACTGCGCGCTTGGCTTCGTCGCGGCGCCCGGCCGAGCCGAACAGCACGATTAACTTGCCCTTTACCACAGGCGCTAGGTCTTTGAAAAGCTGCTCAAAACTGTCGGGCGTATGAGCGTAATCGACGATAACGTCAAAATCTTGACCCTCGTCGATGCGGGTCATGCGACCTTCTACGCCCTCAAGCGCGGCAATGCCTTTTTCGATCTGCCGGCGGCTTAAGCCCAACACGCGGCCCACGCCTACTGCCGCCAAAGAGTTGTATACATTGAACTTGCCTGGCAATTGGCAGCGGATGCGGTATTCTTCACCGTCGATAACGGCCGTGTATGAAACACCGCTGGACGACAATTGCACGTCGCGTGCGCGCAAGTTACCATGCTCAATGCCGTACAACGTGGGGTTTTTCACTGCCGCCGCAAACAGTTTACCGTTCGGGTCGTCGGCATTGGCGATGCCCGCGCGCAAGCCCCGGCGGTTGCGGTTCGCCAATCGGAACAGTTTAATTTTGGCGGCGCGGTACCGCGCAAACGTACCGTGGTAGTCGAGATGCTCGTGCGTGAGATTGGTCATCACCGCCACACTGAACGGCACGCCAAACACGCGGTGTTGCGCCAGCGCGTGGCTGGTTGTCTCGAGCACCAGGTACTCAATACCTTGGCGCTTGAGCTCGGTAATCCGTTTGTGCAGCAGCCCAACCGACGGTGTAGTCAGGTGTGCGACTTGCGGCTTGATGTTGAGCCCAGCACCGTACGCAACAGTAGTCATCAGGCCAGCCTTGAGCCCGGCTTCATGCAGCATGCGGTGAATCAAAAACGACGTCGACGTCTTGCCGTTGGTGCCCGTGATGCCGATCACCTGGAGGCCGTGCGCCGGAAAACCATGCTTAACATTGAATAGTGCCGCTTCGGCCAGATGTCCAGCTGGTTCAACCTGCTGGAATACACTGCGGGGCACTACTTTTTTCACCAGGGTTCGAGGGTTCATGCCTTAGAGTATACGGCCACTTGGACAATAAAAAAACCAGCCCTTTGGTGTAGAGCTGGTTTTGTAAGTCGTTATCGGCGGTTCGGCGGACGGTGGGTGCCGCCAGGACCAGGGGCTGGACGACTTCGGCCCGTAGCGCGGTCGAAGTTGGTTTTCGCTTCACGCTCTGCGTCTCCAATAATCTGCTCGAGGTTAGTTATCGGTCCCATACCGATAAAGTTTTTGTCCTTTCTCCTCCACGTCCACGCGGTAGGGAAGCTGTATTGTGGACCTCGGAATTCGCTTATATCGAGCTCATCTTGCAAAGCATGCAAATTACGGGCTGCCCGGTCAATCCGGTAGGCAGTTTGCGGAGACAAATACTGACGCCACTCTGGTGCGAGGGCCCGGTGTGCCCGACCCAGCACCGTACTAACCCCAAGCGCTTCCCGCTGTCTTTGGCTTAAAGGAATAGGGTTTACGCCCCATTCAGGACTTCCCGTAGTAATAAGTCGACTAAACCGAGCAAGCCTGCCGTTCCTGATTATGTGCTCCGGGAATCGCTGAGCTAACAGAGGTCCTCGATTTAGCAACTCGTCACGCAAAGCACCTTCCTGGCGGCGGGCTTCGGCATTCAGGCGAGCTTTTTGAATCGGGTTCCTCCAGCGACTTAGGTTGTCGGCGCCTGTCCGTAGTTTTGTGGCGTCAATGACACGCATTTCGGTGGCGATTTCATCTTCATTGCGATTACGGCTGGGCCGGCCAATCCAATCACCGTTGGCGTCAATGCCAAGTTCGAGGCGCTGTTTTTGCGTGCTTTTTAGATCGCTATTGCCTTCCACGTTTTTTGCGAAGAAGCCTTGTACTTTTTCTTTACTTGACTTGAACGGATGCTTGACCCAGCGCTCAATGCCGGCCATGTCGAACTCATAATCGGTTGCAACATTGCGGAATTCGCGTTGCTCTTTGCGGCTCATCGAATCGTACAGCAGTTCGAACTCCTGCCATACCGCTTCAATCTCTTCAGGACTGGCGTTATCGTCTTGTAACTTGTGTGCCCGCTCGGAAATGAGGTTGAGTTCGCGGTAGCGGCCCTGCTTAGACAACGAGCCGAACTCCTCAAGCCGCTGACGCTCGGTGTCGAGCGACTCGTCGGTTGAGCTTTCTTGGGTAGCATTTTCGGGATTGTAGCGTTGGCGGACTCGTTGCTGTTCCGCGGAACTCATGCTGTCAACAACTCCGTTAACCAGGAGGTAAATGCGGTCGTAGGCGTCTCGGTCGCCAGCAGCGTAGGCCTGGTTTAATTGGTTCATCAGGTTGCCGACTAGAATGTGTTTGTCTTTGTCGCTCATGCCGTTTGGGTCAAGCTCGAAATCGGCAAGCAAGCCGTCAACGCCGCGTCGCGTCGCGTCTTGTTCGCGCTGTGGCGGCTCTTGCTGTGGTGGGATGGGACCTGTACTTGTATCAGCAAGCAAGCGGCTCATAAAGTCGGCGCGTTGCTCAGGCGAAAGGCTATCGAGAATCTCATTGAACTGCTTTTGGTCTGCTTGTTCTTGTCGATAATTACCCTGCGCCCGATTATTGTCTTTTGATTCCAGGAGGGTAAACAACATGTCGACCGGGTCGCCAAGCTCGCCGTTGTTGGTCGTAAACTCTTGGTCTGGCTGCTTGGAAGGCTCTGGTTGGGTGGGTTGCGGATGCGGAACCTGCTCTGTAGTACTCGTGTCGGCTGGCGAGGTAACAGGCGTGGAACGGCCGCCCAGTTCATTAGCGGGCACGCTGCTTGTAGGCTCTTGGCGAGTAGCGGAGGGAGCCGATTGGGGCGCTCGCTGGCGGGTAGCAGCAGTAGTCCGGCCAATGTCGAGCATTATTTTGCGGTCGGCGACGGTTACACCGTAGCGATCGGCAAACTCTATGAAGGTATCGATGTCACCATGCAACGCAACGTCTTCAGCCAGGTTGTCTAGAATCTCTCGTTGTTTTTCATTCAAACGTTTATTGAGCGGCTCTTCCGGCCCATCCTCGCCGTTCAAACGGGCTTGGAATGTCTTTGATTCTGTGGGTTCGGGTTTATCACCCTCTGGATTGAGGGCGTTGTGAATTTCTGTAGCTTTTTGGCGGGCGTCCTTGGCCCTGGCATCGGCATCGGCTTGTTCGGTGGCTACAGCGAGCTCGGTTGGGCGCATCCGGTGCGACTGTGCACTGAGGTAAGCGCTGCGGGCCTCAGGCGACAGCGCATGTAACTGGCGACGGTCCAGACTAAAGGTGTTGTACGAGCTATTAATCCATTCGACTTGCTGGGCGGCATCTTTGGGCACCATAACGGCACTCTTGTCTTCGCCGTAGAGGTATTTCATTTGAAGTTTTGGAGTAGCTTCCGCAGCTGGCGGAAGTGCTTCGGGAGCCGGGTTAACCGAGACGGGCAAACCTTCCGCATTTTGGGCGGGCTCAAACGAGGCGCCTTGGTTAGGGTCGAGGTTGGGTGTTGGTTGTGCTGGGACGTGTTCACTCATGGATTTTCCTGCGATGGTTTAGTTCGTTTTTGTTTTTTGTTTCTACATAGATTTAAGCACAAACTTGCAAAAAAGTCAATACATAACACAATGGTTTTGTGTTTTTTACCATAAGAGTAAACTGCCTCGGTTTTACGCATGATAGACTGAAGGTATGAAGATTTTGGGCATTGAGTCAAGTTGCGACGAAACTGCTGCCGCAGTGGTCGAGGATGGCCGGCGATTGCTGAGCAACGTCGTGGCCACAAGCATGGACTTGCATGCACAGTATGGTGGTGTTGTACCAGAGATAGCAGCACGCAGCCACATCGAATTCATCATGCCCGTTATCACCCAAGCGCTCAAGGGTGCTGAGTGTTCGTGGGACGATATCGACGGCATTGCTGTTACCTACGGTGCGGGCCTAGGCGGCAGTTTGCTGGTGGGCGTGTTAGCGGCGCGCACACTGGCTATTCTCAAGAAAAAGCCACTCTATGCCGTTAACCACGTTGAGGGACACGTGTATGCTAATTTTTTGGTCGAGACTGCCCTGTCCGGCTACCACCTGCCTTCCACACAGCCGATATTTCCGATGCTCGCACTTATTGTTTCTGGTGGACACAGCCAGCTCGTGCTGTTCCGGAACCATTTTGATTACACCTTGCTTGGCCAGACGCACGACGATGCGATTGGCGAAGCCTTCGACAAAGTGGCCAAACTGCTCGGGCTCCCCTACCCCGGCGGGCCGAGCGTTGGCAAAAAGGCGCTCGCGGGCAACCCTCAAGCCTTTGCCCTGCCCAAAGCGCACCTGGCCCATAAATATGACTTCAGTTTTTCCGGCCCCAAAACGGCCGTCTTGCGCCTGGCGCAGCAGGCTGTCGGCAAAGATCACACTTTGCCCTCAACAGCCCTGCCCGACCTATTGAGCGAAACGCAAAAAGCCGACATTGCAGCGAGTTTCCAACGGGTAGCCATCGAAACAGTTGTCGATAAAGCGGTACTCGCCTTTGAGGAGTTCCATCCCAAAAGCGTGGTGATCGCCGGTGGCGTAGCCGCGAGCCCCGAATTGCGGCGCCAGCTAGCCGAGCGGCTCCCTTTGCCCGTTGCCTACACCGACCCCAAGCTTTGCACCGACAACGGCGCCATGATCGCCACGCTTGGCTGCTTCACCGCCCAGGCCGGACGCCCCACGGCTGATCCATACACACTAGCCATCGAGCCCAACCTCTCAATGTAGTTAGTTACTTTTTGCGCTTTTCGACCGTAGGTTCGTGGTTGGCTTTAATGGCGCTGGCAACGCCTCGCACCCAACCATCCGACTGCGAAACTTCTTCGGGCGTCTCGGGAATGATCTCTTCAAAGTTGAGCGTTACCTCATCTGGCGGCAAATTGTTTGAGTAGTCGCCAAAATGTTTTGCGATGAACTCTGTCAGAAGTGTAAAATGGCGGGCCGTGAGCGGCTCAGGCTTTTTGGTCTCCCCTTGTTCGCGCATGAGAGCGAGCAGCGGTTTAAAGTCCTCTAACGGCACGAGTTTGTTACCAGCGAACGCCATAAGGATATTTTCAAGCGTCACGCCCTTCACTCGTGTGAGGACGCCAATGCGTACGCGCGGGCCAAGTTTTTCCTCGTAAGAACGGTCGCGTTTGCTGTCGCTGGCCGCATGGCGCGAAGGCACCGCCGTGTCGATTACCGCCGTGCCCTGCACTGTTACGAACTGAATCGCCAGCCGCACTGGCTCTACCGGAGTTGTTTTAGTATAGGCGGTACGCATAGCGCCAAAGACAGCGTAGCCATTGCCGTCTTCCTGCAACATGTAGTATTCGCGCGCCGTGGTTGGCTTGGGCGCTGGCAGCTCGGTGATGCGACCCTTTTTGTCTTCAAATAGTGGACGCGTCATGGCGCCCGATTCAAAGTCGTGCGGCTCGCCAAACTCGAGTATGGCCGCCGAAAGCACGCGTCGAAAACGCGCCTCTTCGGGCGAGGCAGTACGATACGAAAACGGTTTTGATGGAAAGCGCAAGAAGGCCATATTTTTGTTTTTATATATCTGTTATAAGGTAGCACGCTTGCGGATTTTTTTCAAGCTTGACAAGCGGAGGCATTCCCCGGTAAGTTATGCTCGCAAAAACAAAAACCATGGGTACGACTCGGGTAGCCGCCGGGTAGTTCTTTTCATACGACGCCGCAAAACAAACAGACAACTGAGAGTTCTTTAGTGTGAGCTTTAAAACGAAAAGCTCTGTTTGCGTTGGAAATCATTTTTCACGTGAATGGAAACCTGTGTTCAAAAGGGCATTGGTGAGCTCGACTACAGGTGTTATAATTGACAGGTTACAAAAAATCTCGTCCAAGGAACCACGATGAAACTGCCAAAGGTCTACAATCCAAGCGAATACGAAGGTGACATTTACGCCTTGTGGGAAAAATCCGAAGCTTTTGCGCCGAAGGGCAAGGGGAAACCCTACAGCATCGTGGTGCCACCGCCCAACGCTAATGCCAGTCTGCATATTGGCTTCGCGCTCACCATGAGCTTGCAAGACATCGCCATCCGCTATCACCGGTTACTCGGTGACCGCACGCTGTTCGTGCCCGGTGCCGACCATGCCGGTTTCGAAACACAAGCCGTCTTCGAAAAACATCTCGCCAAAGCAGGGAAGAGTCGTTTCGATTTTACCCGCGAAGAATTGTACAGCCAGATCTGGGATTTTGTAGCTCAAAACCGCCAAGGCTTCGAAGAACAGTTCCGTCGCCTGGGCGGCAGCGTCGATTGGAGCCATTACACCTTTACGCTCGACCAAAAAGTCGTGAAACGCGCCTATGCCACATTCAAAAAAATGTGGGACGAAGGCTTGGTGTACCGCGGCGAACGCTTGGTAAACTACTGCACCTTTCACGGCACGGCCTTCGCCGACATCGAAGTAGCATACAAAGAAGAGAAGGGGAGTTTGTGGTACATCAAGTATCCGCTCACCGATGGCTCGGGCGAGATTGTCGTAGCCACCACCCGTCCCGAAACCATGCTCGGCGACACAGGCATAGCCGTACACCCCGACGACGCGCGTTTCGCGAAATTCATCGGGAAAACCGCGAAGCTGCCATTGACTAACCGTGAGATTCCCATCATTGCCGACGATTTCGTCGAGAAAGGCTTTGGCACGGGGGCCGTAAAACTCACGCCGGCGCACGACCTGAACGACTTTGAGGCTGGCAAGCGCCACGACCTACCAATGGTCAACGTTATTGAGCACGACGGCACGATCAGCCGCGAGGTGAGTGAAACCTACGGCGGCTTTACTATTGCCGAGGCGCGTAAACGCATCGTCGCCGACCTAGACAAGCAAAAACTGCTCGAAAAAACCGAAAGTCTCACGCACAACGTCGGCCACTGTTACAAATGCGACACTGTCATCCAACCGCTGCTGCGCGAACAGTGGTTTGTAGATATGCAGCCGCTCGCTCAGCGCGCCATCAAAGAGCTTGAGGCAGACAAAATAACCTTTTATCCCGAGGCCAAAAAAGACCAGCTCATTAACTACCTCAAGAACTTGCGGGATTGGAATATTTCCCGGCAAATCGCCTGGGGCATTCCAATTCCAGCTTTCCAAAACGTAGACGAGCCCGAAGACTGGATTTATGACGAGCGCGTCGACCAAGAGACTATCGAGGTCGATGGCAAAACCTACCACCGCGACCCAGACGTGTTCGACACCTGGTTCAGCAGCAGTTCGTGGCCCTACGCCACGCTCGATTACCCCAGCGACGACTTAAAAACATTTTACCCCCTGAGCCTCATGGAAACCGGCGGCGAAATTCTGTACCCATGGGTAAGCCGCATGATTATGCTTGGCCTGTACGTAACCGGCGACATCCCTTTTAAAGCCGTTTACATTCATGGCTATGTGATGGCCGAAGACGGTTCCAAAATGAGCAAAAGCATTGGCAACGTTATTAACGCTCCAGAGGTAATTGACGAATTTGGCGCCGACGCGCTACGCATGGGCATTGTGGCCAGCCGCGCACCGGCCGTGAACCGCGGCTACGATCGCCGCAAGGTCGAAGACGCTCGTAACTTCTGCAACAAACTCTGGAACATTGCCCGCTACATCGAAGACAAACTCGGTGACCAGCCCAAGCGGACCGAAAAACCTAAGCCCGAAACGCACGCCGATCATTGGATGTTGCACAAGCTACAACAAACTACAGAGGGAATCGCCGCCGACCTCGATAACTACAGATTTGCCGAAGCCTTCGACCGCCTCTACCACTTTGTGTGGGACGACTTCGCCGACTGGTACATCGAGGCGTCCAAGGCGCAGGCCAACAATAACTTGCTCGCTTATGCGCTCGAAGCCATCCTCAAAATCGCCCATCCGTTCGCGCCGTTCGTAACTGAAACTATCTGGCAAACACTGGCTTGGGACGACTCCATTTTAGCCATGAGCCATTGGCCGGAAGTTGCTGGCGCCGACGAAGCGCAAGCGCGCACCTTCGAGGAAATCAAAACCATCGTGGGCGAGACGCGCACCATTTTAAAAACGCTTGGCCTGCGCAGCGCCAGCATGTACTACACCGACGTGCCGTTCCTGTCCGAGAACGCCGAACTCATCAAACGCTTGGCCCGCCTCGACAATGTGAGCGAAGTACGCGACGGGGAAGGGCTGTACCTCACTCAAACGTTATATCGCTGTTGGCTCGATATCGACCGCGACACGGCCCGTGCCTACGTGCAGCAGCTGCAAGAAATAGCTAGCAGGGAAGCGGCGGCTATTAAGCAACTGGAAGGCCGTCTGGCAAACAAAAGCTACACCGAGCACGCGCCAACACACATTGTGGCTGAAACGCGCCAACAACTCGAGGACGCCAACACCCGGCTTGCGAGCACCCAAACCGAAATCGAAAAATTCAAGGTGTTGTAGCTGTCGCTATAGCTGCTCGGCGGGTTCGAGCGCTTCGCGGATGCGGGTTACGGACTCCGTTGGACGATAGTCGTCAAACCACAACACGTGCCATTTGCGTGTCGCACCGGCCATGAGGTTGGCCCGCGTATCGTCGATGAGCAAAATCTCGTCAGCCGGACAGCCAGCTTCGCGCTCCGCAATTTTATAAATAGCGGCCTCTGGTTTAATGGCACCGGTTTTTGAGGAGTCAACGATGGCGTGGTAAGCGATGTTAGGCAAGTAACCGCGCTTGAGCATCGCCTCGACAAAACCCGGCATAATGTTGGTAAGCAAGCCGATCCGGTAGTGCTCGGCCACCCACTGCAGCAGCTCATATGTTTCGGCGATCGGCTCAATAGCATCGAGGTACTCGGCCAGCCAATCCACGGCGGGCAACTGCAACTGGTTGGCTAGCGTCTTGTTAAATTCGGCAACGGTCATTTTGCCGCGGCAGACTTGGTCGTTGTAGTGCCAAAAAGTACTCTCGATAAGGTCGGGCGGCAGGCCGCTTTGCTCTGACAAATGCGTAAAAGCACGGTGGAAAAACCGCACCAGACAGCCGTTGATATCGAAGTACACAAAACTCACGCCACTTTTGGAGCGGTATTTGGCGGGCTTTTGTTGGGCTGGCGATGTAGCGTTCAGCAAAAGCGCATCCAGCGAAGTGCCAAGCGCGGCAGCAATAGTTTGAATTGTAAAGATCGACGGCGACTTAATGGCGCCGCGCTCGATTTTAGTGAGCGTGGAATAGCTCAAACCGGCCTTTTGACACAAGGCCTGCTGCGTTAGTCCCGCTGCCTGGCGCGCTTGCTGCACGCGCCGGCCCAACCCCGCTTCATCCATAGCCATATCATACCAATTGTTAGCGCACAGGCCAAGTCAACTAGCCAGAAACGGCCACTATTTAAATTGTAGCCGTGTTTGGCGTACAATAAGTGTATGGGTTTCTTGCGACGGCTCGGCTTGGCCTTGTGTGCCACCATCTTTTCGTTCAGCATCTTTTTGTTCGCAACGTTTGTGGGCCTTTATTATGTGTTTGATTCACCCAAGCCGCTGGAGTCTGCACTCCGGCAAAGCGGCATATATGACTCGGTAGTAAAAAACGCCGTACAACAGCAAAGCCAAAAGCAAGATCAAAACACGGCTTCTGGTTCGATTCCACTTAATGATAGTGGTGTGTCGGCAGCCATTCAATCGGCTTTGCCCCCTGCAACCATTCAAACCAACACCGAAAAAGCCATCGACAGCATATACGATTGGGTGCACGGCAAAACCAAAACACCCGACTTTAAGATCGACCTTACCAGTGAACAAGACAGCATTGTGCAGGGCATCGGCAGCTACGTGCGAAACAAACTGAACGCACTACCGGTGTGCGTTTCGGGTACGCAACTCCCTCAAAATACCGAAGAAATTTTTAATCTCACGTGCCGTCCAGCGAACGTTTCGGTCAACACTTTGGTAGCCCAGGTAGAAAAACAAGCCCAAGACCAAGGCTTTTTGAAAGATGCGAGCGTTACAGCCAGCAACCTCAAAGACAAAAACGGCCAGCCACTGCTCGACAAGTTCAACAACGTACCAAAATACCACCACTACTTTATTGTGTCGCTGTTTGTATTGCCGCTTGTGATCGTTTTGAGCGCGCTGGGCGTGGTGTTTGCCAGCCAAACTCGCAGGGGAGGGCTACGCCGCATTAGCGTCACTTTGATTACAACTGGTATTTACAGCTTGGCAATCGCCCTATTCGCCATTTGGGCCCTTAACCATTTCGCTGGCAACTTAACCGGGCAAAACACGGCCGACGCCCAAGTTATTGCCGGCAAGGCAGTGGACGTCATCAAAATTCTGGCAACCGACCTGCGCAAATGGTGGCTAGGCTTCGGCGCTGGCTATCTGCTGCTTGGCATTATTGGCTTGCTCGTTGTGCATTTCACAAAGCCCACGCCCGCAAAACTAGCCGCGCAAATAAAAGCAACCGAAACCAACGCGCTCGACCACAACCTAGATATCCCGGAGGCTGGCACAACGTTTGCGCCCAAGCCAAACATGCCGGCTTCGGCCGAACCAGAAACGGGTTCACACGAAGCCGACGAGAACAAAAAAACGCAACAATAAACACGTGTCCGCATACAAAAACGACCAAAGCGTGGTCGTTTTTTTGGCATAGCATATGGCGGAGAGGGAGGGATTCGAACCCTCGGTACGGTTGCCCGCACAACGGTTTTCGAGACCGTCCAATTCAACCACTCTTGCACCTCTCCGTGGCACCTATTCTAACAGATGGAGCTAAATAATGGCAGACTGGATTTTCTGCGCCGGCTATGCTATGATTACCCCTGTTGCATATTCCACTTGGGAAAGGGCAGCCCGAGTAATCGAAGTTATTTCGATTCTCAGCGCGATGAGAAAACGCAGGTTTGTCTCATGGATGTGCACCCGTAGCTCAGCTGGATAGAGCGTTGGCTTGCGGAGCCAAAGGTCGTAGGTTCGAATCCTGTCGGGTGTACCAATAGATAATTTTCAAACTCATAACAGGGGTCACTAGCACCTCTGTTTTTGGTTCAAAACTGCATTCTTCCTGGCATCTTGGCATATGATATGATTTACACTATGAGCGAAACATCTGCCAGCAATACTCCCGACAACCCGATACCCGACCAGCTGCCACCGTTTGAAGGTAATCTTGACGATGAAGCGTTGCGTACAAACAGGGAAGAGGCAGAAGATTTAAGAGCGGCTTATGGGGGATGGCTTGAAAGGCGCGGTATTGACCCAGCAAGCACACCTCATCTCACAATGGGGCGGCGAGAGTTTGATCTATTTAGAAATGCTCCCCAAAGCTATCAGGACTACACGAGGGAACTCTACGGAATACCGGGGGACGATCAAGCTAACTGTCAGTATGCATTGGTAGAGATAGGGTCCGATGATCCCAATCCGCCTCATGATCCCGTGCTAACGATGGTTACTGAAGCAGACTTTGGAACAACAATAGACCGCGAGGTAATCGATAAGGATTTTCAAACCCCCGACCAAGGTCCGCATAATCCCGAAATGCCTAACCGGTCGGGTGGTGCGCTAAAAACAGTTGATATTGCGAATACCCTCGCCACCTCAGCACAAGGGCTAGAGACGTTTACGGCAGAATTAATGAACGGGAAAACAACAGACCCTTTAAGTAGCCATTACGGAGATATTGGGGTACGGGCCGGCGGACTTGCATCTGGGCAAAAAGATGCATACGTCTGGACGGCTTCACCGTTCGCTAAATCTGTCGAGTTAACCCTCGCTTTCCCTAGCCAATATGATTCGGTTTGTGTGGTACGCGGCCAAAGACGAGAAGCAGCAAACGGTAAAGCTGGCATGGCCCAAATCGACGATCCCACAGAAGTGTTAAAAATTGAAGGCGAAAACCTAAGAGAATTGCAAAGAATATACCAGGACCTTTACCATGAACCGGACTTTGCGCTAACCGAAGAACAAAGACGGGGACGCGACGAGCTTTTTAACGATTATTTGGCTCATAAAATTTCTCGCGAGGCGCGTAACAATAGGGATCAAGAACAGGCTCGCCAAGATTATCACCAGCCTCAACTACGAGCGCGTGAAATTCCGCGCTCATAAGCCGGGCATCGCAAAAACAAGGGAATCACAAAAATGCAAAGAGGCTTTTATTTTGCCATGGGCAGTTAGCGGACGCGCGGCATGCGGGTTACACTTTCCACATCGCCTTTAATGAACGCGCCGTAAATTACAAGCGTTGGACGGCCCTCAACCTTAAAGACATCGTAAATAATGCGTGTTTTGGTGGCGATTTCACCCTTCGAAATGCCAGGAAAATGCTGTGGGCTAAAGCGGCGCGCCCAGCGTCGTTGCATACCTGCCGGAATGTAGTCCACATTTCTCAAGCTCTCGGTGAAGGCTGGGTCCTTGGGCGTCAGGGTAAGGTGTTTGATCGCCGCTTCGAGCACCGAGCGCAGAGTAGGGTCCTGGCTGTGCCGTTTAATGTAATCATTGAGGTTTGTGAGCTCAAAGAGTTCTTCTAAATCATCTACCGGCGTCACGTCAAAGCGCAAGCCGGCTTTGTCTCCGCCACCATAAAGCACGGCAAAGTTCGAGAGAGGCTCTCTTCCGGAAATGTCGAGCAAGTCTTCGTGGCCGGCTCCTATACGCGCCAGAGTAACCTTTTGCGCGGTTGGTCTCTCCCGCTCGGGAATGTCTGGACCGCCTCGCCTATTGGGGCGTTTCGGTTTTTTGGGTATTATAATTTTTTGCGCAACCTCTGCCGGTAAACGGCCTGTGCGCACAAAAGGTTCAAGGGCTTCCTGGACTGAACTCCAAACCCTGTTAGTTTCTCCGGCGACAAAATTGGTGAGCTCCTGGCGCAGTTCCGGCGGCCACTCAGCGACCTGCCCTGCAAACAAACGCAAGAAATTCTTCTGGTCGAGGCCATACTCGTGCTCTACAAGTTTGGCAGTTACGTTCATAACCCCGAGGGCCACTGAGAATTCTTTGGGTAGATTTTCCCGCGCCTCTTGCAGAAACTCCAGCGCCTTGGTGCTGGGTTCGGGAGCGCTGCGATGAATGGCGGTTTGAAGCATATTGCCTTGCTGCTCCTGACGAACGTGTGTCGCCACTAGTTCAAGTAGGCCCGGATATTCGCGCAACTGCTGTGGCGTGTCTGCCTGTTCGTGAAGTTGCCGCACAAAGGCGGCTACCACACTTTTATCCTCCAAAAAAACCTCAATTTTCTTCAGCGCTATGTCTTGCCGGAATAGCGCATACACATTCGCAACGGCCAGCAGCGCTTGTCCCTTAGCGGTCTCGTCGAGAAACCGCCTCACGGGCGGCTCTACATTTTTGAGCACATCCTCAGACACGAGCTCCGCAGGATCGCTATGAATTTTAAAGTATTCATCGAGTCCCGTTACAATTTCGGCCTGTTGCTGCTCGAGAGGTTTGTCGCCAAACTCCTTGACTATACGATTATAGGTTTGGGCCGCGACGTATTTGGCCTGGCCAAAAGCGACAGCCGGATTAAGAAATTCGCGGGCCTGGCGTTCGGTTGAGCGACGGACCGAGCGCGTAGCGCGGGAGCCTCCGTCTTTGTTTCCACCTATAAAATTGTTAATGACGAGCTTGTAGGCCTCTTGCGCTGATTTTACATCGCGGTAAGCCTCATCCACAACCTGGAATACTTCGGCATTGCCGTCAAGAAAAGCCTTCACACGCGTCTCGGGCGTTTGTTCGAGCATCTCCACCTGGCACTCGACAGCGCCGACCAGCGGAATTTTAATCACTGGCTGGTCGGGTGGAAAGTTACGATACTCTGGCGGATTTTGAGCGATATCTGGGGTGGTCATAAGTAGCCATCATATGATGACTGGCGCGTGCCTGTCAAACGCTACCCAAGAATACTGACGGCGCGGGCAGCCACCAAAGCCAGCGTAATGAGCGACAGCGCTGACTGCACAAGCATCATCATTTTAGCGCGGCGGCTCAGGGGCATAGTGTCGGTAGGGCTCAGTGCCATGGCGTTGGTTGAGGACACATACAAATAGTCGATAAATGTCGGACGCCACTCTGGGTGTTTGTAGCGCTCGTTGCGGTGCTGCGGAAACAAAAAGTCCTGCTCGTACTTTTGGATACGCTGGCGACTGCCCGGACCGCCGCCATCCATTTCCCAGTACCACAGGCCAAAAATAATAATGTTCGTCAGGTAAATATTGATGGCCGCCAAGATGAGTGCGCGGCCGTCGGTGACATGTCCGTTGGTAAGCAGCCGGTCCACCACATGCCCCAGCGCATACACATTGGCGACGGTTGTTACCACGATCAGCAAAATGGCGTTGATGCGCCGGGCGAACGAGCGGAAAATACGCTCGCGCGGCGTGGTGATTGAGAGGGCTGTCAACAATACTAGTTCCAGCGCCGGAATCACATAACCGCCGCCAAGCGAAAACTCATTCGGCAAAACCACCTGGAACGCAATCGCCAGCAGCACCACAATCTGGGCGTGCCAGACAGGGTCGTGCGCATGGTGTTTATTGCGGAGAAAATCCATACAGTACCTTTATCGTATCACCAAAGCCACAAAAAACTGTATGCCTTTTAGCCGCAACGTTAGTTTTTTCACAGCAACAGGGAGTGCTCGCGCGGTATTATAAAAAATAGGCAAGGAGACGTTATGGGAATAATTGGACTGATCATTTTTGGCGGCATCGTGGGCTGGCTAGCCTCACTCGTTATGCACACCGACAAGCAACAGGGGTTAGTTAGCAATATTGTGGTGGGGATTCTGGGCTCCATCCTTGGCGGTTTTGTCGTAAAGTTGTTTGGCGGCGCTGGCATCACTGGTTTTAATTTGTATAGCATTGTGGTTGGCATTTTGGGAGCAGTCATTTTGATTGCCATTGTCCGCGCCATTGCGGCAGGGGGCCACAAGCACGCCTAAACCCACAAAAGAAAGGAGGCGGCATGAACGCACCAGACAAAAAAGTCGCGCTACTGGTAAGCAACTATTTCGAGCAAGCTGAATTTACGGGGCCACTTGAGGCGTTGAAGCGTAGCGGCGTACAAGTGGATGTGGTGTCGGACGTCCACGGGCCGCTTCGAGGGCTTAACCATGTAGAGAAGGGCGCCACGTTCACCGCCGACCGGCACCTCGAAGATGTCGACCCGAGCGACTACGACGCCTTGGTGTTACCGGGAGGCGCCATCAACGCCGATCATTTGCGCATGGACGAAAAAGCTCGCGACTGAGTGCGCAGCTTTCTGCAGGCCGGCAAGTTGGTGGCGGCGATTTGCCACGCGCCATGGTTGCTGGTTTCGGCAGATGTCGTCCGCGACCGCAAACTAACCAGCTTCTTCACCATTCAAGACGACATCCGTAACGCCGGTGGCGAGTGGGTTGACGAACCGGTCGTAGTCGACCAAAACCTCATAACCAGCCGCAAACCCGACGATATCCCCGCCTTCAACCAAGCAATCCTCACAGCTTTAGGCCGCGAACACGCAGCGTTTTAAACTAGCGTTGGCGCTGCAAAGTTTGGCGGATCGATTCCGAAAGGTGTCCCACAAACGGCACTTGGTCGAGGCCGCTCAAAATCCACAAAATGAGCGCAATCGCCACCGTCGCCCCTATGATACTCCCAAGCCCACTGAGCACTCCCTTTAAAAATGCAAACCAGAATGCTTGCTTGCGGTTCACGTAGCCTGAATCGTAAAAATCCTGCAGTTTTTTGCCGAGCTCCTCGGCCTGCTTTTCGCGGCTTTCGGTAGCCGGCTGTTTCGATTTTTTGGACATACTTTTATTGTACCTTACAAAAGTTCATCGATGCGGTCGCGGTACACTACAAAACGCCAGCGGTTGTAGCTAATATACTTTTCTTCTTTGAGGCGTTTGAGCTCTTTGGCCACGGTTTCGCGGGTAAGCCCCAGTAAACTCGCCAAATCCTGTTGCGTGAACGGCAAGGAAATACGCCGCACGCCGCTCCGCTTAGACTCGGCAAAACGGTCAGCAAAAAAAGCCAAGGTGTGGGCGATTTTTTCTTCGGCCTTTGGTTTTTCAACGGCGTTCAGCCGTGCAATGAGATCGCTTGCCAACACCGCCAAGCGCTTGGTCAGCTTCATGAGCGAATTTGGGTGCGTGTGCAAAAATTCGAGCACCTCCTCTTTGTCGAGTACATATGCCTCAACCCGACTAAACGAACTGTAAAAAAGCGGGAGCGAGTCGTCCGAAGAGAACAGCCACACCGAAGGGCAGATGTCGCCGGGCGTGCCGAACCAAACCAGCTGCTCGGTGCCCTGGGAGTTGATGTCGTACCCTTTTATAAATCCTTTGCGAATAGCATAAACCACCGAGGGTGCATCGCCCTGGCAGAGAATAACTTGGTCACGGTCAAATTTCTTAAGCGGGTGCTGGGTAATAAACTTCTGAAGTTCGTCCATGCCTTTTAAGCATACGTGGCTTTCCCGTAAAAGACAAACAGCGCCCGGGAGGTGGGCGCTGTTTGGGAATAAATAATGATATTTTAGGCTTCGAGTTGGCGAAGCTTCTTCCATCGCCGAGCTTGAAGTTTTTGGGCTTTTAATATCAGCAGCCCCTCGCTGGCAATGTTGGAAAGATCCCACTCCCGCGCTTCCTCAACAGAGGCCGGCTTGGTAAGAATGTGGTACTTTTTCATACTATCCCTCCTTAAGTTTATTGCACTTTAATCGTACTAAATATCGGCCATGGGAGGCTGTTAAAAATCCCACATAATTCGGCAAGAACCGTGTGATAATAATCGCGCAGTGAGTTAAGAATGTTTTTAGAATTAGAAACGAATGCGCTCTAAAAAGTGGTCGAGCATATCGCGCTTGGCTTGTTCAACAGGCAAAAAGGCGCTGAGCATGGTAATAATGTCGGCTTCTTCGTCGGGGGAATAATACATAGTTACGAACGGCATGAATCGCTTGAGCGGCATAAACGAAATGCTGGAAAACGCCTCGTCGTGGCGCACCGAAAACGACTTGAAGTTACTGTATGGATAAAAATGCCGACCAACGGTAACACCGGAAGTGCTGACCTCATAGTCGAGCACGCGCGGTTTACGTGCCGCCACAATACTGAAAAAGATGGCTGCTACAATGATGGCGCCAGCCGTAATTTTGTCACCGCGGGTGATGAGGTACACGAGTCCGGCGGCCACAATCGACGAAACAAACAACACCAAATACCAGGTGGCCGATTTTTGGTGTGCAATGAACTCAGACGCCGACCAGCGTACACTGGCTTGCGGCGCGGCGGGGGGCAGGGCTGAGGCGGGCGCAGCGTCCACAGCGTCGTCAGTCTTGAATTGCCAGTTAGCCGCCGGTGGCGGTGTTTCGGGTTTTACGGGAGCCTCGGACTTTGGTTTTTGCGTATCGTCGCCACTCATAAGCGTTATTGTACCCAATGCGAGCGAGAATGGAAACCCACTAAAAAAGCCTTCCGAAGTGGAAGACTTTTTTAGCTGGCGGAGAGAGAGGGATTCGAACCCTCGCAGGAACTTGCGCCCCTCTAACGATTTAGCAAACCGTCCCCTTCAGCCACTTGGGTACCTCTCCACGGCTATGGGCTATCGACGAAGTTAATTCTAACAGATAACCTCGCGTGGCGGAAGGGGTGGGATTCGAACCCACGGTACCATTGCTGGCACGACGGTTTTCAAGACCGTTTCCTTAAACCGCTCGGACACCCTTCCATCTGCAAGGGAAAGAGCAGCGTTGCTTGCTTTGCTTGCAAGCCGGCTTTGCCGGCAATGCAATGAGAAAACACAGGGTTGACTCATACTCTTAACAGAGGTAATTATAGCAGTTTTTGTGATAAATACTAGGCCCGTGCAAATACGGCCGCGTCGATGCGCTGAGCACCAGCTTGGTGGAGCACTCGAGCCGCCGCTTCCAGCGTTGCGCCGGAGGTTACGACATCATCCACCAAAACTACATGCTTACCTTTGAGAGTCGGCTTGCGCACGACGCGAAAAGCATCCTGCAATTGGCGGCGGCGTTGTTCGCCCGAAGCGCCAACTTGGCGACGCTGGCCAACGCGTACAAGGGCGGGAAGCAAGGGGATGCGGTGCAGGCGACCCAGCTCGCGCGCGATAAGCCGTGCTTGGTCGTAACCGCGCTGGCGGACTCGGCTAGTTGCTGTAGGCACAAACACCAGCACGGTGTTGGTGTCTTCGGCCTTCATGGGCAAGTGCCGGGCGATGGTACGTGCTGCAGCTTTCGCGCGTCCAAATTTAAGATTCCATACAAGATTCTTAGGGGCGCCTTCATATAATGTAAACGGTACAACTGTATGAAGCGCCGAACTTTTGCGGCATGGCTGGCATGTCCGAAACCCTATTGTTGGTTGTTGACACCGGTAGCACAACGATGCCGGCGTTCGACAGGCAGCCGCGCACAAAGCGCAAAGTAGCTCGCCTTCGACGCCGCAGCCCAAACAATCGTGCGGCGCAATAAGAGACAGTAATGCTTCAATCATAATTGTTGTGTTTATTGTGTTGTAAATAAGTTTGTTTGCAGTTGCCAGACATTTATTTTCTAAGCTATACTGATGATAATACAAAAACGCGGAATGAGTGAACAATTAACCGGAGGGTAACAACTATGGCGCGACGCAATCGCGACGACGACCTGCTGATGGAAGAGGACGAGTTAACAGCAGCTTTTTTGGGCGATGACGACTCTGTTCCTGCTGCCGCTGCCGACGATGCAGCCGTGCAGCAGCCAACAGCAGCACAAGATGAGTGGGACGAAGAACAAGACGTAACCGGACAACTCGCTGTCGACGTATACGAAACCAAAGAAAAATTGGTCGTAAAGGCTCGCACCGCCGGTGTAAACAAGAATGATCTTGATGTTAGTATTTCTGACAACATTCTGAGCATCCGCGGGACGCTATCTGCCGGCAACGAAGACGATGTCGAGAATTATTTTGTCCAGGAATGTTACTGGGGTGAGTTCTCGCGCAGTATCGCATTGCCCGTACCCGTTAAAGAAGACGAGATCGAAGCTGTCTTGAAAGATGGCGTGCTAACCATCAGCTTTGCCAAGGTCAAGCAAGACACTGTCAAGAAAATCCAAGTCTTGTAGTCATCGTCCGGAATACCAACCACCTCCATGCTCGGAGGTGGTTTTGTTTTGACCTCAGACGGGTAAAAAAGAAACCCCTCGGGGAAGGGGCTTCTTTGTATTTTGCCAGCGAGTTTAAGCGCTGCTGCCGGCGTTCGTGACCTTGCTAAGCACGAACTGGACGATGAACTGCGCCAGCGCCACGATAACCAAGCCGATAACAGCGTAGGTAATTGTGTTGCGGGCACCAGTCACGTTGCCCGAATCGCCACCCGAGGTGATGTACTTAAAACCACCATAAATGATCATGATGACCGAAATAATACCAACAACCAACGAGAAGATATTGATCATTTGGGTCACGATGCCTTGCACTTTGCCAGCGCCAGTAGTGGTGTCGCTGCTACAGTCGCCTGTGTTTGCGCTGAGGTTGATACCACAGCTCAGGTTACCTTGCACGTTTGCAGTACCGCTTGTACCACCGGTGGTGTCTGCCGAAGCAATAGCCGGCACAGCGAGTGGGGCTGCAATCAAAGCAATCGCCGTTGTCAACGTTGCCAAGGAATTGCGAAGATATTTAAGCATCGTTTTATGTTCCTTTCTTAAAAAACCGTTTGTTTATTTTATAGCACAAGAGGCACGTGGATTCAACAACGATTCACAAGCACTTGCTTTATGCTCCTGGTGGAGTCGAGCTACTGCCACTACCGCCTGTATTGTTGGGGTTGGCTTTGCTGAGCACGAACTGGACGATAATTTGCGCGAGCGCCACGATAACCAAGCCGATAATAGCCGAAATGATCGCTGTGCGGGCGCTGGCAGCCTTGCCACTGTCGCCGCCCGAGGTGATGTATTTGAGACCCCCAAAGATCAACATAATAACAGCGATGATACCTACGATGATCGAAACGTAGTTCACGATGGTCGTAACCACGCCTTGCACCTTGCCGGCGCCTTGCGTCGTCGAGTTGCCACAGTTCGCGCTGGGATCGGTGGTAAAGGTAGCGCCACATCCCAGATTGTTTTGCAGGTCGGGTCCGGTAGCCGCGTGCGCTACAGCCGGTGCCAACATCGGGACCGCGAGCATGGCAAGGCTCACAACCCCTGTTACTATTTTTTTGCCCAGTGTCTTTATCATGGCTAACCCTTCCTTTAAGTGCCGTCTATTTAGTTTTACTAATTACAAACTGTACAATAACTTGCGCGAGCGCGACAATCGCCAAACCAATTATAGCGGAAATGATGGTGGTCCGGGCACTGGCCGACTTGCTGGAGTCGCCACCCGAGGTGATGTACTTAAAACCACCCACAATAATCATAATGACGGCGGCGGCACCGATGATAATGGTCAAGATGTTCACGACGTTTGTAATAATCGTGTTTACGCCGGCCGAACCGCTGCCGCAGCCAGCTCCACCCAACTCCACGCCTTGGCAAGCGTTGCCTTTGGAGTTATCAAAGAGCGCGTACGACGAGCCACTCGCCGCCAGCGGAGTTACGAGAACGATGGCTGCAACCAAACTTGCTAGAATTTTCTTTTTCATGACATCTCCTTTTGCTAGGGGGCTACTCTATCTAATACGAACACAACGATGGTTTGGGCAATCGCGGCCACCACGAGTCCCATTATGGCATACAAGAGGGCGCGCCGGGCGTTTGAAACCTTGGTGGAGTCGCCGGCGGCGGTAATCATCATAAAACCGGCGACAATGATGGAAATTACCGCGACGACACCGACAAAAATGGCCAGGATATGAATAATCTCGGTCATGATGCCTTGCGGTCCGAAGATGGGATTGCTTTTGGCGCCAGCAGAGTTATCCTTGCAGATGTCGGCACCACAACCCGAAGGGAAGACCGACACAGAGTCGGCCCAACCCACGCCCACCGAAGCCATCGGGACAACCAAGGCCGCAAGCAGACCAAAGAGCGCAAAGGCGAGTCGTTTTCTCATTTTTAGATAGCCCCCAGTACGTAGGTTACGATTATCTCGGCACTTAGGGCCAGCACTAAACCGATCGCCGAGTACACAATACCTTGCCGGGCTTTTGAAGCCTCTTGGGGATTCCCTTGTGAGGAAGCCAAGCGCAGAGCGGATATAATAATGATAATCACCGCGAGCGCGCCAATCACCCCAAAGACAATTTGCAGCACCACCTGTACGTTGCCGTTGTTGGCGGCGATGTTCGGCAGGCCGCTGTCGCAAGTGGTGTCGCCAATACAGTTGACGGCCGCGCTCGCCATGTGATCCATTACTTAAACCCTCCTGCGATATACGAGACAATAGTTGCGGCGGCGATGGAGATTACTAAACCGATGAGCGCGTTAAAAATTGTGTTGCGCGCGTTTTGGGTTTTCGAGGGGTCGCCTTGGCTCGTAATGAACTGGACGCTGCCGTAAATTACATAGGCAATCGCAAACAACGCGCCAATCCGAAGGAGCATTTCGATCACTGCCGCCAGTATCAGCCAGATATCGCTGAGGCTGGTAATTTTGGGCGCGCAGGCTTTGTTGCCCAACGTGTTAGTAACTTGCTGGCTATCGAGATACTTGTACCACTTTGGAAAACCCAAAAAATCGCCGCCAGCACAAGCCGCTGCAAACTGGCCGACAAGCGGCGCGATCATTTAAAGAACCCCGCGGGTATTACAAAGTTCAACATGGCCGCCGCAAAAATGTAGATGAGCAGGGCATACAAGGAATTGCGAATACGCCCGACGGCTTTAGATGTAGCATTGGGGTCGCCGCGTGAGGTGGTGTACTGGACGCCTGCCAGCACAATGGAGCCGATCACAACCAGGCCAGCGCCCGCCGACAGCACGCGAATAATGGCAAACGCCGCATCGGTTGTGGCGTTGCCTTGGCCCTTGCATCCAAAGTTGATGCTGACCTTTACGGCGTTATCACCGGAACCGCAGGTGTACTGCCCGGCGCCGCCCTCGGTGTTGTTTACTTTAACCGGGTCGGCAAACGCCGGTGCCGCCAAGGCAGCCGCGCCAAATACGCCCACGAAGAAAATGAAGAGGCTTGCAATTACTAGTGTCAGTTTGTGTTTTTTATTGTGCAACATCCATGCAACCTGTCGGTTAGCTTACCTGCAACTATACCGCCAAAGATGTAACTATTCAATAGCATCACCGGCATTTAATTTTACGAAACATAACTATTTTTCTGAAAGTTTGGTACTATTGTAGTGACTAGGATTATTAAATGGGCAATGTCATAACATCTGAGAAAGGCGCTATTGGCCGCAAGCTGGCAATTGGGATTGCTGTGGTGTTGATCGTCATAGCCGGCGTTTTGTTTGTTATTTCCAAAAGCAAGAACCCCACCAAGCAGCAGGCAGCAAGCAACAGCAACGGCTATCAGGCAACAGCCGATGCGTATATTAAGGCTATTTCCAAAAACGACGCCCAAGCCGCCTGGGACCTCATGACCTCAAGAGATCAGAAAAAAGCTGGCACACTCGACGACTTCAAAAAGCAGCTGAGCGCTTCATACTTCAACAAATCAACCGGCTCGCCCAAGTTCATCAAGGCAGAAGCCCAACCAGACCAACATAACACTTACAAAAACCAGGACCCGCACCGTGTTACCTACGAGTTTGATTTTGACTATTCCAAGTGGCAAAGCGTGGTGATTGTAATAAAGGACAAAAACTCCTGGAAAATTGACGAAATGGACAGCAACCAGTTATGAAATATCGCCTAAAGCATTTTAAACACAGCGTAGCCGGACTCGTTTTGGTTTTGGCGATGGTCGCCGTGCCTGCGGTTGCGGTCTTTTTGCCCCAGACTGCTTATGCGAACGGCGAAGTTTATTCATGGTCGGACAAAAACACGATTACGATTGCTGGCGGTGCAACGAGAGGCGACGCGCCTGGCAATGCAGCCGCCATGAACAAAGTTTTCTCCCAAGGACCATCAAACACCAACCTTCCCGGACCAAGCCAAGAAAGATTCAATGGCACCGCATATATTACGCAAAATGGGTCTGGTTGTGAACTTCAGGTAACACTGTACCTTACCAATCCGAACGGCGGCACCATTAATTATAATGTTGTTCCCTCTGGTGGTATCGGTGATTCCAACCCCAAGTGTTCATCTACAGCCGGAGTCACTAATGGCCCTATAACAGTTGCCGGCACCCGTCCTGGCAGCAATACCGAAACGCAGGCCCAGAAAGACGTGCAATTTATAATAGTAGGCAACGTAGGATTCGATCAAGGGCCTGCTACTATTAACCTGAGCTATAAAAATGCAGCGGGGACTGTGGTAGCCGGGCCAGTCGCCGCACCCAAACAACACGGACCAAGGCAAGACAGTTCGCAGATTGACTACCCAACTTATGCCATCGACAGCCCTCTCGAACCGGGCGATTACCAGGTGTGTGCCGACCAATTTATAAGCTGCGTACCTTTCACAAAAATTTTGGGACAATCTATTAATCAAACCCTTGGCGCAACCCCAACCGACAGCACTATTGCTACTGATGTTACATTTAGCTACCTAAGCTCAACATCTTCACCAGATCTTACCTTCGGCCCTTACACTATTAACTTGCTCGACAAGGGTGGCAACGACCTCGGCAACCCCGCCCAAACTAACACCTTTGTTGTCAAAAGCTTAAATGGCGACGGTACGGCGCAAGTCAAGCAAGACGTCATGGTTTCATCGCTCACCAGAAACGTGGCGCCGGGCGATTACCAGGTGTGTCTGCAAGGCCTTAACAAATGCGTGCCCGTCCACAAAGACCAAGGGCAAGCGCATGTAACCATTGCACTTTCCAGCACCGAGGCTGCCGCCGCAGTGCTAGCCGCGCAAAACCACACGCCACTAGGGCAAGGCGCTACCAAACCAACTTGCGAGACCACTGAAGACAATAACGCCTGGCTGATCTGTCCGCTGTTTAACGGGCTTGCCGGCTTCACCGACGCAGTTTATGATAATCTTTTGCAGCCGTTCCTTTACACCGCACCGATCAGCACGAGCGCGAGCGACGAAAGCTTCCAAGTATGGTCAACTTTCCGTATTTACGGTGACATCTTTTTGGTGGCCGCCGTCTTGATTATTGTGTTCGGCGAGTCGATTGGTGGCGGGCTTATCGACGCCTATACCGCCAAACGGGCGTTGCCGAGGGTGCTAGCCGCGGCAATTCTCATTAACCTTTCGGTGTACATTGTGGCCCTGTTGGTTGACGCTACTAATATTTTGGGCGCTACTATTGGCCGGATTGTGACTGCGCCGATCGATCTTAGTTTTAGACCGCCCGCATCGGTCGGAGATACTTCAATCGCCGGAGGTCTCATCGGACTCATGATTGGTGCCGGGGGCATCGCAACGGTTATAACTGGGCTTTTCACCTTGAAGGCAGCCTTTATTAACGCGGCGCTCTACGTCGCGTTCTTTGCCTTGTTGCCGATATTCCTCGCCATCGCCACGGTGTTTATGATATTGGTGCTCCGAAAGGGCTTGATCTTGGCATTGGTACTATTGAGTCCGATCGCTTTTGCTTTGTACTGTTTGCCATCTACCGAAAAATGGTTCAGGCGTTGGTGGAATATGCTCTTTAAGTCGCTCATGCTATATCCGGCCATTGCACTTATTTATGCGGTGGCGGACGTGCTTGCGGTGTCAATCATGAAAGCTAACGGCGCCACGGCTGGCAGTATTAAGAACGGCACGCTCTTTACCGGTTCTTCGGGCCACCACATATTGCCGCACGTAGCCAGCATGTTCAACTTTGCCGCCGACCCGACCTCGACCGGCGCGGGCGGCGCTATTCTCGCCTTTATCGTAGCTATCTTTGTGGAAGGCGGCATTAAATTTATTGGTGTAGTATGGGTTGTCCGCAAGGGTGAGGAGTTTACTGCCGGTATCTTCCAAAGCGCCACCAACGGCGCCAAGCGCTTCAACAAGGCATTCGACAACCGCCGCGAACTGGGCAAAAAGCGTTTGCAAGGCCAAATGATCCAAAACCGCGAACGGGCCTACCGTGCCTTCGGTAAAATGAGCGGCAGCGGGAATGCAGCCACACGTTTCCTTGGGCGGCGCATGCAAAACAGCATCCAGGGCGGTGGTCTGCGCGACGTATTGGGTGAATCCGCCAACTACCGCGCCGACCAAATGAAAGTAGCTGAAGCCATCAACTCCACCGGTGACGACACCCAGCTTCGTGCCCTTACTGTAAACAAACGCTGGGCCCTCGAGCAAGGCAACGAGGCCACAGAAGCCAACGGATGGAAGGGTGATTGGCGCCGGAACGCCAACGGCGGCCGCGAATTCCGCACACTGGCTGGCAACAAGTGGGTCAGCGAAGGCGATGTCGATGCAGCGTACACGCGCTGGGGCAATAACCAAGCTATTATGCAGTGGTCACTCGGCCACGAAATGGACAAGGCCGCGACGCAAAACGACCAAGACCATTTGCGTTCGAATTACAAAAACCTCACCTATCGGTCCGGCGTGAGCGATGCATTGGGCGCTGGCCAAGGCTGGAATATGAGCGACGGTGAAATGACCGGCATGTGGACGGGCGCAGCCTTCGCCAAACAAAACACCAACCGCGAGTGGAAACACTACAAATGGTCCAATGGCGACCTCAAATTTGACCGTTTGAGCGCAGCCCGCGAACTCGACGAAAAGAAAAGTCCGTACGAGCTTGGCCAAACCAACGCCGACATGTGGACCAGCATGAGCCAGGGTGTTATTGATGCCCGTAAGCGGCATGATACCTTGACCGAGTTTAGCAAAGAACGCCAGTTGACCGCCGCCGAACAAAACCAACTGCGCGACGACAAAGAGTTCTTGGGCCGCGCAAGCCGCCTGGCCGGCCGCATGAAGGCCAGTGGGGCGATATATGGTGGGGTCACAGCCGATAACGGCCAGCCAATTCCTACCGGTGCAGCAGCTATGCAACCGGGACAGTCAATCCCACTCCAAAGCCAAAACCTCACGCCACAACAAGCCGCTCAGCAAGCCGCTCAAGTCCAGGCCCGAACGGAAGCCAGCATTGGCGCGGGCTCCGTCTCGCGTACCGGTGAGGAGCAAGTCCGCTTTACACGCCTTGTCGAACAATATGCACCAGAATATACCGGCCCCGACATGGCTAATACGCCGGGAGGTTCTGCGCCGGGCATTCCACAATGGGGCGGCGCTCCTGGACAAACACCATACGGCACGCAGCCGGGCACCGAAGACGCAATCGCAAAACGCGTGGGCTCTGGCCGGCGTGGCGAAGGCCAATAGTAACGGCGCCTGTGCAGGCTCACGGGAAATCGGCTATAATAGACACATATGTCAACCTATAAAGTCATTCAAGACATCGAGGCGGAAGACAAGCTTATTGGGCCGCTCACCCTCCGGCAATTTATTTATGCCGGGATTGCTGCCGCGACGCTTTACCTCTGTTTTATTCTGGTAGGCAAGCACCTCTACTGGATATTGCCGGTATTCCTGCCCATTGCTGGCGTGTCCGGCTTTTTTGCATGGCCTTTTGCCGGGCAGCAACCCACCGAGGTTTGGGCGCTCGCTAAAATCCGTTTTATCGTGAAGCCGCGCAAACGCGTGTGGGACCAAAGCGGCGCCAAAGAACTCGTGACGGTCACCGCGCCGAAAAAAGTCGAGGTCAACTACACCAACGGCTTGTCACAAACGGAAGTAAAAAGCCGCCTACGCGCCTTAGCCGATACCATCGACAGCCGCGGCTGGGCAGTTAAGAACGTAAATGTAAATTTGTACAACCAGCCACCATTGGTAATGAGCGAGCCCGCTTCCGACCGTCTTGTAACTGTTGAGTCGTTACCCAAAGAAGTACCAAACAACGACATCCAGCCGTCTGACGACATCCTGGACGAAAAGAACAACCCGGTCGCGCACCAGTTCGACACCATGATCGCCGCTTCTACCAAAGCTCACCGGCAGCAGATTATGGAACGCTTGCGGCAAGCCGCCGTGGCCAACGACACTCGGACGCAAGCCAAAAAAGCACCAAAACCCGCTCCGGCTCCACGGCCGCAACAACCAGCCGCCGACTACTGGTTCATGAGCCAGCCCACACCCGGAAGCGGAAGCCCTGGCGCGCCACCGCAAGGAGCTGTTACGTTTAATACTCAGCTTGTAACGCCGGGTACGGTATCGGCAGCGGCTCCCGCCACGGATGACACTGCGCTCACCCCCGAAGACGAGCAAGCGCTAGTCAAGCAACTGGCCGACCAAGAGAAAGTTGAGCACATCCCCTATGGCCATTTGCACACCATCCAGCCCCTTTCCGTCCAAAAACAACAACAGCAACAACAGATACAAGCAGCTCGCGAAGCAGCCGCAAAAGCCGCTGCAAAAAGCGCCGAACCGGAGGTGACACAAGCCCCTGACGCTGCTATACTAAACCTAGCGAGGAACGATGATCTCAACGTGGCGACTCTTGCCCGCGAAGCCCACAAGCAGCGGCCAGAACCACCAAAGGATGAAGTAGTTATTTCGCTGCACTAAATGAAACGTGGGATCAACTTTACGAGCTCGGTGGGACAATAATATATGGATCCTTATTCGCAAAACCAACCCCAACCCGCCCAAAACGGCGCGGCCAATTTGTATGCCAACCAGGCTATGCCTGCGCCGGCTGGTTATCCGCAACCTCAGTCGCCAGCTCAACCCGCCAGCCAAGACATGTACGCCCCAGCGCAAACGACGCAACCCTACCAACAACTCCCACCACCGCAACCCCAGCCCACAGCGATAAACTCTGCGCCAACCTTACGTCAGACCATTCCGCCGCAAGCCGCCGCTACAAATGCGCCATCGCGAGCCCCCGTATCACCAAACGCCGCACCCGTGACCGCGCCACCACAGGCACCTCAGCCAGTTGTCTCGAACCCTGGGGCCACGGCCGCGCGAGTCAAGCCAGCGGCCAGCAACACAAACAGCACGCAAAACAGTTTGCAGATCGCCGAAATCCGCGACGGCATCGTTATTATGAACGACGGCTCGTTTCGCTCGGTCATTATGGCTAAATCGATTAACTTCGACCTTATGAGCCCACAAGAACAAGAGGCGGTCGAGTATAGTTACCAGGGCTTCCTGAACTCGCTGTACTTTCCGGTGCAAATCTTCATCCGCTCACAAAAGGTCGACTTGCAGCCGTACCTCGAAAAGCTCGACAAAATCCGCTCCGAGCACGACAACATGCTGCTGGCACTGCTCATGGAAGACTACATCAATTACATGACGCAGCTCAGCGCGCAAACCAACATCATGGACAAAAAGTTTTACATTGTGATTCCGTATTTCCCGCACGTGGACGTTCAAAAGGCGATCACGCAGAGTAAAAACTTCTTTACCGGACTGGTGGCGTTGTTCGACAAAAAAGAGCAGCACGTGGTTATCAACGAGGCCGAGCTCGAAAAAGCCAAGACTGAGCTGCGCAACCGCGTGCAAGCGGTGTTGGGCGGCATGATGCAAACCGGCATCCAGGCTTTGCCGCTCGACACCCAAGAACTCATCGAACTGTACTACGACACCTACAACCCCGACACAGCCACCCGCCAAGAGCTCAAAAACTTTGGCGACATGAACGCCGACATCGTCACCAAAGGACAGGGCGCCGCCGCTCAACCACACTTGCAGAAGGAGCTTTCATAATGGCACGCAAAAAACAGCAGCTCGACCCGATTGCGCTAGCGCAAGCCCAAAAACAGCGCGAACAGCAAGAGGTTAATGCCGCCTTCCAAAAGGGCATTACGGCGCTGCGCGACTTTATTGCGCCGAGCTCGATCGAATTTCAACCTGCCCAGTTCCGCATCGGCACCCGGCTGGCCCGCACTTTTTACATCTACGGCTACCCACGACAACTCTTTACCGGCTGGATGAGCGCCATGGTCAACCTCGACGAAGTCATGGACATCTCGATGTTCGTGTACCCCGTTGAAAGCCAGGTGATCCTGGAAAACTTGCGCAAAAAGGTAACGCAGCTCGAAGCTGGCATCCAAATCGACACCGAAAAAGGCCGCGTCCGCGACCCGGGCAAGCAAGCCGCCATCCAAGACGCCGAAGAAATGCGCGACAAACTCCAGGTGGGCGAAGAGCGTTTCTTCCGTTTCGGCCTGTACTTCACCATTTATGCCAACAGCACCGAAGAGCTCGAATTCGTTTCGCACAAGGTTGAATCGCTGCTTGGCCAGCAGTTGGTGTACTCGAAAGCCGCCACTTCGCAGCAAGAGCAGGGGTTAAACAGCACGGTTCCGCAGTTTACCGATCAGCTCATGGTGCGGCGCAACATGTCCACGGGCGCCATATCCACGAGTTTCCCGTTCACCAGCGCCGACCTCAGCCAAGACAACGGCATTCTGTACGGCATCAACATGCACAACTCCGGGCTCGTTATTTTCGACCGCTTCTCTTTGGAAAACGGCAACTCAGTGGTCTTTGCAAAGTCTGGTGCCGGTAAATCGTTCACTGTGAAGCTCGAAGCGCTGCGCAGCATGATGCTCGGCACCGAGATTTTTATCATCGACCCGGAAAACGAATACGAGCGCATGTGCGACGCCGTTGGCGGCGCCTATGTCCGACTGAGTCTCAACTCGGCCACGCGCATTAACCCCTTTGACTTGCCACAGGTGGTTGACACCGAAGAAGCCGACAACGCTCTGCGCAGCAACCTCATTACGCTGCACGGTTTGTTGCGCTTGATGATGGGCGGCGCACAGGCCCAGATGATCGGCGGCAACGCCATGATGGCGCCAGCGCTTTCGCCAGTCGAAGAATCCGACCTCGATGCCGCGCTCATCGAAACCTACGCCAAAGCCGGTATCACCAACGACCCGCTCACGCACACCGGTTTACCGCCCACAATCGCCGACCTCTACGACACATTACTTCACATGGGCGGCACCGGTCCGCAGCTCGCCCAGCGCCTACGCAAATACACCACGGGCACCTTCGCCGGCATTTTCTCGCAGCAAAGCAACATCGACATCAACAACCCGCTTGTAGTATTTAACATCCGCGACCTCGAAGACGAGCTCCGACCGGTTGCCATGTATATTGTGCTGAATTACATCTGGAACAAGACCAAGGGCGACCAACGCCGCCGCATCCTGATCGTTGACGAAGCGTGGCAGCTCATGAAATACGAAGACTCTGCCAACTTTTTGTTCAGTCTTGCAAAGCGCGCACGCAAATACAACCTGGGTATTACCACCATTACCCAGGACGTTGAGGACTTCATGGGTTCGCGCATGGGCCGCGCCGTGGTGGCCAATGCCTCTATGCAATTTTTGCTCAAGCAATCGCCAACTGCGGTGGATATCTTGAGCGATGTCTTTAAGCTGACGAGCGAAGAAAAGAAGCGCCTGAGCCAATTTCCGGTCGGGCAGGGATTGTTCTTTGCCGGACAAAACCACGTGCACATCCAGGTTGTGGCGAGCCCCACCGAAACCGGGCTTATCACTACCAACCCAGCACAAGTCCAGGCAATGCAACAGGCGGGCGAAATGACGCAACCGCAAGGCACCATCGACCTTTCGAATCAACTCTATCCTGGAGTATAATCCAAATAGGTTATGCCAAAAACAAGCTTCGGTCCTAATTCTACAGATGACTCCGGCTACGATGAGGACTGGATTGGTGGCGTGCATCACGATGACTCAGGTTTGGAATCCGGCACAGCAAGCCCGGGCGATATCCAGGCCGCCGAAAACGACAAGCGCGGCTCGCGGCTTGGCAATTCTCTTAAATATGGAAGCGATCGGGCAGCCGGAGGCGAAAAAAGCCTCTTCAAAAACCCCGCCGCGGGCGCTGCCGGGGCAGGCGGTGCGGCGGGCGTAGCACAAAAGCTCGGCAATGCCTTGCGTGGCAACAAAAAACGCCAAGGCGGCATTGCCGCACTCGTGCTTTCTATTGTCCTTGTT
Organism: Saccharimonadales bacterium (SeqCode); assembly: GCA_035276765.1. GTDB lineage: Bacteria > Patescibacteriota > Saccharimonadia > Saccharimonadales > UBA4665 > DATASD01. The sequence goes on from DATELH010000002.1 coordinate 776,974, forward strand.
TTCTTTGTCGGCGGGGAATTGCCGCACGAACTGAACGCCATCAGCAAAACTCTGCAACGAGAAGAAGCCAAAGTAGCCCAACAAATGGAGCAGAAGCTAAGCAACAAGGTTGGCGCCGCCATCGTCAACAAAGCGCTGCAAAAAGGCTCATCGGCCAGCGAAAAAGCCGCCTCTCAGGCTGACGCCGACAAGGCCAAAGCCGATGGACGACAGGTGGCCGAAGCTATAAACGACTTGGCTATAAACGAAAATATTTTCCAAAAGTTTATGGCTGACGCCGATTTGCATCTGCAATTTAACGGCAGCGGTGACCTCATAGATGTTTTGGATGGCAACGGTAAAAGCGTGCCACGCAACACCTTATCCGAAAACCCCGACTTCTTAAAGTTTCTCGACGAGGCGTGGGGTATCGACCAAATGGAGGGCTTCCGTCCAAACATGATGTTCGATTCTGGCACCTCGTTTAACGTGTTTCCCGAAGACGGCAGCAAGGACGCCGATCCAAAACGCACACTCAACGAAGCCATCGAGAAAGGGGCGAGCGCCGAAGAAATCGCCCAAGCCAAATCGGAAACCAACAAAACACCGCCGGACGAAAGCGCACCACCCGCCGACAAGACCTCATTCCAAAACACCGATCAGAACTCCAAAGTCTTGCAAGACGGCATTGACGCCGCCAACAAAACGTTCGAAGAAACGGGCGACGCCGCCAAAGCCAACGCAGCCGGTGTAAAGGCTTCGATGTCCGACCTCGATACCTTAAACAACAAACTATTTTGGGCGGGGATTGCTACCGAGGGCTGTACCCTCGAGCAAGAGACCGTCAAGGCCGCCGACAGCCGCGTGGCGAAAATCCTTATTCTGCTTGCGCGGGCCGGGTTAAGCGACATTGTGAGCTTATCTTCAGAGCTCAACGCTGGCAAACTGAGCAGCAAAACCGTGAACACGGTCATGAAAACCTTTCAATCCGACCCATCAATTCTCACAAATTCCGACGGCACCAAGCCCGAAGCGGGGCTGCCATTTACCCGCTCAGCAGCCTGGCACCGCGTAACTGGCACCACGGTCGATCTAAACCCCAAGAGCCCTTATTACACGCCCGATATTTCCGACGCCGCGCGCCCGACACGCAAGGCCGGTAGCAACATTGCTGATGGCATCCAAAAGGCGATGAACTCCGTTGGCCTAAACTACGGCTGTGCGGCCCTCACCAGCAAGGCGGGTGTTTTTATTCAAACGGGGGCGAACCTTGTGCAGATTGTATCGAACCTGGGTGACTTCGGTGCCACGCAGGTCGCCGTGGCCGCAGGCAGCCTCGCGCTCCTCGAAACCTTCAACCGCGTCATCATGCCACCGGTAATCGACTACTTCACGAACACTTCGATCACCGGCACCAATCCGGCCGTACAAAAAATAAACAATGGCGACGCCGGGCTCGACTTTGCCTACAGCAACTGGGGCCGGCGCTTGGGCGGTTTGCCACAAACAAACGACGCCACTCAAGTGCTTCGCGACAACGCCACCAAAGCCGTGGTGCGGCGCGAAAACATGCAGCCCTGGACATACCGGACTTTCGCCCTCGACAACCCCAGCTCGCTCGCCTCGAAGCTCCTCATGCAAGTCCCGCTCGGGACCCAAGCAACCTTGGCCGGTATAGCCCACTGGATGACGAGTTTTCCGTTTACCGTCGCCCACCAGATTGCCAGTATTTTTACTTCACCGAAACTGTTTGCCGCCGGAGTCACCTCTAACTCTGGCTGCGTGGACGCCTACTGTATTATCACGCACGCCTATGGCAATAGCGTGATCGACCAATACGACTCGGTGCAGAACGAATCGTACCTATTCGGCAACGTCAGTTACGGCGGCAAAACCGTGCGCAAAATTGACGCGCTCGGCAACCCCAACACCTACCAAGACGGCCCTTCGGGCGACAGTAATAACGACGATCTGTTGCACTGTTTCGTCGATCCGCACAGCATGCTTATTTATATAGCCGACGGCACCAACGATGCCGCGCGCAAAAACTGCGGCACCATCGGCAGCTACGACATGAATTTCGACGACCCTACAAAATGGCCAACCATGGACACGATCGCAGGTATATACTGCAAGGCATTGGTCGGCAGCGACACCGATTCCAGTTGTAAATCGGCCGTCACCGCCCAAATGGACACCAAATCCGACAACGACAACGAGCTTATGCGCTACTGTGTGTACCTCGGCACCGCCCAAGTGACTAAAACCTTTAAAAGCATGACGAAACTCGATGCAGCGGCACAATAAATTTTTCGTACTGGTTATGACGCTCCTGTTTGTCATTCAAATTGGCATTGGCGCCCATGCCCAAGCAGTAACCCAAGAAGACCTTTTGAGTCAGGGTTTGTCGGCGCAGTATTATTGGAAAAGCCAGGCCGGGCCTTGTTCGACCAACCCAAATGTGGCCGGGACACTGCCAGCTATCATTCCCGAACCGTATAATGGCGCTTTTACTTCGGGCGCTAACAAGCACAAGGTGGCACCCGCGCTTATCGCAGCCTTGTTTACCGAGGAAAACTTTACAAAAACACCTACCAGCGGCCTTGCAGCGCGGTGGCAAAACCTACTCAAAACACATCCCGATCCCAATAGCGGCTGGCCCACGAATCAGTATCACACCCAGGGCGCATTCCAGTTTCTTCCCGGTACCTGGGCAGCATATGGTGATGATGGCAACGGTGACGGCAAAAAAGATGCGCAGAATATTTTTGACGGGGCAGCCGGGGCTGCCAACTATGTCGCATACAATGGCGCAACCGTGGACAAGCCGCCTGCCAGTTGGCAAAACGCCATCTTTGCGTATAACCACGCCCAGTGGTATGTTGATGCCGTAATGGAGTATTACAACTTCTATAGCAGCGGAGGAGCTAATACCAGCACGAGCGCGCCAAGCGCCGCAACCACATCACAAGTCTCATGTATTGGAGCGGCCAACGTAAACTGTAACGGTTCAGACCCCGCAACCCAAGCCACCCTTGCCGGTAAGGTGGTTTGTCTTGCCCAAGCCGAGCTTGCCATTTGGAAGCCTGGCCCGCCTCCGGGAGGCCCAGCCCAATACTGCAAGAAATACATTGGCGGACTCCAACAAACGGATTGGTGCGAAGAATGGTGCGCAGACTTTGTAAGCTGGATATACAACCAGGCCGGGTACGCACTACGGGTTCCTACCGAGTCCGGTGGCGGTATTCGAGCCGGATCAACAAGTTGGCGCATTCCGGCAGTGGACACAATCCGGATGCTTGGCGGCAATGGCCGGTTTAATTACATGACCAGCAACTATACACCAAAACCTGGCGACATTGTTATCCACCAAAAAAATGGCAGCAGTCACGTAAACCTGGTCGAGAAAGTAGAGGGCTCTACCGTAATCCAAATTGGTGGAGACCAAGGAAGCGGCCCGTATGGTGGCCCGAACAGCAAGTCTGTTGTTTCTGAATACTCAACAAACGGGTTCTTTGGTGGTGATATTTCGGGTTACATTGTACCTACGAAGTCGTAAGGAGATTTCCATGCAAGACACAGGCGTCAAATATAAAAACGTAAAGGTAGCGATAGCAATTATTCTCGTGGCTGTAGTGGGGTGGTTGAGTTATGTTGCGTATCTTGGCGCCATGTTCCGGTTGGTGAGCACTTCGCCTGCAACCTCGAATTTTTCAGTATCTTCGCCAGCCTTTAAAGTTACTTTTAGCCAAGATATTTCCGAACACGGTATTGCGGTTGTAAGCGATCCCATGGTGATACGCAACACAACAGTTAGTGGCAAAACACTTACCATTAACCTCATAACGCCGCTCGATAAAACAAAGACATACACTATCACTATCAATAATGTGACAAGTAAGAGTGGCAAGACGATAACCAACAAAAAGTTCACCTTCCAGCCCAAGGAAATTGATTTTAATAGTTTGCCGAAAGACCAGCAACAAACCATCCTGAATAGTCAAAAACCTAGCCAACAGGCTGAGACCGACCCCATGCTTAGCCACCTGCCATATTCAACCCTTGATTTTCGTCTCGACCCCGTAACTTCAACTGATGCCAACGGCAAACTTACTCTGACCATTCAAGCGCAAATATATGTGCTGCCCAACAGCAGCACGAGCGAGACCGACCAAATCGCCCAAGCCAAACAAGAAATTGCGACATACTTTAAGCAATTTGGCCTGGATGTCTCAACCTATAACGTCCAATACCAAACGGTCGTCCAGACACTGCAGGGCACGTAAGCTACGATATTGGGATAATAGTACTTTTGCCCATAAAATGTTGCACAACGACATCGGCGTCGGTGGTTGTGATAAACGTTTGGTAATCCTTCAGGAATTCAGTGAGCGCCTGGCGGCGTTTGCCGTCGAGCTCGCTGAAGACGTCGTCGAGCAGTAGGATTGGTTTTTGGCTGCGCGCCGTTTCAAGCGCCTTGGTTTCGAGAATTTTAAGGGCGAGTACCAGGGTGCGCGTTTCCCCGCGTGAGGCGCTGTCTTGCAAAGCATGTCCGCCGAGCAGCACCGTTGCATCATCGCGGTGGGGGCCAGCACCCGTAAACCCCCGCAAGCGGTCCAGTTCAAAATCGCTCTCGAGCTTATGGAGCAGAGCGCTTTCGTACGTAGCTTGTGGAAACTTCGTAACATAAGTGAGCTCCGCGGTTTTTTCGTGTCCAGCTAGCGTGCTATACAGCTCACCCAATTCCTGGTTGAGTGTTTCGATAAGCCGAACGCGACGGCCTGCAACCTGCCCACCCAATTCACTTAAACGGATATTCCACACAAACAATTGTTCCGGAGTGGCCTGTCCGCGTTTGAGCAGTGCGTTGCGCTGCGCAAGCACGCGCTTATAATGACGGCGCACCGCGCCAAAACCCGGCTCGGTTTGCTCTATGAGGTCATCCAAAAAACTACGCCGTAGTTCAGGAGAACCGGTAAGCAGCGACAGGTGGTTTGGTTCAAACAACACTACCGGGATGGCCTTGGCATGGGTGAGCCGCAACATCGTCTGGTCGTCGATTTCGAACTTCTTGCTAAACGACGGCTCGGTTTGCAGCTTAAAGGTGCGGGTTTGGCCCTCGCGCGTGTGCGCGTCCAATCGCGCCCACGCTTGTCCAAACCGCACTAAATCTACGCCGTCGGCGCGGTACGACTTGCCCCAAGCTAACACCAAAATCGCTTCGAGCAAGTTTGTCTTGCCGCTGGCGTTCGGGCCCACAATAATATTTACGCCCGGGTTCAACTCAAATGACGTGTCGGCGTACGACCGAAAATGCTGCAAGCGAATATCGGTAAGCATACCTCTATTGTACCGTTTGGCTAGCTCTTGAGCGGCATCACAATATGCACATAATCTTCGCTGGCCGGATCTTTCAGTACCGACGCCTCGAGCTTACCGTTAAAGCAAAAGGAAATATCTTCACCGCCAAACACGTGCAGGGCATCGAGCAAGTAGCGCGAATTGAGCGTAATACTGCCGTCGCCAGTAACTTTGCCGTTGGCCGCGGCCGTGTTTTCGCCGAGTTGCGAAGCCACCGAACGGATGCTCACCGCCTGTGTCGCCTCATCAACGTTTATAGTAATACTGCCGGCACTTTCGCGGGCAAACAAACTCGACACCTTGGTAATATTAACCAGGTCGGCTTTTTTGAGCGTCACGCTAGTAGTAAACGTTTTTGGGATGAGGTTTTGGTAAGGCGGGTATTTACCTTCGATAAGGCGCGCCACAAGCTCCACATCGCCCGCCTGGAACAAAATCTGCTGTCCGTCGTTTGTTACGATCACATCGCCCTCAAAATCGCCGACAATGCGTAAAACTTCCTGCATCGCCGACACCGGCACGAGCAGACTCACTTCTTCGGTCATCGGCATGAGTTCTTTTTCGGCTAGGCGGTAGCTGTCGGTTGCGGCCATATATAGTTTGCCGTTGCTTGTGTGCAAATAAACCGCTGTCAGCACCGGCCGCGCTTCGTCGCTCGAGGCCGCCAATACAACCTGCTGGAGCGCTTTTTTGAGCAACTCGGCCGGAATATTCCACGAAGTACCTTCGGTAATCGCCGGCATCACCGGGAATTCCTCGGCGGACACACCGTTAATAGTGGACTGGTATTGGTCGGTCGCAATGTGCAGTTTGTAATCTTCGAGTTTCAAATTAATAACGTCATTCGGCAAACTACTCACAAAATCTTGCATGAGCCGGGCAGGGACGGTAATGGCGCCTTCGTCTGAAACTTTCGCACCAATATAATGCGTGATGGCGATATCAAGGTTAGTTGCCGCAATGCTCAACCGGTTGTTAACTGTCTTAATGAGTACGTTTGCAAGTACTGGCAGGGTACCGCGTGCGTTTGCAACACGCGCAACGGTGCCGAGTGCTTTGTTGAGGTTTTCCTGTGTGACCTGAAGCTTCATGCTATACATCCTTATTACTTATTTTATGTAGTTGTAGTTATTATTAGCGCTGTGGAAAGCGGGGAAAACCCACGTGTGACCCCCGTTATTTTGAACAAATTTCGTGTGGGAAAAGCAGGGGATGGTTCGTGTGGAAAGCGGGGAAAACGTGTGGTTTTGCTTGCCAGAAAATACATTTTGTTGCGCAACTTTGTGTATACAAATTGTACTCGTGCCCACGTATTCCGCGCTCCGTGCACAGGCTTTCCACATGTTTTACGCATAGAGCCGCTCCTTGATTTGTGTGATGGCTGCGCGCAAATCCGAATCTTCCTTGGATTCTTTTTCGATTTTTTCAATTGAATGAATGGCGGTGGTGTGGTCCTTGCGGCCAAGTTCGCGAGCGATTTTTGGAAAGCTCAAGTGGAGTTCGCTGCGCAACATATACATAGCAATTTGCCGCGGCACCACAATGTCTTTGTCGCGCTTTGGCCCGAGGATATCTTCGAGCGGCACCTGGAAATGCCGCGCCGTGCGTTCAACAATTTGCCGCGCACTCAAGTGTTTGGGCCGCGTTTGCGCGGCGCCCAGCAAACTTTGCGCGATATCGAGCGTTGGCTCCAGGCTGCGCATTTCGCAATATGCGAGGAGTTGGTTGAGTGCGCCTTCGAGTTCGCGGATGTTGGTCTGGACGTTTGTCGCCAAATATTCCGTAACATCCCGTGCGAGGTCGATGCCGTGCGTGTCAGCCTTGGTTTGCACAATAGCACATCGCGTTTCGAGATCGGGGTTTTGCATGTCGATGCTCATGCCCCATACAAAACGTGAGCGCAGGCGTTCCTCAAGCGTCGGGATATCGCGCGGTGGCTTGTCACTGCTAATAATGATCTGTTTGTTGGCCTGGTGTAGCGCGTTAAAAGTGTGAAAGAACTCCTCCTGGATTTTTTCCTTGCCCGCCAAAAATTGTACGTCGTCCACAATGAGCACGTCGGCACCACGGTAAAAATCGGCGAAGTCCGTGTTCTTTTTAAAGCGCAGCGCATCCACAAACTCCTGCACAAACTGCTCGCTCGACACATATACCACGCGGGCTCTGGGATTTTGAGCTAACACCTCGTTGCCAACGGCTTGAATAAGGTGTGTTTTGCCAATCCCCACGCCGCCATATAAAAAGAGCGGGTTATATTTGGTGCCGGGATTTGCGGCAATGGCTTGGCAGGCGGCGTGCGCCAATTCGTTGCCCGAGCCCACAATAAAGTTGTCGAAGGTGTAGCGCTCATTAATCCCTTGACGGTAGGCGTGCGCCAATGTGTTGGTTGAAGGTTTGCGGCCAGCCGGCGCCTTTGCGCCTTTTGGTATGGGCGCGGCTGTCAACACAACTGGGTCTTCCTCGGTAGTGTGTGTAGTGAGTGCGGAATGGATTTTGTAAGCCACCGAACTCGTGTCGATACCATTCTTTTGCAAAGTCGCCAGAATGAGGTCGTTGTATTTGCGCTCCAACTGCTGCTTAATAAACACGTTCGGCACGCCGATAATAGTGCCTTCTTGGTCGTGGCGAAGCAGCGTGGTGTTTTTAAACCAAGTAATAAAGTTGCCGCGAGATACTGATAGCTCGATCTCGCCAAGCACCGCTTGCCATAAACTACTTTGTTGCATTCCCTCTCGTTCCCTCTAGCCAGTCTATAGCCTCAATATACGCTAGATGGGCAGACTTTTCCACATCTTTGTAGATACTACAGCATAAACTGGACAGAATATCGTGCGACCGGTGAAATATTATCCACATAGTTTCGCTATCTCTGGTGAAGCTGTGGAAAATACCATTGCAACGGTGGAAAACTTCCAGAAATTAGTGGGTTAAATATTGTTATTTTGACGCGTTACGAGCCAGGCGCTTCTCGAACTTCGCAGCAAGGTCCGGTGGTTTTTGGTCCTTGAGCTATCTATTCTCGGCACTTACGGGTCGTGAAGTATGGTTTTTATCATACTTCGCGCTTCCGAGGTGCCTCGGATAGATAACTCAACTCCTACGGACGTTCAAAATACCTCAGACCACCCTTGTCTCAACAGCGGAAATAAGGTAAAATCATCTATATGCCAAAACGAACGTACCAACCAAAAAAGCGCCACCGTGCGCATGTGCACGGCTTCATGGAGCGCATGTCGAGCCACGCGGGCCGTTTGGTGTTGAAGCGCCGCCGCAATAAAGGCCGTGCCCGCCTTTCACACTAAAACATAAGGACAGCACAAGTCGTCTTTATGGGCGACGCACTACCAACGAAGGTTATTACGAAAATGATTCATCGAACACATCGGTTTCATGGACGTACCAGCCTTCGTTTTGTGTATAAAAACGGCCAAACGGTCCGCGGCTCGTATTCGGCTCTTAAGTACGCATGCAACCCGCGCCGCCGGACGTACCGCGTGGCGGTAGTGGTGAGTCGCAAAGTAAGCAAGTCGGCGGTGGTGCGCAACCGGATCCGTCGGCGCACATACGAAGCCGTGGCACTGCTCGCTCCCCACATAACACGGCCATACGACATGGTTTTTACCGTTTTCAGCGACCAACTGGCCACAGTAGAATACGAAGAACTTTTTACAACGGTTAAGACGCAGTTGCAAAAGGCTGGTATAATGATGGATTTTGACGAGCCTTCATCTGAAAAGCGTGCTATAGTAGAAAATTAAGGAGTACTATGTTCACAACACTGATCGTCCAACCCATCTTCAATTTGCTCGTGTTGATCTATGCATTACTGCCCGGGCATAATTTTGGGCTCGCCCTCGTCATCTTTACGGTAATCGTTCGATTGCTGCTGTGGCCGCTCGTTAAGAAGCAGTTGCACCAGGCCAAGGCGATGCGCAAACTGCAGCCCGAGCTTAAGAGAATCAAAAAAGCCGCTGCCGGCGACCGCCAAAAAGAATCAGCCATGATGATGGCGCTCTACAAAGAACGCGGCATCAACCCCTTTGGTTCGATTGGTGTACTGCTGCTGCAAATCCCTATACTCATCGGCCTGTACGCTGGCTTGCGCCGGGTGATCGACGATCCGCATCAACTCGTAAGTTTTTCGTATCCAGCTCTCCAACATCTCAGTTGGATGAAAGAACTCGCCGGCAACATACATTTATATGACAGTAGTTTGCTTGGCGTGGTCGACCTCAAACGCGCCGCGCTTGGCAACAATGGCATCTATTGGCCGGCTATGTTGATTGTGGTTGGTAGCGCCATCACGCAATATTTCCAAGCCAAGCAGCTGATGCCCAACGACAAAGAGGCGCGCTCGCTCAAGACTATTCTCAAGGATGCTGGCGGCGGCAAACAAGCCGACCAAGCCGAAGTCAACGCCGCGGTGGGCCGCAGCACGCGCTTTATCTTCCCCGCCATGATCTTCCTGTTTACGCTCAACTTGCCGGCGGCACTTGGCCTGTATTGGTTTGTTGGCGGTTTGGTGGCTTATATCCAGCAGGCAATTGTTCTTCGCGAAGACGAAGAAGAGATGGAAAAAGAAACAGACGGACCGGCGAACAAAGCATCGAAGGCGGTTATCGAAGGCGAAGTAATTGCAACCAAGCCTGCAGCAAAGAAGAAATCCTCTAAGAAGCCAACTAAAAAAGGAAGGAAAAAATAGATGGATTCGTCGATTCAATTTGCCAAAAAGTACCTTGAAGACCTCCTGTCCTTTTTCGGGCTTAACACCGAAGTCTACGCAACCAGCGAAGACGACGTGATTGAGCTCGAAGTTCCCTCGACCCACTTGAATGGCTTTTTGATCGGCCAACGCGGCGACAACATGCGCGCCATCCAGTTTTTGATCTCGAGCGCGCTCAAGAACAATAACTACGAGTACGTCCGCGTCAACGTGGATGTGGCAGACTACAAAAAACAGCGCGCTGCCCGCCTCAGCAAAGAAGCTGAAGAGTGGGTTAAACAGGTGAAAGAGAGCGGCCAGTCCATGGAGCTTAAGCCCATGAACGCCGTCGACCGCCGCACGGTGCACAAGCTGGCGCAAGAAATGGGTGTCGAGAGTGAATCGGTGGGCGAAGGCCGCGACCGCCGCATTGTTTTGAAGGCGCCCGGCGAATAGCCGCCGTATCTTTATCGCCCCTCTTTTGGTATACTTGGCGTAATGAGTAAGCGGCCCTTGGTACTGTCTATTGTTGTGCCGGTGTATAACGAAGGTGGTGGCATCGAGTCTTTTCATCGTGCTCTCACCACCGTGTTAGATGGCATTGCCAAAGATTCCTACGAGGTCATTTATTGCGACGATGGCAGTCAAGATAACACCGCCGAAGTAGTGCGCAAACTGCGGGACGACGAACATATTAAGCTTATAAAATTCTCGCGCAATTTTGGCAAGGAAAGCGCGCTGACGGCCGGCATTGCCGAAGCTCGCGGCGAAGCGATTATTACGCTCGACGGTGACAGCCAACACCCGGTGGAACTGCTGCCAAGATTTGTTGATTTGTGGCGTGCCGGGGCGCAAGTGGTGATTGGCGTGCGTGTCGCCAACAGTGGTGAAGGGTTTGTAAAGCGCTATGGTTCGCGCTGGTTTTATGGCTTATTCAACAAAGTGACTGGCCAAAAACTCATTCCTGGTTCGGGTGATTTCCGGCTGATCGACCGCGTCGTCCAAGAAGCGTTTTTGTCGCTCAAAGAAACCGACCGCGTGACGCGCGGCCTGATTGACTGGTTGGGATTCCGCCGCGAATATGTACGCTTTAAGGCGAATGCGCGCGAAGTCGGCACTGCCAGCTATAGCCTTGGCAAGCTCGCCCGGCTTGCGGCCAACAGTTTTGTGTCGCTTACGCCGCAGCCACTTTATATTTCGGGCTATCTCGGCATTTTTATTATGTTCGGCGCGTTTGTGTTGGGTTTGGCGGTTATTGTTGAGCAGCTTATTTTGGGCGATCCGCTCAGTTGGAACTTTACAGGTACGGCCATGCTTGGCATTATGTTGCTATTTTTGGTGGGGATTTTATTGGTTTCGCAGGGCATTTTGGCGCTGTACGTTTCGCATATCCATAGCCAAGCCAAAGGCCGGCCTTTGTATATAATCGACCGTGCCGGATCCGTTGGCTTACAAGGAGAAGCTCATCTTGCAAAAACTCGTTAAGCTTGCCAAGAGTAGCTTTGGGAAATATCTCGTTGTGGGTGGCAGTGTGTATGTGTTGGAACTCGTGGTCATTGTGCTTGCACAGCGCTGGGGCGCGACGGCGGTTGAGGCGGTGAGCGTTAGTTTTATAGTGGGGCTTTTGGTATCGTTTGTTTTGCAAAAGCTGGTGACGTTCGGCGACAAACGAGTACACCACCGTGTGTTGGTGCCGCAGTTTATTGCTGTAACGTTGTTGGTAATTTTTAATTTCGGGTTTACCGTGCTCGTCACCAAGCTGTTTGCCCATGTACTGCCGGCTGTGGTAGCCCGGACGCTCGCCCTTGGCGCGACCACTATCTGGAATTTTTATTTGTACCGCACGCGGATCTTTAAGACCGACGAGAGTCCTGTATACTAAACCATGTAGCAACGGACAGAAAATCAAAATGAGCAAAAAGAAATACGTAGCTCCATCGAAAAAAGAGGCTCGCGGCACCGACGGGTTTGCAAAACGCGTAGCCAGTTCGGTGACGTTTCGCAGAGGGTATATGGTTTTTGGCCTGATGGTCTTGTTGGCTACCACCGTTTTTTGGGCATATCTGAGCGCGAGGCTGCACCAAGGCAACGCCGACCAGCTCATTGACTCCTACATGTTTGGCAGTAAAAGCACCTTCCATGCCGCCGAATTTCCCAGTGCCCATACGTTTTTGCTTAAGTGGCCGCTTTTTCTGCTTATAAAGTTATGCGGCTCCACGGCTGCGGTGTTTTTGGCTTTTACGGTAGGCGTTGTGGTGGCGACGGTTGGGGCATTTGCAGCGCTTTTGTACAGAATTGAGCGGCGGCCCCTGGTGTTTGGCACGATATGTTTGGCATTGGCTTCGGTGTTGCTTGCGGTTCCAGCCCAACCTTATGCTGGTGCCCTTTTGCCCGTCAACATGGCAATGGTCGCCACGCGCAACCTGGAATACATCGCGTATATTGTTGCATTGTGGTTGTGTGTATCGGCGCGGCGTGTTAAAAGCTGGCGGTTTATAAGTAGTATTGCGCTTCTAACGCTGCTGATTGCCAGTGATAAGTTGTTTTTGACGATTGGCGTGGGAAGCGCTGTTATTGCTTACATTGTACACCGGACCGCACTGAAGGTCGGACTCGTATATGCCGCGCTTAGATGGTTTTCGGTAACGGTAGTGGCCTCAATTGCTGCCTTGCTACTGCTGTGGGTTGTGAACGCCGCCGGTGTTACACATTTTACTAACCAAGTTGATGCGGGCGGCTCGTATGGTGTGGTGCATGGGCTGCACGGATTTGTGTTGGCCGGTACTTACGCGGTGCTGGGGTTATTTACCAACTTTGGAGCCAATCCTGCGTATGACGCAACGGTGCTCAGCAATATTCCTGGCCGTACTGGAGCGCACCTGGCGTCTTGGGGTGGTGTGGCGTTTTTGGTGAACCTTGGTGTGTTGGTAGTAGGTTTGGGGATGACCGCACGCCTGGTGCGGGTTGGTTTTCAGACGCCCGAAGATAAACAGGCCGCCCATGAAACGCACGCCAAAGTTGCCATCTTGCTTATTTGGAGCGCTGTTGCGGCAGTGTTGGCGTTTATGTTGACCGACCATTACTACGCCGTGGATGCCCGCTATCTAACGGTTGCCTTCTTTGCGGTTTTTGTGGCCGCAGCAGTTTATATGGCGCGCAAAAATTGGCAGGCGCGCACTCTGCTTGCTGCTGGTTTGGTGTTGTTGGTGGCAATCGCCAGTGGAGTTTTTGTGGCCGCACGCAGTTACAACGAGGGAAAGACCGCTCTCCAAACGGTGAACGACCGTAACTTGTCGGTGGCGCAAGCGCTCTCTCACCATCCGGTGGCAACTCTAGTGGGCGATTACTGGCGCGTAGTGCCAACAAAGCTCGCCGCCAACAATCGACTGAATATTTTACCGCTCGCTAGCTGCGGCCAGGTGCGTGACGCCCTTACCAGCGACGCGTGGCGGACCGATTTGCGCAAGTACTCATTTGCTTATCTGTTGTCGTTCGACCAAAACCTAACTGGCTATCAAAATTGCACACTCGAAGAAATCATTAAAAGTTACGGCCGTCCAAACGCCAGCACGATTATCGCCGGCAACTTGGCCGAGCCGCAGGAGTTGTTGTTGTTCTACGACCGCGGTGCGTTTCATAGCGCTCCAAAACCAAAACACGCAACGAAAGATACTTCGGCATCGCAGGATGCCTCCACAATTTTACCCGTCTCGCTTGCTTCGCTACCCAACGTTTCGTGTGGCCAAAACCCTACCGTCATGAATATTGTGGCGCACCAAGACGACGATTTGTTGTTCATGAATCCGGAGCTCGAACACAGTGTTTCGGCGGGGAGTTGCGTACGCACCGTGTACATGACCGCGGGTGATGATGGCGCTGATAAGTATTACTGGCTGAGCCGCGAGCATGGTTCGGAGGCTGCGTACTCCACTATGACGCCACAAGAAGACAGTGCTTGGATTGAGCGCCAGGTTGCGCTTTCCGATCACCAGTTTATGACCGTGGCTTCACCCAAAAACAACCCCGGAATCTCGCTCATTTTTATGCACTTGCCAGACGGAAATGTTGACGGCAGAGGGTTTCGCAGTTCGCATTTTGAAAGCTTGGCGCGGCTCGATAGTAATAAGATTCCCCTGATTCATAGCGTTGACGGCCAGTCTTCGTACGACGCCACGGAGTTACAACAGGCTTTGGCGGAGCTCATGAAAACCTACCAGCCCACAGAGGTGCGCACGCAAGCAAACTTTATAGGCCACCAATATCCCGATCACAGCGATCACATGGCGGTAGGGCGTTTTGCATCGCGTGCGTTTTCGATGTACAGTCACCCGACTGGGGCTACGCTCAGGTTTTTCATTGGCTACCCGGTTCACCAAATGCCGCCAAATGTTGACGGTGACGACCTTGCGCGCAAAGAAGCGGCCTTTTTTGCCTACGCCAGATTTGATGGCGGCGTCTGCCAAGACCAAGAGCAGTGCGCCCACACGCCAACCTACGGCTCGTATTTGCGCCGCCAGTACGAAAATCCGTACTAGCCAGTTTCGCCAAGCGCTTTTTTGAAGACGCCGAGGGTTTGCTCGGCCATGCGCTTCCAGGAATATTTGCCGGCTTGCTTCCGGCCTTTTTTTACGAGCTCGGCACGAAGTTTTTTATCGTGCAGGACTTCGTTTATTTTGGTTGCCATATCTTGGATGTCGAGCGGGTCGAAGTAGTGCGCGGCGTCCCCGTAAACCTCCGGTAAACAAGTGGCGTCGCTCGAGACCACTGGTGCGCCATGCAGCATGGCTTCAAGCGCCGGCAAGCCAAACCCTTCGCTTAAGGAGGGAAATACATACGCGGCGCAGTTTTGGTAGAGCCATTTGAGCGCTTGGTCGCTGATAAAGCCGGTAAAAAATACACCTTCGATGCCAGCGTTCCGGGCGCGCTTTTCGATATCCTGGTAATGTACGTCTTTGCGTCCGGCCAGCACCAGTAGTAGGCCCGGATTTTTTTCTTTCAAAACTCCATAAGCCTCAACCAAACGCCACAAGTTCTTGTGTGGCAACGGCCGGCCGAGGTACATGATAAATTGTTTGCCCTTCAGGGCCGTTATAGGCTCGGCATTGCCGGCAAAATAATCGGCAGACTCGTACGTTACAGTAAACTTTTCTGGCAAAACGTGCGTGTAGTTGGCTACGTCGTCGGCCACAAACTGTGTCGGCGTGATGAGCGCCCGGCTCTTTCGGGCAACGTATTTGTTGACCCACTTATAAACTTCGCGCTTTACAGTAAACACCAGCCAGTTTTTGGTGGGGTTGCGGAAGCGGATAGTGGTGAGGTCTTGCATGGTGGTCACCACTTTGCCGCGGTATAACACCGGCTGTTGCACCATCGGAAAAAATACCAGGTCGGCGTGCAGGTCGGTGAGTTGCTTACAAAAGCCAAGCTGCTCGCCAAATGTAAACTCTTTGTAGGGTGTTTTGAGCTTTTGGAAGTTTCGGTTGGCAGGCTCCCAGCTGTCAAAATCTTTTGGGGTGAGCAGCACAATGTACTCATGAATGTGGTCGACTTGTTGCAGGTAATGCAAAAGCCGTTCTACATAGCGACCGGTGGTAGTGCGGAGCTCCCGGGCGTCGATAACTATTTTTTTCATATTATTTTTCGACCTTCCGTCCACAGAATCGCCACCATTTGGCCCGTAAACTTCGGAGTGCGTGGGCGTTTGGCGGCAAGTCGTGCGTCATGAGGTTCCAAATGTATTTGTCGGAAACGCCGCGGTCGCGTTGTATCTCGTGCCGCTCGATAAGTTTGAGGGGAAGCAGCCGCCATGCCTTGAACCAGCCGGCAAAAGCCATTTTGGCGTGGCCGCGCTGGATGGCCCGCGCAAAAAACAACGTGTATGCCAGGGTGAAGCGCGGCAATACGCGCCACACATAGCGTGCCGGCACGTTTTTCCAAAGCAGCAGTGGCAGGTTTTTGATAGTCTGGTAGGTGGTAAAGCCTTTGATGCGCCCGCTGGTCATGCCGATTTGGTGGTAGGCGACGGCTTTGGGTTCGTAGCGAACCTTCCAGCCGGCAAGCTGCGCCCGCAGACTAATATCGACATCTTCGTAGTAAGCAAAAAAATCTTCGTCAAACAAGCCGATATCTTCGAATAATGTGGTGCGGTACAGGCTGGCGCCGCCGGAAGCGCCGAGCACGGCCGTTTCGCGGTCGTATTTGTCGGAAACTGGCTCGCCACGGCCACGCGGGTAGGGCAAACCCCAAACGGTGTAATAATCGCCCGTGCTGTCGAGCTGTTTTTTGTCTTCGGTCATGAATTTGCAGGTGACAATACCGACACTTTCGTTTTCGTCGAGCGCTTGCACGAGTTCGGCGAGCCAGGTTTTGCTCGCCACGGCGTCGTTGTTGAACAGCGCAATGTACTTGGCGCCGTCTCGTATGGCCTTTTTGATGCCAGCGTTCACGCCGCCGGAAAAACCTTTGTTTTTGCGATGCTCGATCAGCTCGACATTTTTGAATTCAGCCCGAATGTATTGCAGTGAGCCATCGATCGAGCCGTTTTCAACAACAATAATATGTGGTTTGAGCGACTGTGCCTCGAGCGATTTTAAACACGCCCCGATTTCTTCGCGGGCGTTCCAACTGGGGATGACAACAGTGACTTTATCGTTTCTTTTCGACATCAAAACCTTTGTAAAAGTGTACAACTACACTATAATCAAATGTTGATACGTAATGAAACACATTTTCTCAAAACAGAACCGAGCGTTGCTCAGCGAGCTGGTTCGAACCGATTTTAAACTACGGTATCAGGGCTCTGTGTTGGGCTATGCGTGGTCGCTGCTGCGCCCGCTACTTTTGTTTGTTATTTTGTATGTGGTGTTTGTGAAGGTCTTGAAGGCTGGCGGCGACGTGCCGCATTTCCCCGTTTATTTGCTGCTGGGCATTGTTATGTGGAACTTCTTTAGCGAGATGACTTCGCAGAGTCTGAGCGCCATTGTGGGGCGCGGCGACCTCATCCGCAAAATCAAAATTCCGCGCTGGATTATTGTGCTTTCGAGTAGTATGTCAGCGCTTATTAACCTCGGCCTCAACCTGATTGTCGTGCTGATATTTATGGTTGTGAACCATGTGGACTTTATGCGCTCGTTGCTGCTTTTGCCGGTTATTTTGCTGGAGGTGTACTTGTTCGCGCTGGGCATTTCCCTATTCCTGGCCGCAGCTTTTGTGAAATACCGCGACGTTACGTACATTTGGGAAGTGGTTTTGCAGGCCGGCTTTTACCTTACGCCGATTATCTTTTCGCTGACGCTCATCCACAACATTTTGTATCGCAAAATTTTATTTATGAACCCGATGGCGCAGGCCATCCAAGACGCGCGCTATACCACTGTTACACACGGCACCATCACCATTAGCAGCACATTCCAAAACGGCTGGTACACTTTTATTCCGTTCTTCATTGTGGCAGTTGTTTTGGTTGGCGGCGTGGCTTACTTCCGAAGTCAATCCAAGTATTTTGCGGAGAATATCTAACATGAGCGCCGAAAACGACATTGCTATTAAAGTCGAGCACGTTACCAAAGATTTTAAGCTGCCGCACGACAAACAAACCTCGATCAAAGGCGCGCTGATCAGCTTCTTTCGCAACGGCCGCCAAGGTTTTGAAAAACAGCACGCACTCAAGGACGTATCGTTCGAGATCAAAAAAGGCGAGTTTTTTGGGATTGTCGGGCGCAATGGCTCGGGCAAAAGCACGCTGCTTAAAATGCTTGCCGGCATTTATACGCCAACCAAAGGCAACATCACCGTCAATGGCAAATTGACGCCGTTTATCGAGCTGGGCGTGGGCTTTAACCACGATCTTTCGGGCCGCGAAAATGTGTTCCTAAATGGCGCGCTGCTGGGCTTCAACCGCAAAGAAATGGAAGACATGTATGACGACATCGTGGAGTTTGCCGAGCTAGAACGTTTCATGGACCAAAAGCTCAAAAACTACAGTAGCGGCATGCAGGTGCGCCTGGCGTTTTCGATCGCCATCCGGGCGCAAAGCGACATGCTGCTGCTCGACGAAGTATTGGCGGTGGGCGACGCCGCCTTTCAGCAAAAATGTTTTGACTACTTCGAAGAACTCAAGCGCCAGCAAAAGACGGTGGTATTTGTGTCACACGACATGGGCGCTGTGCAGCGGTTTTGCAACCGCGCCGTGTACATCAAAAACGGCGACCTTTTGCATGATGGCACGCCAACGGAAGTCGCCGATATGTACACGCTCGACAACATGGAAAGCATGAAGGCCAACGAAGAAAAGCAAAAGAAAGACACCGGGCCGGAGCTGCCCAAGGATTTCAGCATTGTTACGAAAATCGACAGGCAGACCGACAAAGAACTGGTGCTCGACGTAACCTACAAATCCAAAACGACCAAAGACGACCCGATGTACGTGGCGTTTTCGCTGATCCGCGATGGCGCTTCAATCGCCGAACTCACCACGCCCCTCGAACTGAAACTAACAGGCGACGGACGCGTAACCTACACGCTCGACCTAACGCTACTCAACAGCGGTAGTTACGAAATTCCAACCATCCTTTGTTTGCAGGCGAACCGCAAACTCGTGGCCCTTGCCAAGCGCAAAAACCGGTTCGTCATAAAGGGCAACGACCCAATTCGTGGCGCCTCCATGTGGCTGGCCGACACCTGGAAACAGGCAAAATAACTTCGGTCGCTGCTGCTAATATTCGGTGATCTTGTAACCGGCCGTGTCACTGTGGTGCCAGATTGCCTTAAAGCCTTTGTCGAGCTTCATTTTGGTGTAGGGGTGGTTGCGGTCGAAATATAAGTCCCAGGTGAGGTGATATGCTTTTGCGTGCTTGGTGCGCGCCCATTTTTTGTGGAGTACCTCGGCTGCGTAGCGATGAAGCGCGCCATCGACAAACTGGAGGTTGTGTTCGTCCTTCCATACGACGAAGTCCAGTAGTTCTTGGCCGCGCAACAAGAGCAAGTGCGCGCCGGTGTTTACTTCGAAATAATCGCGATGCTCGGCGATGTCCTCTGGAATCCAGCCGCCAGCTTCGGGAAATGTTTCGAGCGGCAAGTTTTGCTTGTCGAGGGTTGTGCCGATGGCAAACACGTCGTCGTGCTTTTTGATAACTCTCATTTCTTCTTTGAGCCAATCATCGTTCGTAACTACAACGTCGCCGTCTGTAACGACCACGTAGGGGTTTTTACGAACAGCCTCGGCCTCGTTTTTAATGGCGGCGGTAAATACCGCACTGGTGATGTTTTTGTCGAACAGGTAGTGGCGTTTTATGCCGCCGGTGGCACCCAGCGCGTCGACTATTTTTTTGATTTCCGGCGTGTTGTCGCTCGGGTTTTCGAGGGCAATTACATCGAGCCGGTCTTTGTAGGTAGCTAAGAATTCGAGCGTCTTTTTGATGATGGCAACTTGGTCAAAAATCAGTACAAAACAAGGAATTTTTTTCTTTTCAAATAGCATGTCCCAATTATAGCGTTTTGGCTTATAATATCCAGTAGTATAGGTAGGTGGGCGTCGGGCGAGAAATCGCTCCCTGCATTATTTATAAGAGAGGGAATATGCCAAAAGAAAAAATCTGGGTCACCAAGACGTTTTTGCCACCCATCGAGGAATACGAAGCGTACCTGCGCCAAATTTGGGACAGTCATTTTTTAACCAACCAAGGCCCGCTGCTTCGGAAGTTCGAAGACCAAATGAAGGAATATTTGGGAGTTAAAGACTTTCATTTTGTTTCCAACGGCACCACGGCACTGCAACTGGCGCTCAACGCACTCGATATAACAGAGGGCGAAGTAATTACCACGCCGTTTTCGTACGTGGCCAGCACTGGCGCCATTTTGTGGGAGCGCTGCGAGCCGGTTTTTGTGGACATCAACCCGGAAACTTTTGTTATTGACGCTGATAAAATCGAAGCCGCCATCACCGAACGAACGCGCGCCATTTTAGCCGTGCACGTGTTTGGCATACCATGTGATACGGAAAAAATTGCCCAAATCGCCAAGAAGCACAATTTAAAGGTTATTTACGACGGCGCCCACGCGTTTGGAGCGCTATACAAGGGCAAGTCGCTGCTCGATTACGGCGATATTTCGGTGTGCAGCTTCCATGCCACCAAATTGTTCCACACCATTGAAGGTGGCTGTTTAATCGCTCGCGACAAAACAATAAGTGACCGGATTGAGCTTAAAAAACGGTTCGGCCACAATCACGACGAGCACTACATGCTCGGTATTAATGGCAAGGCGTCGGAATTCCAGGCGGCAATGGGTTTGGTGAACCTAAAATACGTTGATCAAAACATCAAAAAACGCAAAGCGATCTGTGAACAATACGACCACTTGCTGGATAGCAAATTTCAAACGATCAAACGGCAGCCCGACGTTGTGTACAATTACGCATATTATCCGGTGGTTATGAAAAGCGAAGCGGCGCTGCTGCGCGTTATGAAAGCGCTCGAAAAACTCGACATTTACCCACGCCGCTATTTTTATCCGTCGCTCAATACAGTGCCCTACCTGAAGCGCCGACAAAGCGCGCCGATATCCGAAGACATTTCCCGTCGCATTATGTGCCTGCCGCTCTATCCTGAGCTTCCCGAAGCAGTTATTACTAAAATTTGTGAGGTGCTACACAGTGAAAAATCCACTCAAGAAAAAACCAGCCACTGATACCGCCGGCGCAAAGGCGCTCGTAAAAAAAGTAAAAGGGTCGATTAAGCTCAATGTTGGCTGCGGGACAGACTACAAAAAAGGTTGGATTAACATCGACAACAACAGCGATGAAAACATCGAAAGCGACAGGCTCGACCTGGACTGGGATATGCGTAACCCCCTCCCGTTCGACGACAATAGCGTGGACTTTATTTTTAACGAGCACTTCTTTGAACACTTAACACCGGATGAAGCGCGGGTGGCCATGACCGACCTCATGCGCGTGCTCAAACCCGGCGGCGTGATGCGCATTGCCATGCCTGACCTCGAGAGCGTGGTAGATCACTACCTGCATGTGCCGCTCGACCAAGACCCGGTAATCAAAAAGTTCAACATAGATTTTGTAAAAACCCGGGCAGAATGGATGAATATGTCGTTCCGCTGGTGGGGCCATATGTGGCTATACGACTGGGAAGAACTGGTGCGCCGCTTGCACGAGGTTGGTTACGACAATGTGGTTCGCTGCAAGCTGCGCGAAAGCAAGCGCCCCGAACTTCGAAACCTCGAAGTCCGCGACGGTTCGATCCTGATCGCCGAAGTTACAAAATAGTTGCCGGCTTGGATGGTGGCACAGGCTGGCCAGTGTAACGGGCTTTGCCTTCGTAGTATTCGAGACAAGGTTCCGGATAGCCTTGCTTGTGCATTTCGTCGAGCACGATTTGCGGGTCGTAGGTGAGGGCGCGGAGCTCAAACTGGGCGTCTTCCGCTTTTTCGCCCGGTGTAAAAATAAGGTAGTTGATAATGTTCAGGTATTTGCGGTTCTGGCCGATACTACCGGTGTTGTAGAGCCGAAATGGCGGCTGCTCCAACCAGAACTGGTGGTGTGAGTGGCCGATGACGTAATTATTGTCGAGTGTGACGTCGCTGTCGGGATAAATATTGCGGTTTTCGATGGTATGGCGAAAAACAAAACCGCCCAGCTCGTAGGTTTCGGGCAAATTTTTGATCTGCTCCATCCGGTCAAATTTTGGCAAGCACACGGCAAAAAAGGCATTGGCTACTTTGTTGTCGCCGGTGTGGCTGCCTTTTAGAAAATCTTCTTCGTGATTGCCGCGAATGTATGTGACATTTGGCAGGCCAAGCACGCGGTCCACGCACTCGTTGCTCCACGGCCCGTAATCGACGGTGTCACCCAAACAGATGTAGCCGTCGACTTGTCCGGCGTCTTTCAGGGCAAGCTCAAGCGCGGGCAAGTTGCCATGTACGTCACTAAAAACCATGTACTTCATTTTGAAAAACCTCCCAGGTATTGTTTAATTTCTGCTTCGAGCGAAAAGTCAATGCGGCCCAGCTCGTCGATGTCTTTGGTGCTAAAGTTTGCAAGTACAGGCACGCCTGAGCCGTCGATGGTTTTGTCTTCGATGACGAGCTCGGGCACTTGCTGCTTCAAAAGTTTTGCCACATAGGCGAAGCTCGTCGGTTCTGGCGCGGCCAGCGTGTATGTGCGTTGGGCTTTGCTTTGCTGGCTAGTAATTTTTTGAACGTACTGTACAGCCACTTCGATGGGCAAAAAGTTACGCAGCGCCTCCCCTTTGTTATAGGTGGTGATCCGTCCGGCTTCAGCGGCGTCGGCAATCAGTTTCGAAAGCCCGTCTTTGGCTGGATCTTTGAAAAACAGCGTCGAAAATCGCACGCAGCTCACGTGTTTCAGCTCACTTTTAAGCGCATAAGTTTCAGCTAGATATTTGGAGTATGCATAGGGGGTCATGGCCAATACGTTGCCGTATTTTTGGTCGTCGCCTGGGTCAAGAACACTCATGCTGCTCAACACGATAAGATGCGCCGACGGGTTCAGCTCCTGCAATTTCAATACAATAAACCGGGTAAAATCGAAGTTGCGGGCCACAAGCATTTCGGTGTCATTGCTGGCAATCGTCGCCGCGTTGTGGATGATGGTCGTGGCTTTGCTGAGTTTTTCCAAAAAACCGGCTTCACCGAGCTCGCGGATAGAAGCAACCTCGGCGGCAAACTGGTCGAGGTAACTTTGTGCGAATGAGCCGCCGCCGGTTAGTATGGTCATAGTTTGCCGGGATTTTCTTGGGTTAGCTTACCGTTTGCTTTCATGGTTTCGATAAGATCATTTTCGACCACGAGTTCTTTCCAGTAGCGCAAGATACTTTGTTCTTTGATGGTGAATTCCGGTGTTTTGCCTTGCAGGATAAAGTCGGCGATCATTTTGGGCTCGTTGAAGCCGCAAAGCGCCCGGGCGCCGGTGGTGCCGGAGCAGCGGGCGTTGATCTCGAACACGTACACCTTGCCGTCCTTGACGCGTAGTTGCACATTGCAAGGGCCAAACGGCTTGATGGCTTCAGCGATTTTTTTAACCTCGTTCTCGATGAGTTCGTCGCGGACGGAGAAACACTTGTAGGTGTCGCCGTCGCGCAAAATGCGACGCATCACGATCACGCCGTAACAGGTGCCGTCAAAGTTGACCGAGCCACAAGTATATTCATCGCCCTCGATGTATTCCTGCGCCACATAATTGCTGAGGTCGAGTCCGCGAGTCAACAAGCCCTCGAGCTGTTCCTCGCTCTTCACAACGTAGAGGTTTTGCGAGCGGGCGCCGCCTTCGCGTTCCTTGAGCACAAACGGGTAGGCGAGCGGAATGTTGTGCGGGTCGGTCTCGGCCATGTTGTAGGTTTTGGGCACGTTAAAACCGTGCTGCACCAAAATGTCGTAGGTGAGCTGTTTGTTGTCGCTCAGCTCCACGACATCCGGCGAGCTCACAACCAGCGTAACACCGGCAGCCTTAAAACGGTCGCGATGTTGCGTGAGAATAGGAAGCTCGGCATCCAAGCCGGGAAAGTAGAGTTTTACATTTTCTTGCTGGCAGATTTCTAGGATCCGGTCGACAAGTTCCGGACTGTTGGCGTAGGGAATGAGATACGAAGTGTTGGTGGTATACAACCCGGCACCCAACGGCTCACCGTCAAGAGCAACAACATCGTAATCGGTTTCGGCCAAGGCCTTTAAAACGCTTTGCCCTGCGCCGCCGCCGGTACCGGAAACCGCTATACGAATACCATTGCTCATTGTTTCCCCCTATAAATTACTTCTCCAGCATAACGTACGTGAGGGGGAAAGCCAAGTTCTTGAGCCATTAGCTTAAGAGGCCATACTTGTAAGCGTTGGTGCGAATTCGGGCGATAGCAACGTCGTGGGTTTCAAGGAGTTGTTGTCTGTTTGGCTCGGTGAGCATTTCACCGACTCTGTAGAAGCCGCCAGCTTTTGGCGTACCATCTACGCGCGCAATTAAGCGAGGGGTAATCTCTGGACCGCGAGCGCCAAGCCGCTCAACAGCTGCATACTGGATAGGTTCGTTTATAAGTGTCAGACCGCCCTCGGTCTCCTCTAAAACGCGCTCGACAATTGGCGTATAGTCTTCTTCGTCCTTTGCCTTTTCGATGTCTTCATAAAGAACACCGCGACCAATGATGTGTAGCTTACCTGCCCATTTCGTAATGGGGTCGTCTTCCCGACGATGAAGCATGTAGACTTCGGCATCACCTTCTATCTCGGAAGGTTTGACCAGGCCGAGTTCCACCGTAGCTGTAGGCATACCCTTTGCCCAGCCATGATATATTTCGGCTGGCATCATTCTGCGTTCGTGGTCTGGATCTATAATTTCGGCCGACAGTTGGCTAAGAGTTTGGGCGGTGATTGCAATGCGTTGTTCGAGTGTTAGCTCGGGGATTTCTAGGGGCGTGTTGGGATTGGCCATACGATCTCGCAATTAAAGCATTAGTATAAACAAAAATAGCTTTTTTGTCAATGGTCCACCCCAAGGAAAATAGTATATAATAGCCTTAAGATTACAGCGGTGCCGAGATAGCGACACTTATAAGGAGAGACAGGCGTGAAAAGTACACCAAAAGTAAGCGTCGTAACGGTTTGTTACAACCAAGAAAAGTATATAGAAGCAGCGCTCAAAAGCTTTGTGATGCAAAAAACAGATTTTCCGTTCGAGGTGATAGTCTCTGATGACTGCTCGACCGACAAAACGCCGCAAATTATCAAGCGCTACGCCGAGAAATACCCAGACATTATCAAGCCGGTTTTGCGCAAAAAAAACCTTGGCGTGGTTAAGAACAACATCGAAGCCATTAAGGCGACCACCGGCACATATGTAGCGCTTTGCGAGGGCGACGATTTTTGGACCGACCCTGAAAAGCTGCAGCGCCAAGCCGACTTTCTCGATACCCACTCTGATTACGCGGTGTGCTTCCACCCGGTACGCGTGTTTTTTGAAGGCGATGTCCAGCCGGAGTCCATTTATCCCACTGGCGCCGACCGCCCAGCCAGTTTTACGACCAAAAGCTTGCTACAGCGCAACTTCATCCAAACTAATTCGGTGATGTACCGCCGGCCGAAATCGTACGACAACCTTCCGAGCGACGTCTTGCCGCTGGACTGGTACTTGCACTTGTATCACGCCAAGTTTGGCAAAATCGGCTTTATCGACCGCGTCATGGGCGCCTACCGCCGCCACCCCGGCGGTTTGTGGTGGGATTCGTACGCCGGCATTCACAAAATCTGGAAAAAGTACGGCGCCGCACATCTGTCGTTGTACATTGCCATTCTGAACCTTTACGGCGACAACCCTGCCTATGCCAAAATTATTAGGGGACACATTATTAACTTGCTTGACAGTTTGCGCCATGTAGACGAAAAATACCAGGAGCGGCTGCTCAAAAAAGCCATTGCCGCTTTCCCTGGCAGCGGCGAGCTGTATATCCACCACCTGCTTGGGCAGATTAACGGTTTGGACCAGCACGCCCAAGAGCAAGCCAAAATTATACAACACTATGTTGACCTCAGCGAGCGGCTCACCGAAGAGCGCAAGCACCAGGAGCAACGGATTGTGCGGCTCACCGAGGAAAATCGTCAACTTAACGCTAAATTGTTGATAAGATTAGAGGGTGCTGTCAGGCGACAGGCTAACCGCTTAAAAAGGAATCACACGTGAGCATCAGACAAGATATGAAAAAACGTTGCATTGTACTATCACAGGGGCCGGTGCCGACCCCCGAACACGAAAAAGTTGAAGGCGGCGGCTTGCGCTGTTGGGGGCTGGCCAAAGGATTGGCGGCCAACGACGGCGACGTTGAGGTCACTGTTGCTTACCACGAAAGCTACCGACAAGAAAACTTTACCGAGCACTACGAAGGCATCCATCTTGCCACGTGGAACCTGCCCGACCTTCCCAAACTGTTATCCGAATTTGACACGGTAGTAGTGAGCTACTGCATGGGCGACCTTTCGATCAAGGCCGCCGACAGTTTGCGCCCCGACCAGCAACTTATTTTGGACTGTTACGTGCCGATTTACATCGAGGTTTCGGCGCGCCAAAGCAAAGACCTTGAGCTCGAGTATGCCGCTTTTCACCACGACGTTCCGCGTTGGGCGCACGTGCTGCGTCGCGGCGACCGCTTTTTGTGTGCCAGCGAGCCACAAAAACGCTTTTACCAAGGGGTGCTTTCGGGTATTGGCCGCATCAACCCGGCCACATATGGCGAAGACCTTATCCTCGTTGTGCCTTACGGCATTTACCGCGACCAGGCAAAACAAACCGAGCACCCCATTCAAAAACTTATCGGCAAAGACCATACCAAGTTTAAAAAAGTGTTGTGGTTCGGCGGCATTTACCCCTGGTTCGACCTGACAGATCTCGTGGAAGCCGTACAAAAAGTAAACGGGCAAACGCCGGCCAAGCTAGTGATTGTGGGCGCCAAAAATCCGTTCAACACGCACCCGGACTTTATAAAAAAATACGAGGAGCTGCTGGAGTACGTCAAGAAACACAAGCTTGAAGACTTAGTGGTTTTGCAAGATTGGATCCGGTTTGAGGACCGCGCCAATTGGTACCTGGACAGTGATCTGGTGGTGGTCATTAATAAGCAAGGGCCCGAGAATGAGCTGGCGTGGCGTACGCGGTTGGTGGACTTTACGTGGGCGAACTTGCCGCTTATTACCAATGGTGGCGACCCGGTGAGCGAGCTGTTGCTAGCCGCCGATGCTGCGGCGCAGTTTAGTGGTCTCACCCCAAGCGCTATGGCCAACGACATGCTCAAACTGTTTGCCGACAGAGTGACGCTGCAAGAGGTAAAAATGAACCTCAAGAACGTGCGCGACGAGTTGTACTGGGATGTGGCTACCAAACCGTTGGCCGAAGCGGTGCAGGCGCACGACCGCGCGCAAGACTTTACGGCGTTTGGCTCGTACGAGGTAGTGGCTGAAGCGCCCGCCGGTGCCCGCGCCAAGTTGCAGCGCCTGGCCATCAAGGCCCGCAAGGTACCGGCATACGCGCGCAAATACGGCTTGCGTAACACCTACCATGCCGTAAAAACGGTAGCTGGTCGCCAGCTGCACCGACGCTTGTCGTTGCCGGAAGGTACGGGTGCCCGCGTGGTGGTGGTTTCGCACCAGCTCGATATGTCCGGCGCCCCGTTTGTGATTATGGATTTTGTGCGCGAGCTGCATGCCGCTTATCCCAAACTGCCGCTTGAGTTTTACACCTTTAATCCTGCGCACAACAACAACATTGCGACGCTCAACAAGGCCGGCATTCGTCCGAAAATTTTGGTGAACCGCGAGGCGATTATCAACTTTCACAAGGGCGACGTGGTGGTGCTGAACACCTCGGCGCATTCTATTCCGCTGAAGGAAACCATTTTTGCGGGACTCGAGAGCGGCCAGATTTCAAAACTGCTGTGGTATGTGCACGAAGACGAACCCGAGCTGATCTTCGGCAAGTTTGAAACGCAGCGCATGCACGACCTCATGAAGGCTGGCAAGCTGGAAATTTTAACCGCCGCCGTGCTCACCCGCGACCACTACCGCGAGCATTTCAACGACCAAGAACACATCAAAATTCAGCATTACCAAGTGGTGACGCCCAAAAAGTACCACCGCGTGCTGCCGGCCAAAGCCTTTCACGATAAACTCAGCTTTGTGTTGCCGGGCACCATCGGTGATGGTCGCAAGGGTCAACTGCCCATCTTTTATGCCTTTATTGAATTTTTGGAGCGTTATTACCACAAAAATCCCAAGGCGTACCGCGACTTTGAGCTGGTATATGTGGGCGTAACCGACGACTTTTTGTCGCGCCAACTGCTGCGTCATGCCAAAAAAGGCCTCGGCGACCGGTTTAAAACCTATGGCCGCGTCACCAAGGAAAAGTGTTTGGACATTGTGCTGGAATCGAACTTTACCGTGTGTTACTCAATCCGCGAGTGCTTGCCGCTGTTTGTGTTTGAGGGCATGATCGCCGGCCACCCGATCTTGCGCAATGACTCGTCGGGCATGGCGGAGCAGCTTGAGGATGGCAAAAACGGCTACTACCTCGAGAGCAGCGACTTCGAACAAGTGGTGCAGACCATCGAAAAAACCCTGAACCGCGAAAAAACGTCCGACGAAAAACTTGCTACAATGTCGAAAGAAAGCAACCGGATTTCCCTCGCCCAGGAAAAGCACAGTTACTTGCCGATGGTCGAGGAAGCACGAAAGGCGCTTGATGGATAAAGAAAAAGTTTGTTTGGTGCTCGGCGCCAACGGGTTTGTGGGCAGTTACCTAGTGGAGCATTTGGCGAAGACGCCGGGCATGCGAGTGCGGGCTTTCGACCGCTTTTCGCGCGGGCCGCAGTTTGCCATGGCACCCAACATCGAGGTAGTAAAGGGCGACTTCTTTAACGACGATGACATCCGCCAGGCACTCACCGGAGTCGATCTAGTGCTGCACACTTTCTCGGCCACCACACCGTTCGTTTCCGACAACAACCCCTATATCGATATTACCGATAATCTCATGCGCAGCGTCAAGATTTTTGAGCTTTGCGTAACGCAAGGCGTGGCTAAGGTGGGTTTTGTTTCCTCGGGCGGCGCAGTGTATGGCAGCTTGAGTGAACACAAAATCGCCAGCGAGGCCGACACGCCGCTGCCGGTTTCGCCGTACGGCATCAACAAGCTGGCCATCGAGTATTATCTTGAGTACTTCAAGCGTAAACACGGTATGCCTTATGTGGTGTACCGCTTGACCAACCCATATGGCCCGCGCCAGGTCACCAAAAACAACCAGGGTGCCATCCCGCTGTTTTTGGCCAAGATTAAAAATCACGAAACCATCACCATTTACGGTGATGGCACCAGCTCGCGCGACTATATTTATATGGACGATGCCGCCGCCATGATCGCGCGCAGCTTTACCGCCGACAGCTCGCACGCCGTGTACAACATTGGCCGGGGCGAACAAACCAGTCTGAACGAGATTTTGGACGAGCTCAAGCAGTTGTCGGGCACCGAAGTTTCCGTTTCGTACACCGAAGCGCCTAAAACCTTTTTGCAAAGCACTGGCGTGACCATCGACCGTTATCTGGCGGATTTTGGCGACCAGCAGTTTACCTCGCTGCACGATGGATTGCTCGCAACCATCAAAGCTAGCCAATAAAAAACCGGCCTTTTTGCGGCCGGTTTGTCGTGTCTAAAAGTACTACTGCGAGTAAAACGCCACACCCTCAACGCGGAAGCCGCCTTTTTGGGTGATGAGGTTAATAACACCTTGCGAAGAAGTCCAGACGTGCTGATACGTTTGCGGATTGTACAGGCGCCAGACGGCGAGCTGGGCGGCATTGGCTGGTGCGGTGTAAAACGCCAGGCCTTCGATGTGGTAGCCGCGGCCCACGAGTGAGCTAATTTCCGACGAGTAAGCCGTCCACATGTGGTCGCCGGTTTGGTTGTTGGCGAGCCGCCAAATGGCGACAGCTCCAGGGATTGACGGGTCGGTGGTGTTAAAGGCAGCGCCTTCGTAATTGTAGTGAGCGTTAAAGCCGACGGCGTTCGCTTCGCAGCGGTAGCCAGTGTAGAAATGCGCATAGCTCTGCGGGCTGTATAGGCTCACAATTTGCGGCATCGTGGCTTCGTTGGAGCCGCACACGAACGTCGGGTCGCCGAACCATTGATTATAAATGGCGCTAAAGTTTTGGTTGCCGTGCAGGTGCGGCGTGTACCAGTACAGGGTGGCAGTGGCGCCGGTGTCCATGTGCAAGGCTTGGCCGTCGATAGTCACGTAACCGTCGTAATATGCTGCGCCGCCGCTCGGGCAGCGAGCGAAAGTGCCTTGAGTCATCGGGCCGCCGTAGCAGCTTTGCGGGTCGTCGGAATTGTTCCAACTGCCACGTATGATCGCCCAATTGACATTCCCCTCGGAGCGCTGCTCGCCAAACTTGAGGAGCCAGGCGGCACGGATGAGCTGCTGTGAAAACCCGACCTTGGCGCTGCTGTTTACGCAGGTGCCATTTACATCGGTGACGGTGACGCCATTGTGGGTGTACAGGTTGACGCCAGAATAGTTGTAGGTGGTGCCGCCGTCGGGACAGCCGTAGCCTGCGGCGCCGGCGTATACCAAAGAGGTGCAGCCACCATTCGGCCCGCTAATGAGTCCTTGTTCTTTTTGTAAAGTGGTGATGAGCACTTGTGGGTTGATGTTGTAGGCTTGGGCGGCGTCAAAAATAGCCTGCCCGGCGGTAACGTTGCTGCCAAATGTGTAGCCGGTGTTGGGCGAGTAGCCGTTTGGGTCGGGGAAGGTAAAACCGCGCGCTTGGCTAATGCAACTGCCAGGAAAGTTGTTGAGAAATACGTCGATTTGTGGCGCGCTCATGCTGTTGGCGTTGTCGAACACGGCATTGTCGATCACGTGGCCGGGAATAAAATCGGCCGAAACGAGCTGCGCCGGCAATAGGCTGCACAATAGCGCCACCGCCGGAAAAATAAGGAGCGATTTTTTAATAAATTGTTTCATATTATTCTACTTTCAATGGGGTTGCGTCGGTGGTACTTTGCGTCTGACCGTTGAGGGTGGCGGAAGCCGTAACCGTCCAGATTCCCGTTGTTAATCCAATACTTTGTGGGGTCCACGTCCAGTACGCGCTGCCGCCGCGGTCGGTAGCTTGCGAGGGAAGGGATTTGGTTGTGCCGTTTGAAGTAAAGGTAATGACGCATGTCGCACCAGGGGTCGTTGTGCAAACGGATTGCTCGGTTGCGTTGGCCGGGACATTAACATGACTACTGACGAAATTGCCTTGCGGCTGCTGCAAAGCCGTGCCGCTCGCTGGCTGGGTTTGCTCCTGCTTGCCGTTGCTACTCGTTGAGGAAGTCCCGCCGCTACCGCTGGTTGAACCGCTTGTATTGCTCGAGCTACTGCCTGAAGTACCGGAAGTGTTTGGCTTAGCCACACTAGAAGAAGCTTCGCCTTTGGTGTCGGAGCTAGCCGAAACCGCGGTCTTTTTGTGGGTGTGCGCAAGCTTCCAATATGCGCCGGCGGCGCCGAGCAGCAGAACAATGACTATAGCTGTCGCCGCTACCCACCACTTGCGTTTGGATTTTTTGGGAGCGGCCGGGCCGTACTTTCTGTTTTTGTAGATCACAAACTCAGCATACTATCAAATAAGCACACTTGTAAAGCTTATGCTCTAAAATATCACAACGCTTTAGTCAACGAGCTCGAGCATGTACTTGCCGTAGCCGGATTTTTTGAGCGGTTCGGCGAGTTCGCGCAGTTGTTGTTCGGTAATGAAACCTTCCTGCCAAGCGACTTCTTCGATGCAGCCAACTTTGTAGCCGGTACGTTTTTCGATGACTTCCACAAACTGCGAAGCGTCGTTCATGGAACCGAACGTGCCGGTGTCAAGCCAGGCCGAGCCGCGGCCCATGGACTGCACCTTGAGCTTACCGCGTTTGAGATATTCTTCGTTCACCGCGGTAATTTCCAGCTCGCCACGGTCGCTTGGCTGGATGCTTTTGGCAATCTCAACCACGTCGTTGTCATAAAAGTACAGGCCCACAACGGCAAAGTTTGATTTCGGCACAGCCGGTTTTTCCTCGATAGAAATTGCCGTGCGGTTTTCGTCGAACTCAACCACGCCGTAGCGTTCAGGATCGGAAACTTGGTAGGCGAACACGATGCCGCCCTCGGGGTTGGTGCAGCGCTTGAGGCTGTTGCCAAAGCCGTGGCCGTAAAAGATGTTGTCGCCCAAAACCAGCGCCACTTTGTCGTCACCAATAAACTCCTCGCCAATGATAAACGCTTCAGCCAGGCCGTTTGGCTGCGGTTGCACGGCGTACTCAAATTTGCAGCCGAGCTGCGAGCCGTCGCCCAGCAGACGCTGGAATGATTCGGAATCTTCCGGCGTGGTGATGATGAGAATCTCGCGGATGCCAGCCATCATCAAAGTGCTCAAGGGGTAGTACACCATGGGCTTGTCGTAAATCGGCATCAGCTGCTTTGAAATGCCTTTGGTGATCGGATACAGGCGGGTGCCTGAGCCGCCAGCTAGAATAATTCCCTTCATGTTATTGCTCCTTCTGTTCGTTTAAAATGTAGTGGTGCAGGTCGTCGTGCCAGTTGCGGATTTCAAGGCCGGTAGCCTTGATTTTACTGAGGTCGAGCGTACTTTTAAGCGGGCGTGGCGCGGATTCCGGTTTGTTTTTGAAGTATTCCTCGGTGGTGGTGTCGGTGACGATGAGGTCATCGCGACCCAGCTCGTGGAAAATAGTGCGGGTAACGTCGGCCCACGATACGGCCGGGCCCTCGTTGCTGAGGTTATATGTACCGTACGCGGCTTGTGTTTTGAGCAGGTTTTCGATGCCGTCAACCAGTTGTTTGGTAAAGGTGGGGCGGCCGATTTGGTCGCCAACTACGCTAGGCGAAATGTTCTTGGCGGCCAAGCCCATCATGGTGCGCACAAAGTTTTTGCCCTCGCCGATCACCCACGACGTGCGGACGATGTAGTGCTTGGGCGCGGTGGCCGCTGCGATGTCGCCAGCAGCTTTGCTTTGGCCGTACACACCGAGTGGGGTAAACGCTTCGGTTTCGGTGTGTGGCTCCTGGGTGCCGTCAAACGCGTAGTCGGTTGAAAGGTGTATGAGCGTAATATCGTGCTCGGCCGCAATTTTACTGAGGTAGCCTACGGCCGTGGCGTTTACTTGCCAGGCGCTCAAGCGGCCTTCGGCAGTTTCGGCGCCGTCGACATTGGTGTAGGCGGCGCCGTTCAAAATGACGTCAACCTTCGACCAATCGTAGTTTTGCACTGATTCCCAATTGGAAATGTCGAGCTCGGCCCGATCGGCCTTTTGCGCGCCCGAAAAACGCTCACCCAGCGCCAGACCCAACTGGCCATTTGCGCCAATAATCAAAAAACGTGCATCGTCCATTGCCTACACCTCCAGCGGTTTTACGTCTTTGAGCATAGGGTGGTTGCGGTCGCGGTCGGACATAATGGCTTTGTCCAGTGAAATCGGCCACTGCACATTCAGCTGCGGGTCGGCCAAATTTACAAAGCAATACTTGTCGTAGTTGTCGGCACTCCAATGCGCGTTGACACTGTACAGGTAATAGGTGTCCGGCTCGAGCGTTTGGAAGGAGTTGGCGACGCCTTGCGGCAAAAAAACGGCTTTGGTGGGGGTGAGTTCTACCGCCACAACCTTGCCAAAGCTCGGGCCCTTGCGCAGATCGACGTACGCGCAGAACACCTTGCCGGTGACAACCGAGATGTACTTATCCCACGGCTCGGCGTGGAAACCGCGCGTCACGCCGGCCTCTTTGTTGTAGCTTAAGCTGTTTTGCACTACGTTGAAGCTTTCCGGCAAGCCGGCTTTTACCAGCTTGGCCTTTTGGAATTTCTCCTGAAAATACCCGCGGTCGTCACCCACTTGGGTGATGTCGAAAACGATAAGGCCCGGGATTTCTGTTTCGTGCCCTGTGACTTCGGTTGTTGCTACTGCCATTACTGCTCCTCCTTTTGTAAGCCGTGTAATTTTGCCATGTATATCGCCGCGATGACCGGACTGTCAACCAGTTCGCCCTCTTTAATCATTCGCTCGATTGCTTCGAGGCTCATGAATGTCCGCGATTCGATGTCTTCGTCTTTGTCGGTGGCCTCCCCGGTGGAGCGTGCGTTGCTGGCAAGGAAGCAGTGGGTGGGGACGTTGCCGGTGCCCAAGATTTGGTAAAATTTGCCTAAGTCTTGCCAGTCGCTGCTGACGAGACCAGTCTCTTCGATGAGCTCACGCTTGGCAGCTTCGAGCGGTTGCTCATCACTTTCCATTTGACCAGCGGGAATTTCCCAAAACCGTTCACCGACAGTATAGCGGTAAGCGCTTTGCAAGAGAATTTCGCCCTTGTGGTTGGTAGCCACGATAAAAACCGACGGGTTTTGAAGCTCCATGTAACTAAAAGTAAGCGGCCTGCCGTTTTGATTGAGTACCTCGTCGCGGCGCACTCGGATCCACGGCGTTTCATACACAATTTCGGACTTGAGTGTTTTCCAATCAGCCATTATTGTCCTTGTTTGGCGTATTCGGCTTCGACGCCGGCTTTTTCGGCTTGCCACCAGTCGCGGTTGTCGGTGTACCACTGGATGGTTTGCTTGAGGCCCTCGCGCATGCCGTTGTTGTCGGTGTACATTGGTTTCCAGCCGAGCTCGGTGCGCAATTTGGTGCTGTCCATGGCGTAGCGCATGTCGTGGCCGGGCCGGTCGTTCACGTGTTCGTACCAGTCATGCGGCTTGCCCATGAGTTCCAAAATCATTTCGATCACCATTTTGTTGTTGGTGTGGTCGTTGTCGGCACCGATGATGTAGGTGTCGCCCACTTTACCTTTTTCGATGATGAGGTGTACGGCGCTGTTGTGATCGTCCACGTGGATCCAATCCCGGACTTGCTCGCCGGTACCGTACAGCTTGGGTTTGATGTCGCTGAGTACGTTGGTAATTTGGCGCGGGATGAACTTTTCGATGTGTTGGTAGGGGCCGTAATTGTTTGAGCAGTTGCTAATGGTGGCACGCACGCCAAAGCTGCGGACCCAGGCGCGCACCAAGTGGTCGGAGCCGGCTTTGGTGCTGGAGTACGGACTCGAAGGATTGTACGGCGTGGTTTCGTTGAAGCGGTCGGGATCGTCGAGCTCCAGATCGCCAAACACTTCGTCGGTGCTGATGTGGTGCAAGCGCTTATTGTGTTTGCGGACAGCTTCCAAAATGGTGTAGGTGCCGACGATGTTGGTCTCCACAAACGGCCACGGGTTTTTTAGGGAGTTGTCGTTGTGGCTTTCGGCCGCAAAGTGCACTACGATGTCGGTCTCGCCCACCAAGCGGTCCATGAGCGCGGCGTCGCAAATATTGCCCTCCACGAACTCGATTTTGTCCATCACGGGCGCCAGGTTGTTTTTATTACCGGCGTAGGTGAGGGCATCGACCACTGTTACCTGATGTTCGGGATGGTTTTTGACTGTGTAGTGCACAAAGTTAGCGCCGATAAACCCTGCGCCTCCGGTGACAAGCATTTTCATATTTTGTTCCTCTATTCTTTTATCAGTTTCGTAACTTTTGCCACCAATTGGTCGAGCTCGTTTTGGGTGGCGGCTTCGGCGTTCAGACGCATGACCGGTTCGGTGTTGCTGGCACGGACGTTGAACCAACTGCCGTTGCCAAAATCGACGGTGAGCCCGTCGAGCTCGTCTTGTTCTTGACTGGCGTACGCTTGCTTGAGTTTTTCAAACATGGCGGGTTTGTCTTCAACTTCGAAATTGGTTTCGTTAATGGTGGGGTATTTGGCGTAGATTTTGCGTAGCTCAGATAGCGGCTTGCCCAACAGGCCGGCCACGTACAGGCCGATGACCGCCGCAATCAGGCCGGAGTCAGCAAAAAAGTTGTCACGGAAATAAAAATGCCCGGACACTTCGCCGCCGAACGGCGCGTTCTTTTCGCGCATAATTTGCTTGATGAACGAGTGGCCCACGCGGGTGCGCACGGCGGTGCCGCCCTTTTCGGTGATGAGTTCGGGCACGGCGTGGCTGGCGCGCAAGTCGTACAAAATGTGCGAGCCGGGGAAGCGGCCCAAGAAATACTCGGCGAGCATGGCGTTCATGACATTGCCAGGCATGACGGTGCCGGTTTCGTCCACCAAAAAGGCGCGGTCGCCGTCACCGTCGAAGGCGATGCCGCCGTCGAGCTTGTTCTTTTTGATGACGTCGATCATGTCGGCCAGGGTTTCAAATTTGAGCGGGTTGGCTTCGTGGTTCGGAAAAGTGCCGTCGAGCTCGAAGTACATTTCGGTGACTTCCCACGGTACATAGGGTTCGAGCTCGGGGAAAATTTTGCCGGCCATGCCGTTGCCAGCGTCCACGGCGATCTTGAGTGGCTTGAGTTTTTTAGGGTCGATGAACGACATCACGTGGTTGAGCCAGTCTTCGGTGATGTCTTTTTCGGTGACTTGGCCGTGGGTGGCTGCGGCAGCTGGCTTTTCGCCGCTGGCCATCTTGGCAACGGCATCACGTACTTCGAACAAACCGGATTCTTGCCCGACGGGCTTGGCTTGTTCGCGGCAGAATTTGATGCCGTTGTATACGCCAGGATTGTGGCTAGCCGTAATCATAACGCCGCCAGCCAGTTGGTCGTGGCCCACTGCGAAATAGATCATGTCGCTGGTGACTTGACCGATGTCGATCACGTCGCGGCCTTGTGCGACCAGCCCTTCGATCAAGGCGTCGGCGAGCTCGGCCGAGTCCGGGCGCATATCGCGGCCCACGGCTACGGCACCTTCGGTGGGCAACCACTGGGCAAACGCCACGCCAATCCAGTTGGCGACATCGGTGGTCAGCTCAGTGCCGACTTTGCCACGAACATCGTACGCTTTAAAAATGTTGTTGATAGCATCCACGGGGATTTCTCCTTTGCTTACGTTTATGCGTCTCAACTAATACCAAATAACGGGTACTAGCTGCACTCACAGTACTGCTGCGCGCCAGCAAAGTCAATCCTTGCGCTGCGGTCGTGCTTTCCTGGCGTTTTTTGCTGGCAACCAGTTTTTGGGCATTAGCTTTTCTTGGACGTAGCGAGCGTATTGAATCATATCCTTGCCGTCGTTTTCTCTACCGGTCGGCAGGGCGTCGTAATTTATAATGGGAGCACCTTCACGCAAGCCGTACCGTTCCTGCAGTGTGGCGAGGCTTGCCCAAGGTATGCCTGGAAATGTGCGATTGCCGCGCACGACATCTTGGAGGCCGAGCTCGCCACGGAGCCGGATTACCAGTTCGCGCAAGGTGTTGTACTGGACGTTGAGAAGTTTGCTGGTCGCTGCAATGGTAATAAGATGCGCCGGGAACGTCAATAGGTTTTCAAGCCGTGTGATGATCTTCTCGCCATCCTCGAGAGTCCACGAACGACCCCTCGTGTTGTCGCTCCTTCGGGCTTCGGGGCCTTGTTCTTTTTCTTCGTTGGTCATATACCGGAGCGCAACTTTTTTATTGAGATGTAAGGCGGCGGCAATCTCGTCGAGTGAATACGTTTCGTCGCTCTTGGCCATGCCGCGGAGTCGCCGAATCTGGAGTCCCTCCTTGGGCGGTTGCGGCGAGTTTGTGAAGTAAGTGGCTGCCGCTGGCTCGTAATAGCGAACAAAAATCCGCTGGCCGCCGATTTCTTCCATGCGGCCTTCAAAGCGGTATCCGGCGCGCAACAGCTGATAACGGGCATGGTGTGGCGACAGGTTAACCCCCTCAAGAATAGTGTCAAGCGAAATATATGAAGGGTTAATACTGATGACGTCTTTGCGCATGCCGGTGTAAGTCTCGGCGACATTTCGGTTGTTTATGCGCTCAAGCATGGTTTGGATGTCAGTCGAAAATTGCTCCACCGGCACCGCATGCTTGCCAGGCCGCTTTCCGCTGGCATTTCTTTTTCGGCTCACGACCCCGCCCTGTCGAATTGTCCCGTCCGTCAGGAGACCCGCTAAGGTCTGGCCGTAATATTGGTGCTGGCCAAATCCAAAAGTATTGAACTGCGCCAAGATGGTGGTATCAAACCGGTCGCTTGGACGTGTGCCGCGCCCGATTATCTGCAGCAATTTTAGGCCGGAAGTTGTTTTGCAGGCGATAACCACGAAATTGACTTCGGGAATATCGAGGCCTTCTTGCCCCATAACTGTGGTGGTGATGATGTCTATATCGCCGGTGCCGAGTTTTCGGATTGTCTTTTCGTTTTCGGGCGACGAACCGCCACCTTGGAAAGAGCCGATGGCTTCCGCAACTGCGTACTTGCCGTCAGCCCGTTTGATTGTTTGCAAGGCTTCGGCCATCTGTTTTGCGTGCGCGGACTCGTCGCCTGGCTCGCAAAAGACAATGCCCCGGCGGCCTTCACGCAGCAGTGGCACAAGAAACTCTTTCACCGATTGCGTCACGGCTTCTTGGCGTAGTTCACGTTTGCGTTCGGGGGAGAGCTTTTTGAGTTCATCGCCAACTCCAACGTCTTCTGGGTGGACGAGGAACGAAAAAAGCTGAAGGTCGCTCAAGACGTCGCCTGTGTAGTCCAAAACTTCGCCATGGAATACCTCGTTTCTAAGGATGTGACGCACATCTTTATTGGCGTTGTAAGCTGGCGTGCCGCTAAACCCGATAACTGGCCCGCGCCAATTCTGCAATAATGCTGTGAGGAACTGTTCTTCGGTGAGGTGGTGGTCTTCGTCTATAAAAATCGCATCCACAGGCTTGCCATTAAGCGTGCCATCCCGGAAGTCACTCACGAATTTTGGGATGGATATGACAGTTGCGTCGGCATCGTCGGTTTTTTCCATGGCATAGTAGCCCCCGAAACTGATATCGGGGGCAAGCGTGCGGAATGTGTCTTTGCCAACCTTGCCGAGCAGCTGGCCAATGGTGGCTTGCGACGGGGCAATAATTACGAGTCGCGCCGGTGAGGTGCTGGGCGTTTCGCCGTCATATGAGGGAAGAGGCTGTCCGATGCCAAGCGCTGCCGCCGTGCGGGCCATGACAGCCGTTTTGCCAATGCCGGTAGGGCCGGTTACGGTGGTGCCCTGAAGGTAAAACTGCTCGTCGCCGGTCCACCACTTTGGGAGTGTGACTTTTTCGGCCGGACGTTGCAGTCCGCGCACAATCCCTTGCAAATAAGGTATTTGGTGATCCCATAAGCCTTCTTGAGCATAGCCCTCCTCGAGAGACTGTTCGGCGGCGTTTATCATAGCGAGGTGCCGACTGAGCGGTGTAACGGCATCGCGATGCTTAAAGGCAATCGCGCCAATGCGCTTTGGTGTCAGCTGCCATTGCCGATTCCATAAAGGTGTGTTGAAGTACTCTCGCCCTCTGAGGGCTTGCTCCCGATCGTCGCGGCGAGCTGTCGCTAGGACACGCAGTGTGCCAATATAAATATTGCGCCGCGCCCCCAATTCGTCGGGGTCCAGCGACTGGAAATTAGTATAGAGAGCCTCGGCCCGCAAAGGATCATAGAAAAAGTCGGTCTTTAAAAGAGCCTCAACTTCGTCAACATAGCCGGGGGTTTGTTCTGGCGCGCCTTCCACGTCAGAACTCATAGTACCAACTCCGTAGACAATTAAAAACTATAAGAATTTTTTGTCGCCGTGTTTCTGCGCGATTTCCGCTTGGATGTCTTTGATCTTCTCGATCTTGTTTTTTGGGATGATGAGCAAGACATCATCGGTATCGACAATAATGAGGTCTTCGACGGCGGCTACGGCGACCAGCTTGTCTTTGTAATTGGATTTTACGAGTGAGCCGGATACGTCTACCGTAACCACGTTGCCATCAAGGTTGTTCTCGCGACCGGCGGCCGAAAACTCGTACACCGAACCCCATGTGCCAACATCCGTCCACTTATAAGGCAGCAAAATGGCCATGGCTTTGCCGCTGCTCATGACGTGCTGCGTCACTTCTTCGGTGGAGCCTTTTTCCATGGTGGCGTAAATTTTTTCAACAGCTTCGTTTTCGCCCGGCTTGTCGAGGACATCTTTGATTTTCATGAGTGCTTCGTACCAGTCGGGCCGGTACTGCTTGTAGGCGTCGAGCATGAGGCCGGGATACCAACAAGTGTGGTTACAGTGCGCAACCACGTGGAAATTTTCGATCAGCTCTTTTGTTTCGCGCAGTGACTTGCGCCGGAACAAGAATTTTTCGATTTCAAACGCTTCTTGGCCGCCGTTCGCTACATTGCCTCCCAGTTGCAGGTAGTCGGCACCCATGTTCGGCTCAGTTGCCTTAATGCCGCCGGTGATGAACTGTTTGTGTTCGACCACGAGCTTTTCGGCATCACGGATCATCTTTAGGAACGCTTTGCCCGGCTCGCGGATACAGTCGGCCTGCACCAAAAAAAACGGCTCGTCGGGGTGCAACAGGCTGAGACGCAAAAAAGCAAAACCCTCGCCGGGACCGCGGTCTTTGGCGATGTCCGGCTCAACAATATAATTGCGCAAAGGTATCTGCGGCGACTGCTCGGATATATATTTAATGAACTTGCGTTTGGTGGAAATGAAAATGTCTTCGGCGCTGAACTCCTGGAGGAGCGTTTCGATGGTCTGCTGATACGAACTGGTATCGCCGATGATCGGCTGGAATTGTTTTGGCTTGTCGTTCCTTGAGTATGGCCACAGTTTAGTGCCCTGGCCTCCGGCAGTAACAAGTATTTTCATTCCTCCAGTATAACAGTGCGGTGCAACTAGCAGGCAAACTTGCTCACGGTGATTTGTGCAGCCTGGCCTGGTTCGCCACCTTTGTACAAGTTTTGGAAGTTGAACTTCGCCGAGTTCGCTGGGTCGCTTTCCGGAGCGAACTGGCCGAGCGCGTGTTGTAAAGCCTGTGCCTCGCTAATCAGGCCAAAGTTTTCATCGTTTTTCGTTGGGTCAGGATTGGTGAAGGTGGTGACATCGACCATCTTCAAACCCGGCATGCGGAGTTCGTTTACGAGCCCGGGTTGCTGTTCGGCGATCAGTTCCGGTTTTTCCTGGTCTTTTACCAGCCAGTCCAGGGCAGCCTTGGTAAGGATGATGTCTCCGAGCCGCAATGTCGTTATCCTATCAAGGCAAGCTTGGTAGCCTTCTTGCGTGCCTTGCTCGACACCCTGTTTGAGACCTTGGTCGTGACTCAATCTCAGCCCAGTTTCTTTACCAAAAACAAAAGCGCCCGCAATACTTGCGGTTGCAACACTAGCAGCAAGAATATTTTTTGAACGTTGTTGCATGAAGACTCCTCGAAAAGCTACGATTAAGTCACTATTCTAACATCAAGTTGACCGTGCAGCAACTTATGTTAGGAATTTTGCTTTTTGGCCAGCACGCGCGTGATGAGCACTTGTATTTTTTTGCGGAAGGTTTCGGGCGAAAATTGCTGGGCGAAAGCTTGGATCTCCTCGTGATTGTAGCTTTTGGGCTTGCATTTTTGCAGCGCTTCCACCAGGCTTTCGACAGTTTGTTTCTCGTAAAATTCGCCGGTTTTGCCGGGGATGACGTAATCGAGTGCGCCGCCGGCTTTGTAGGCGATAACGGGCGTGCCTGCCGCCAAGGCTTCAACCGGCGAAATGCCAAAATCGTCAAAACTCGCAAACAAAAAAGCTTCGGCGCCCGCCAGAAATGTGGGCATAGCCTGGTCGCTTACCCGGTTGCCAGTGGCTTTGTTAAAGAATTGCACGGTTGGTCCGGCGAGTTTTTGCAAGCGTTCGTAATCCGGCCCGTCGCCAATAATTTTGAGTGGCACGCCAAGCTCTGTGCAAGCCTGCACGATGATGTCCATGCGCTTTGCCGGCGCCAATCGTCCCATGGCGACAAAACCTTCGCGCGTGCCTTGGAATCCGTCTTTGAACCGCGCTATGTCGACCGGTGGGTGTATGACCTCGGCATCACGACCATAATATTTTTTGATGTCGTTTTTAATGTGGTTAGAGTTGGCGATGTAGTAGTCGGGCCGCTTGCTGGCGCGGAGGTCCCATTTGCGCAAAGGGCCCACCAACAGCTGCAAACCAAACCGGGCGAGCGGATCCAAAATGCCAAACCCTGGCTGGGCCAAATATTGGTCATAGTGCCGCCAGTAGTAGTGTGTGGGCGTGTGGCAATAACAGATGTGCATGGTGTTTTTGCCGGTGCGCACGCCAAAAGCTTCGCCGTTGCCGGAGCTGCTGATTACCAAATCGTAATCGGAAAAATCCAAATGTGTGAACCACCAAATGCGTCCGAGTGCCATAAACTTGCGCAGCCGGCCAAAATGTTGCAGCCAGCCAGTCACTACTTTGCCGTCGAGCCGCTGGCGCCACTCCGGCGTGCAGTACGAGGTGTAAATCGGCGCCTCCGGAAACATGCGGTGTAGCTCGTACACGACGCGTTCGGCGCCGCCGCCCACTAGCCAATCGTGCACAATGGCCACCTTCAAGTCTTTGCCGGCTGGCCTGCTGCCTTCAGGCATCAGTACCGCGCCCCGCGCCGCATAAGCCGTTCAAAAACCACGCGGACCGTTTTAGCCAAAACAACCACGTCGAGCCAAAAACTCCAGTTTTGCACATAGTACAAGTCGAGCTTGCGCCGTTCCTCAAAGCTAATTCCTGGCCGCCCGGAAACAAGCGCAAGACCGGTGAGTCCGGACTTGACGCTCAAAATGAGGTTCTTTTTAGAGAATTGCTCCAGTTCAAAAACGTCCAGCGCACGCGGCCCGACCAAGCTGATTTCGCCATGGACAACGTTAAATAACTGCGGTAGTTCGTCGAACGAAGTGGCGCGCAGAAAACGGCCAACAGTGCTGACGCGCGGGTCGTTCTCGAGCTGGTCGCCGTTTGCGCGGTATTGTTTGCCGAGCTCGGGCTTGCCCATTTTGGCGAAGCCTTCCTCGGGCGTCAGGCCGTTGTAGGCTTGCTTCATGGTACGAAATTTGAGGATGCGGATGGTGTTCCCGAACCGCGTAAGGCGTTTGGCGCGGTAAAAGACCGGGCCTCCCGGGTCGCTGGCCTTGATGGCAATGGCAATCAGCAACCACAGTGGTGAGCTGAGGATAAGCAAAATGCCACCGAACAGAATGTCGGTCAGGCGCTTCACAATGCGTCCCCACCCGAACAGCGCGGTGTGATGTACGTTTATGACTGGCACGCTGGAACGGAATAATTCAACGTCAATGTTGCCCACAAACAGCTCGGAATTGCCCGGCACAAAACGGTAATTAATGTGGTGCTCTTGGGCGTAGGTGAGGATTTCGGCGTTGCGCGATTCGTCGGCATAGAGTTCGGTTTGGATGATACCGTGCAAATCGGCCGGCGTGCTCTGCAAAAACTCGCGGAAATTGGCGTAGGTAAGGACCGCATGCTCGCCCACTTGGCGCTTGCCGCCAATCACGGCCAGTACTTTGTAACCGGAGTGGCGGCTGTTGGCCAGTGAGTCAAGCAGCTCGCGCGTCATTGAGGTGTTGCCAACGAGCACAACCTTGGTTAGCCCGATATTGTAGCTAAACAAACTGGTGCGCACAAACCGCGCAATATTACGGAACAATACCAAAAAGACAAAGCCGAGGCCAAAGCCGTAAATAGGTACGAGTTTTGCCGGGAAAATCGGTTTCACTGAAAGGAAACTCCAAAAAATAATGAACAACATGCCGATGAACGAGCCGATCAGCAAGCGGCCGACTTCACTAAAACGGCGCTCATAAATGTTGCTGTTGTACAAGCCCAGCAAGGCAAAAATGAGGATCCAAAACGGCAACAGCGCCAGAAAGGCCAGCAGGTACGAGTGACTGTCCACTGGATTGGCGATCGTTTCGTGGCTAATAGTGACGCGCAAAATATAGGCGGCCACAAAGGCGGCCACCAGGGCTAAAAAATCCCCCACAATCAGGCAGGCATTGTAAGTAAGTGAGGCATTGTTCTTCATATATTTACAAATATACGCTGCGTGGACCGCGCAGCACGCTATACTGTAGGTATAGTAGCATTGTAACACTTATGAACACAGCTATTTTCAAAAAAATGTCTCTATGGATGGCCGGACTCGTGGTGCTTTTATGCGTGGCCGCGCCATTCCATGCTTTTTTGACGGTGTGGGCGGGGAGCGTGTTTGGACATTACACTGCCTGGCGGTTGTGGGCTGAGGCGCTGCTGTTCGTGTTGTTTGTGGTCGCTTTGGCGAAGCTGGCCCGCGACCAAGCGCTCTGCGTAGTCATCAGGCGTAGTCCGCTCACCTGGTGTATTGCCGGCTATGTGATTTTGCATTTGCTTGTGGGTGCATGGGCCCTTGCCACGCACCGCGTTACAAAAACAGCGTTGGCCGACGGACTCATCCTGAACTTGCGCTTGCCACTGTTTTTGTTTGTGGCGCAGGTGTTTACGGCGCGCCAGCGATGGTTGCAGGCGCATTGGCGTAAAGTGGTGCTGGTGCCGGCAGCGGTTGTTGTGGGTTTTGCTCTGTTGCAGATTTTTGTATTGCCGGTGGACTTTTTGCGGCACTTTGGTTACGGCCCGCACACGATTGCGTCATACGAAACAGTTGATCAAAAGCTGGCGTACGTTCGGGCGCAGTCCAGCTTGCGGGGGGCGAACCCGCTGGGGGCGTACCTGGTGGTTGTGCTGACGGCTATCGCTGGCGTAGGTTTTGCCTGGCGTAAACTCTGGGCCAAGGCACTGTTTGGTATAGATTTTGTACTGGGTCTGGTTGTGCTTGCCTACACTTATTCACGCAGTGCGTACATTGGCGCCGTGGTGGCGCTGGCGGCATTTACGTGGTGGTCAATCACAAGTACGCGGCTCAAACGCGCGGCGATGGTTGCGGCAGCGGCCGTGCTCATTGTGGGTGCTGGTACATTCGCGGCGCTGCGCCACAACAGCCGGTTCGAGAACACGTTCTTCCACACCGACGAGCACTCCACTTCGGCGCAGAGCTCGAACGCTGCTCGGAGCACAGCGCTGCAAAATGGCGTGCGCGACGTAGTGCATCACCCTTTCGGCGCAGGGCCGGGCAGCGCGGGACCGGCTTCGGCGCACAACAACCACCCGACGCGCATCGCCGAAAACTATTTTTTGCAGATTGGCCAAGAGGTGGGCTGGCTTGGCCTGGGGTTGGTCGTGGCGATTATGGGTTTGGCAGCAGCAGGATTATGGCAGCGCAAGCGCGATCCGCTGGCCCGCGTCCTGCTGGCAAGCCTGGTGGGGCTCACCCTCGTCAATCTGTTGTCGCAC
Organism: Saccharimonadales bacterium (SeqCode); assembly: GCA_035276765.1. Classification (GTDB taxonomy): domain Bacteria; phylum Patescibacteriota; class Saccharimonadia; order Saccharimonadales; family UBA4665; genus DATASD01. Next base: position 821,734 of record DATELH010000002.1, read on the forward strand.
GCCTGGACCGATGACACGTTGGCGATTGTGTGGTGGACGCTCGCGGGCGCAGCACTCGCGCCGGACCTTTCATCTAAATCTAAGCCTGCACGATCGTAATGCGGCACCTCAAACACACCTACCTCGTTCAGTTCGGCGAGTATATGGTTGGCGGCGGGCTGTATTTTTGGTCGGGCTATGGCATTTTTGCATTGTGCTACAGCGGACTGCACTGGAACTGGCTGCCGGCCAAAATCGCTGCCGACGCGGTTGGTTGGACGCTCAACTATCTCGTGCAGCGCTATTGGGCGTTCGCCAAACAGGGCAAAAAGCTCAGCGAAATCGAGCACATCCTGCGCTATCTCACCATCGAGAGTGTTGGCTTTGTGCTGGATTATTTTTTGATTGCCGGCCTGCGGCACTTCGGCATCACGCCGTACATCGGCTTCTTTATTTCTGCAGGCTTCTTTACAGTGTGGAGTTATCTGTGGTATCGATTTTGGGTGTTCCCCGAGGAATCGTCTAAGACAAGCGGCCACGCCACCTAGAGCACAAGCTAGGTACCGTTATAGAAATTTGGCTGGCAGTTCGCCGGATTGTTCGCGGTGGAAGGCGTAACGCGCCTCGAAGGCCTTACGGGCCTCGGGTAAAACGATTTTGTAATTCCAGTCCTGGTCGATTTTTTTACGATTCAGGGCCATGAGTTCTTCGTACGTTTTATTAGTAAATGTTTTGTCGGTAGCTTCGTGCCAAAAGATTGTTAAAAACGGCCCAACCATGTGCGAGCAGCCATCGGCGGACGAGACAATTTGGACTTCAATGGGCGCTTTCCGTAAATCGAGCTCAAGTTTTTTGTCGAGCATTGCTATGTAGGTGATGGCTCTGTCGACGAAAGCCGCGGGAAAGCCGAGTTCTGCTAACTTCTTTTTACCGGCAGTGAGTGTGGTCGTGTATTGTGTGTCAAAGTCTAGGATTTTTCCGTAGTCGTGCAACCACACCATGGTCGCAACTAGATCGCGGTCGGCCTCGGAGTGTAGTGCGAGGATTTCATTGGCAATGCTTTCAACAATCTGAAGATGCCAACGCACAAACCATTTGTGGTGTACAAACCTGGGATTGCCGGCCACTTCACGAACATGTTGCTTAAAAGCGGCTAGGTTTTCTTGCATACAGTGATTGTAACAGAGCGGGGTGTACAATAGCACTATGCAAGCATCGCAGTCTATCCGGCCGACCAAAAAGCAACGCGAACTGCTGGCGTTCATCGAGAAATTTATTGGTGAGCATGGATATAGCCCGAGTTACCGCGAAATTATGACGGGCCTCAACTACACTTCGGTGGCGACGGTGGCGCTGCACGTGAACAACCTCATTAAGCGTGGGCACATCAAAAAGCGCGACGGCTCGGCACGCTCCCTCGAAGTGGCCAACGCCGCGCCCACACTGCCGACCAACACGGTCCAGCCGGGCGAGGAAAAATGGCTGGTCGAAAAGATCGAGCACTTTTTTACGCAGGCCGAAAGTTTGGGCGAAACTGAGCTCAGCCAAGCTGTGGTTGACCGTTTGCAGGTGCTGGTCGCCGCCCTCAAAGTGTTAGGGCTTGAGGGCGGCGCCCAGAGTTTTGCAACGCGGCTGGCAGCCCTCAAGAAGGTGTTGGTGGCGTAGCCGACGGACGGTGTAACATGCTTACGCTATGTGTACGTATTGTAAATAATGCTTTCTATTTTACGCCACATGTAGTGCCCGGCCGTGCTATGATATCCATATTAACAAGCAAAATGCTGGAAGCTAGTGGGGAGAGGGTCCGAATCTAGCACTGTGCCGCAACTGTGAGCCGGGCAACCGGTAAGTCAGATACAGCAAATAACCAAAACGTTCCGAGCAGGGCGGCGGCCTCTCTTTGAAGCCCCGAAAATCCTGCCGGACAGCGAGCGGAATGTATGGGGGAAGTAATAGTCTTACAAAGGCCGGAGCAAGGGGCGGAAGCCGCTGCCACCTTTTCTGTGGTTGGGAATCTTGCGTTGCAACCCGAATTCATAGCGCCGGAACCAAAAGAAACACCCGTAACTGAGGAAAAGTATGCCCACTCCTTGCGCACTATCCGGGCGCTCGGCAGCTTTGTGGCGAAAGAAACGATAGAAACTCCCGAAGGTGCCGCCACGCAGGACATGCTTCGTACTGACTTTGATACGGCGCTTGCGGAAATGCTTAACACCGATCCCGAGCTTCGCGACTTACTTGATATTAGTCCCTCCAACGACTACCGCATTGTGGATGACAAAATTGTCATGAAGAACGGCAAACCCATCGCAGATATGATCCATGATGGCGTAGAAGCTTCGACGCAAGCTGCCAAAAAAGACCCGCGCATGAAAACGCAGGCTGTACGCGATGGCGTAGAGGAAATGATTATAGAACGAGTCGATGAGCTACGTCCAGGCCAGATGCTCGTGGGTGTCAGCATGGATCCGAAAGAAGCCATGGATCGTGACGGGGAGGCATTTTGGCATGATGGATTTGGATATCGTCGAGGCCTCGCGTTTATCCCGTGGTATTACAAAGTAGACGAGACGACCTTATGTGCGGGTTCTTTTTCGGTAGGACATAGCGATAAGGCTACGTGGAGTACGATGCTTAGCCGGTACGGAATGAATATTACGCCCGACACCTCCAGTGATGAATGGCTCGCCAATACTTTTACCGCTAATGTGCAAAGTCGGGAAGAAGCCAAGCAATTCATCGAAAATATGCGCAGCGAATATTACAAAGAGCGGGGCGTAGAACGAACGAGGTTATCGGTAACAGACCTACTGAAGCGCCAATACAAACAATTTACGGATGCCGTGTTTACCGACCTGTATAAACCTTTTGCCGAAGCTAGTTTCAAACATCAAAAAAATCAGACTATGCATGAGCTGGCCGCCAGTTATCTAGAAAACAGCTCTCATTTAGGGGCAAAAATGCGCCAGCGGCTGATGAAAATAGTAAATACTACAAGGTTTGACGACGAAGCTTCGCGCACCATGGAATTTATGATCCGCTATGGAACAGTTGTAAAAATGCGTGAGCATTTGAAGCAGGCTTTTGCGCCTCAATCTGAGCAGGCAGGTGTTCCAAATACGATGCCTGTTACAGACTTTCAACTGATGCAACAATTGGCAATACATGCGAATGCTGGCGCGCAAGCCGGATTGAAATTTGGCGGTTGCGCCGCCGGTATTATCCTTGGCGAAGCGCAGCGCGCGACAGAAGGCCGAAGCGGCGATCCGATCAACCCACAAGACATCTTTGGCGGCAAGGTAGGCAACAATGGTGACGAAGACGAATTTAAAATCCCCGACAAAATTCGCTGCATAAAATGCAATGAAAAATCACCAAAAGAAGAAGTTATTCATGAGGGCAAAACCAAAGACAGCGGGTATTGGTGCTGTCCCAAATGCAAGTACGCTGTAGATGTCTGTACGGGCAAAGAAGTTGATGAGCATGGCAACCCGCTGCGGGCTTGACAACCACAAGCGCATTACATACAATAGACACACATCTGTAGGCTTGTTCGAGGTGGCCATATAGACAAAAAGTTAAAAAATAAAAGTGAGGTAATCGCTCTGTAGCGGTCTTTTTACGTTTTTGTACCGCGAGCACGATTTCCCAGGAGGCGGGCTTTATGCCAGTCAAAATAAAAATGGTGCCATCACGCCCCGCACGCGTGGTGGTGCAGGTGCATCGCCCAGCGTGGCAACAGTACCTGCATTACTAACAAGAAAGCCCCGGAAGAAACGCCGGGGCTTTTGCTTGCTTTGTGCGAAGCGTTATTGTGGGTTTTGAGAACCGGCCGGTGTGGCAGTTTTAGCATCGATGGCGTCTTGGATGACCTTCGAAAACGCAGCCACGCTGCTGGGCACGTCAACCGTTTGGTTGGTCTGGTCGGTAAAGACCAGGCTGGGTGTGACTTTTTTGCCATCCAAGAAGAACGTTGGCGTGGCCAGCTCGTTCTTGGTTTTGTTAAAGGCGGCGATGTCGGCGTTGATGAGGTCGTTCACCTTGCTGCTTGCAAAATCTTTCTTAAACTGATCGACGTTAAGATTGAGCTGTTTGGCGAATTGGTTGAAGACGCTTGCCGGATCGCCCGATTGTACCCAAGCATTCTGGTCATCGTACAGGAGGTCGTGCATTTCCCAGAATTTGTTTTGCAAGCCAGCGGCTTCGGCGGCACGCGCACCCGCAAAAGCGTTTTGGTGTACTTGGGTGAGCGGCAGGTTGGCGAACTGGAACTTGATATCGTTCTTGTACTTTTCGACCACTTGCTTCACGACGGGGTAATATTGTTCGCAGTAGGGACATTGGTAGTCGCCGTACTCTACGAGTGTGACGTTCTTTTGGTTAAGTCCTTCGACGTGGTTGGTGACTTGGCTGCTGCTGGGCGCGTTTGCCTTGTGGGCGTTTTTAATCCAGATAATGCCGCCAAAAACGATCAAGATGGCAATGACGATACCCCAAAAACCTTTACTCATATCCTAAAAGACTCCTTTATTCCACTAGTATACAACGTTCTTTCGGCAGGTACGAGGTTGCGGCGGCGAAAGCTTTGCTTTTTGTCCAGCTCGCCGTAAGATGGATGCATGGTGCAACTCACGATTGCGGCGATTTTAGCCATCCTCTTTCTGATAACATTAGCGGTCCGTCGGGTGTATTACTGCGTGCCGGCTAAAGAACTCAAGCGCCTGGCGCGCGAAAAAGACCAGATGGGCATGGCGCTGTACAAAGCAGTGGCATTTGACGGCGCCTTGGCGGCACTGTTGTGGTTGCTCGCAGGAGTACTGGCCAGTGCCAGTTTTGTATTGTTCGCCTTAGCCTTACCCGCCGCCCTGGCTGCACTTGTGGTGGCGCTGGTTTTGTGGGTTGGTTTTGGTTGGGTTGCCAGCAGCTTTCCGCGCGCCTTTATGATTAAGTTTACGGCTGCGCTTTCGCCCGCCGTGGCGCTGGTTTTGGCTCATACCTACGGTGTCTTGGGCCGCGTGAGTGATTTCGCTCACAGGCACCAACAGGTGTTTGAACACACGGGGCTGTACGAAAAGCAAGACCTCGTGGCGCTGCTCGCCAAACAAAAGACGCAAGCCGACAGCCGCGTGGCCCAAGACGACGTTGAGCTCACCGAGCGAGCCCTGGCTTTTGGCGAAAAGACTGCTAGTGACATTTTACTGCCGCGCAAAGAAGTGCGACTCGTACGTTCCAGCGAAACCATCGGGCCCAAGCTCATGGACGAACTCCACAAAAGCAAACAGCAAGTTTTTCCGGTTTCCAGTGAAAAAGGCGAGCAGATCATTGGCATCGTGCGACTCGAAGATCTTGTTAAAGCCCGTCAAGGCGGCGCAGTAAAGTCCGTGGCCGACGAAGCGGTGTACTTTGTGCGCGAAGACTTTTCGCTTGCGCACGTGCTTGCCGTATTTCGCCAAACTAAACAGCGCTTACTGGTGGTCATTAACAACTTTGAGGAATTTTTGGGCGTTATTTCGCTCGACAGTTTAATTGACCAGATTATGGGGGAGCAGTCCGAGCTCGCCACCGAAAACATTTACGGCGACCGCGCCGCCGTGGCACAGTACAAGCAGCCGGAGCAGGCAGTAATCCCCGAGCCGGTCGAGTCCGACTCCGAGCCAGAAACGCCGCTGCCTGCCGACGGCCCAGAGCAGGCTGAGTCTGACTCCGAACAAGGCGATGCCGAGTTCGCTGCCATCTCGGACGAATCCGTACAGAACGCCGACATACCAAAAAGCGCGGGGAATCAAGAAAACACTCCCTCTGATCTCCCAGAGGTGGTAAAATAAAGCCAATGAACATAGCAGCCGCGCTCAATATGAATCCTCGGGTCGGTAGCTGCCGCAAAAAAGGCGCCGGCAGCTGCGGAGCCGACCCTACCCCAGCCCTTTAACCATCAAGGAGATTTTTATGCGTGTATTAAGTAACGACGTGCGCCAGCACATCGGCGAAACGATTACGGTCGAAGGTTGGCTGCACAAAAAGCGTCTGCTGGGCGGCCTGACCTTTTTGAACGTGCGCGACCGCCGCGGCCTCGTGCAAGTAGTGCTCAAAGACAAAGACGAAGTTGAAAAACTGCGCGGCCTGCAGATCGGGACGGTGTTGCGTGTAGCGGGATCGGTAGTGGACGAGCCGCGAGCGCCCGGTGGTGCCGAGCTGCATGACGCCAAACTTGAGGTTATGGTGCCAGTGGCCGAAGAACCGCCGATTGAAATCGACAAGCCACTCAGCCACCGGCCAGAGAACCTCGACACGCTGTTCGATCACCGCGTGCTTGGCCTGCGCAATCTGCAAGAACAAAAGATTTTTAAAATCCGCGCGGCGGCACTCCGCTACTTCCGCGATTTTTTGCACCAGCATGAGTTTACCGAAATTAACACGCCCAAGCTGGTGGGCGGCGCGGCCGAGGGCGGCACCGAGGTGTTCAAGTTAGACTACTTCGGCCAGGAAGCCACGCTCGCACAAAGCCCGCAGCTGTACAAACAGATCATGGTTGGCGTGTTCGAACGGGTGTTCGAGATTGCACCGGTGTTCCGCGCCGAACTCAGCGCCACCACGCGCCACGTCTCGGAAGTTACTATGCTCGATATCGAGTTCGGCTTCGTACAAAACCACGAAGAAGTGCTCGACATGGTGCAAAACATGGTGTTCTACGTACTCAGCAAATTGTATGAGGAGCACGGCGCCGACCTCAAAAGCCTGAACGCGCCGGAGCTGGTGTTGCAAGAAAAATTCCCGCGCTACACCGTGGCCGAAATCCATGAACTGTACACCAAGGCCACCGGCACCGACACCCTTGCGGAAAAAGACCTCACGCCCGACGAAGAGCGCTGGATTTGCGACTACACCAAAAAGCACGACGGCTGCGAAGCGGTGTTCGCCACCAAATTCCCCAAGGAAACGCACAAATTTTACCAAATGCTCAATCCGGAGGACGACGGCGAAACCACACTGTCGGCCGACCTTTTGTTTCGTGGCGTAGAAATTTCCACCGCGCCCATGCGCGAATATCACCACGACAAACTTGTTGAACAAATGAAAAGCAAAGGCATCGACCCCGAGCATCCCGGCTTCAAATACTACCTGCAAGCGTTCAAGCACGGCCTGCCGCCACACGGTGGCTGCGGTTTTGGCATCGACCGTTTTGTGGAAAAGACCATCGGCCTGGCCAACATCAAAGAAGCCATTTTGTTCCCGCGCGACATCAACCGCTTAACTCCTTAACGCAGAAAGGACTCTATGAATATCCAAGCTTCTGAAAGTGAAGACCACGGCGTTGCCGCCCTAAGCAATAGCGACCTGCAAGTGTATAGCGTGGGCATTTCGACTGGCGGCGTGGCCGAAATCCGCATGGCCGAGGCGAACCCCAAACGGCACATTGTGGCAACAACCATCGACGAGAAAGGCGTAGCTTTTGCCAAAGAACAAATTGCCAACAGACATCTCGAAGGCCGGATAGAGACAAAACTCGAAGACGTCGCCCAACCACTGTCATATAGCGACGGCTATTTTGATTTTGTGTATGCCCGGCTTGTGCTGCACTACTTGTCCGAAGAAAAACTAAAGCAGGCGCTTGCCGAACTCCATCGGGTGTTGAAGCCGAGCGGCAAGCTTTTTGTGGTGGTGCGTTCAACAAAATGTCCTGATGCCACGCGCAAAGAAGCACGTTTCGATCCGGTAACGCATCTTACTGCTGGCACAGTTATTAACGACAATGGTACCGTATACTCGTACAGCCGCTATTTCCATACCGAAGATTCAATCAAAACGTACGTACAAGAGGCAGGATTTGGAGTTTCGTACGTCAAAGCCTACGACGAACACCTGTTTGGAGGTTTCATGCGCAACAAGAATTCACCAAATACTGACAACGTTATCGAGCTATTGGCAACCAAATGAACGAAGATATTTTTCAGCTCGGCATTAAGGGTTTGATCCGCAACTCCGCAGGACAAGTTTTGCTGTTACAAGTAAATCCGGCGGCGCTCAAAGGCAATAAGCACGGTGTGTATTGGGATTTGCCCGGTGGCCGCATCCATACTGGCGACACGGTTCTGGACACGCTCCAGCGCGAAATCTTGGAAGAGACGGGCATTGCCACTATCGAAAACCCCAAGCACATCGGCATGGTGCTTTCCAATGTGCGCATTCCCATCCCGGTTGGCGAGCACGAGTCCACTGGTTTAATCCTAAGCGTGTACGAGTGCGACGCGCCCCAAGACGCCGAGATAAAAATCTCCGAAGAACACCAAGCCTACCAATGGTTTTCACCCCAGGCCGCTGCCGAAAAACTACAGGTTAAATATCCGGCCGACTTTTGCGGGCTTATCGCCCAGCTTTAGCGTTTTTCTTCTTGAGTGGCTTCGCCGCTACTCTACCGGCATATTTTTTGAGTTTTTCGATAGAGATGCTCACGGTTTCGTTGGCTACGGCGCTTACGGCGCGGTTGGTGGAATCGGCAAAACACACATAAATAACGCGTGCCCGACGTTTTTTGATGCTGTGCAGAGCTGGGCACAAATCGGTGTCCGAACTCATAATAACCACTGTTTTCTGCTTTTTGTCGTAGACATCTTCGAGCATGTCGATGGCAATGCGCACGTCCACGCCCTTTTCCTGCAATACGTCTTGCACCTGGTGGCAGTTGCTGCATTCCTTCGAGCTTTTTACCTTGAGATTGCCGGCTTTTATATAATCAATTTGTTGTCCGGCCAGAGTTGGCACCCATTTGCGGGTAAATTCCTGGATGATTTGCACATGGTTTAAGATGTGTTTCGAGGGCGTGTAACCGTTCGGCAACTTGATTTTAGAGGCGTAGTAACTAATATCGATGTTTTCGGCCCCCAGCACATCTTCGAGGAGCGCACGGATGGGGTACGCGGTTAATTCGCGGTCATTTTTAATAACCTTCGAATCTTTGAGGATTTTTGTGAGGCCTTTCCGGAAATTTTCACCATCAATGTAGACGCGCATTAGTACCCCTTATAACTAGAAAGCCCCGCTGAGGCTTGCGCCAACACGGGGTGTTCCACTAGTAGAATAGCAAAAAACAATATTATTTTCAATACCCGGCCGATATTTTTTACGTCGCCGCGTATGCTGCATATGACTATTATATCATGGGCGAAGCTAGGAGCGCTTTTTTGGCGTGCCAAGGTGGGTGGATTTGGCGAGCAACAACGTAAGCGCCACACCGACAAGGGCGATAACGGCGGATGCCGTCGCTACGCGCGCGTAGCCATGCGGCTGCGGATTCAAAAAAGGATAGGGATACCAGTGTACGATGCTGCCGCGAACCAAACTGTACGCCAGGTACATGAAGGGAAATGCCAGCCACCACAGTGCCTTTTTAAACGCGAGCGCCGCCGGCCGATCGGCCAGCCAATCGGCAAGTAGCACGCACGGGAAGATGTAGTGGAGCACGTTGTTGACCCACGGATGCGTAATCTGTACGTCGATATTTCGAAGCAACAAGCCGTAGACAATCCCAGTAACCACCATATACAAGGTAGCCGCACCACGCACATACCCAAGCCACCGCGGCCGCTTGCCCGCCAGCAAAAAGCCCGCACTTACTAGTAAAGTGAGGGCGCCCAAAATATTCGACTCGATAGTAAAGAAGCTGAAAAAGTTGGTGATACGAAAAACGGTGTGCGGGACTTCGAGCAGCTGCACCCATACCGCAGCAACTACCACGCCGCCAAAGCCCACTTTAAAAACAAGCAGCAGCTTTTTCATGACTTCATTGTAACAGGCCAAAGTTTGCTTGTGGCCAGAACGCGCTATAATGAAGGTAACCTGTAAAAGGCACTAAAGTATGGTATCGCATGAATACCCGACCATTCCCAGTTCAAACCCGCACCGCGACGACAGCGACCTCAAAGACGAGGACTTTCCGCGCCCCGAGGACGATAAAGATATCGCATACTCGCACGTTGACCGCCTGATGGGTTACGCGCCCAAGAAAAAACGCATTGGTCTGCGTGTTTTACTGATTGTGCTCGGATTGGCCGTGCTGTGTGCGGGCGGATATTTTGTAGCCACGCATGTGCATTTCTCGGATAAAAAAGCGCCTGCCAAAACCACTGCAAGTGAAACGCCTAAAAAAGAGACGGCAGCACCCAAACAATATACTTCGTCACATTTCGGCCTGTCGTTTACGTATCCTGAAACGTGGGGCGTGCTCGACGATGGCAGCGGCAAGCTCACCGTGACATCGCCGGCATTGGCGCTCAAAAATGGCAGCAACAAGACGGTGCAGGGGCGGGTAGTGGCCACCATTCGCAACAAGCAAGCCGCACTCGACGAGTTTAAAAAGGGTAACGCGGTGGCGGCCATTGCCTCAGAAAAACTCAGCTACACTAAACCAACGAGCAACCAGCGCGCGCAAACGTACATTAGCTTCTTGAACTACGCCAGCTCCACGGGCAACGGCATTGACGGCGTTTACGTTACCGGCGACATCGGCTACCAACAGGGCCAGGCGGTTCCGCAAAGCGACGTCGTGCAGACTGATCCGCTCATTACGGTCACGTTTTTGCAGTGCGGTGACAGTACGTGCTCCAGCGGCGGGACGCCGCTCACCGTGTCGTCCGACGAGTGGAAAAATAACGACTTCAAAACACCAATTACGACGTTTATTGCTTCGCTCGCAATTAATTAACGGTTTGTGCGGCAAAAATCTTGCCAAACATGAGCTTTTTTGCAAGACTTTAGGGCAAGGGGATTATTATGGCAAAAAAACACGAAAAACGCGCCGATGAACCAGTCAAGATTGAACCGGTTGAGCCGGCCGTGGAGCCCGAAAAGCAAGATCCTGAACCCGACGTTTCCGTCCAGCCCGACACAGGCGTGGAGGAGCATGAGGAATCACCTGCTATTGAACCGTCCGAATCGACAGAACCGGCCCTGGAGCCAGCCGAACCAACACCGCCGCGTCCCTTTGTGAGCCCCGAACACTTAAACCCTTGGCAAAAAATGCGCCGGTGGTGCAGCCGTCACAAAAAGACCAGCGTGCTGCTTGCCGTGGTTATTGTGTTGGCGGTTTTGGCCGCCGTCCCATTTACGCGCTATGCAATTGCCGGCACTGTTTTGAAGCAAAATTTCTCGATTGAAGCAGTTGATGCACAAACCCACCAACCGGTTTCGAACGCGACGGTTACGCTGGGTGGTAAAACCGCCACCACCGACGGACAGGGACATGTCACTATCCGAGCCGCTTTGGGCGATAAGACGCTTCAAATCACCAAAAAGTACTACGAAACGGCGAGCAAAAAGGTGTTAGTGGGCCTTCGCAAAGGACCAACCCTTCAGGTGCAGCTTAAAGCCACCGGCCGCCAAGTGCCCATTACGGTTACCAACAAAATGAGCGGCAAGCCGGTTGAAAACGCCGTGGTAAAGGCGCTCGACACCGACGCCAAGACCGATAAAAGCGGCCATGCTACGCTCGTGCTGCCCGCCGACAAAACAGCCTTGCCGGCCACTGTTACGGCCACCGGCTTTACTGAGCTTGCTGTTACGGTGCAAGTCACGGCCACACAGGTGGCGGTCAACAACTTTGCCTTGACGCCAAGCGGCAGCTTGTTTTTCTTGTCTAATTTGAGCAGTAAAATCGACGTGGTCAAGACCGCGCTCGATGGCAGCAACCGTCAGACGGTGCTTGCGGGCACTGGCAAAGAAAACGCAGTCAACACCGTGCTATTGGCTTCGCGTGACTGGAAATATTTGGCCTTACTCTCCAAACGCGACGGCACTGAAAAGCTTTACCTGATCGATACCAGCAACAACGCGCTCACCACCATGGACGAGGGTGCGGACGTAACGTTTGGCTTGGTTGGCTGGAACAATGACACCTTTATTTACACCGTGGACCGTACCACTGTCGCGCTTTGGCAGCCCGGCCAGCAAGCGATCAAGAGTTTTAATGCCGCAACCAAAAAACTCACCCAGCTCGACCAAACCACGGCAACCGGCACGGGCGGCAGTGACTATCTGCGAGAACAGTTCAGCACGCCGTATATTTTGTCCGACGAAATTGTCTACCTAAAGAATATCAGCGCGTCGTATTACCACGCCGGCGGCGCAAGCGGCCAGCAGGCTGCACTCCTTAGTGTGCACGACGACGGCAGCGCCAAGAAGACTATCAAGGGCTTTCCGGTCCCGTCTGGTTCCTACTCGACATATCTTCAGGTGCGGCCGTATGGCGCGGGCGGGCTGTACGTCGAAGACACCACGACGCCCGAGGCTACTTTTTACGAGTACGAAGATGGCCAACTTAAGCAAACAACAGAGGTGAATCAACAAAGCTTCTATGGTGCGTACCCTACATACTTGCTGTCGCCTTCAGGCAAACAGACATTCTGGAGCGAAAGCCGCGACGGCAAAAACACTTTGTTTGTCGGCAACCAAGACGGCCAAAATGGCAAGCAAGTCGCCACGCTTAGCGAATACAACACCTATGGCTGGTACACCGACGACTACCTTTTGGTCAGCAAAAACGGCAGCGAGCTGGCTATTTTGCCAGCCGGCGGCGGCCAGCCAATAAAAGTGAGCGACTACTACAAGCCCGACGTCAACTTCCGCGGTTATGGCGGCGGCTATGGTGGCCTCTAACCCCGGCAATTTGATACACTAATAGCTAATGGATACGTTGCCCAAGCCTGAAAAACCGCAGGCATCTCCACCTGAGGATATGTCCTTGCCCCCGGCCGAACCGAATTCCGCGCCAGCGGTTCCGGCTGAGGTTTTGCGGCAATTGACCAAAGATTTCGAGGCAGCCCACAGCAAAAAAACCGGCAAGGCTAAATCTGCCGCCGCCTTGCCAGCACCAGTCACTGCCGAGCCAGACAACCCAGCAGTAGAAACGCCAACACCGTCAAAATCAGCCGAACAAGAACCCGATGACGGCATGTCCGACCCTGAAACCGACAAAGCGGTCGATGATATCGTGAGCAAAGAGGGGGACGAACTGCTGGCTGCCGAAGACGCTCGTACCAACGAAGCGACGGTCGTCGCCAGTCACGAAAACTTTGGCCAAAAGCTCAAAAACTTTTTCTATAGCTGGTGGCACAACGAGTGGGCGCGATGGTGCACGGTCATTGGTTTGCTTGTAGTGATCGGAGTCTTGGCGGGCGTTCCAGTGATTCGCTACAAGGTTTTGAACGCTTTTGGCGTGCGCAGTAGCTTTTCGGTGGTGGCGCTTGACGGCACCACGCAACTGCCGCTCAAAAATGTCACGGTCAAAATGAGCGGGCAAACGGCGACCACCGACATAAACGGCGTAGCTAAGCTCGGCCACCTCAAACTCGGCCACCAAACGCTCACCGTGCAACGCATCGCGTTCGCCACGGTAACGCAACAGGTTACGCTGGGGTGGGGCAGCAACCCGCTTGGCAATGTGTCACTCAGGGCTGTGGGTGAGCAATACACTATCACCGCCACCGATTTTTTGTCGGGCAAACCGTTGCAAAATGTCGAGGCGACCAGCAACGGCATCGAGGCGCTCTCTGACAAAAACGGCAAAATTACCTTAACGGTCGAGAATTCCGAGGCGCAAACCGTGCCGGTAGCAATTATTTTGGATGGCTACCGTACCGAGCAGCTCAGCCTACCGGCCGCCAACACGCTCACCACCAACGTGCAGCTGGTGACAGACCGCAAAGATGTATTTATCTCGAAGCAAAGTGGCAAATACGATTTGTATAAGGTGGATGTTGACGGCAAAAACAAACAGGTGTTGTTGGCTGGCACTGGTACCGAAAACGAAAATATTTCATTGGTGGTGAGTCCGGCGGGCGACCAGGCGGCGCTGGTTTCGACGCGCGACAACATGCGCGACAACGATGGCTATTTGCTCACCACGCTGACACTTGTCAACGTTGGCACGGGCGCAACGCAAACCCTCGACCATGCCGAGCAAATCCAAATTATTGACTGGATTGACAAACGACTTATTTACGACGAAGCCACGGCTGGTGCCAGCGCCGCTAACCCTCAACGCTACAAACTGTTGTCGTACGACTACGCCGCCAACAGTCGCGTGCAGTTGGCAACGGCCAACCAATTCAATGGCGTGCTCACGGCCAACGGTGTGGTGTATTATGCCACGGCCGCAACGGACCCTTCGGCGTCACCTCTGTTTGCAAAGGTTCGCCCCGATGGCACCGGTCGCCAAACCCTCTACAACCAAGAAGTGTGGAGCGTATTCCGCGCCGACTACAATACGGTAGCGCTGCAAACGCCGGCGGGTTGGTTTAACTATTTGATCCAAAACAACCAGCTGAACAAAGCAGGGGCACCGGCATCGTTTGTGAGCCGTATTTACAGCGACGCCGCCGACGGCCAACAAAGCCTGTGGGTCGATACGCGCGACGGCCAAGGCGCGCTTATCAATTACAATGTTGCCACCAGCAAGGATACGGTTTTGCAAACACAAGACGGCCTGACGTATCCCGTGCGTTGGCTTGGCAATGGCGCTGCTATTTATAGTGTGGTCACTCGCGCCGAAACCGCCGATTATGTGGTGGGTCTCTCGGGCGGCAAGCCGCACAAAATCACCGACGTAACGCACGTGTACGGTATTACGCAAGGTAGTTAACCTTGTGAAGTCTAGCCCGCTTGGTAGTGACCGAATCGTTCCGGTGGCACTATGTACATGTGCCGGTTTGCGGCCCGCGCCAACAGCGGATGGTATAGTGAAAAGATGTTGTCCAAGCAAGAACGGGAGTTTTTTCGCGAAACGGTGTGGGATTACTACCGTCGCCACGGACGACATGGTTTGTCGTGGCGAGGGGCTGAAGCTGACGGCTCGTTTGATCCCTATAAAATAATGGTTTCAGAAATTATGCTGCAACAAACGCAGGTGAGTCGGGTGTTGCCAAAGTTCGAGCAGTTTTTGGCGCTGTTTCCCACGGTACAAGCGCTAGCTGCGGCGCCGCTCAGCGACGTGCTGGTGGCCTGGAATGGTTTGGGTTACAACCGCCGAGCGAAGTTTTTGTGGCAGGCAGCGCAGATGGTGATGCAAGAATATGGTGGAGTTTTCCCCGTCCACGTCGAACGACTGCACCGGCTGCCGGGAATCGGCATTAATACTGCTGGTGCCATACTTGCTTACAGTTACAACCAGCCGGTGGCGTTCGTAGAAACCAACATCCGTACCGTGTACATACACCACTTTTTCGCCAACCACGCCGAGGCGGTGCACGACAAGACCGTACTCGGGCTCGTACAAGAAACCCTCGATCACAAAAATCCGCGCGAATGGTACTGGGCGCTCATGGATTACGGCACACACCTCAAGCAGACCGTTGGCAATTTGAGCCAGCGAAGCAAAAGCTACACGCGACAGTCAAAATTTGAGGGCTCCTTGCGGCAAGTTCGTGGCGCGGTCATCCGCACGCTTACCACGGGCAAACACACACCAGAGCAGTTAGCTGCGGCCATTGCCGACAAACGCTTGCCTGCGGTACTTGTAGGTTTGGAGCGCGAAAATCTCATCCAAAAGACAAATGACGTCTACCATTTGCCCGGTGCATGATAAAATATAAGGAGTTAACAAAAAGACCATGCAACCACAAAGACCTTCGCAACCAATTTCGGATGTCCAGCCGCCAGTATCTGCTGCGCCAAGCGGTCCGGTTCCGGCGCCTCAAGACGCGCCAAACCCGCCAGCGTCAGCCATCAAGCCGGCTCCAGGTGAGCCAGCGCCAAAGCCACAGCCCGCCGAAAAACCTAAAACTCCGCGTGCGGCTAGCACAGTGCCGGTTGCGGCCATTGTGCTCACCTTGGTTGTTGCAACAGCACTTGCGGCCGTGGCCATATATATTTACTTCCAGCAGAACACCCACACAACCACTTCATCGAGCAATTATTAGCTATGCAACTCTTTAAAACGCTCACCGACGCCCGACTTGTGCGTGCCCTTAAACAAGGGCGTGTTGGCGTGCTGCCTACCGACACGGTATATGGCATTGTGTGCAGTGCTTTAAACAAGCCGGCCGTGGCACGCCTGTATCGGGTTAAACAACGCGAAAACAAGCCGGGCACGGTGATTGCGGCTAATGCAAGCCAGCTGGCAGAGCTTGGCATTTCGGCCGAGGCGATAAACCGGGTGGCGCACCTCTGGCCAAATCCAGTCAGCGTGGTGCTACCGGCCGACGACGAGTTGTTTTACTTGCACCGCGGCCTTGGCTCGCTGGCCGTACGTATTCCCGCAAGCGAACCGCTGCGCACACTCCTCGAGCAAACCGGCCCACTGCTCACAAGCAGCGCTAACCAGCCAACCGAAACACCGGCTGCGACCGTGCCGGAAGCGCAAAAATACTTTGGCGAAGCTGTGGATTTTTACACGGACGCGGGCAAGCGGCTCGAACCAGTACCCTCCACGCTCGTCCGGCTTGAGCCAAATAGCGAACTTACCATGCTGCGCCAAGGTGCAGGTATACTGAAAGAAGGAGCAAAACGATGACATTTGACGAATACCAAAAGCAAGCGCTCACGACCGCAGTCAACACATACGAACCGCTCATGGCCAAAACTATTTGGGCGATGGGCGTGGCGGGCGAAGCTGGCGAAGTCGTTGAAAAATGGAAAAAGATCGTGGCTTACAAAGACGGCAAAGTATCGCAAGAAGACCTCGACGAGCTCGCCAAAGAACTAGGCGACGTGGTGTGGTACATCGCCGTGCTGGCGCATACGCTGGGCTTGTCGTTTGAAAATGTCATGCAGCGCAATGTCGAAAAACTCAAGAGCCGCCAAAGCCGCGGCGTCATAAGGGGAAAGGGCGA
This sequence comes from Saccharimonadales bacterium (SeqCode), assembly GCA_035276765.1. Lineage (GTDB taxonomy): Bacteria > Patescibacteriota > Saccharimonadia > Saccharimonadales > UBA4665 > DATASD01. The sequence continues at coordinate 838,533 of DATELH010000002.1, forward strand.
CAATCGATGAGTCCGCAAACCGTTATCATCCGTTACCTCGACCACGCGCGCATCATGCAGTTGGCCACAGCCAGCAACGGCAAACCGTGGTGTGCTTCGCTGTTTTTTGCGCACGACAACGAGCACAACCTTTACTGGATTTCGCAAGCCGACACACGCCATTCCAAAGAGATCGAACAAAACTCGCACGTAGCGGGCGCCATCGTGTTGCCGCAAAGCTATGGCGACGCTGTGCACGGCCTGCAATTTGAAGGCACGGCGCGCATGGTGGCTGAGCCCGACGAAATTCGTTCGCTGGCGCAAGCCTATGCCGAGCGCTACAACATGGGTAATCTCGCTGAAAGCATCTTGAGCGGCGCCAATAAGTACAAGCTTTATCAGATTAAGCCAACACAGTTTATACTGTTTGACGTATCAACGTTCCCCGAGGAGCCCCGACAAGTGTGGCACCTTTCCGAAACAAGCTATAATAAGAGTAAAGATAAGCCCGAACAACAGGACGAGTAGCTATGGAAAACTATAATTCTGCGTCCCGGTACGATGACGACGAATCGCGCGAATCCAGCTCGTCCGACACGTCCTCGACCACGCGCCGCGTTGCATTGCCGGCCAGCGCTTTACACGGGCTTGGCTCGCACGCCGAAACGCCCAAAGCCGAACAGCCGCGGTTCGAGGACGTATTTGCAGCTGAACACCAACGCCGCCAACAAGAGTCGGGCCAGCGCGCCGAACACGAGCGAAAGCGCGAAGCCGACACAGAAGAAGACGACACCGACACAGCCGTAGCTCCTCCTAGCCAACCCAAACAGCCGGCACCCCAAACAGAGGGAGAATCGGAATACATCGACCTCCCTTTGCCGCGCCATACCGAAGCTCAGGAAGCCGAAGTCGTGCCGGCAGAATCCACATCGGCCGCCGAAGTACCTGCCGAGTTGAGTCAAGAGGCAGTCGACGAACAGTTTCGTCAAATAGTTGACGCCAACTTGCATGATTTACAAAACCTTAACTTGCCGAAAACTGAACAGGAACCGTATGCGCTCGACCCCTCAGTCGAACATGCCGCTGAGGTGCAACCGTTTTCGCCCGCCGCCGAAGCCGCCGCCACTGCGCCGCCGGCCATAGAGCAAGTCCCCCAGGACCATGCCGAGGATTTTGCCGCCTGGGAATCGGAGTTTACGAATGAGGCTGAATTTCCTACACCGCCTATCCCACCGCAGCGCCCTGCGCCAAACATAGAATCATCCAGCCATCCCACCGAAGGCTCCATTCCCGAAGGCCAGACCGGCACAGGTGGTGGGAATAACCTTCCGCCCATGCCTCCGTTTGGCGGCTCGGGAGAGATGCCGGCTGCTTCGCCGGAGCCCGAACCCATCAGTATGGCAAGCGCCGCCGAGCGTCCGCGTGGCTTCGTAGAATCACTCGCTAACACTCTGCCCGCCGCTGAAATGCTCATGATAAACAACAAGCTCCAGCGAGCCGAATTCGCCCGCCGCCGGGGCGACGCCATCACCGGCCTTGTAGCTGGCTGGGCGTTGGTGCGGACGTTCAGAAACCGCAACATGATCAAAAGTGACCGTCGCGAAAACCAAGCCACCTTCCGCAAACAAGAGCAAACCATGGCCGAAGTTTCGCAGCAAAATGCCTTGCTGCAACAGCGGTTAAACCAAGTCGAACAGCGCGCTAGCGCGCCACAACAAGCCATGCCAAACCGTTTTCGTCCTATGGGTGAAGCCGCACCAGTAGCCACAGCTGCAATGCCCGAAGCCACGGCCGCCGACAGCCGGAAAGCCGCCGAAAAAGCCCGTCTCGCCCAAGAGCAATACGAAGAAAACTTGCGCCAGCAAGCCATGGAAGGCGCGCCCGAAAACGAACTCGTTCGCCCGCAGTGGCTGACCGTTGAGGTAAACAAGCAAACGGGCAAGGCAGTTGAAAAACCAACAAGCTTTGATTACGGTGAAGCCTTCAAAAATGAGCAACGTCGCGAACACTTGCAAGACAGAATGGCAGACAGCACTGCGCCGCAGCAGCAAGCTGCCGGTCCGGCAGGTTTTTTGGGTGGCGCCCCGGCATCCGGGGCAGCGGGCATGCAGTCGTCATTGTCCGCCCCGACAGCGCAGCAATCATACATCCCAAATGCTTTGCCGCCGCACTTGCAAACTGTCAAGCCGTCCACTAAGGCCATGGCAAAATCAACTGGCCAACAGCTTACAGCTACCGTTACGAGCCCTTGGTTTTGGGTGGCTGTTATTACGCTGTTGATCGTGTTTTTTGCCGCCGCGTGGTTTTAAGTTTTAGCGTGGGCGAATTCTTTGCGGACCCATTCGTCCAAACTGTCGCCGCCCCCGCCAGCCATGCACACCACCATGTCGCCGCCGTCTAGATGTTTTTGGATGGCTTTTTTGAGTCCTTGCCCGCGTTCGCTTGCGACAGCAAAGCTTGAGTCGTCCAGGTGTGTAATGAGCTCGGCCGGCGTGAGGATCATCTGGTTGGGGTCTTCGCGGGCTAGGTAGCTCGGAATCCAGTACACTTTTTTGGCGCCTGCGAAACAATCTTTGTACTCGTTAAGCATGTAATGCTGCCGGCGGTTGGTAAGGGGCTCGTACGCGACCACCAAGTCCTGGCCCTTGTCCGCGGCCATTTCGAGCGCCACGCTCATGGCGCCCCGGATTTTTTCGGGCGTGTGCGCGTAATCACTGTACAGGTTTGGAATAATTTGCTCCATCCGGCGCTGGAGGCCAGGGAAACCACGCATGTGTTTAGTAAGTTCATCGAAGCTGGCGCCAGTTAACTGATATACGGCAGCAATGACGAGCCAAGCATCGAGCCGGTTATACAAACCTTTGAGTTCGATGGTAGTAACGCGGGGGTCGTCGGATTTTTGCACAGCCAATTGTGGCGCCGTCGCAAGTCCCAAGTAAGCAAAATCCTCTTGCCATAAAACGGTATGCTGGCTCTGGCCAATAAACTCACGGAAGGCAGCTTGATAATCTTCACGGGTAGGGAAAATCTCGTGATGATCCCAGGTAACACCGGTAATAATACTGGTGTGTGGCTCAAATGCCAGAAAATTGCGGTCGAATTCATCGGCCTCGTACACAAAATATTCCGAGCCGGCCTCGTAGTGGCCCATGTCCCCGTACGAAAGTTTGGCGCCTACCGAATAGCTAACCGGCACGCCAATTTGCTTGAACAACCAAATAGCCATAGCAGTCGTGGTGCTTTTGCCGTGCGTGCCGGCCACGGCGATCAGCTTCAGCTTTTTTTCCTGCAAAATCAGGTTGAGTAGCTCATCGCGTTTGCTCATTTTGATATCTTGCTCGCGGCAAAACAACAGCTCCGGCGCGTGTGGGTTTTCCATGGCCACCGCCGAAGAATACACAAACCAATCAATCGGCTGGCGCGCATGTACGGCAGCGATGTTTTCGGTGGTCTGGCCGATGTGGATGTCAGTAATTCCGTGCGCCCGCAGGTAGGCAATATATTGCGAATCTTGTTTGTCGGAACCGGAAACCGTAAAGCCAGCCTGTTTGGCGATGAGGGCCAGCGGCCCAATCGCGGTGCCACCAATGCCGGAAAAGAAGATGTGCATATCTGTAGTCTAGCACACCTATACGGGACTTCAGAAAACGCGTAAAATGGACATAAGCATGGACAAGCGACACTTGCATCACCTTTGGACACGCATCCGTCGGGTTAAGATATGGCAACTTTTTGTGTTGTTTGTAGTGAGCATGGGCGTGTGCGTGTTTAGCTTGCGTGCCAACAATTTGCAGATGGTCCACTTGCGGAACGACGTGTACCAGGCGGACAAAACCGGCACTGGCGTCGAAACGGCGCTGCAAAAATTGCGTTCGTACGTGCAGGTGCATATGAATACTAACCTCACCGACGGTACCACCGCGGTCTATCCGCCCATCCAGCTCAAATACACCTACGCGCGGCTGCAACAGGCCGAACAGCAACGCGTAGCAAGCACCAATGCCGCACTATATCCGGCCGCTCAAGCCTACTGTCAGCAACAAAATCCCACTGATTTTTCGGGCCGCAACCGCGTGCCCTGCATCGAAGACTATGTTTCACGGTATGGCGCCAAAGAACACGTCATTCCCGACAGCATGTACAAGTTTAGCTTTGTGTCGGCTTCGTGGTCGCCAGATCTGGCCGGCTGGTCACTCGTACTGAGCGTTATTTTGCTCGTACTCACCTTGCTGCGGATATTTGTTGGTTACTGGAGCAAACGGCACCTATAAATACGCCCCTGGTTGAGAGGGGCGTATTGGGTTTATTGCTTGTTGGTGCTGCTTGGTGAAGTGGTGTTTTGGGTATTGCCGGTTGATTGGGTGGTTGATTGCGATTGGTTTTGGCTACAGACCTGACCTTTCGGATTGTCCTTGATGTACTTGGCAACCGCCTGCGCTACCTGGCCGTCGCCACGTAAGTTCTCCCAGAAAGTGACTTGGTCGGTATTGATTACCATTTCATCGTAAGGGCCGTGCAGCTCACAGCCGAGCTTTACGAGCGAAACGTTGTTGTCTGTGGTTTTGCTACTGCTGCTTGATGACGAATTACTGTTGTTGAGGTAGTAAATGCCCTGCAAGTCCAGGTATTTTTGGCCGAATCCCTTAATGTGGCCAAAGTACACTTGGCCATTCTGCAAGAATACGGCTTGCAGTTTGTCGGCCTTTACATACTTGCCGCTGTTGGGGTTAGCAATGTGCAACAGGTATACAATGCCGAGTACAATTATGGTGAGCGAAACCAGCATAATGGCGAAGCCGCCCTTCATCCAATCGCGGCCTTTTTTGCGGCCGGATTTCAATGCGTTGTTGATCGGACCAGCAATGTTCGGGCCTGTGCTTCCTTGGTTTCGTGCTGGCTGAGAGGGTTGCGTGCTAGAATCACGATTTGTAAAGTTCATGTCTCACCTTCTTAATAATGCTTATGTATACCCGTCAGTGTAATACAGAAAGGGGGCTATACGCAACTCCCGGGCATATAAAATGGTTGACAAATAAAAATCGATAAGAGTATGGTAGGGGTACCATCACTAATGATAAGAGAGGGATTATCTAATGGGATATACTCACACGAACTCAAAAGGCGTTAAGTACTACTTGAACTCGAAGAAGGTTACCTTGCGCGGCGGTAAAGAGCAGGTGATCTACTACTTCAGCAAAGACGAACGCCCTGAAAGCGCTGCTGACTTGCCAGACGGTTTCCAAGTTATTGAAAGCGAACGCAACGGTTTCGTGACTCTGAAGCGCAAATAATTTCCATTTGTTTTTCGACACCCGTACCAGCAGTGTGCGGGTGTTTTTATTTGATTAACGTGTTAAGCGTTTGTTACAGTAAACACATGGAAGCAATATTAAAAGTCAATAATTTGCAAAAGTCCTACAACGGCAAAAAAGTCGTGAACGGCATAAGTTTCGAAGTTAAGAAAGGGGAAATTTTTGGAATCCTGGGGCCAAACGGCGCCGGTAAAACCACGACGCTTGAAATGATCGAGGCGCTTCGCCCGATCGACGGCGGTATCGCCACTATCGACGGCGTAGACGTGGCCGGCAACCCCTACAAAATCCGCGGCATGATCGGCGTGCAGCCACAGACGCCGGCTTTTCAAGACAAAACCAAGTTGTCCGAACTTATCGAACTCTTCGCGGCGGCATATGGCGAAAAGGTGAACATCAAAGAATTTTTGGATGACGTAAACTTGGGCGAGAAAGCCAACAGTTACGTCGAAACGTTGTCGGGTGGCCAAAAACAGCGCTTTAGTATTGCCGCGGCGCTGGTGCACAGCCCCAAAATATTCTTCATGGATGAACCGACCACCGGGCTTGACCCTCAGGCGCGCCGCAATTTGTGGGATTTGGTCGAACATGTCCGCGACAAAGGTATTAGTGTGATATTAACAACGCACTACATGGACGAAGCAGAAGTGTTGTGCGACCGCGTAGCCATCATGGACAACGGCAACATTATTGCACTCGACACGCCCAAGAAACTCATTAAAGATTTGCTGGCCCGCGGCTTCAAAAAAGAGCAGCACGTGGAGCAAGCCGACCTAGAAGACGTCTTTATCGACATGACCGGCAAGGGGTTGAGAGGTTAATTATGAAACGAAAACTATTTACCGTCTACGTCTTTACAAAACTAAACACGCGCCGCTTTTTTCGCGACCGCCTGGCGCTGTTTTTTGGGATTTTGTTCCCTGTTATTTTCCTGTTTGTCTTTGGCGGCATTTCGGGCAATGGCACGAAAAACGTGTCGTTTAATGTGGCAATTTTAAACCAATCAAAAAGCCAGTTCTCGCAAGATTTTGTGAAAGACACAAACAGCAGCAAAGTGTTTAAAGTGCACAAAGACATCACTACACTCGAGGCGGCTAAAGACAAAATGAACAAAAGCCAACTTGACGCCACGCTGGTATTGCCTGCCGATTTTGGTGCCCGGCAAGACGGGCAAAAATACCCGTCGGGCGAGGTGCAGGTGTTCTACACCCAAAATAACCAAACCGCTGGCACAACACTTGTCTCGGCTTTGCAGGAACAGTTCAAGGGCCTCAATGCCAAGTTCGTCACCACCGAATTGCCGTTCACGGTGGTGGGCAAGCCGACGGCCGACAAGGCCCTCACCCAGTTTGACTACACTTTTGCCGGGTTGTTGGGCTTCTCGATCTTGGGGTTGGGGATTTTTGGTCCGATGAACGTCTTTCCAGAACTCAAAAAGCAAGGTATTTTACGCCGGTTTCACACCACGCCGCTTCGGGTTTGGCAGTATTTCCTTTCGACCATGATTTCGCAGGCAATTATTGGGTTGCTTTCGCTGGGAGTTATGTTCGTGGTGGCAATGAAGTTTTTTCACCTGCATGTGGTTGGCAACTTTTTGGAGATCGCGGCATTCCTGGTGTTTAGCATTATTTTGATCTTGGGGATCGGGCTGGCGCTCGGTGGTTGGGCAAAGAATGAACGCCAGGCTGCGCCGCTCGGCAACATCATTACATTTCCGATGATGTTCCTTTCGGGCACGTTTTTTCCGCGCTTTCTAATGCCGGAATGGTTGCAAAATATTTCGGGCTATCTGCCGCTGTCCCCGGTTATTGACGGCGCTCGGCTCATGGTGACTGAGGGCAAGCACCTTATTGACCTCGGCGCCCAGCTTGGCATCATGGCCGTGTGGGTAGTGGTGATTTACATCATTGCTTTCCGTGTTTTCCGCTGGGAATAGGGGTGCGGGTTGCTTCTGGGGCCACTCCTGACTACAATTAAAAACACATGAAACTCACACACGTCAGGGCGCTGGCCGAAGAATACGCACTCAAATTCAATCCCAAAAACCTCGCACCGTTTCCGTACGAAAACGTCACGGCGGAGCACAAGGACCTGCGCGTGTACTTTACTTCGCTGGACGACGATGAAGTTTCGGGCGCTATTCTGTACAAAGACGGCAAGTTCAATATTCTGGTCAACAACACCAAGCCGTTGCAGCGGCAGCACTTTACGGTCGCGCACGAAATCGGCCACTACTTTTTACACCAAGACATTTTGAAGGGCGAACACGCTATTGTTGATGGCGAGGATGCGCTCGACGGTGCCAAAATTCTGTACCGTAATGATGATAACAAAACCAAGCAACTCGAAATCGAAGCAAACAACTTTGCGGCGAGTCTGATTATGCCTGCTGATCTGGTGCGACGTGCCTGGGAAGCGACGCACAGTATCCAAGAATGTGCCCGTATCTTTAGCGTGTCAGTGGTTGCCATGAGCGTTCGGCTCACCAACCTCGGATTGGTGGGTGGTTAGAATGGCAGCACGCAAACCAGCTCCAGTCCGAATGCACGCCGATGTCCAACGCTATTTCGATGTGCTCGACCGTGTACAAAGCCGCACGGCGGTAACACCGGCAAAGGTACGCCAAAAAATCGACATCGAACAAGAGATTGCGCGTGAACAAAAGATCAAAAACGACAATGCCGAGCAAGACATTGCGCTCAAGCACCTGACGCTCATGTTGTTGTTCGGGTTTTTGGCAATCGAAACGGCCACGATTTTCGTGTTTACTTACTGGCAAGCCGTGCAATACCACGGTTTCCACCTGGAAGACTGGAGTTTTAAGCTTTTAGTTACGGCGACCATCCTGCAAATTACAGCCATGCTGTTTGCGGCCGTACGGTATTTGTTTCCGAAAAGCCGGAGGTAAATGTGATGGCAGCACGCGAGCTGATTGTGGATTTGCATGTGCACTCGCACTACTCGCGGGCGACCAGCAAAAACTGCACCATCGAAGGTTTATATTTTTGGGGCAAAAAGAAGGGCATCAACATGATTGGTACGGGTGATTTTACGCATCCAAATGGTTTGCCGAATTTCGTTAGAAATTTTGCCGCGCGCTACCGACCCCAACATCGCTATACTCGAAAGACGCCGCAAAAAGCGTGCTGCCAAACGCTCACAAACCAGCCTGTTCTAAAAGTCCCCCATGTTCTTTTTTCGCTGCGCTTTTTCTAAAAAGGGCGGCAGCTGCAAAAAGTCGACAACTTCGGTAGCGACCTCATGGGGATTACCGGCATACTCTGCGCCGGTTATGGAAATAGCGTTGTACCTGGGGAGGTTTGCAAAACCAGCAGCTTCCATCATGCCGTCCTCTTTTAAGAGCGAAGCCATGGCGTGCACGGCCAGCAAACCTGTTTCGCGGGAAGTCATAATGATATGAGGCAGGAGAGCGCTTGAAAAAACGCGGTCAAAAGAATGCGGACGAAATGGCATGTGCAGGACGTCGGCCTGTACAAAATGCAGGTTTGGTAAGTTTTTATGCTTTACGTGCCGATTGAAGGCTCTGTGCCCAAACTCCAGGTCGGCGTGCACTACCTGTGCGTCAGGCCGTTTTTTGGCGATAAAGCTTCCGAGACTCGATGCGCCAGCACCAAGGTCGGCGACCGTGGCGTCGGCAGGTAAACTTTCGGCAAGCGCGCTGGCTCCGCGAAAAAAGCCGTAGCCATATGCGGTAGAAAGCAACCAAGCGCGGCGGCCAGTCTGCGGGGCGAGTTCGTGCACGGGTCGAGGCATAGGCGCTCATTATAAAATATTGTATAATATTAAGTAAAGATGGATGTATTAACAAAATTGCCCCGGCCTTTTTTTGTGTTGGCACCGATGGACGACGTTACAGATACGGTGTTTCGTCAAATGACAGCCGAATGCGCCGCGCCCGACCTGTTTTTTACGGAGTTTGTCAATGTGGACGGCTTGCAAAGCCCCGGCCGCGCAAAATTGCTTAACAAGCTACGTTTTGCCGCGAATGAGACACGGCTGGTGGCGCAACTTTGGGGCTTGCAGCCCAAAAATTTCAAAGCCGTAGCTGACCAAATTGCAAGCGGGGCACTCGCCCGCGAGCTCGGCTTGCCCGAGGGCGTAAACTTTGTTGGCGTTGACCTCAACATGGGTTGCCCGGCCAAAAGCGAAGTGCAAAACGGCGCCTGCAGCGCCCTCATCAAAAATCGGCCGCTGGCCAAAGAAATTATCGACGCCACCAAAGACGGCCTTGCTGGCCGCCTGCCGCTCAGCGTCAAAACCCGCGTTGGTTTTAACGAAGTTGACATGACCTGGATCTCGTTTTTACTCCAGCAAAAGCTGCAAATGCTCACTGTGCACGGCCGCACGCGCAAGGAAATGAGTAAAGTGCCGGCGCACTGGAATTTGATTGGCGAGGCACGGGCTTTGCGCGACCGCGTCGGTGCTAAGACACTTATTGTCGGCAACGGCGACGTGCTCACACGCGAGCAAGGCGAGCGCTTGGCCCGACAATACAAACTTGACGGCATCATGATTGGCCGTGGCGTGTTTCAAGACCCCTTTGTGTTCGCTAAAGAGAGTCCGTGGCCGGACTATGTCAAAGAACAGCGCGTCGAACTCTACCGTAAACATGTGACTCGTTTTACCGAAACCTGGACCAAAGGCGAGCGCCGCATCAACACGCTCAACAAATTTTGCAAGGTGTATATTAGCGACTTTGACGGCGCCAAAGAATTGCGTGAGCAACTCATGCAGGCCGAATCCGCGGAAGCGTTGTTACAATTACTTGAATTAAGCTAGCGGTTTTTCACCACAGAATGCTATGCTTAACAAGTAAAGGAATTACTTGTCCATGATTGAAGCGAACAACTTGCGGAAAGCATACAAGAAGAAAGTGGCCGTTGACGACATATCGTTTACGGTCGAAACGGGAAAAGTCACGGGGTTCCTTGGGCCAAACGGTGCCGGTAAGTCCACCACCATGCGCCTGATGCTCGGCCTCGACAATGGCGCCGGCAGCACGACATTCGACGGCAAAAAGTTGCACGAATACACGCGGCCATCGCATATGGTCGGCATTTTGCTGGAGGCAAAGGCGTTCCATCCAACACGCACGGCGCGCAACCATCTGCGCATTTTGGCGGCAGCGGGCGGGGTGCCGGACTCGCGCGTCGACGAAGCGCTCGACATTGTAGGCCTCAAAGATGTCGCCAAAAAACGTCCGGGCAAATTCAGTTTGGGCATGAGCCAGCGCCTTGGGATCGCCGCTGCCCTGCTCGGCCAACCAAAATACCTTATTTTGGACGAACCAGCCAATGGTCTTGACCCCGAGGGTATCGCTTGGCTGCGCCAGTTTTTGAAGGATTACGCCGATAAGGGCAACGCTGTGTTTGTCTCGAGCCACCTGCTGAGCGAGATGTCGCAAATGGCCGACAACTTGATTGTGATCGGCAAGGGTAAATTGATCGCCAGCTCATCAGTTTCCGAAATTCTGGCGGGCAGCAAATCCTCCAGCGTCTTTGTGCGCACCGACAAGCTGGGCCAGCTCGAAGACCTGTTTAAAAAACATGCCTTTAGCTACGAAAAATCCGACGGTGGCTTTAAAGTGCTCGGTGTGAAAACCGACGAGATCGGCAAACTAGCCTTTGGCGCTGGCTTGCCGGTTTTGGAATTGGCCAATCACGCCGCCTCGCTCGAAGAAGCATTTCTCGAGCTTACTGAAGGCAGCGAGGAATACCAAGCCCACGCCGAGAAAGGAGCCAAATCATGATGCCGGCAATCAAATCCGAATTCCGCAAGCTGCTGACCACGCGCACCACATATTTTATCTGTGGTTTCGCACTACTTATCAACGCTTTCTTTTCGTTCTGGGTAGAAGGCTTTAAGGCTGCCGCGACGAGCCTGCACAATCCGCTCAAGTTGGCGAGTGAGGCGACCAGCGCCGTGAGTGCGGTGTCTATCTTTGCGGCTCTTATCGCCATCTTGCTGTTTGCCAACGAATATCGCTACAACACCATCATGTACACTCTTACGAGCACTAACAGCCGCAGCAAAGTATTGGTTTCCAAGATTTTTGTGGTGAGCGTGTTCGCACTGCTCTTTACGGTGGTGATGGGTGTGTTTTCGCCGCTGGCTACGAGCCTCGGCATTCATGTAAAAGGCGCGGTGCTGGCGCCGCAAACCATTCCTTACTGGGATGTGGCTTGGCGCGCGCTGTTCTTTGGCTGGGCGTATGGCATGATCGGCTTGCTATTTGTGGGCCTGATGCGCAACCAGGTAGCGGCAATTGTGGGCTTGTTCGTGGTGCCAAGCACTGTCGAGACGTTGCTGGGTTTACTCCTGAAAGACAAGGTTGTATACTTGCCGTTTTCAGCGCTTAGTGCAGTGCTCCAACATCCCGAACGGGGCATGATTTCGTACGGCCACGCCGCGCTGGTGGGTCTTGCATATCTCGTGTTCGGCTGGCTGGTGGCTTGGGTGTTGTTCCTTCGTCGGGACGCCAACTAACCTAGCTAACGGTACCGGCTCAAGCAGCCAGGTTGAGGCTTTCGACCAGGATTTTTAATTCTGTAACTTCGGCGGTGCCTACCACAACCGAGCCAATGCCAAGCGCGCGCTCCAGTCGGCGGCTCTCGAAAATGATATCAATTTCCTGGTCGATTGCCGCCTCCACGGCTGTAGCGGTCTCGCCTGGCACGGCCGAAGCCTCGGCCTGTTCCATGAGATGCCAAAAGTGCTTGGCGATATCCGACGCGCACCGTACTCTTTTTTGAATTGTATCGGTAACTTCGTCGTACATAAAGTCGGCGTTTCTGACCTCAAGCGTTGGGCCTTCACCGATTTGCGAATTCATGTAAATGCCACACAATGCATCTTGCAAACCCAGGTATTTGGCGGGGTGGTTGTCTGGCAACTTTTGTTCACGAGTGATAATGCGCGCCCGCACGCGGCTGGCGTCTGGAAATTGGCGTGCGCGGGTAAGCGAGCAAGAAGGATAGCCAGGCTCCTCGATGTCGGTTTTTATGTGGCTGGCATGCGCGAGCAACTGATCTTCGCACAAGGTTAGAAAGAGTTCGGCGGCGGCGTGGGCATCTTCGGGGGTCACATTTTGAAACTCCGGATTCCTCGAAGGTGTATAAAAAGGGGCTACTCGCTGCTGAGCCGCGCACGGTAATTCGGACATTGTGAAGCTATAATACAACGAAACAACAAAAAAGCAATTGGTGGGGGCGAGTGGACTTGAACCCAGAACGTCCCGGCGGGACGTTTCTGTCGGATCGGACGGTAAAAATATGGTGGGGGCGAGTGGACTTGAACCACTGACCAATCGGTTATGAGCCGACTGCTCTAACCACTGAGCTACGCCCCCGTACTACAGTGTTGTAACACCGCTGAGTATAGCAGATTTGTGGAGCAAGTTATACAATAGAAACGGTGCAAGAAAAAATCAAACAATATCAAAAAATGATGTACGAGTACGCGGGCGACCTGCGCGACGTGCGAGTGGCCGGACTGGTGGTATTTTTGGTGGTGGTTTTGCTTATTAGCTGGAGCGGAATTAAGGTGATCGACACCAACTATAGTCTGCAAAAACAGATCACGCAACTGCAACAACAGAACAAGCTGAGCCAGCTCGAAGACAACAATTTGCGCCTGCAAAACCAGTATTTCAACACCAACCAATATCTCGATATTACGGCGCGTCAGGAATTCGGCCTCGCGGCATCGGGCGAAAAAATGCTCATCGTGCCAACCAACGTGGCCCTCGCGCACACGCAAAACATCCCGTCGCTTGAACAGCAAACCAAGGCGGCCACCGTGAGTCACCAACCAGCTTACCAACGCAATTTCCAGGCCTGGATGAACTTCTTTTTGCACCGTCAAGTCCAGTAAATGCCAGGGGATTGACACAATCACCTCTGTTTGCTATAGTTAATCAAGCAAAAAGATATCGCGGGGTGGAGCAGCGGCAGCTCGCGTGGCTCATAACCACGAGGTCGCAGGTTCGAGTCCTGCCCCCGCAACCAAATGCAACCTTACGGCTTCAGAGAAATCTGAGGTCTTTTGTTTAGTCTGATATAGTTAAGGTATGCGAGCAGCCAAAATTTTCGCCAACAAAAGGTTGATGACGGCATGTGTGGGCGGAGTGCTGAGTCTTTGCCTCTATAAGCTGTATTTATACATCAACAATAGGGCGCAGCTTGAGGACTCGAACCTTCTCGTTTCTTTCGTGTTTATACTGATCGCTGCAGGATGTATTTATCTATTCTTGGGTCTCATGTCAATTTTCACTTCTTCCAGAAAATAGGCTTTAGTTACTCTAAAGGCCGGTACAGCCTTTTTTATTTCCGTGTTGCAAATCGAAGCACGTCAGCATAAGCTTAGGGCAATATGAAAAAAGACAGTGAAAAAGGCTTTAGTTTACTCGAGGGGTTACTCTTCCTTATCGTTGTGATAATCATTGGATTTATCGGCTGGTATGTATGGCAGGCCAAGCAGAAAACAAGTATATCAATCGGCAGTAAAACTACAGAAAAGTCACCCCCAGTTATTATGAAACAATATGTTAACGACGAATACGGATTCAAGTTTGAATATCCTGAAACCTGGAAGCTCGTTGTTAATATGGACGATCTGGGGCGCGGCCACCAGGAGGGTACTATAACTATAACTTCGCCAAACGACACGCAAGTTTCTTTTAGCCCTAATCTTGGCGGTAAGGGCGGTGATTGTTGGGATGATCGGGCGAATGCGCGAACAACTAGAACTTGCCAGACGCTCAATGTGTTGTCGGTTGAGAAACTAGCCTCGAGTAGTAATGAAAAACAAATTTACTTCGACAAAGGTAGCTTCACTGACTCGCTTGAAAGGGGAGGCAAAACCTTATACTACATTGATATTGAAGGAGGAAGGAGTGTGCACGGAACGGGTTCTCTGCTCGGCCCCATTTTTCTTAGCGACCAAATATCAAATACTAAGGTCGGATATATTAGTAATAGTGTGACTGGTAAAGATGATGATCAAAACAATACAGAGGCGTTCTTTAACACCCGTGAGGTTAGGGAAGCTACACCTATCTTAAAGTCTTTTGAATTGTTAGAGTAGTTGCAAACAATGGGCGGATCCTGGGGTACGCTTCTGGAGGCCATGAATTTTATGGATGAAAACAACCTCGGCCGCCCCATGCAAGTTGGCCAGGCATATCACATTGGACGCATTGGCATGCAAGCGGATCGTCTCGGCATGCGCTCGGTTATTCCCGACGGACTTCCGCGCAATTTTGACAGAAGTTCAGCCCAGATATGGACGCGCTCAATGGCACTTTGGGCGCCACGTGAAGTCCTTGGCTCGATGGTTTTACGTAAACAGGGTAAATTGTAGTTCTCGTCTGTATGCGTTGGCGACCTGGTTCGCATTGTTAGCGGCGAAATATTAAATACGCGCGAATTTGTTGCATATGCTTATTTTGGTCTGCTATATTAAGCCTAGTGACATGTTCAGAGCATTGACAAATAAGCATAAGTTGTTTATAATAAGCAGTGTTGTGATCACAAAACAAACACATTAAAAACTAACAAAAAGGACGAAAAGCCGATGAGTATTTTCACCAAAAGTGGATTATCATTTGAATTGTCCCCCACAAAGGACAAAAAAATCCTGCGCATCGACAGAGTTTTGAGCAATTAAATCGACAGATTTTATACGTTGTTCTAAAGCAGTCAGTTATAAAGCCCCGAGACGTCGGGGCTTTTGCTATTCTACGGTAACGCTTTTGGCGAGGTTGCGTGGCTGGTCGATGTCGACGTCTTTTTGCTTGGCAACGTAATAGGCGAGGAGTTGCAAGGCAACGTTGTTGACGAGCGGCTGCAATAGGTCGCTGCCAACGCTCGGCAGTATGACGGCGTCTTTGTCGCCACGGCTTTTGTTTGCAAAGGTAAAGACTTTACCGCCACGCGAACGCACTTCGGCGATGTTGGCAAGCATTTTGTCGGTAACGCTATCTTCGGTGGCCAAGGCAATGGTTGGCAGGTGTTCATCAACCAGCGCAATGAAGCCGTGCTTGAGTTCGCCCGCGCTGAGGCCCTCGGCATGTACGTAGGCGATCTCTTTAATTTTAAGTGCGCCTTCGAGCGCGATCGGGTAGTTGTATTGCCGGCCGATGTATAGTAAGTTGCGGCAATGCGCCAACTGCTTGGCGACTGCTTCGATCTGCGCGCGTTCGTCGAGGACTTTTTGGATGGTGCGCGGCAGGCGTTTGATGGCTTTGATGAGCTCAGCGGCTTCGCTGTAGTCGAGGTCGTTGCGGCGGCCCAGCAAGCAGGCGTGCATGAGAAGCAACAAGCTTTGCGAAGTGAACGCTTTGGTGGAAGCCACCGAAATTTCCGGGCCAATGTGGTTGTAAACGCCACCATCGGTCATGCGGGCGATAGTTGAGCCGACGACGTTCACTACACCGGTCACGAGTGCGCCGTGACGCTTGGCTTCCTCGATGGCGGCGATGGTGTCGGCGGTTTCGCCAGATTGTGACACTGCAATGAGCCACGTGTGTTTGTCGATGACGTTTTTGGTGTAGCGGTATTCGGGCGACATAGCGGCCACTGCGGGCACGCCGGCCACGGCGTTAAAATACAGTTCACCCAACTTTGCGGCATAGTACGAGGTGCCCACACCAAGCAGCACGACATTGCGCACGTGGCGCAAGCGTTTTTCGATGTCGATAAGGCCGCCGAACCGGAAGTCGCCCGCGCTTTCGATGAGCCGTCCCCGGATGGAATCTTCGATTACGCGCGGTTGTTCCATGATTTCTTTGAGCAAGAAGTGTTCGTAGCCGCCCTTGGTGGCGGTTTCAAAATCCCAGTCGATGGTGGCGATGGTTTTGACGGTTGGCTTGTTGTCGAGGCTGACGATTTCGTAGTCGTTGCCGCGCACGTCGATGAGTTCGCCGTCTTCAAGATAAATGACTTTTTTGGTGCGTTCGATGATGGCCGAAACGTCGGAGGCGATGATAATTTCGTCGCGCCCAATGCCGGCTACGAGTGGACTTGCAACCTTGACGCCGATCAGACGGCCGGGTTCGTCGGCGCACACCACACAGATGGAGAACGCGCCAACCAACAATTTGGCGGCTTGCAGCACAGCTTCGCGCAAGTCGCCTTCGTAAAACGCGCCAATCAGCTTGGCGATAACTTCCGTGTCGGTCTCGCTGCTAAAAACCATGCCATCGGCCTCCAGTTTTTCTTTGAGCAGCTCGTAGTTTTCGATGATGCCGTTGTGTGTGACCCAGATTTTGCCGCTTGCGTCTTGGTGTGGGTGTGCGTTCCGCTTGGTGGCCGCGCCGTGCGTCGCCCAGCGAGTGTGTGCGATGCCCACGGTGGTCGTAAACGGCGCCGGATGCTCGGCAATTACTGCCTCGAGCTCGTGGATTTTGCCCACCGCTTTTTGCACGTATATCGAATCAGCGCCCAGGAGTGCCACGCCGGCCGAATCATAACCCCGGTACTCGAGCCGCCGCAAGCCGCCAAGCAACGGCTCAAGCGCTGGTTCGTGCTTGCTACTAAACGCTACAATTCCGCACATAGTTCACCTAGTTAACGTTGACGGTGATGACGTAGTCTTTTTTGACGCCGCTGGCGTACCAGTACGGTGTGAAGCTAAACGTTTTGTCGGCGGAGAAGGTGATCGTTTTGGAGTCACCAGGGGCGATGGGGCCGCTGTCGAGTGCCGGATCGGTGCTTTTAAACTGGAGGCCGCCATGGTACACGCCGCTTTTTTCAACCACAAAGGTTAGACTTACCTGCGCGCCTTTTTTCACGGTGATAGCTTCGTGGTCGGCGCTGCTGTCGTTGGCGGTTAGCGTAAAGCTGGGCGTCATGCTGTCGCTCGTAAGACTTCCGCTCGCATTTGTTGAAGCGGCCGAGTTCGATGAGCCGCCAGTGTTTGTAGTGGCCGATTTATCGTTGTTTTTCGAACCCTTAAACATTACGAACGCCACAGCTGCGACGAGCAATACTACGACGACCCCGGCAAGGACTTTCTTGTTCATACTTCCTCCTTTATTTGGTTGCTGTTCGGTCATGGAACCTCCTGTAATAACTATATACCAGTGCCGCACCAAGGGTGATGCCGTAAAAATACCACAGTTTTTGGTACCAGCCGGACTCGGTCTGCACGCCGAGCCGCGAGGCGTGATAATACACGGCAACGACCGCCGCATCCACAACGTAATCCATGTAGCGCCACCATTTTTTGCCACCAAACTTGCGCCGGAATTCGTAGGCCAAAAAGACAAACAGGCTCACCGTGCCCAGGAGCGCCACCCAGCGCAAACTTGGTGCGACGTAGTGTTGCAAGTAGCTTTCCGGCGGCAGGCCAAACCCATCGCGCCAGAGTTGCACAATTAAAATACTTGGATGGAATACGATGGCAACCAACACAATAAACCCGGTGGTCTGCCAAAAGTGGCTCAGCTGCGTGGAAACGCCGGTAGCCTTGTGGAGCGCGCCAACCACATATTGCGACCACATGGTGCTAAACGCCACCAAACCAAAAAACGGAAACAAAATGTACGGTGTCAACATGCGCCATTGCCAATGGAAACCTTGCCCCCACGCCGTAATTGCCAGTATGAGCACTACACCCAAAAGTAGCCAGACGAAATACTTGAAAGAATCGGTGCGGATTGTAGGCATAAATTCCCCTGTCTGCTCCCATCATACGCTTTTTTGGGGCAGGCGAAAAGATGGTTTCAAAAGAGAGCAGGCGCTATACTAAGCAGATGGATATTGGAATTATCACCCTGGTTTTTGGCGTGATTTTTATTGCCGAGCTGCCGGACAAGTCGCTGTTCGCATCGTTGGTTTTGGGCACGAAATATCGCGGCTGGTATGTGTGGCTGGGCGCAGCTGCGGCGTTTTTGGTGCACGTGGTCTTGGCGATTACGGCCGGTAAGGCGCTCACACTCCTGCCGCACAATGTCGTAGAGATTATTGTGGCGTTGCTATTTTTGGCGGGCGGCCTGCTGTTGCTTTTTGGCAAGCATGGCGTTGAGGAAGAAGAGACGCACCCAGTGCCCAAAAGCCATCGTTTTTGGAAAGTGTTTGGCACGTCGTTTGCTGTTGTTTTTGTTGGGGAGTGGGGCGACATTACGCAGATCACCACCGCTAACTACGCGGCGCATTACCAAAATGCCTTGAGCGTGGGTCTGGGTGCGACGCTTGGGCTTTGGGCGGTGACGGCTTTTGCGATTGTGGCCGGCAGGCGCGTGGTGCGCCGGATTCCAGCCAGGCTGCTTCAACGGATTACGGCCACCATTTTGCTCAGTTTTGCGGCGTACAGTTTTGTGCGGGTTTTTCGTTAGGTCTTAGGCGACCACCGTGACGGCGGTACCCACAACCGACCAGTCGTATATCCATTTGGCGGCGCCCAGCGGCAGCTCCACGCAGCCGTGCGAGCCGTTCATGGAGTTCGGATCGATGTTGCCGAACTCGCTCGTTTTGCGCCAGGTGGCGTCATGAAAGCCGTACACGCCGTACTGGTTGCTCAAAAACGGTTCCCAGTAGTACGCAAAGTCGTTCCAGGTGCCGGTGCTGTCGCTGCCTGTGAGCGTTTGGTTGGTTTGTTTGGCGTAAATGTGGTAAGTGCCAAGCGGGGTGAGGTCGGCTTCGAGCCGTTGCATGCCGGTGACTACGGGTGAATCGTACACTTGTTTGCCGCTGTCGCAAGCCCACAAGTGCCGTTCGCTGATGCTAATGAGCAGAAGCTGACCGCTCACACCGGCGCAGTGGTTGACTGCCGCCGCTTGTGTGGCCGCGGCCTGTGATTTTTTGTTGAGGTTGTGTTGATATACCGCCCAGCCACCGCCGCCAAGCAAAGCCAAAAGCACCGCAAAGGTTGCAAACTTTCGCAAAAAATGTCGCTTGGGCTTTGGCGCCTGGCGCTGGGAGAGGTAATTGGTGGTGGCGTAACGTTGCGCGCGCATTGGTTATATTTTACAACAAAAAATAGATGTCTGCAAACAAGCGCAAGCGGCGTATTATAAAAGTACGATATGGCCGAACGCAGAAGACTCACCGACCAACATGTCAAAATCCACAGCTCGTTGCCGTCGCTGGTGCGGCGCAAACTGAGTTGGCCTGTGGTTGGCATCGCTCTGGTGATTGCGGCGGTGCCGGCAGTTACGGTGCACTTTTTGGAGCGGATTTCGTACCAGAATTCGCTGAACCGGCAACAGGTTGAGGCCGCGCAGGTGCAAGATCAAGCCGCGCAGCAAAAAGCCGACCTCAAGCATGTTATCGACCTCAGCGACAAGCAAATTAACTGTCTGCAGTTGCAATCCGACGCCGCCAAGCAGTTCTGCAAAGAGCACGACGCGGTCACGCCTCTCTAATCCACGCGTCCGCAGACGGAACTATGAGTCTGTGGTTTTGGCAGAAAGAAGCCCTTCCTGCGTGTTCAAGCACTGCGGATAAATTACCGCAAACTGCGCGCGCCAGAAAGGGCTGCTTCCCACTGTCGGACACTGATTTTGAGCATGCGGGCTCGTGGCAAGCATAAGCTTGGGATTGGCTGAAAAATGTCATTTTGGCGACGGTTTGGCGGCCAGTATTAAGGCTTTTCTAAAGGCGGCCGATTTACGATGAAAGTACTTTCGACGACCATTATGTCAGCAGAAAGCAAACATTAGTTAGAAAGGGGGCAATTATGCGAGCAATCGAACTACCGGAAGAATACGCGCTCGTTCTCCAGCAAGTCGACGAGAGCGGCGAGGAAGACTTTAACACTTTGGTGGAAAGTCTGCGCTTTGACCGGAAACGCCTGTTGCACATTGTGCAGGCGCTCAAACACAAAGGACTCATCATGATGAACCAGAACGCGCGCGACCCGCTGATTCGCTTGAGTGCCAAAGGCCGGCGCCTGATGCGTTACCTGTGGCCGGAATCGTCACTGGGCATGGCCTAGCCTTGACCGCTAAAGAGGCTGCCGGGACACCCGTGCGGCCTCTTTTCGTAACTTTAGCAAACCTTAAAGAAGGCGGCGTACACTGTGCAGTACTATGCGAGTATTAATTATTGAAGACGAGCACAAAATCGCTAATGCCGTAAAGGACGGGTTGGCCGGTGAGTCGTTCGCCGTAGACGTGGCCTATGATGGTCAGGAGGGCTTGAACGCGGCGCTGTTTGAGGACTACGATTTGGTGGTGCTCGACCGCATGTTGCCGGGTGGCATGGATGGCGTGGAGATTTGTCAAAGGCTGCGGGCCGAAGGCAAGCATGTGCCCGTGCTCATTTTGACTGCCAAAGACCACGTGCGCGACCGGGTGGAGGGCTTGAACGCCGGAGCCGACGATTACCTCGTAAAGCCTTTTTCGTTCGAAGAACTTTTGGCACGGGTGAAGGCTTTGCTACGCCGTCCGCACGACAGTTTGGGCGAGACTTTGCAAGTGGCCGATCTCACTCTCGACACGGTCAACAAGGTAGTGCGTCGCGGCGACAAAACCATCCAGCTGTCGAGCAAAGAATACGCATTGCTCGAATATCTGCTGCGCAACAAAAACAAGGTGCTCAGCAAAAACAATATCATGACGCATGTGTGGGATTTCGACGCCGACATCTTGCCGAACACCGTCGAGGTATTTATGACGTATTTGCGGGCGAAAATCGACAAGCCCTTTGATGAGCCGCGGCTAATCCAGACTGTGCGTGGCTTTGGTTATAAAATTGGGGAAGCCTGAAATGAAGGCTAAGATTGACGGTTTTTTGCAAGCGCTCCGACCAACAACCGGGCGGCTGGCGCTTTCGTACCTGGCGATTATTATGGCGATGAGCATCGGCTTTAGCTATGTGTTTTACCGGACGTCTGCGCACGAGCTGGGCCGGCAGCTGCCGGTGGTCCGGACTATCCCCCTTCCCGACAACACAACCGTTGTTGACTTTGGTAACTACCGCGACTTTTTTGAACGTCGTATCAACGAAGGCCGCGGCGACCTTTTGGGCAAATTAATTTTACTTAACTTGTTAACATTGGTGGGAGGCGCTTTTTTGAGCTACTATTTGGCGCGCCGCACGCTCGAACCCATCGAAAAAGCTATGGATGCTCAAAGCCGGTTCGCCAGCGACGCCAGTCACGAACTGCGTACGCCGCTCACCGTTATGCAAACTGAAAACGAGGTGGCTTTACGCAACCCGGAGCTTACCTTAAAACGCGCCAAAGAACTCCTGCGAAGCAATGTGGAAGAAGTGACGCGGCTGCGCGATTTGTCGGATGGCTTGCTGCGCCTGGCGCGTGGCGACCACGCGCTCGATATGCAACCGGTGTGGCTCGACGACGTCGCCAGCGACGCCATGAATGCCGTCCTTAAAACGGCACAGGCCAAAGAGATTAGTATTGACGAGACTGTGCCGCACGTCCAGGCTTTGGGCGACCGCCAGAGTTTGGTGCAGGCGCTGGTCATTTTGCTCGACAACGCCATAAAATACAGCGACAAAAAAAGCGTGGTCCATTTGAAAGGTTCGGCAGGCAAACAGGTTTCGCTTAGCGTGCACGACCAAGGCATCGGCATTGGCACTGAGCACTTGCCGCATATTTTTGACCGTTTTTACCGAGCCGATCAAGCGCGGAGCAAGCAGCAGACGAGCGGCTATGGCTTGGGCCTGGCTATCGCCAAAAAGATTGTTGAGCAACATCATGGCGAAATTCACGTGGCAAGCGCGCCAAACAAAGGTGCGACATTCACGGTCCGCCTGCCGCGCGCCGAAGGCTAACCCTTTAAGCTTGCCTTAATTAACTCCGTGCTACAGTGGCGGCATAACGTAAATAAGGACAGACCATGAATGTAGTGACACGGGGGATCCGAAACGCCTTTCGCAATACTGTGCGGACGGTTTCGATCGTCGTAATTTTGGGATTGAGCGTGGGCTTGGCGCTTGCCATGCTCGTAGCCCGGCAGGCCGTGGGGCAGAAAATACAATCGGTGCAAGCCTCGGTTGGTAATACGGTGAGCATTTCGCCCGCTGGTTTGCGCGGCTTGCAAGGCGGCGGTGATGCGCTCACCGAAACGCAGCTGGCCGCTATCAAGAAGATGGCGCACGTAAGCAGCCTGAACGAAAGCTTGGAAGACCAACTAAACACGCAAAATACTAACCTGCAATCGGCAATTGACCTGGGGAGTTTAGGTAAGCGCTTTGCCGAAAATGGCGCACGCGGATTCTCCCAGCACATTGACCAGAACGACAGCGCAAACGGCGAAATCTCTGGCCCACCGGTAACGCTGCGTGGTACGACGGCGCCGGCTGAACTGTCTTCGACCATTGGCGACGGCACCTTTACGCTCAAAAGCGGCAGCGCGTTTGGTAGCACGAGCACCGATAGCGTTGCGATGGTAGGCAGCACTTTGGCAACCAAAAACAACCTGAAAGTCGGCTCGACCTTTACAGCTTATGGCACGACGGTAACGGTGACGGGCATTTTCGACGCCGGCAATACCTTTAGCAACAACCAAGTGATTATGCCGCTGGCTACGGTGCAAAAACTGACGAACCAGAGTGGTTCGGTCACAAGTGCGACGGCCAAGGTTGATTCGGTCACTAATGTAGCCGCCGTGACGACTGCCATCAAAAACGCACTCGGCGACAAAGCCGACGTAACCAACGAGGCCGAGCAAGCCAAAAATACGATCGCGCCACTGCAAAATATCCAAACTATTTCTACGTACAGCTTGATTGGCGCAGTAGGGGCCGGCGCGGTGATCGTGCTGCTCACGATGGTGATGATTGTGCGCGAACGCCGCCGCGAAATTGGGGTCATCAAGGCTATTGGCGCCTCGAACTTTAAGGTGATGTTTCAGTTTATGGCTGAGGCCGTCACCCTCACCACATTTGGCGCGGTGATCGGCATTGGCTTGGGCGTGGTCGCCGCTAACCCCATCACCAAAATGCTCGTGAACAACACTGCTACTAGCAGTGGGCCGAGCGTAAATGGCGGCCCCGGGGGCGGTCTGCACATAGAGCACGCTGGCCCGCTCGGCGGTTTGCATAGCGGCCTTGCGAACATCCATGCAGCCGTGGGTTGGAGCATTATTTTGTACGGCTTTGCGGCAGCGCTGGTCATCGCCATTGTCGGCAGTGCCATGGCCTCGTTCTTCATCGCTAAAGTCCGGCCCGCCGAAGTAATGCGGACGGAATAGAAAGGACCGATATGTTAGAAGTTACTGATATAAAACGAACCTTTAAGTCGGGCGACACCACGGTGCACGCCGTGGACGGGGTGAGCCTGCAAGTGCCTGACGGGCAGTTTGCCTCGATTGTTGGCAAGTCGGGAAGTGGCAAATCGACGCTATTGAGTTTGCTTGGCGCACTCGACCGACCCACGGACGGCAGCATTAAGGTGGGCGGCAAAGACATTACTAAGTTGCACGACCACGCCCTCATTGCCTATCGTTGCCGCGAGATCGGCTTTGTGTTCCAGAGTTATAATTTGGTACCAAACCTAACCGCGCTTGAAAACGTCATGCTCCCTATGGAGTTCGCCCGGTTGCCTAAAAAACAACGGGTGGCGCACGCCAAACAACTGCTCGAACAAGTCGGCCTCAGCGAAGACCAGATGGACCGCAAGCCGGGCAAACTGAGCGGCGGACAACAACAGCGCGTGTCGATTGCCCGGGCGCTGGCCAATCACCCCAAACTTATTTTGGCCGATGAGCCGACCGGCAACCTCGACACACAAACCGGCAAAATGATTTTCGACCTGTTGCATAACCTTGCGCGTAGCGAAAATACCACTATTGTGGTGGTAACACACGATTTGTCGATCGCTGGCAAAACTGATAAAACTTTCCGCCTGCAAGACGGCAAACTAACGGAGCGATAACGTGGAAGAATTCAGTACAAATCCACCAAAAAGACGCGGAAGACTCCTTAAAAATGTCTATGTAAAGCCGGTGGCGGTCACGCTCGGCGCTGTGCTGGTGGTGGTGCTGAGCTTTGTTGCCGGCGCGCAGTTTGAGCGGCACCATAGTGGCAAAGCGGCGAAGCCACTGAGCGGACGCTTTGGCCAAGGTGTCGAGCAGCCCAGTGCTGGTGGACGCATGCGCCATATGGGCACGCTTGGCACGGTTACTGCCGTGAGTGCCTCGAGCATCACTATTCAAAACAGCCGGATAGGTGGCAACACTACCTATACCATCAACAGTGCAACCAAAATAACTAAGGACGGTGTGACGGCTTCGGTGGGCGATATCCAGACTGGCGCAACGGTGGTTATCCAGGCGAGCGGGTCGGACGTGGCCGCGGCTTCAGAGATCGAGATCAACCCAAGTATGGACGGCACCACGAGCCAGCTACCAGATATGCCAAGCACGAACGTCAACTAATTTAACCTCACTTTAAGTTTTGCCGCATACACTAAAAATGTGCCTGGCCACTCCTACCGGTCCAGGCACATTTTAGTTTGGCAAGCTTACACACCAGGCGCAGCAGGCAAGGCTTCGGCCTCGGTTTCTGCTTCCCGGGCGACGTCGATTGCCGTTGGCCGCTGGAACTTCAGCACAAACAAAGCCACAAGTGACGCGACCACGGTGAACAAGGCGGCGACCAAGAAGCCACGCTGGAAGCCATGCACCAAAGCGTTGACGGTGTCCTGGCCGTGCGTTTTGGCGAGTTCGTGTTTGGTGACCGAGCTGGAGACCACGCTCAGCACGGCCAAACCAACGGCGCCACCCACTTGCTGCATGGTGTTGAGCAGGCCGGAAACCAAGCCCGATTCCTCGTGCGACAGGCCGCTCGTGGTAACAACTGTGGCGGTAACAAACACACAAGCCATGCCGGCGGACATCAGGACAATACCGGGCAAAATGTTGGTGAAGTAATTAGCGTGCACTGGCACGTGCGAGAAGAACACCAAGCCAGCACCCACAATGAGGGGAGCTACTACCAGGAGTGGCTTGGGATTGAGCTGGGCCAGCTTTTTGGAAAGCACGCCAGCAACCACAATCATAACGAGCGTGAACGGCACGTCGGCCAATCCGGTTTTTGTGGGCGAGTATTGCAAAATCTGCTGCAAATAAATCGACAGGTAAAAGAACATGCCAAACAGCGCGGCGGGCATTAAAAGCTGCACCAGACTGCCGCCGGATACGTTGCGGCGGCGCAAAATCCCGAGACGGATGAGGGGGTGCTTGACGCGCAGTTCGTTCACAACAAAGATAGCCATGAGCGCCACTGAAACACCGAGCATACCTACCACAATACCACTGCTCCAACCCTTTTCAGGCGCCTGTGCCAAGGCGTACACCAAGCTCATCAAGCTGCCGGTAACGGTAATGGCGCCAGCAAAGTCGATGCGCTCCTGTGCCCTTGGCAAGCTTTGCGGTACGTATTTTAGCGCGCTCACCAGCACGCCAATGGCAATTGGCACATTGATAAAGAAGATCCAGCGCCAGTTCACATACTGTGTCAAAATACCGCCAAGCAGCAGGCCCACGGCGCCACCACCACCGGATATCATGCTCCAAATGCCGAGCGCGCGATTGCGCTCCGTACCTTCTTTAAAGATTGTCAAAACGAGCGATAAGGCTGATGGTGCCAACAACGCGCCACCCAAACCTTGAAGCGCACGAAAAGTAATAAGCATGCCGGGGTTTTGTGCCAAACCGCCAAGCAGCGAAGCGGCAGCAAACACCGTCACACCGGCCAAAAATATTTTGCGTCGCCCAAACAAGTCGGCTAAGCGGCCGCCAAGCAGCAAAAAACCACCAAACACCAGCGCGTAGGCCGTGACGACCCATTGCAGCTGTGCATCGTTGCTAAAGCCGAGCGCTTTTTGGATAGCGGGCAAGGCGACGTTGACGATAGTGGCGTCGAGGATCACCATAAACTGCGCCGCCGCCAAAACCGCGAGCGCCAGCCCTTTGTGTTTTACTTTTTCTATCATTAGGAACCTTTCGTGGTATCTTATTTAAGCGTCATGCTAGGTAGTATAGCGAAATACTTGACCTTGTCAAATATTAACATCATGTAATATAATAAGACCATGGAAATAACGCCCGAACAAGCCTGCGAAGACCTCATCATGCTCCTTAAGCGGCTCAAACACAGCATGGCGGAAGTTGCCGAGCTGCACGAGCTCACGGCCATTCAGCTCCACGCCCTGCATACGATATCCGAGGGCGATATCACCATGGGCGGCTTGGCCCACCTGATGCACTGCGACGCGTCCAACGCTACCGGAATTGTGGACCGTTTGGTGTCGCAAAAACTAGTTACCCGCGAAGAAAAGGCGCACGACCGCCGCGCCAAAACACTGGTGCCCACTGAAAAGGGCAAGCAAATTGTTCGGCTCGTCAATAGCAAATTGCCTACGCATTTGGGCGTTGATAAGTTGAGCGCCAGCGAGCGCGCAAAGCTTCACGAACTCATCACTAAACTTGCCTAACGCGCCAGCAAGAATAACGAAAAATACAAGTACCGACACCTACGTCAAGTTGTCCGAAGACAGCTTGTAATATTGGCTAACCACGCTTAAGCTTAAAGATATGCCTGCGTTGATCGAGCTCAAAAATATTACTAAAACCTACCATTTGGGTGGCGAAGTGCTGAACGCGCTCGAAAACGTGACGTTTGCAGTGCAGCCGGGCGAGTTTATTGCGATTACCGGGCCGTCGGGTTCAGGTAAGTCCACGCTGGCGAATATCATTGGCGGTCTCGACCGTCCGACAGAAGGCAGCGTAGTGGTTGACAACAGTGATTTGTCGCATGTTTCCGACCGCAAACTCTCGGACTACCGCAACAAGCATATTGGTTTTGTATTTCAGTCTTTTAACTTGCAAGGCACGCAAACGGCGCTCGAAAACGTGATGTTGCCGCTTATCTTTTCGTACATGAAACCGCGGGAACGCCGGGCGCGCGCTGTGGAATGCTTGCAGGCAGTGGGTCTTGGTGACCGCTTGCGCCACAAGCCGGGGCAGCTTTCGGGCGGCCAGCGGCAACGGGTGGCAATTGCGCGGGCGCTGGCCAACAAGCCGAGCATTATTATCGCCGACGAACCTACGGGCAACTTGGATAGCACGCGCGGCGAAGAGATTATGCGCGTGCTCAAAGACCTTAACAAACAAGGTATTACGCTGATTATCATTACGCACGACACGAACATCGCCCGCGAGGCGCACCGCCTGATCCAAATTAAAGACGGACATTTAACGGAGCGCGGCTAGCATGCGGTTTGCCGATTACATCACCATGGCGCTGCGCAATATCTGGCGGCAAAAGCTGCGCAGTGCGCTCACTATTTTTGCGATCGTGATCGGCGCCACAAGCGTGACCATCATGCTAGCGGCGGTGTTTAGCCTCAAAGGCTTTATGACCCGGCAGTTCGAAGCCAACGGCGTGTTTCAGCAAGTAGCGGTTTCACCGCAAACCGACGTAACATGGGATAACCGAGGCAATGGCGGCAATTGTAGCGACTGCGTGAAGCTTACCGACGATATGGCAAGCAAAATTGCCAGCCGGGCGCATGTTGTTGGCGTGGCGCGGCAGACATATATGTGGCAGTTTGAAGCGCTCACCTATGGCTCACAAAAGCTGCGCACGCAACAGATGGTTGCTTCGGACGCGAACGGAATTATCCCCGAAACGGTCATCGCTGGCCGTGCCATCAACGCGGGCGACAAGAGCGGCGTGCTAACCATCAGCTCCGATTACGCCGACAAGCTTGGCTTTAAGCACAACTATCAGGCGTTGGTTGGCAAGCAAGTGGGTTTGTACACCAGCAACTGGTACACCGGTGTGGGATCCGATCCGGTGCAGCAGGCCAAAGACCAAGAGACGTGGTTCAAGACGCACCCTGGCGCGGACGGCCGTGATTACAAGCCGCAACCCGTCACCTTGCCGGCGACCATCGTGGGCATAACATCCGAAGAAAATAACAGCTATGTGATTCGCATTCCGCTCGAATGGGCGCGCGGCATGCAGCTCGACCAGCATTACGAAGTGACGCCGGCAGCACAACAAGCCGCGCAGGCCGCGTGTCAGGCTGCGCGCACGCCAAACTGTAACTCGCAAGGCGTGCCAACCCTGAACGTGGTTGATAATCTGGCCAAAAACGGCTACAACTCGTTCATCGTAAAGGTTGACCAATCGTCGAACGCTGCGGCGGTCGCTACGGATATTAAAAACACCTTCAAAGTGGGTGCGGCCGATGCACAAACGCAGATCAAGCAGCAGTTAGCTATCTTTAATATTTTGGGGTTGGTGCTGGGCGGCATTGGCGGCATTGCGCTTGTGGTAGCGGCGGTGGGCGTAGTGAACACCATGGTCATGGCTATTTTGGAACGCACGCGCGAAATCGGGGTAATGCGCGCGGTGGGCGCGCAGCGCTCCACGGTGAGCCGCGTGTTTACGTTCGAGGCTTCACTGCTTGGCTTTATCGGTGGTATAGTGGGCTTGCTTGCGGGCTATGGGCTGGTGCTTTTGGCTAACCCCTTCATCAACAAACAGCTGCAAAGCAACAACATAAAAAGTTCAAATATCATTACGCTGCCAGTGTGGCTGATCGTGGGCGTCGTGGCCCTTACCACCCTCATCGGCTTGCTTGCCGGTCTTTATCCCGCCCGCCGCGCCGCCAAACTCAACCCGGTCGAAGCCCTGCGTTACGAATAATAAGTGGACTTAGCAAATTTTAAAAAGACCGATGTAACCTTAAAAATATCGCCCGTGAAGGCGATAAAAATCCTAATTGGTAGGCGTGATAGGAACGAACTGGAACCAAATAAAGCGAGAACTGATAACCATGTGGCAGATCGTGAACCAGGTGCGCAAGGAATCCTCTGTTACAGTCTAAGCAGTAGTCATTGAACCCTTAGCAGGCGGTAGATGTCCATATTAATTTGCCCTGAGTTATCGAGAATATGACAGCAGCAGCTCCAAGTTTACTACCGTTTACCATATAACTTGACGATGAAGGTAGTTTAGTTGTAGTATGAAGACAATATGGACAACAACAAGCTATCTAATAACTCCAAAGAGTTAAAACTATACGAAGCAGCCACTGTTTTCGTCCCGTCAGCTCCTATAAGTACGCGTGATCTCTTTTCTGGCCGAATGGATCAGATACTCAACGTTATCAATGTAATAGGCGTGCAGGGACAACATGCAATCATCTATGGTGAACGAGGTGTTGGCAAAACATCGCTCGCCAGTGTTATCCATGCTTTTCTCCCAAATAACGGCAACGTTGTCACCGTCAAGGTCAACTGCGATGCCGACATGACGTTTAAAAGCCTATTCGAGGCTATCCTTGCGGAAATCAAACTCGTGTTCAAAAAGCCAGGCATGGGCTTTAACAGCGAAATAATCAATGAGGTTAAGACCCTTAGCGAATATATCGACAGAAGCAGCGACATTAACCCAAACGAGCTGCGCTTTCTCTTTAGAGAGTTAAAAAACAAAGTGATAATTATTATTGACGAGTTTGACCGAATTAAGCTCCCAGAAACACGTGGGTTAGTTGCTGATACAATCAAGAATTTCTCTGACTACAACGTGGACACGACCTTTATTCTCGTAGGAGTTGCAGATTCTGTCGATGAACTTATATCTGAGCATCAATCCATAGAGCGAGCGCTTGTTCAGGTCAAAATGCCTCGTATGAAACAGGAGGAACTAAGCCAAATTATCGATAACGGCCTAGAGCGCTTGAATCTAAAAATTAGTGACGAAGCCAAGAATAAAATCGTTGGCCTTTCACAGGGCTTACCACACTATACTCACTTGTTGTCACTATATGCGGCGCAAGAAGCGATTAGCCGCGATGCAGCAACCATTGAAGATGAAGATGCCAAGCGGGCAATTAGCAAGGCCATAGACAAGAGTCAGGAGTCGGTCAAGACGGGCTACTTTCGAGCAATCAATAGCCCCAAAAACAACCTGTTTAAGCAAGTGTTGCTCGCTTGCGCTCTGGTCAATAAAAATGCCCTTGGTTTTTTCACCGCCGCTGATATATCGGAACCACTTACAAAAATAATGGGCAAACCCTATTCTATCGCTGGCTATGCTCGGCACCTCTCGGCCTTTTGTGAAGATAAGCGTGGGCCAATAATCCAGCAGGTCGGTACCTCTCATAATTATCAGTACAGGTTTATCAATCCCCTCATGGAGCCATTTATTGTCATGGATGGGCTGGACAAAGGCATGATTAAAGACTCGGATTTGGCAAAGGCTTAAATATATGGAAAAAGACTTTCCTCGTTGGTCAATCCTGAAAGAGCAGGTACACAATCAGCAGCAGCCCCCTTTGGGTTATAAGGAGCGAGACATTTGGTGGCTATGCCTTGGACACAATGTGGGCGTTGAAGAAGACGGCAAGGGCGAGAACTTTAATAGGCCAGTCCTTATTGTAAAGGGTTTTAGCAAATATCAATTCTGGGGCATCCCATTATCAACAACAGAAAAACGAGGCAAATACTATCATCCTTTTGTGCTGAACACCAAGATGAGCACGGCACTGTTGAGCCAGCTGAGGGTTCTAGATACGCGGCGGCTAATAAATAAGGTGGGCATGATTAACCAAAGAGACTTTTCCGAGATCAAGAAGAAGTTGAAGGAATTCTTGGCCTAAAACAATTTCGCCCCCGTTCAATAAAGAACGAGGGCAATCCCGAAGGAATTTGTAGCTACATAGTATCAATATAATTGAAATAAGTCAATAGATTTGTCAATACCTTTTTCGTTGAAATGATAGAATTTATGTGTAATTTACATGTAAATTCACTGGCCAACCTGGCGTATATCGTAAAATTACAGATAACTTTATCAAGAGATTTACTCGCACGGGTGCTACAATCCCTGTGTCTGCGCCTGCTCCGTCAAATAGTTGAGCATGTCCGTCCACTGGCTTGGTTGGTACAAGTCGGACACATGCAAGAACACGTCACCAACCTGTTTGAAGTCACAGACCTGGACTTTATTGACTGTTTGACATTGTGCAAGCTGCGGGTCGCCATCAAGTGAATGGAAGTACGCCACGCGGCTCGCAACGCCTGCTGCGCTTGGGTAGACCTCAATGACGCCACCACATGCATAACCATAGGCGTTGCTGGCCGCACCAGCAATAACCGCGTCAGATGGCTGCTCGGTGGTGTTGGGATCATCGCAAAAGGCAGCACCAGCGTTGTAGTAGCCAGGTTGTCCGTAGCCGGTGTCGGGGTCACGGTCTTTGCTGATAAGGTAGGTCGTTTGAATAGACGGGTACTTTTGCTTCAGGTTAGTAAGGATTGCTGTGAGCTTCGTATCCGTGGGCGAGAGGGTTGGCTTTGGTGCCGACGCTTGCTGAGATGCACTCATGTCGTCGGTCGAGTTGTCGCTGGCCGTGGTTGGCGTTTGGTTGTTATGCGTCACCACCATAATAAAGCCAAAGACAAATAGGACAATGAACGCCACGAGCACCTTGTGACGGACAAACCAGCGCTTGCCACTGGTGTCTTCCTCTTGCCAGGCGATACCACGCACTGATTTCGTGGCAATCATAATAATGTCGATGACCCACAAGATACCAAAAAGGCCGAGGGTGAACATCTTGAGCAAGCCTTTGCCGGTCTTGCCAAGGTAAAACTGGTCAATGCCAAACAATCCAAGGAAGATGGACAGCGCCAAGGCGGTGGCATGGTTGCGTTCGAGGACACCCATGCTTTTGGGATTGACGCTCAAACGCTCGGTAGGCTGCGGCTTCGGCTTCGGTGAGGATTGTTTGCTGTTTGTCGGTCGTACTGGTCGTTGCGGTTTGATGTCCATTTTCGTGCCTCCTTGCACTTGTTAGTGTGGGGCGGCAAACACGAAGCTCACCGCCAGGTGACAGCCTTTCGGCTATCTACGCAAGTTTCCCTGCGCAACCGCAATAGATACCTAAACGATGAGCTTAGTATTTTCTATTGCGGGTTTATGACCATGCCTTTTGCCGGAGCTACTCAGTTTAGGTCGCCAAATTGTGTAACGCTGCAATTTGTGGCGTTATTAGGATTATACATCAAGGGGATGGAGGCGACTATCTAGTTGTCTTTTTTAGTGTGAGCATCTGCAATTTTGCAGCAAATACGGGGTCTACGCGTTTGAGATTCGCTATCCAACCGTTAATACTTGCCTCGTTCATGCTCTTGTGGGTAACGGCGTGTACCAGTTCAGCCTTCTTTGCTTGAGTGACGGTGAGCTTCTTATTGACTTGGAGTCCACAAATCACCTGCACGTCAGTTGCTGGCATGACATGGATTTTATCTTTGGATTTGTTAATAGCAAGGTGTGCCCGCGAAAGCTCGTGCGCAACGTCGTTGATAACACTGCCTGCATTTGTGATAACCCCAGATATGGCGATGTCATCCACATAGTTACTAAAGGTAAGTCCTTGGCCTGAGAAGTGCTGCTGTAGGACGGTCAATGACCTCAACAGGTAAAGATTGCAAACGAAGTTGCTCGTTGAGAACCCTTGCGCAACGTAGCCTTGGAAGCATAATTTCTTCGCGAGCGAGAGCGCCACCTCCTCATCGATCCCAAGCATCGCTTGCAGGCTCACCGTTATATGACGAACGTTTATCGAGTCAAAGCAGCTCCTAATGTCCACAGTAATGACGCAGCGGTGGCCTACGTGTGGCTCAGCATATGAGACATAACTGCGCTTCTTAATGCCACCATGCATGAAAGTTGGCCACTTTTTGTGCAGCGCGTTTAGAACTTTATTGGCGGCTTGGAGCCATTCATGCAATTCTGGATTTGGTACTACAATTTTGCGGCGACCACCGCTTGATTTTGCTATCCATACAAGCCGCGCACTGGCGGATGCAGGATACTTTTGGAGCAGTGCGGTTATTGTTTCAGTAGAGGTCATTTCCTATATATAAACACGCTAGGGACATGTTCATGTAGAGGTTGCCAAAGAAGCGTATAGCTGATTGAATCACCTTCTCGAGCAGGGAAACAATGCTAAAGTTGAGGGCTATGTTCCATGTGGAATACTCAACCTGCGTCTTTGGCGTAACACGTTTGTATTTTGTACGCTTTATTTTCATGCGTTCTCCTTTCTTCGCCATTCGGCGCTGCCAGACCGATAACCCAAAAGGCTACAAACGTGCGTTACCCCTCTAAGATAAGCCGAGAGTAAGTTTCTTGAAGATTCCTACGTCTTGACTGATAGCCAATGCAAGTAATAAGCAGGTCGCAGAAGCAGGAAGCTAAGCGTGACGCTCTTTATGTACATTGCAACGGACTATTAATGGCATAGTTGCCATGTCGTAACCGGTTGACAGATTCGGAGATTATAAACGTACTCAGCACCTGAGTGCTCCAACTACATATTAGCACTCATTGGCCTTGAGCGCCAATACTCACGCTCTATTCTTTCGGCAAAACATTCTATACAATAAATAGTGTATGTCAGCAACTTTTGAACAAATGCAGCAATTCATAGAACTCCGTGCCAATAACGAGAGCTATGCCAGCATTGTTAAAAAGTTGGGAGTTAGCAAGACTACCCTTGTGAATTGGGCCAAAGACTGTCAGCTCGAAATACAGAACCGGCGTGCGATAACGCAAGAAGCCTTAAATGAGCAGTACAAAGCTGGGCAGCAGCACCGCTTACAGATGTGGTCGGAGCAATTAGAAGCAGTACGAGCCGAACTGAAAGAGCGTGGACTGAAGGACGTGCCGACCGTAAAGCTGATTGAAATGCTGGACACTCTGAGCGGAAAGCTTAAAGGTGAAGCCTACGATTGGCAGTTCAAATCCAAGCCTGTTACCAAGCCATACGAAGTCAAAGAGTTCACCACCACCGAGCAGGACGTGTGGCATGGCTAGTACCAAAAATTAGCCAAAACTGAACTGCGAAGTCGGACTACAGGCCATGGCTGAAGCCTATTAAATTATGTAAAAATAGGCAATTATACGCCTAACACACCCAAATTATAGAAACAACCGGCATGGCTGCGGGCTTTAACCTCTACTTTTCCTTAGGTTTTTTAGGTGGTTTAGCTACCTTGAGAATTTTATCTACCGCTTGATTAAACTTCATATTGAGTTTTAGCGGCCGCTCGTTTGTGCGAACCGGCTTTGCTTCGTACTCGTCAATTTGCTTTTGTAGCTTCTCGGCCTCTTTTTTTGTTGGTTTGCCTTTTGTCATAGCTCTGATTATACCAAAGAGTAGTATTGTGTCCGTTTTGGCGAACACCAGCCATCTTAGATAAGGTGATTCTGTCTAAAACTATAAAAACCCTCTTTAGCAACAATAACATGGTCACTAAGCGTAATACCTAACAAAATCCCTGCCGCAACCAACTGCTGCGTCGCCTCAATGTCCTTATGACTCGGACTCGGATCACCGGACGGATGGTTGTGCGCCACAATCACTGCCGCTGCCGATCTTTCAGTGGCGCAGCAAATACCTCCCGTGGATGTACGAGCGAAGCAGTAAGTGTTCCAATCGTAACAACCCTGCGAGCTATGAGGCGACTTCCGCTATCAAGTGACAGGCAGACGATGTATTCCTGTCTTTTGGTACGAATAAATTTGAGATATGGCAAGATATCTTCGGCAGTATTAAGCTGCTTAGTCTTGTCCATACAGCACTACTACGCCATTTCTGGGCATCCAACTTGTCAGCATATGTAGCTTTTCGCGTTCAAAGCCATAGGTTATGTAAATTATTCGGCAGTCTGGCGGAACGCGTACAAAGTCATCTGCTGTGGCAAAGGTTATATCTGCTTCGAGCAGATCGTCCGGGGCTTTGGCCGTAAAGCTAAGCTGGCGCATCCATTCTAGGTGTACTTCGAGCTGTTCTTTTCGGATAGGGTTAATCGTGCTCGATCTTGCGCGCTCCGTGAGACGAATAAGCCGTAGCCACTGCTTGCGGATGGACGACAGGAGCGCAATGGGCCGGTCGGTAACAACCGCTACTTTTCCTTGTGGGCCATGTGCGGCAATATGCTGTGCTAATTGCTGCGATAATGTCTTGTGATGTAATGCGTATTTCTCGATAAATAGACCGTGCATAGTTCGCCCCTGATAACTATTAGACTTACTAATAGTTACATCTGGTTTTGAGCATAACACGATCTCGAAACTATTAGTAGTACTAAGTGTTACTAGCACTCATAGTTATATACGCTAATCTTATGACTAGAGATGCAAAAGAATCTAAATATCTCTCAGCCTTCGGTAAACGGTTGGCTGAGATACGACGCGCCAAAGGGTTTACCCAAGAATCACTTGCAGAAAAAGCAGATGTTACGGCATTAACCGTAAGTTATATTGAGCAAGGCCGCCAATGGCCGCGCATCGTGACGATGCACAAGCTCGCAAAATCTTTGAATGTTCCTGTTGAGGAATTGTTCAAAGGTCTGAAAAGCTAGAGAATTACGCCTCTCGTATATCTAATATTGCGTAGCCCCAACCTGTTTCTCAAGATCAGCCAATACAACCATTCGCATAGCAGGTGATATGTAGGTAAAAGCTCTCCAGGGGTTTCTCTCTGATGTGACGTTTGAAGCTGGCAAATCAAGCACCTGTACTCCCATATTGCCTTTTAAGGCTTGCAGCCAAGCAAGAGGAGTCTTACCGTATCGGCCTTCTTGGTTGCCCGAGCCATCCATACGCCACTCAGCGTATTGTCTCAGGACGCTTTGTACGTCGGTGTCAGTTAGTGGTAGTTGGGTTGCTTCCATCTCGTCTAATACTTCACGCGCATACGGTGGGCTATCGACGCCAGGGGCAACTACGGCCGAGAGAACCTTTACGCCTTTGTTCTGAGTGGCAAAGTCAGCCAGTCCCTCCAATACCTGGTGGTCTTGGTCGGGTGTTGTTTCTATCTGACTTGTAGCACTAAATCCGGCGTGCTCAGTGCGATACAATGAGTCACCACCAGTATCAAGGCCAATAACAACCTCTGCGCCTGTGGCAGCGACAAGTGCGCTAATATCGCCACGGACTACATCTGGTTCTATTGAATTAAGAATAAATACGGGTGTCGGTTTTTCACCTTCTAGAGGTATCTTTTCAAGAAAACGCCAATCACCTACGGCTTCGGTTGCAGGGGTGATTTCCTTTGTGGCACTACCGATATTTACGCCCGTACCGCTCACCCTACGCTCTTCATTTCTGACTGAAACAACCGCAGCAGTACTGCTACCGTATTTACTTTCGAGTAGTTTACCGAGCATTGCGGCCTGTATGCCATCCGAACCACCTCCCATACCAACTACCAACATGCGCTTACCTTGTAAAGCCTCACCCTGCTCAAATTGCGGTAGGCTTTCGAGACTGGTAGCTTCCGTTTCGACTGTATGAGGGACAAGCACGCCATCTCGTTCGACAAATCGTAAAGGTGTACGCCTTGGGTCAAGTTCGCCGGTGATTATGCCCTTAACGACCTCACCAAGTTCAGCCATAACAACGCCGGTCTGTCCGGCTGCACGTGCTGCTTTATCTGCAATATGTGCTTCTTGTAAAATGTGAGCGTAGTACGTCAGGCCAAACTCGCCATACTTCTTGGTAAGTTCTTGTAATGCTTTAGGGCCGTAATAAGGGAGTGTTGCACGGTCGTTAATACCATCTCTATTTAGTTCTGCAGTCAGTATTGCCTTAACAGTCTCGGGTTGGCGCCCAAAGACTTCTCTCAATCCGGCAAATCCGTCAGAAGTCCCTACGCGTAAGTGACATTCGAGACGAGCAAGCGCCCGCAACTCCTCGAGTTCGACCTGTGAGCGTACCTCACTCATGCCACCTAATCGTTGGATCTCCATATCCAGGAACGCATCATTGCGCTCTTTGGCCGTGGAGATGTCAGGGTTTTGTAGTGCAGCATTGAGGTTTCTCATTCTTTGCCACGTCGGGGATGTCATAGTAATTGAGGCGTCTGAATTTACGTGGCCAGCAGCGCCAGCAATATCGAATATGGATTTTAGAATATCGATATCACGCACCTGCGGGTCTGACTCATTATGGATGCCTTCTAGGGTTGCCGCAGGCGCTTCACCCTGTAGGATCTGCGGATAATTAAGACGTGACTGCGAGGCACGGCGAATGAGGTCTTGTCCTGTTGGTGTTAGCGCATCGAAGGTTGGGAGTAGGGCACGACGAGCTTCTTCATGCTCAGGATCACAGACGAGCATAGTAAATACTTCGTCGTGATCGACATGTTCACCAGCCCCCACAGCCTGGCGCACGCGGTCGTTCTTGCCTACGTCGTGTACATCCATGAAGTAGCGCACTGCGTCAAAAGTCGTCTCGTTGCCAATAGCTTGACGAGTAAATGCTTGTAGTTCGGCGAAGTCTTCGGCACTCAGGCGTGATAACTTATGCTGCGCGCCACTGTATGCTTCGCGTAAACACTCATCAGACAAACGAGTACGCTTGGCTTCTGCGGCAATATCTGGTCGCTCCTGTGCTGCTGCATCAGGCGTCGCTTGTACGTCTTCACCAATGAGCAGGTTCCACTCTGGCAATTGTTCAATTGGAGGAAGTGGATTATGTAGGCTATTGCCAGCAGTAAGGGATGGATCTAAGTCTTTCATTTAAACAATTATATCGTAGAAATCACTTTTCCTATCAGAAAAGTGACAACTCGCATTTGTCGTTCCGTCAAAAACGAGTTACAGATTTACCTGTGCGCGGACTAGTCGTCGTCTTGGGGTGGTTCAACTTCTTCCCAGATCTTGCCACGAAAGCCATGCTTTTTGAGCATTTCAACGGTCGTAAACCGCATGTGAATGTTCTCAGTGTCCCATGCGTCTTCCAATAGCTTCCTCGTTGCCCGTTTGCAATAAATCATGTCGGCTTTGGTTGAGCACACAAATAACGCAATCGGCGGTGTTTCTTCTTCCATTGCATCTTGCCACTCTTCACTATCCAAAAACTGCACGTAGTTCTTGAGCCGCTTGCGCATACTATATCTAGGCAGCGTCGGATCGAACACTTCGACGGTATAGCTTGCGACTGGCACTTCTTCAAAATACTCATCGTAGCCCATCTTTGTGTAGCACAGGTTCGGATGGATGTCCGTATCGTTGAGGAATTCATAATAACCGCCCTCGGTAAACTCAGCTTCGGTTTCGTACATAAACCAAATATCATCGCTTTTTGCCATTCTGCCTATCGCGCCCACAACTCTATTAGTCTGCTCGAACGTGATGCAGGCATCCGCGAGTAATATGCAGCGGTCAATAAAAGCCTGACTCCGGCCCGACTCGCGGTAGTATTTGGCGATATGCTCGGAGTGCACGTCGTTCTGCTTAAAACGGCGTATGGCGTTAATGCCTAAATAGTACACAGCTGGCTTGGTTTTTTCGGCAAAATGGGTTGAATAGATCCACTCAACATAGTGCTTCTGGCGCAAATCTTTCAGCCACAGGTTAGTATTCTTGTAGTCCTTTTGGTCCAATAATGCTTGTATCTGTATACGATTTAAGAACCTATGCTTATATAGTAGGTCTAGTATTTCTTTCTGTCTCATGGTTATTTTCGGTAAGTCTGTAGGCATGGTTCTGTAGATATAGTTAGAGTTAGTTTGTTATTTTTTAGGTTTTTAGTGCTATGTTTGTTCTAGTTTTCTCGGCTGGTTTTGACAAGTAAGTATTAGCCAACCCACCTACCCGTATATTTATAAGGTAGGTAACACAGAAAAATAAGCTATAACAGATTAAAACTAGAGTCATTTATACCCTAGCCCGCAAGGGTGTAAATACACATTTTCATAACAGGGGTAGCTAACTCTTTTCAGTTAGTGCCTTGTACATAAGCCGTTTG
Source organism: Saccharimonadales bacterium (SeqCode) (assembly GCA_035276765.1). Lineage (GTDB taxonomy): Bacteria > Patescibacteriota > Saccharimonadia > Saccharimonadales > UBA4665 > DATASD01. The sequence continues at coordinate 877,591 of DATELH010000002.1, forward strand.
CCGCTGACGTTATCAAACCAAGCCTCAAATCGCTCCCCATCTGTCATCTCGCGCGTATTCCAGCGAAAGCTATACTCGTCACAGTAGAACTGCAAATGCTTCGCGCTAACGTGATGGTAAATACCATTAATACCGCGCTTTAAGTGCGACCAAAAACTCTCAGCAGTGTTTGTACTTGCCATGCCATTGACGAACTCTTTCACACCATGATTGACGCTTTCGTGCTTAAAGCCAAGCTTAGGCAAAGTGCGGTATGGCATGTGTTCGTCTGTGTAAATTGTCGCGTCAATATCGATATTGTTACGCGCCAGTGTCATGAGCGTACTGCTGCCTGTGTCTTTCGTAGCGATTGCTCGAAGTTTGCCACCGCGTTCAACCATACCAACGACCGGTGCTTTACTGTTCTTACTACCATGGCCCTGCGCGCCTTTGCCCGTAAGAGTCTTGAGCTTCTTGTCGTGGTGCTTGTATTTATCGGAGCCGCCTATGTAGGCCTCGTCCATTTCAACCTCACCAGTCAGCTTTTCAAAGCTGCCACTTTCAAATACGTGACGTATGCGCTGGAGCATAAACCAAGCCGTCGCCTGACGAACTTTTATAAACTTGGCAAGCTGGATTGAGGAAATGCCTTTTTTAATACTTGTACATAGATAGATTGCCAAGAGCCATTTACGAAGCGGGATTTTGCTATCCTCGAAGATACTCCCGACACGAACAGTAAACTGCTGTCGACAAGCAGCACACTTAAAGAGCTTGCCGCTGTTTTTACCACTACTGTACTTGTATGCTTTACCAATGACGCCACACTGTGGGCAAGTTATCTCATTAGGCCAGCGGCGCTCTTGAATGAAGTCGCGGCAAGCTTGTTCGTCAGGAAACCTATCTAGCAGCTCGATTAGATTCATATCTTCCATATCTCAATGATACGCCTCTGTTTTAGGTGTGTCAAGCGTATAATTGCCTAAAAATATGGTATTGCATATATTTTTAACTTCTATATACTGGTAGGCAGAATATCCTAAAGAAATGGTCGCGAGCCATTTCACCTCTCTTATCGAGTGTGGGCCACTACGGGGTAGGTAGGGTTATGGAGACTGGCTGAGCCAAAATAGCAACCAGTTTTCGGCTAGCAAAACTTCAACTTAAAGCCATTGAACGACGCTACTAAGCGTCTGGTTAAGCATGTCTTAGCTCAATGGCAGTTTGAGGGTGTTTTGCTGTGGTTATTAATAGCCCCGCTCCTAAGAGTATTAAAGAAGCACGGAAGCTGCTTGGTAAGCAATATCAATGTCTCGCAGACAGTCAGATTGAGGAAATAGTCATGCTGCTGAACATTGTTGCAGTGGACTTTGTACAGCAAACGGTTCCAAAGTCGTAGAGTTAATACCTGGTATGTACTTACATACGCTATATAATGGTTCCATGAGTAACGGAATCATCTATACGCGCGTGTCCACCAAAGAGCAGGCCGAGAAGCGGTTGAGTCTTGAAAATCAGGAAAAAGAGTGCAAGGAGTTTGCTCGTAAAAAGGAGCAGACTTTAATTCCTGACGCCAACATATTTAGAGACAAAGGGGAGTCGGCCAAGTTTGCGGATCGTCCTGAACTGCAACGCATGCTCCAATTTGTCAAAGACCAAAAGGGCAAAATTGATGTCCTGTACATTTGGAAGATTGACCGCCTGGCACGTAACCTAGGCGACTACTACGGAATTAAGGTTGCATTAGCGAAGTATGGAGTCAAAATTGTATCCGTCACCGAGCCAATAGATGATGACCCTGTTGGCCGCTTCCTTGAAGCCATCTTGGCAGCAGCAGCGCAGTTTGATAACGAAATACGTGCCATCAGAAGCCTCACTGGTATGCGAATGAGAGTAGAGCAGGGTGAATGGCCGCACAGTGCCACCATTGGCTACAAAAAGGTCAACAAGAGTGTGGTGATCGATCCGGAGTTTAGCGAGATTATTGCAGATGTTTTGGCGCAGTTCTCTACTGGGGCATACACTGTCGCAGACATCTCGCGTTATGCCTTCGAAAAGGGCGTTATGACCAAGTCGGGCAAGCCGAAGCCACATGATGCCATGAAGAAAATTCTAACCAATTTGTTCTACGCTGGTTACACCAAAAACAAGTTAAGCGACAGGATTATCAAGGGCAGACACACAGCTTTAGTGGACGAAGAAATTATTCATAAGAATACAGACATCATCAATAAAGACAAGCGAGTAATTGTTATAACTGGTGACGACCTCTATGCGTTACGGGGAACTTTGCTTTGCACGAATTGTCAGAAGCCCCTAAGTGCTAGTACGCCTCACGGTAACGGCGGTCATTATCAAAAATATCACTGCAGTCGGCCAACTTGTACAAAAGCGCTTACTGGCCGAAAAGTAGTTAGTGCTGATGTTGACATTGTTCACCGCCAATTTGGAGAATTGCTAGAAGCGAGACGGCCCTTAAGTGCAGGTATCTCACGACTTTATAAGGCCCTCGTTCTAAAGGCATGGAACGACGAGTATGGCAGGGCATTGGAAAGTGCTACTCAGGTCAACCGCGATATCGAAATCCATAGAGAGATGCGCTTCGCTACTACCAAAAAGTTCATCGCCGACAAGATCACCGAAAATGAAAGAGACGAGCAACTCAAGCATATAGACGCAAAAATTGAAGCCCTGGAACAAGAGAAAGTAGAAATGGACAGCTACGTTAAGGAAAAGGAGCGGATTGTAGACGATGCCATGAGCTTTATTGATACACCTGATATTTTCTGGAACCGTGCTAGTACAAGGAGTAGGCAGGCAATTCAGAAACTACTTTTCCCGTCTGGAATCCCGTACAACTTTGAAACTGGGTTTGGAACCACTAAGCAGATAGATTCGTATCTGTTATTAAACAAAATAGCGTCCGAAGACGCTAAAAATATCGATGTGGTAGCGGCGAGTGGACTTGAACCACTGACCCCAGGCTTATGAGTCCTGTGCTCTAACCAGCTGAGCTACGCCGCCATGTCCGCCCGCGCGTGCGCAAGCGATAACAGGTACAAAATATAGCACATTCTTTCCCTGTTTGCTAGTGCCCGGGCGAGGCAGAAGTTCGCCACGGCAACTCAGTTTACTTTTGCCGCGGCCACTTCTTTTTATCTTGGGGTGGCGCGATGATGCACGGAATAATGTTGTGACTGTTGAAAAGCGCGACCGTATCGGGGTCGTACTCGAGCGTTGGCGGCTGGTTATGAAGCACGCGCCACAGCGCACGGCCAAACGCTGAGTGACCAACAAGCAGTACATTTTCTTCGGACACTTGCTGCAGGAGCGCCAAAGCCTTTGCGGCCCGTTGCTGCAAGGCCTCCACCGTTTCGACGGTTCGATTGTTGAGCAGTGCTCGTTCCTGGGCGCTAAACGGTCCGTACACTTTGGCAAGCCCGGTCAGCTCGCCCCAATCGCGCTCCACAAATTGCGGATTTGCTTGAATGTTGTAAGCGGGATAGTTAAGTACCGAGGCAATAATTTGCGCGGTTTCGATAGCGCGCGCGAGTGGCGAGGTAACGATCAAGTCGAAATGAAGCTCCGATTTTTTGATGGCTTCGGCGATGGCGACGGCTTGCGCTCGGCCGAGTTCGGTAAGCGGTGTGTCGGTGTGACTCCAAACATTGGCGGCGTTGTCTACGCTTTCGCCATGTCGGACAAAATATAGCTGCCTCATTGCGCGTGCTCCTTCAGCCATGGCGCCACGCTATGCCACACGGTTTGCAGCCCTTGCACGGCCGATTCGCCCTGTTCGTGAAATTGTGCGTCGGTGTGCTTGCCGCCGTCGAACGACGTGATAGTGCTGTGCGCATAAAGCGACTTGCCGCGGATTTCGGTAGTAATAGTGCCTATCAAATCTTTTGTGAACACCTTTTGCTGGCGGGCGTCTTGGTACACGGCGTATTGCCGCAAAATAATCCGCCGATCTTTAAGTGGCAGGGTGAGGCGCAGCCAGTCTTCGGGAGTGAACCAGTGATTGACGGATTTCATGTAGGCGCCCGGAAAATTGCCCAAGCCCGGCACCATCCAAAAATCGTCGCAAACCATGATTGGCTTTTGAAAAATGGCGAAGGCTTTTTCGGCTTTGTCGCGGGCAATGGGCTCGCCTTCTTCGGCTTGGATTTCTGGCACGTCAAGCGGATGTTGCACGAGCGTAACGCCAAACTCGGCGCACGCTTTTTGGGCTGCATGGAACTTTACTGCATTGCCGGTGGCCAAAATGACTGTTTGCATACGGTACAATTACAGCATGAATATCCATCTGGCGCCAGGAAAATATGTGATTGCTGTATCTGGCGGCGTGGATTCGATGGTGCTTTTGGATGTGCTGCGGCAATTGCCGGGAGTCGAGCTTACAGTGGCGCATTTTGACCACGGCATCCGTCCGGATTCAGCCGAAGATCGCAAACTTGTCGAAAGGATTGTGCAAAAATATGGCCTGCCGTTTGTATCCGAGGCTGGAAACCTAGGTGCGAGCACCAGCGAGGCCGCAGCCCGCACCGCCCGCTACAGTTTTTTGCGCCGTGTCCAAAAACAGTTAGGTGCGCAAGCGGTTGTAACCGCCCATCACCAAGACGATCTGCTCGAGACAACCATTTTTAACTTGCTGCGCGGCACAGGTCGTAAAGGCTTGGCTTCGCTCGGCTCGCACGATGGCTTAGTACGCCCATTTTTGCACGTCCAAAAACAAGAAATTTTAACGTATGCCCAAAAACATCACGTGCTCTGGCGCGAGGACAGCACCAACCAAAACGAAGCATACACACGCAATTATATCCGGAAAAACATCGTGCCGCGCTTGGGGGAAACCGGCAAAAAAACCTTGCTCGAACATATTGCGCAGGCGGTGGTTTCAAACCAAGAGATTGACGAGCTGCTGTCCGCACTCGTGCCCAAAAACAATATAGGTCGTGCCTGGTTTATTGCCCTGCCGCACGCGCTTGCCCGCGAAGTCATGGCTACCTGCCTGCGCGAAAACGGCGTGCGTGACTTCGACCGTAAGTTGCTCGAACGGCTCGTGACCGCCGCCAAAACTGCCGCGCCCGGCAAAGTAGCTGATATAAATAAAGCCTGGATTTTGCGTGTCGAAAAAGCATACCTGCAGATTAGCCGGAGGGCTTAGTCGTAAAATCTGCTAACCGGTGTATAATGCTGTGGTATGGATAATCAAAAATCATTTCGTTCAAGAAACAACAAGGGAGGGAACGGCAATCGCGGTTTTCGTAATGCCGGCTTCGTCGCCCTGCTTATATTATTCGGGTTGATTGTTTTTGCAGCGTACGGCCAGTCCAACACGCTCAAAAACATCCCGATCACGCAAGCCGTGCAAGACGCTAACGACGGCAAGTACCAAAAAATGGAAATCAGCGGCAACGAGGTTGACATCACCCAAAAAGGCGACGACCACGCCACGCTCAAAACCTACACCGAACCCAATGCCACACTCAAGGACGAAGGCCTCAAATACGACAAGGTTGAGGTTTCGGCCAAGCCAAACTCCTCTACCGGCTCCACCATTGCTAACATTGGCTTCACTCTGCTGCCGGTTCTGGTAATTAGCTTGGTGTTGTACTTTATGTTGCGCAGCGCACAGGGCCAGGGCAACCAGGCCATGAGCTTTGGCAAAAGCCGCGCCCGCCTGTACGGCAACGAAAAAGACAAGGTGATGTTTACGGACATCGCCGGCAGCGACGAAGCCAAGCAAGACTTACAAGAAGTCGTCGAGTTTTTGAAATTCCCCAAGAAATTCGCGAGTGTGGGCGCGCGGATTCCAAAAGGCGTGTTGCTGGTAGGCCCTCCGGGCACTGGTAAAACCATGCTGGCTCGCGCTGTGGCTGGCGAGGCCAACGTGCCGTTCTTTAGCATTTCTGGTTCTGAGTTTGTGGAAATGTTTGTTGGTGTCGGCGCCAGCCGCGTTCGCGACTTATTCGCCAAAGCCAAAAAGAACGCACCCTGCATTATTTTTGTCGATGAAATTGACGCCGTGGGCCGTCGCCGTGGCTCCGGCATGGGCGGCGGACACGACGAACGCGAACAAACGCTCAACCAAATTTTGGTTGAGATGGACGGGTTCGAACAAGGGCAGAACGTGATCGTTTTGGCGGCAACCAACCGTGCCGACGTACTTGACCCGGCACTGCTTCGCCCCGGCCGTTTTGACCGCCGCGTAAACATCGGCCTTCCCGACCGCAAAGATCGCGAAGCTATTCTCAAAGTGCACTTTGCCAAAAAACCGCTCGACAAAAGCGTTGACCTCGATGCTTTGGCTGCAAAATCGGCTGGTTCTTCCGGCGCTGACCTTGCAAACATCGCCAACGAGGCCGCGATTATTGCCGCCCGCAGCAACCGCCGCGAAATTATTCAGGCCGACGTAACCGAAGCTTTCGAAAAAGTTGCCATTGGCCCAGAGCGCAAGAGCAAGGTGATGAGCGACAAAGAAAAAGAAGTCACCGCCTACCACGAAGCTGGCCATGCCATTGTTGGCCACGTATTGCCTGACAGCGATCTCGTGCACAAAGTCACCATCATTCCGCGCGGCGGTACCGGTGGCGTGACCTGGTTCATTCCACCCGAAGACAAAGTTTATCACTCGATCATTGAATTCAAAGATGTGCTGGCACGCATGCTCGGAGGCCGCATTGCCGAAGAAGTGGTGTACGGGCCAGAGCGTGTGACCACGGGCGCCGGCAACGACCTACAAAAAGCTGCCGAGCTCGCCCGCGACATGGTGATTAACCAAGGTATGGGCAAAAAGCTGCGCGACCAAGTTTTTCATACCGAAGACGGTATGATGCTCGACCGCCTGGTGCACGAGCGTGAATACTCCGACGAAACCGCCAAGGTGATCGACGATGAAGTCGAAAACCTAATTACCGAAGCCGCCCGCCGTGCCCGCGAGGTCATCAAAGCTAACAAACCACAGCTCGATAAGCTCAAAGACCGCTTGCTCGAAAAAGAGACGGTTGAGGCCGACGAAGTCAAAGAATTGCTCGAAGGCACCCACATGCCGAAAGTCGCCGCACTATACTAAAAAACACCTGAAAAACACCCGCAATTTGTGTATAGTTAATGGTTAGGTGGGTTCACGTTGAAGCTGCGATTCTATTGTGGTGACATATGCTTTGAACCTCGAAACGACTATACCCATGCAAGAAAAACCGGCCAAACAAGCAAGACCACGGATATCGCTCGGGAACGCAGCGGCGCTCTTGATGGTGACCGCGCTGATTGGCCAGGCGCTCGGCTTTTTGCGGACGCAATTGGTAAACGCCAACTTTCCGATCGACGGTCCGAACAGTACCGACGCCTACTTTGCTGCGTTCAAAATTCCCGACCTGTTCTTTTATACGCTAGCGGCCGGGGCTTTGGGAGTGGCCTTTATGCCGGTGCTTGCCGAACGCCTGCACAAGGGCGATCGCCGCGGCATTTCCGAGCTTACCTCGAGTCTGCTTAACTTGTTAAGCCTTATTATGCTTGGCGTCGGCATTTTTATTTTCGTGTTTGCTGAACCGCTTATTCACAACATCGTGGCACCCAAACTGGGAGCGACCCAACTGAACCATGCAGTAGTCATTATGCGTTTTTTGGCGCTTAGCCCATTCTTGTTCACGGTATCTGGAATTTTGAGCAGCCTGCAACAAACCTTTGGCAAGTTTTTCTTTTTCGCCATTGCGCCACTGTTTTACAACGTGTCGATCATTATGAGCATTTACTTGTTCCGGCACAATTTGGGGCTCGTGGGTCTGGGGCTTGGGGCTTTGATCGGGGGTGTTTTGCAGCTGCTGGTGGTAATGGTGGGTTTGCGCGGTTTGTCATTTCGCTGGAAGCCAAAGATTTCATTTCGGAGCGCTGACTTTAAAACCATCTTGCGCCAGCTGCCGGCGCGTTCTGTCGACCAGGGTGTCGACCAAGTGGAGTCGATCATTGAAACCAACTTTGCGACACGCATGGGATCCGGCGCAATTACCAATTATAGCAACGCCTTTGTCCTGCAAACCGCCCCGATTATGTTGATCGGCACGGCGATTTCGACGGCGGCGTTCCCGGGGCTCACAAACCGTTTGGCGCAAGGCCGCCGCGACCTTTTTAACCGCGACTTTTTACGGGTCCTGCGGGCCATGATCTGGATTACGCTGCCGGTTATTGTGGTCTGTTATTTTTGTCGTGGTTATCTGGCGCGCCTCATTTTTAAGAAAGGCGCGCCGGACATCGCCTTGATTTTTGGCTATCTCACTGTGGCGATCTTTTTTCGGATTGTATATGCGCAAATTTCGCGCTGGTTTTACGCCCAAAAAGACAGCAAAACGCCGCTCATTGTGTCGATTTTTACCATTGGCTTGAACATTGTGCTTGCCAATATGTGGGCGCGTCCAAGCTCGTATGGCGTGGCCGGTTTGGCGCTCAGCCAATCGGTGGTGGCGATGGTGGAGGTGGTTATTTTGGCGATTGTCATGCTCGTCCGCGACCAACGGCTGTTTGATGCGCGCTTTTGGGGCGGTTGTTTCCGGATTGTGTCGGTCACCGGTTTTACGGTGATTGTCGGGTTTATTATGGTGTCGCTGTTGCCGTTGGGTGTAAACGACCGCGGTATTATTACGCTGGGCAGCAAAATTTTCGTGATTGCCGCCACGGTGTTTGCGGTGCACATTTCCATATCGTCGCTCTTCGGCCTCGAAGAAGTCCAGCCGCTTTTCCGGCGCATTCGCAAGTTTATCTTTAAGCCGATTAAAATCCAGTACTAAAGCGTTTACTTTCGGAAAACTGCCGCGAGACCCTTGACGGCGACAAAATCGCTGCGTGTCTCGATGTCGATGAACTGCGCTCGCTCTTCGGCGAAACCAGCTTCGAGCGCCATGTCGATCATTGTTTCGGCGGCAACATGGTGCGGCTCCTGGCGGTAGGCGGCTTTCGGAGCACGCACCAGCAAGATGCCATCCGGGCGGAGCAGTTTGTGGGCGTTCGCAATACCAGCCTCTACTTCTTCGGAACCGGCCGACTGAATAGCGGACGCAATGACAACATCAGCAAGTTCAGGACTGCCCGCGTGCGCGGTTTGGCTTGCTATAAACTCGTCGGTTGCCGCCTTGATGCCGTCCTCGCGTCCAAAATAGGCACGGCCAATAACCGAATTCAGAATGTGCGGCTGCAAAGGGAACTGCGCCTGCCAGTAACACATCAAAAACTCATTTATAAACGGCCCCTTGTCAATTGCAAAGTAAGTGAAGGGGCGTTGCCTGCGTTGCATGTCGTCGATCTGGCTGTCGATGTGGAACCGCCCTTTCACACCCGGGCCGTAATCTATGACGACTCCGGGAGGGTACGGCAGCATAACCCGTGTGCCGTCAAAACCGAGGTTCGGTATGGGCGTGCGCGAAACGGTAATCTTGACGCCGTCGGGAAGCTCTGTGTCACCTCGGACTACGCTATGCGCAAAAACTTCAGCGCTAACGCGGATGAGCCCGTCTGCTTTGCTGCGCAAGTTGACGTCATCGCCTTCAAGAAGCTCGCGAAGCCGGCTGCCGAACGTGCCGGTCGCATAATTGAGCACGCCAAAATGTTCGGTGACGACCGGATCCTCGGATGGCGCATGCAACATGGCAAGCTCGCCATTGCTAAAGGTAGTAGCAACCGCACTGACAACGTGTGAGGTAATGAAGTGGCCGCTCAAATATTGTTCGTCTGGCGGCATGCCGATAGCTTCATAAAGAGTCGCCAGCCCTTCTCGGGTCAGCGCTTCGCCGCTAGCGGTTGGTGGACGGTTGATGTTGTCTGCCACGGTTCCTCCTTTAGCCTTCGCGAACCACTACTATAGCAGAAATGCTGCGCGCTGTATATTCTGGGCTACCTCTGTTATAATCAGGCTGATGAACCAAAGTGACTTGCGCAATTTTTGCATTATTGCCCATATTGACCACGGCAAATCGACACTGGCCGACCGTATGCTGGAGCTGACCGGCACGGTTGAGAAACGGCTCATGAAGGAGCAGCTGCTCGACCGCATGGACCTGGAGCGCGAGCGCGGCATCACCATCAAGTTGCAGCCGGTGCGCATGCAGTACAAAGGTTACGAGCTAAACCTGATCGACACGCCCGGCCACGTCGATTTTAGCTACGAAGTTTCGCGCAGTCTCGAGGCTTGCGAAGGCGCGATTTTGGTGGTCGACGCCACGCAAGGCATGCAGGCGCAAACGCTCGCCAACGTGTATTTGGCGATGGCGGCCGACTTGCATATTATTCCGGTGCTCAACAAAATTGACTTGCCAGCGGCGGATGTCGACCGCGTGAGCGCGGAAATTATCAGCTTGCTGGGTTGCGCCAAAGAAGACATTTTGCTGATTTCGGCCAAGACGGGCGAGGGCGTGCCTGCAGTGCTCGACCGTGTCGTTGCCGACATTCCGGCGCCAACCGGCAAGCCTGCAAGCACTACACGGGCGCTCATTTTTGACAGTTATTACGACGACTACCGCGGCGTGATCTTGTACGTGCGTGTGGTGGACGGCGCTATCAAAAAAGGTGCAAATATCAAAATGATGGCCACGAGCGGCTCGGGCCTGGCGCTCGAAGTCGGTGCGCTCACTCCTGACATGACGCCGAAACCAGCACTCGAAACGGGGAAAATCGGCTACATTGTAACCAACCTCAAATCGACGCGCGAAGCCCGCGTGGGCGACACTGTCACAATGCCACATGCCGAAAACGCCGAGCCGTTGCCGGGCTATCAAGACGTAAAGCCATTTGTCTACGCCGGCTTTTTCCCCGAGAGCAACGAGTTTTACCAGGAGCTGAAAGACGCCATCGAAAAACTCAGCCTCAGCGATTCCGCGCTGCAGTTTGAGCCGGAAAACTCGCCGGTATTAGGTTTTGGCGTGCGTATTGGCTTTCTTGGCTTGCTGCATATGGACATTGTGCGCGAGCGGCTGGAGCGCGAATACAACCTCGACCTGATTGTTACCAATCCCTCAACCGATTACCAAGTGAGTTTGTTGAGTGGCGAAGACCTCGATATTAAAAGCGCTGCCGACTTGCCTGACCCGGCCAAAATCCGCGAAATCCGCGAGCCATGGATCCGCGGTGAAATTGTGGTGCCGAAAGAATACGTTGGCGCGATGATCCAGCTTGTTGCCGGCAAGCGCGGTGTGCACAAAAACCTTAGTTACATTGACGAGCGCGCGCTCATCAGTTTTGAGGCGCCGCTTGCCAACTTGCTCACCGATTTTTACGACCAGCTCAAAAGCCTCACCAGCGGCTATGGCTCGTTCAATTACGAACTGGCTGATTACCGTGCTGAAGACCTGGTAAAAGTCGACTTTTACGTGGCTGGCGACCGGGTGGATGCGCTGAGCGTCATGGTGCACCGCACCGAAGCCGACCGTATTGGCCGCGAGATCGTGCTCAAATTAAAAGAGGTTATTCCGCGCCAGCAATTCCCGGTGGCTTTGCAGGCGGCAATCGGCGGCAAGTTTATCGCCCGCGAAGACATCAGCGCGTTTCGCAAAGACGTGACCACCGGCCTGTACGGTGGTGACGTCTCGCGCAAGAAAAAAGTGCTGGCCAAACAAGCCAAAGGCAAAAAGCGACTGAAACGCTTTGGCAAGGTAGACATTCCGGCCGAAGCCTTTACCGTGATGCTCAAGAGGGACTAACTTATGATTCCAGATATCGCAACCATCCAAAAACTGCACCAAAAATACGCGCATTTCGCCGAAGCGCCGGGACTGGACGACCGGGTGTTTACGCATTGCCGAATTGTGAGTGAGATTGCATTGTGGTGCGCCGACAACGTTCACGAAACCGTTGACCGCGAGGTACTGCAGGCCACGGCTTTGCTGCACGATATTGGCACGTATCCCTTCTTTGACGCGCAGGGCAAAACCGACGGGCGCGGGTTTTATCCGTTGCACAGTATCTTGGGCGCCAAGATTGTGCTCGACGAAGGCTTCGATCCGCGCATTGCCCGGGCCATCGAGACGCATCTGCTCATGGGACTCAGCCAAGCGGAAATCACCGACACCGGCGTGCGCGAGTGGCCGCTGCCGCTGCACGATTACCGCCCTAAGACCATTGAAGGCGAGCTGCTTTGTTATGCCGACCGTTTCCATACCAAAAAGCCGAAATTTAACGACCCGCAAACTTTTTTGAAAAAGCTGGAACAGAACTTGCCCGCCCAAGCTGATAGGTTTAAAGCCGCCATGGAACGCTTTGGCGTGCCCGATCTGGCTACGCTCGCCAAAAAATACCAACATCCGGTGGTGTAGCTTTACCTCCTCGTGCAAACGAGGTTAAATAGATGGACATGCAAAATGCCAGCGATTACCACCCCAGCGATGCCGTCCTTGCGGCCTTGCGAGAAGTAACGCTTGTTGCGGTAGTGGGTGTAAGTGGCTCGGGCAAGACCACGCTCGTGAATCGGGCATGCCAACAAGACCCAAGCTTGCACGTCGTGGTGAGCGACAGCAGTCGCTCGCCTCGCCCCGAGGAACGCGACGGCGTTGACTATTTTTTCAAGCGCAAAGCCGACATGTTGGCCGCCATCGACCGCCGCGAATATGTCCAGGTGGCGCCCAGCAACAGCGGTGATATATACGCCACGCACGCCGAAAACTATACCTCAGACGGCCCAGCGCTCATCACGGTATGGGCGGAGGCAATCCCGGCCTTCCGCGCCTTGCCATTTCGCTCCATGCGCACCTTATATATCGTGCCCAGTAGCTACAAAACATGGCAATCGCGCTTGGACCTACATGGCTTTACGCCAGAATTACGCGCCCAGCGGCTCGCGGAGGCCGAGCGCTCACTGCAATTCGCCCTCGCCGACCCCGATGTGGAGTTAATTGTAAATGGCGACTTAGCGCAGGCAACCGCTGATTTTTTGGCAGCCATCCATCGTCCCGCCAGCGTACCCCGGCCGGATCAAACTGCTGCGCGCCAGCTCGTACGGCAACTACTGCAAGGCCTCACCAAAAAGTAACAGTCCACGCGTGCACGCATTAACTTTTCGTGAAAAAGGCGAGGAGCTGCGCGCCCGTCAACACGCCGCCACACGAATATGCGTATTCTCCAGGCAAAGTAATGTATAGTGAAACAATGATAGACGAAACTTTACTCGAAAAAATCGCCGCATACCGGCCGAGTGCCGCCACAATCGCATTGCTGCAAGATACGACTATTGCTCTGGTGGTCGGTGTGTCGGGGGCGGGGAAGGACACTATTGTTAAGGAGCTGCTCAAAAAGGAAGACTACCGGGCGATTGTGTCGCACACCACGCGCGCGCCGCGCGAAAACCGGGGCGTACCCGAGCAAAATGGCGTCGATTACCACTTTATCGACGTACCCACGGCAGTCAAAATGATTGACGACCACGCATTTATAGAAGTTAAAACCTACAGCCAAAACATTTATGGTACCAGTGCCGCCGAAGTGCAAAAGGCGCATGACGAAAGCAAAATCGCCATCAGCGACGTTGAAGTGAAAGGTGTGGCAGAGTACGTCGAGCTGACTCCAACGGTGCGGCCGATTTTCGTGCTACCGCCCAGTTTTGAAATATGGCAGCAACGTTTGCTATCCCGCTATGGCGATGGCCAGTCAGAACATACCGAGGACATCTTGCGCCGCTTGCGTACGGCGCGCGACGAGCTTATGCACGCTCGCAGCACCGATTATTTCTCGCTTATCGTCAACGATGACCTCGGTAAAACAGTGCAAAAGGTCGACGAGCTGGCGCACACGCCCACGAACTTGCCAGAACGCACGCCCGCAGCTCTCAAACTCATCGAAGACCTCTTGGCAAAACTGCAAACGACGCTTGGCGAATAGGCTCCCTGCCCTATTGGCACTCTTGACGTTTGAGTGCCAGGGCCGTATGATGAGACCAGTAACGCCATGTAAGCGGAGCACCGCATGACCGATCGCCAAAAGCAAATCCTGTGCGCCATCATCGAACAGTACGCCGAAGTAGCCGTGCCTGTGGGTTCGGTCACGCTTGCCAAATTGTTCGGGGTGAGTTCGGCTACCATCCGCGCCGAAATGGCCGAATTGGAACGGTGCGGCTTCATTGCGCAGCCCCACACCAGTGCCGGTCGTGTTCCCACCGACAAGGGCTATCGGTTTTATGTGAACACCTTGGCCGAAACTCAAGAAACACCGGTCGAACGCCGTGGTGAGCGCGCTCTGGCCGCCCGCGTGCAACACGGCGGCATGCCAGAGCGTACTATCCGTAACGCCGTGGACACGCTGGTGGAGCTCACCCACAATCTGGGTCTGGCTACCATTGGCAACCAATTGTACATGAGCGGCTTGTCGAACCTCTTTGGCCAACCGGAATTTATGAATGGCGCCCAGGTGCAACAAGTGGCGCGCTTGCTCGACAACCTCGAGCCGTGGCTGCGCGAAGCCGCGCCAAACGAACCGCTCAGCGTCTACATTGGCCAAGAGAATCCCATCGGCCGCGCCGCCGGCTGCTCGCTTATTATTAGTCGGTTCCATAGTCCTTATAGCGACCGGAGTTACATCGGGGTGCTCGGGCCCACGCGTCAAAGTTACCGCGACGTAATGCAGCTCGTACGCCACGCCGGCCAATCCCTAGAAAACGCATTATACGAATAAAGGAAAGTAAGCCATGCCAAAACCATCTGACGACCAAAAAGCAAAACCCTCGAAAACTGTAGACAACATGATGTTGCTCCAGCAAAAAGTCGACGAGCTCACCGCTGCCGTCCAGCGCGAACGTGCCGACGCCATCAACATGCGCCGCCGGCACGAAGAACAGGTGTTGAACCTGAAAAATACAGTCAAAGCTAACGTGGTACGCGAGCTGCTGCCAGTTATCGACAACTTTGAGCGCGCGCTCAAACACGTGCCCGCCGACCTCGCAGGCAACGATTACGTAAAGGGCGTCGAGGCTGTCGTAAAACAGTTTGAAAAAACGGTAACCGACCTCGGCGTAATCCGCATTAAAACCGTTGGCGAACCGTTCGACCCCCGTTGGCACGAAGCGGTCGCCGTAGAAGATGGCGACGGTGGTACCGAAGAAATCATCAGCGAAGAGCTGCAATCCGGCTACCGCCTTGGCGACGAAGTCATTCGCCACGCCATGGTCAAAGTCACTATGCGCTAGGCTTGCACCACCCCTAAAAGTTATGTAGCATACTTTTTAGGAAGGTATTGTTTTGAGCGCGGAAGCAAACGCATATCATCAAGCAGTACAACGCATCACCTGCGAAGGGTGTACCCTCAGAAAATTACCCGAAAGTTTTTGGCAGCAGTCCGAATTTGAGCCCGCCGAACTTTCCGAAGTTTTGAATAATGCCTTGCTTGCCTATGGCCAAGGCCGTGAATACACCTGGGACGAAGAAGAGCCTCTGCGGCTCGGTGCCCTTGCCGCCACCGTCGGTGACTTTTCCCGAAATGTTACGCCTATACCCGAATTTGAAGAGACGGAAAGCCCTGGTGAGTTACTGGGGAACGACGCAAATGAGCTCATATTTCGGGTGGTCACCAGCTTCGATGGCGACGGGCTCACTGTTGCCGATACGCCACTCGCAAGTATGCAGCCCGAAAGTCAGCAGGTTGTGGCGTGCCTTGGCAAAGTTTTGTCGGGCAAGTGCGGCGTTAAAGCGCGCTTGGCGCAGCCTGGTCAGCACACGGCTGCTGAGATGGCAATTGGTTTCGATGCGCTCGGGGATGACTTGAGCCTTGGCGCGGCTGTTCTGGAAACATACGCTCGCAATGCGGCTGCGTCCGACTTATGGAAGGTGGTGGAGGAGTTATTGCCGGGCATCGAAGCCTTGCTGGTAACGCGGGCAGATTTGATGGGCCAACCATGTGTGCTGCCAAATTTAACGCCGGAATCCGACCCCGGCGACATGCGTCAACTCCTTTTTACTGTCGCCGAGCACCTGCGCGCCAGCGAGTAACTGCTATAATAAACATATGAATTATGGAAATCGATATTATGTGGCGCGCATAGCTTCGTGGGCGATGTTGGCACTGGCGGTGCTCGGGCTGCTATATACTGCTGCGGCCACGACTTTGGCGCGCATGGCGGGCATTGCGCTGTTGATTGTCGGGGTTATGGGTGGCATTGCCGGTGCTTTTGTGGCGATTCATAGCAAGGCCAAGCAGACTGCCCACGAAGACCGTATTGGTGCGGAATTGCTCGGCACCTTTGGCCAGGAATTGCGGCGTGGCCACAACCAAAACCGCTCCCGAACAGCGCAGAGAAAGTAGCTTGGCACTCTTGACTATTGAGTGCTAATTTTTTATGCTAGAATTGTTTTAGCACTCAAATATGCTTTTTGCTAACAATATTAAGGAGCAACACATATGGGAAAAATCATTGGCATTGACCTTGGGACGACGAACTCGGCAATGGCTGTCATGCAAAGCGGCAAGCCAGAAATTATTGCCAACAGCGAGGGGAACCGCACCACGCCGTCGGTGGTAGCTATTAACAAAAACGGTGAACGCCTGGTTGGCCAAGTTGCCCGCCGCCAGCAAGTCACCAACCCCAAAAATACGATTTACGAAGTGAAGCGCCTGATCGGCCGCCGCTGGGAAGACAAAGAAGTCCAGCGCGATCTCAAACTGATGGGCTACGAAATGGTAAAAAGTGGCGCCGCCGTAAAGGTAAAAATGGGCGACAAAGAATACAGTCCGGAAGAAATCAGCGCCATGGTGCTGAGCAAGCTCAAGGCTGACGCTGAAAGCTTTTTGGGCGAGGGCGTAACCGAAGCGGTCATCACCGTGCCTGCCTACTTCGACGACTCGCAGCGCCAAGCCACCAAAGACGCTGGCAAGATCGCCGGTCTCGAAGTAAAGCGTATTATCAACGAACCAACCGCCGCAGCCTTGGCTTACGGCCTCGACAAGGGCGAAAAGAAAGACGAAAAAATCGCCGTATACGACCTCGGTGGCGGTACGTTTGACGTTTCTATTTTGGAGCTCGGCGACGGCGTGTTCGAAGTAAAATCTACCAACGGCGACACGCACCTCGGTGGTGCCGACTTTGACCGCACCATCGTCAACTACTTTGTGGACGAGTTCAAAAAAGAGCACGGCATCGACCTCACCGACGACAAAGCTGCCATGCAGCGCCTGCGCGACGAAGCCGAAAAAGCCAAGATTGAGCTTTCGACCGCGCAAGAGGTTGATATTAACTTGCCGTTCTTGACCGCAGACGCTGAAGGGCCAAAGCACTTTGAACACAAGCTTACCCGTTCTAAGCTGGAGCAGCTCGTCGTTGAGCTGATCGACAAAACCGCTGCGCCGTGCGAAAAAGCGCTCAAAGACGCCAAGCTCAAAGCCAGCGACATCAACGCCGTGGTTTTGGTAGGTGGCATGACGCGCATGCCGGCCGTCCAGGAAAAGGTTAAGAAAATCTTTGGCAAAGACCCGATGAAGGGCGTGAACCCCGACGAGGTTGTAGCCGTGGGTGCTGCCATCCAGGGCGGCGTGCTGCAGGGTGATGTAAAAGACGTGCTGCTGCTCGACGTGACTCCTTTGAGCCTGGGTATTGAGACCATGGGCGGCGTGATGACCAAGCTCATCGACCGTAACACCACCATCCCAACCTCTAAGTCCGAAGTGTTTTCGACCGCTGCCGACAACCAACCGCAAGTAGAAGTACATGTGCTTCAGGGCGAGCGCGAGATGGCCGAAGGCAACAAGTCGCTTGGACGCTTTATTCTCGACGGAATCCCATCGGCGCCGCGTGGTGTGCCGCAAATCGAAGTTACCTTTAACATCGACGCCAACGGCATTTTGAATGTCACCGCCAAAGACAAAGGCTCGGGCAAGGAACAGTCTATTACTATTTCCGGCAGCGGCAACCTCGACAAAGATGCCGTGGAAAAAATGGCCAAAGAAGCCGAAGCGCACGCCGACGAAGACAAGAAAAAGCGTGAAGCCGTAGAGGCCCGCAACGTGCTCGACAACAGCTTGTATCAGGCCGAAAAAATGTCCCGCGACTACAAAGACAAGCTCAGCGAAGAAGACTTAAAAACCTTGAGTGAAGCCGTGGAAGCCGCCAAAAAAGTTGCTGCCGACGAGAAAGCCGACAAAGACGTGCTCGAAGCTGCTGCCAAAGACTTGAATGATAAACTCATGCCAATTGGCGCCAAAATGTATGAACAGGCAAGCAAAGACGACGAGAAGGTCGAAGGCTTAGACGAAAAGCCGGACGACAAAGGCAAAAAAGACACCGTTGAAGGTGAAGTTGTCGACGACGATAAGGAAAAATAAGAGTTAGAACATGCCGAAGCACGAAGGATCAACAGCTTTTCTGGATAAGGTTGGGGGAATTGTTGAGGAATCCGGCTGGAGATACCATTCGTGGTGCCAAGGGGGAATAGATCGCCGGCAACGGCAGCTGAACCACCGGAAGCTGTCCTTTAGGCAAACTCTCGAAGCGATTGCGGCCCAGCGCAAACAAGTACCTCAAAATGAGCAGTACGCGCGCGCGACGCGCCTGATCGAGTTTGTTGGCGGCGTTGCCATGCAAGAAGGCGACGAAGAAAGTGCTATGGTTCTTGCACTTGTGCTTTCTGAATGTGCCGACAGTTTGCGCACGGGTGGTGATTTTACTAACCGGCCGGGCACCATCACGCCCACCGACCACCGGCACAAAGAAGGCCACTTCAAGCATCGGCCAAGCGATGCGCCAAGCAGCGATAAACAGGTTGTGCCGTATCGGTCTCAGACCACTGCGCTTATTCCTGCCAACCACTATGCGACCCCGGAAGCTTTCTTGCCGCCGACATTTCAGTCGTACGAGGATTTGGGAATTGCCTTGGCGCCCGATTCAATATGGGAACCACATCGCGGTGAGCTCGACTTGCCAAGCAACAATCCGGTAGCGACAGACCCAGAAGCGACTGATATTTTCCCGCCTATCGGTAGCGCTCAGACGCTCATCATGTCGCCGGTGAGGCCACCTGAAGGTTGGGCGTACCCTCCGAAATAGTTACTAATAGCGTAGAATAGGGTAATATGGCAAAACGAGATTATTACGAAGTATTGGGGATAGGCAAAAATGCCTCGCCCGACGAAATCAAGAAGGCATTTCGCCGGTTGGCTATTCAGCACCATCCTGACAAAGAGGGTGGCGACGAGACGAAGTTCAAGGAAATTAACGAAGCGTACGAGGTTTTAAAAGACCCTTCCAAGCGCCAGCGTTACGACCAGTTCGGTCACGCTGGGGTGGGGGGCAGTGCGGCCAGCGACGGCAACCCGTTTGCCGGTTTTGGCGGCGCCGGCCAAAATGTAAACTTCGATTTTGGCGACCTGGGCTTGGGCGATATTTTTGAAAACTTTTTTGGTGGCCAGCGTGGCGGACCAAACCGCGGTCCCGCCCGCGGACGTGATGTAGAGGCGCGCATCGAAGTAACCTTTGAAGAAGCTGTGTTTGGCACTGAAAAAACAGTGCACCTCGACATCAATGACACTTGTGACCACTGTAAAGGCACCACAGCCGAGCCCGGCTTTGAGCTCAAAACCTGTGACACCTGCAAAGGAACCGGACAAGTCGTGCAGGTTATGCGCACCATCTTTGGGAATATCCAGCAAGCCTCGCCCTGCCCGACCTGCCACGGCAAAGGCAAGGTACCGGAAAAAGCTTGCTCGGTGTGCCACGGCAAGGGCACAGTGCGGAAGCGGCAGGACATTACGCTTAAAATTCCGGCCGGTATCGATGATGGTGCGACGATCCGCTTGCGCGAGCACGGCGAGGCAATAGCCGGTGGCGCCAAGGGAGACCTGTATGTAAACGTCCGCGTAAAGGCCCACAAAAAATTCACCCGCGAAAGCGATCTTATTTTGAGCGAAGAGCACGTTAGCATGGTGCAGGCAGCGCTCGGTACCGAGATCGACGTCGAAACCGTGGACGGTCCGGTGCGCATGAAAATTCCGGCCGGCACGCAAAGCGGCACCGACTTTAAGCTAAGCGGCCACGGCGTGCCGCACTTGCGAGGTGCTACTCGCGGCGCCCACATCGTGACCATTGTGGTCGACACGCCCACTAAGCTCAGCAAAAAACAGCGCGAGTTGCTGGAGTCGTTCGACAAACATGCGCACCGCGGATTGTTCGGGCTATAATGTCTCGCACTTACAGCGTTACCCGCGAAAAAATGGTCGAAGAAGCCAAACGCCGCGGCTGGAGTATTGCCTACTTTGGCCCCGACGACTTCTTTTATGAAATTATAACGACAGATGGTCGTCACTCCCTGTTCCGAGGGAGCTCGCCGCAAACTGCCCCATGGATTGGCGGATATATCTGCAAACACAAGCTGTATTCACTGGAATATCTTGAGCATATCGGCATTACGCCGCCGCCATTTTCATTATTCGCCGATGATGTTTCGGCCCAAAAATTTTTACAGGACCATAGCCGGATTGTCGTCAAGCCAGAAAACTCGGAACAAAGCAAGGGTGTTACGGTGGATATTACTGACATGGCTGCGCTACGTGAGGCGGTAGCGACCGCCCGGGAATTTTCCAGCCAAATCATTTTGCAAAAGCAACTGGAGGGACAATTGTATCGGCTGCTGACAGTGGGCGGCACGTTTTGTGCTGCGGCTGTGCGAACCGCACCGTTCATTATTGGGGATGGCCAACGGACAATTCTGGCGCTGATCGACGAGAAAAACGGCCATCCACTGCGCGGCGAGGCAAGTACGTCGCCACTAAAGACGATCAAAGTGACCGAGGTTGCGCTTTATTTGGCGAGCAAGGGGCAATCGCTTGAGGACATCCCGATGCTGGATGAGCAAGTAACGCTGGGTCCGATTGCTAGCGTTAGCGCTGGTGGCGAGGCTGCCGACATCACCGACCAAGTCCACCAGGATTATATCGACATTGCAGAACGTATCAGTCAGTCGCTCGGGCTGGTGACGTGCGGGTTTGACCTCATGGTGGCCGACATTTCTAAACCCCTAGAGGGTAGCTTCCCCATGCTCGAGATGAATTCAACGCCCGGCCTAAAAATCCATTACTACCCAACGGCGGGCGGCCAACCGCGCAATGTAGCGGCCGCTATATTGGATGCAGCTTTCCCCGAACAGTTCGTTACCAGTGGTAATAGGCCGCAAAAAATGGTAAGGTAAGCGAGTATTACTTTTGGACTTTAGGAGAAACAGTCGGTAAGGTGTGGTAAATATGGCAAAAGAAGCGCTCATTTTATTTAGCAAGGAGTCCGTGGAGCTCGGCGAAGCTGACGCCGAAAAATTGGCGCAGGTTTTGCGTGATGCCGCGGGCGCACAAGGGCTAGATCTTGCAGTCGCGTGGGCGTTTTACGACGACCTTTTGCACATACTGTCTGCCGACGGTGCGAGTATTGTAGATGTCGTATCGGGACGGGACATTGCCGATTTCGATGTCGTATACCAGCGGCGCTGGGGGGCGGTTCCGGAGCAAGCTTTGGCCTGTGCGATTTATCTAAAAGGCAAAGGCGTTCGGAGTTTCGACCAAGAAACGAACCGTGCGGGCTCAAAAAACAAGCTCACGCAGTACTGGCGGTTTTGGGAGGCTGGGTTGCCATTTCCGGTTACTGCCTTTGGCGGTTTTGGCCCGGCACGCGATGCTTTGCTGGCCAATCTCGATGTGCTGCCTTTTGGCTTCCCCTTGATTTTAAAAGGCGTAGACGCCACCCGCGGACAAGACAATTACTTGATACAGACGCACGAAGAGCTACGCCAAAAGCTCGCTGAACGCACCGATACTGATTTTTTGCTCCAAGAGTTTTTGCCAAACGACGGCGACTACCGGATTATTGTCGCTGGCGGCCAGCCGCGTTTTGCCATGTATCGTACGGCAGCCGCGGGTACGCACACTAATAATACTTCGCAAGGGGGCGAAGCGGCGTTGGTTGACATGCGCGACATCTCTAAAAATATTTTAGACGACGCCGTCACTGCAGCGGCCGCGTTCGGGCGGGATTTTGCAGGTGTAGACGTCGTTTTGCACAAAGATACCGGCGCCCATTACTTTTTTGAAGTCAACCGTTCGCCGCAAATCGAATCGGGTAAATTTGTTGAAGAAAAAGCCAAAGTGCTGGCACAATATTTGTATGACGAGGCAAGTGTGTAATGGATGATCGCAAAAAGCTGCTGGGCGGCTCAACGTATGTGGACTTTCCAGAGCTCGGCTTGGCGGGCGTGCCGACTCGCATCGATACCGGCGCGCGGTTGTCTTCATTGTGGGCTTTGGTGGAGGAGCGGCCTGAGGGCGTGCTAAGCGTCACTTTTTTGGGGCCAGAAAACGCGCTTTATACCGGCAAAAAGTACGAATTTACAGAGTACGAGCAGATTGTCATCGCCAGCTCCATGGGGCACATGCAAAAGCGGTACAAAGTTAAATTGCTCGTAAAAATTAAGGGCAAAAAAATCCGGGCGCAGTTTACACTGGCCGATCGGTCCACGCAGGTGTATCCTGTGCTCATTGGCCGGAACGTCCTTCGTGGTAAGTTTATTGTCGACGTAAAAAAAGGCCATACACTGCTTGAGCAAGAGAAAAAACGCACCGCCGACTTGCAGACGCATCTTGAAGATCCAAAGAAGGAGAATGAATTATGAGAATAGCGATTCTGTCCCGCGGCCCCGGCAACTACACCACGAAGCGCCTCAAAGAAGAAGCGCTGGCGCGCGGTCACGAGGTAAAGGTCATCAACTACGCCAAGTGTTATATGACCATCGAAAAAGGCAACCCGGTGGTGTATTACAAAGGGAAGCCACTCGATAACTTTGATGCTGTCATTCCACGCATCGCCCAAAGTTATACCAAATATGGGTGCGCGGTGGTGCGCCAGTTTGAAATGCGCGACGTATACACTACCAACAAGTCGATCGCCATCGACCGCTCCCGCAACAAGCTGCGCTCGTACCAGTTGCTTGCCAAGGCCGACGTAGGCGTGCCCAAGACTGTGTTCGCACACGAGACTGCCGATCTCGAAGACGTGATTGTCAAAGCCGGCGGCGCGCCGCTTATTGTAAAAGTGGCACGCGGCACGCACGGCAACGGTGTGGTGCTCGCCGAAACCAACAAGGCCGCCAAGGCGGTAATGCAGGCCTTTTATGTTGAGGGCGTGAGCTTTTTGGTGCAGGAATTTGTAAAGGAAGCGGCGGGCGAGGACATCCGCGCGCTGGTTGTCGGCCGCCAAGTAGTCGCAAGCGTGAAGCGTCAGAGCTTGGACGACGACTTTCGTTCCAACACGCACCAAGGCGGCGTAGGTGTACCCGTAAAATTGACGCCCGAAGAAGAACGTACTGCCGTAAAGGCCGCCAAAGCCATGGGTCTTGCCTTTTGCGGTGTTGACATGATGCGCAGTGAGCGCGGCCCGCTGGTGCTCGAGGTAAATTCTTCGGCTAGCATTAAAACGCCCGAGCTACTCACCAACCGCAATGTCGCGGGCAAAATTATCGACTATATCGAGCGCAACGCCAAACAGCGCAACGCCAAAGACCGCGTCGGCGCCTGAGGCCTGGCCGCTTACGTTTTCATAGGGCTGGTGCTATTATGAAGCCATGATAGCGCACGACCTGCCCCTTTTAATCGCCCTGTTCGCGCCGGCGGTTGTGCTCACGCTGCTTGGCATCAATGCTGCGGTGGTTTTTTTGAGCTTGTGCTTGGGTGAGGTGCTCGTAAAATATGTGGCAGCCGATGCGCTTTCGGGCATGACGACGCTTTCGCCGCATATGAGCGACCTCAGTAAAACCATGGTACAGCTCGGCTTTTTGTTCGCGCCGGCAATCGCCACGAGTCTCATTATGATTGGCAGCGTGAAGGGCAAAATGCGGCGCCTCGTTAATATTGTTCCGGGCTTTGGCGTGGGCCTATTGATTGTGCTTATTGGGGTGCCGCTGTTTACGCCCGGTTTGCGCGCCGCTATCCAGGCTGGTTCATTCTGGCGCGAGCTGAGCCGCGCACAGGCACTGGTGGTTGGCTTGACGGCGCTCATCAGCTTGTTGTTTTTGTGGTCGCAGCGCCGCAGCATCAAGGCTACAGAAGGTCGCGGCTCGCGCCACCGCGGCTAAACACCGTTGACTTTTTAGCTAAAATTGCGATAATATAAGGTGTTATCGCGCGCCGGACGCGTGCGTCATAGCCGGGCCAGTAGCTCAGCCGGTTAGAGCACCTGCCTTTTAAGCAGGGTGTCGTGGGTTCGAGTCCCACCTGGCCCTCCAGATATCAAATATTTCCGAAAAGCCTTTCTTGGCGGCTTCGCTATCAGAACCGGGTTGTCCGAAGGTGGCTCTTACGTTAAGGGAGTAATCCAGCAGAAGATAAGGACAGGAAACAAACACCGATTGCTCTTTTCTATGCAGTGTCGCATACTAGCTCATATGACTAATGAAGAACTATTTGAAGACCTCAAACAATTCATTGCGACCACTGTTTCTCAACAGATGTCGCAGCTTGAGGAACGTCTTGACCGGAAGCTTGATGACGTTCAAGCTGCCATCGCTGATACACTGGGTACCACGACGGAGAGACTTGAAGACAGCGTGCAGAATCACGAACATCGTATTACTCGGCTGGAGCATCGGGCAGCGTAGACCCCAAGCATAGGCAGTGTAAAGGATTTCTGACCCCAGAGGTCCTTTATTTTGTTATACTAATTTCAAATGAAGAATCCAAAACCCTTATGAAAGTCAGTGGCGCTGCAGTTGGTATTAGTGTCATTGCCTTCATTTACAACTTCTCTGCGATGTATTATCTCGTTGGAAAATGTCCTGACGACATCAGCACAAAGTCCTGCCGAGCTTACAATAATTGGACAATGACAAATAAGATTGGCCTTGTAATTCTGGGTATTGGACTCGTAATTCTCGCATATGGGTTTATGAAACAATATCAGAAGAAAGTTTCGTTGCGATAACGTCCACGATGGCTTTAAGTTTAAGTATTATGCAAGGCTTCTAATCAGAAGTCTTTTGTTGTTCTTGGATGCTAGGCTAAAACCTTTTTCCAAGAGTCGAGCATGTGAGAGGTAGCTGCGGCCAACAACTCAAATAGACGGCTTCCTGGCGTAATTGCCCAGTCCTCTAATTGCTGTGCTGGCTTACTTTTTAGACGATATAGTGCCCCCGTAAGGTGATAGTACAGTATCCGAAGCTCCATTATTTCGTCGGCTTTTGCGTGCGAACGGTAGCCTTCGAGCGTAGCAGGGATGGCCCGAGTGGGAAGGTACATAAAGTCAGAGGCGGGATCGCCCCAGCAAGCATCTCCCCAATCTATAAAGGCGGCAAACTTTCCATCGTGTACCATGATGTTACCTGTATGGTTGTCTCCATGGAGAAAGGCACGCTTGTGGCCGCGCGTCCTCATGGCAGGCTCAAGGCGGTCGAACCGTTCGCGCAGCCACTCACGGGCAAAATTACCTATGTAGCCACGATCGAACATTTCTTGGATAAGCTCGCGGCCATCGGCATACCGTTGATGGTCTAGATAATTGCGCGGGTCCGGACAATCTTTGACCAAGGTGTGCAGCTTAGCTAATTCGGCGCCAACCGCATAATATATCTGGCTATTTTCGGTAATAGTTTTTCCATATTTCGCCAAAGATTTTCCAGGTACGAGTTCGTAGATGGTGTAGGGCGTGTTTATTATATTTTTGCTATCGTCAAAATACATCAGACGCGGAGAACGAATGCCGGCTTCGTATGCAACTGGCGCAGCTACTGATTCCGTCAAGACATCCGAAAGCGCCTCCGGGTTATCTACGGAAATTCTCAGGACGTATTTGTCGGCAATATTATAGAGAGAGTTGGCTATTCCCCCGGCACGCATAGGTGAAATGTCGTCGGCATTAACTACCAAATTGCCTTGCCTGCAAAGCGCCAGTAACGTTTCTTGAGTATAAGACATGACTATTACATACATAATAAACCTCTTTGGGCAAAAACAGAAGATGGCGGAGGATACTACTAGCCAGCAATTCAATATCAAATATTAAGCTTGGAGCTGCTTACTTTTTATGATAAAACAAGTTCACGAGAGTAGATGTTATGGAATTATCTCACGCCCAAGGAGGCTGCCCCGCGGCAAATATTTGTGCTGTTACCACCGAACAAGCTCCGCCTTGCGGTGAGGATGCGGCGCACTTTCCGCCATTGGTCCGTGCTGAAACTTTGTGCTCCCGGGCTTTAGCCCGCCGCGTGGAAATTGAACTGGAGGAAGTGGATAATGCAGAGTATCGGGCCAAGGCGCCCAAGCACATGGCGGCAGCAGGCTGGTTTGAACTTGAGCGTGGACTGGCCCTTTTTGATGCTGCTGAGACGGAGCGTTCGCTGTCGAAGGCCGTAGGTCTGGCCGGTGAGGCCATGGATAACCCTTACGGATGGTTTGAGGCGAGCTATTCCGCGGCAATGTTGCACATTTACGGGCCGATGCTTGTGGCTCAAAAACAGGGTACATTACCAACGGCTGAAGACTTAGCAGCCGTTCGCCAAAAGCTCGGCATTGTCTTTGACGCGTTGCATGCTGCGCCGATACATCCGAGCCAGAGCCAGCACATCCTTGACGCTTTAGAAGCTGGTGCGCCGCACCAGCAATGCCTGCCCGGCAAGGGTGAGCGCCTCGGGCTAGCTGCAAAATTAACAGGTATGATGCTTGCGGCACGACAAAACATTTTGTTGTACTCTGCATCGGCGCGTGAGATCTACGGTGGCAGTGGGTTTGCGGCGCAGAGCCACGATGCCTACATGCTTGCCGGCGGCCAGAAGATGCCTGTTAAAATCAGGTCTAAAAATTCAAGCGATGCCGCGGCAGGAGGGGTACGGGTAGCGAGATACGATGCTGGGACAACCTATATCAACATACGGGGTACTATCAATCAACTTCACGATACGCTGCGCCAGCATGACCCCAAGCTTTATCGGCAGCTGCTTCAGCAAAACCACAATTGTTGGCCAAGTGTTTCGGACGTAGGGCGGATGCTCCGGACTGAATTGACAGAAAAAAAGAATACTAGCGCTGCTTCGCATGACTTTTTGGACATGCTCGGCGAGGCGTTCGAGGCGCAATTATTCGCGGGCAAGGAAGCTGCAAGCCCTGAAGAATTGGCGGCAGTATGGGAAGTGCTGCCGCACAGGATTGCTAATCGACCGTACGACTCAGAGCAAGTTAGTCCAGAAAAGCGAGCCATTGCAGCAGAAGCCGCAAACGCCTATTTGCGATACGGCAATAACCTTGCCGAGCCACGCCATCTCAAACCGCTCATCAAGGCCATGCGCGAATCTTGCGATCCGCAAACGCAGGTCATTTGCGCTGGCGCATACCTCGACCTGGCCCACCATCCAGAGGTTTCGCGCGACATGGCGCAGCAGTTGGTTGCGGCCTCGGCAAAGCTCACGGAGGCGTTCATGTCACAAGACTGGCGCGGGTTGCCGCAGCACGAGGTGCAATTTTTGTATCGCATAGGTTTGCAGCGCGCATACGGCCATAAATACCAGAAAGTGGCTGCTGGCGAGGAGCCTGACTTTGCCGATGAGACCAAACTTTATCACAACTTGTTGCGGCTTGGGCAGCAATCGCTTGAGCCTGCCGCCATACTAGAACGGGGCCGGTCACGCGATGATGTACGGGGTATGCAGCTCGAAATTGGCCTGCACTTATTGAACGCCCGTCGCAACGTACGCGCCCGCGAAATTCTGCAATCAATGTGGCCCAGCACACCACGCGAAATGACCCCCCATGACTACAATTTTGATTTTAAGACCAACTGGGATGCCGCGGTGACACAAGGTGCTTTTTGGGATCGGGAGGCCGAAGTGCAGCGGCTGCAATTCCTTAGCTTAATGAATAACAATATCTACGAGCCTCGTATTACGGTTGTAACCGGTAAGGAGCATCTTTCGACCGTGTCTACCGCCGAGATTATTCAGGTTGCCATTCAAGAGGTATATGGCAACACGCCGAGCGCAAGGGTTAATGCTACCAGAAGGCTTAACGAAATAGAAAGTCGCTTTCTCCGACGCTTAAACAGGCTGACACTGAAAGATATATTGTAGGCTTGCCGCCAGCTTGTGTTTTCGGGCCATTCGCTGCTACCATGGCGGCGCTATGGAGAGGTTTTTGCGGCATCGGTTTCGGCGGCCGACGCTGGCGGCAATTGCGTGCGCCGCGTTTTTGCTCGGTGTTAGCGCTGCAGGCGCGGGACGTTTTTCGCTGCCGCACTTATTTGTTTTTTTGGGAGTAGTCGGCCTGCTGCGCGCCCGCCGACAAGATGTGTGGGTGCTCATAGCATTGGCATGGTTGGGCTTTTGCCTGGGAAGTTGGCGCGGCCAGGCGTACGCCCAGCGCGTGCATACATACGACGGATTGTTCAAAAAGAAGGCGGTGTTTGTAGGTGTGGCGCAAGCCGATGCGGTGTACGGCGCGCGTACGCAACTGACTTTTACGGCCAGCTCACTGCAGGTATTATCGCCCGTCCGCGAGCCGTTAATTGGCGTGGTTTCGGTTTCGGGCTTTGGCGTGCCGATGGTTTACCGGGGCGATGTGGTACAAATGAGTGGCGCACTTTATCCGACGCTCGGCGGCAACCAGGCCAAACTGAGCTTTGCAAACTTGCAAGTCATAGCGCATGGCGGTTCCTGGCTCGACACGGTGCGGCGGCACTTTGTAGCGGGCGTAGAGTCGGCTTTACCAGAGCCAGCAGCGTCGTTTGGGCTGGGGCTTTTGATCGGCCAGCGCAGCACGCTACCGAGCGATGTCTCGCAACAACTTACCATGGTGGGCCTCACGCATATTATTGCGGTGTCGGGTTACAATTTGACCATCATATTACAGGTAGTCCGACGACTAACGGCCGGGCGTTCTAAGTATCAGGCGCTTGTTTTGTTTGTGACGCTGATTGGCGGGTTTGTGCTGTTGGTGGGTTCGAGTCCGTCCATCGTGCGTGCGGCAATTGTTAGCTTGTTAAGTATTGCTGCGTGGTATTACGGGCACGAAATAAAGCCGCTCACGCTGCTGCTTTTGGCGGCGGCCATTACCGCCTATGCTAACCCGCTCTATGTGTGGGGCAATGTGAGTTGGTATTTGTCGTTTCTGGCGTTTGCGGGTGTGATGTTGCTTGCGCCATTAGTTATGAAGCGGTTTTTGGGTACGGCATCGCCGCACATTCTGTTATCGGTCTTGGTGGAAAGTCTGTGCGCGGAGCTGCTCACTTTGCCGTACATTTTGCATATTTTTGGGCAAATGTCGCTGGTGGCATTGGTGGCGAACGTGTTGGTTGTGGCTTTGGTGCCACTCGCCATGCTGTTTACGCTGGCCGCTGGTTTGGCCGGTACGTTCGCGGCGGCATTCGCGGGTTGGGTGGCGTGGCCAGCGCGGTTGCTGCTCACGTATATGCTCGACATGGCCGCTGCTTTGAGCCGCATCCCGCACGCGTTTTTACAAAACATTGGCTTTTCGCTGGGTGAAATGTTTGCGGCGTATGCTGCGGTAGCAATTTTCGGCCTCACCCTGCACAGGCGTGCAAAACGTGGTATAATAACAGATAAGAAAGCTGAAGAAACAAAAGGAGTTTGACGATGTCGGGTCATTCCAAGTGGTCTACCATTAAACGCGAAAAGGGTGCCAAAGACGCGGCGCGCGGCGCGCTGTTTACCAAAATTGGCAACGCAATTGCCATTGCCGCACGCAGCGGCACCGATCCGGAAACAAACTTCGCACTGCGCCTGGCTATCGACAAAGCCAAGGCGGCCAACATGCCCACCGCAAACATCGACCGCGCCATCCAACGCGTGGCCGACAAAAACGCCGCGCAGCTTCAAGAAGTCTTGTACGAAGGCTACGGCCCTGGCGGCGTGGCCATTTTGGTGGAATGCGCCACCGACAACATCAACCGTACCTACCCCGACGTGCGCCTGGCGTTTAGCAAGCACGGCGGCAACGTTGCCGAAAAGGGCGCAGTGGCATTTCAATTTGACCGCAAAGGCATGATTCGCGTGAAGGGTGCTGGCGACGATGTGTTAATGGCCGCCCTCGACGCCGGCGCCGAAGACGTGCAAGAAGAATCCGGCGACTCGGTGATTTACACCGTACCGACTGACCTTGCCAAAGTCCGCGACGCGCTCAAGGACGCCGGGCTCGAAATCACCGAAGCCGAGCTCACCTACGTGCCAAACACCACCATCGAAGTAACCGACGAAGCCACAGCCGGCAAAATCATGCGCCTTATGGATGCGCTCGAAGCCATCGACGATGTGGTCAGCACGCACGTCAACTTCGACATCCCCGAAGAACTCTTGCAACCAGCAATATAACAATTTACGGGAGCATCTTCTGCTATGTCTGATACTAGATCTGAAATTTTACATTCTATGCAAATGGTAGCTCCTCCTGGGCAAGTAGAGCTGGATGGCGATGCATTACTAAAACTGCGAGGACTTACAAACGAGCTTACAGAGTGTTCAAGGGAAGAAGCCAAGGAGGAATTCGAACGTTTTATAGGAGTGGCAGAGAGAAGTCTCGACTTACGAGAAGATAAGCTGGGTAATCAACTTGCTGACAAAAAAGTATTAGTTACTGGTGGTACGGGATGTATTGGTTCCGCTCTTCTTAGGGAACTTGTTAAGTATGGTCCACAAGCTATAGTGAGTATCAGTCGTGGGGTAACCCTCCCAAGGCAAACCACAGAAGGAGTTGACTATCGTCATGTGGATATCCGCTCTAGAAATACCACCAAGGAAGTTATCGGAAAAGTAGAACCTGACATTATTTATCACCTTGCAGCTCAGCACAATCCAAGTCTGGCAGAAACAGAGGTTAATCGCACATTAGCGACAAATATATTCGGTACGCAGAACTTACTTGACGCGGCGAAGGAAGTTGAAGTACCGCAAATTATTTATGCTTCTACAGGGAAGGCCTTGCGACCTTATACTCCTGACGTATATGCTTCATCTAAAAAAGTTAGTGAATGGCTAATGGCCAAAGCGGCCTCCGAAAGTAGGCTTACGTGTTCGGGCGTTCGATTTACTCATGTCGTAGATAATTCTCTAATATTTAAGAGGATTCAACATTGGATTGATACCGACTCGCCTATTCGGTTGCATGGGTCGAATATCCTTTTCTATATGCAGTCAGCTCGCGAATCAGCCCATCTATTATTAAATGCAGGCTTAGAAGCTGACGTGAGTAATTTCAGGATCGAGGCGATCAGGGATTTAGAGTGGCCAGTTAATCTTGTTGATCTCGCGCTAGGTGCGATTATACGACGAAAAGCAGATACGCCCATTTATATAGCCGGCTACGAACAGGGTTATGAAGAAGTACCATATCCAGGTTTATACGACCCAAAATATTCCGGCGAACTGAGCCCTCTCGTTAGTGCCTTTGAAGCGCCGCAGGCGCAACATTCACCTACATGCAGACAGGTGGATTCGTTCCCCTTTGATATCGAAACAACTTCCGAAATGGAAGATTCCTTAGCTCAACTCAAGCTTGCTTGTAGCCAAGATAAATCTAATACCGATCTAAGACATTTGGAGGAAGATTTATCTTGGGAAATGTGGCAGGGCCGGCTGTGCCGTGTTCCTTTTCCAACGCTCGAACGTTCTATAAAACAAATGACGCGATACCCTAATTACGATCAACTACCACCTGAACACATACGGACGTCAGAAATGGTTCGAAAAGCCTTCGAAAGTCGAAACCAAATCTTATAAGTTAGACTGTAGCCAGCCTAACTCCTTAAAAGCATACAATGTTGCACTAACGCAATATGCGCATGATAGCTCACCGGAATAGACCATGTTTAGCACTTCCTGTGCTGGCATTAGTTTCGAGACGATACTCTCGGATTCCTCGGGGTTGTCTTTGCCTGGAATTGCGCCTTGAGCTAAATAAATATGCATGCGAGTTGTCGAGAAACCGGGGTCTTTGTCGATGATGGCTATTTTTTTGAAGGAGTTGGTTTTATAGCCAGTCTCCTCTTTGAGTTCTCGCAGCATTGCTTCCTCAATACTTTTGTCATCTTCTTCTAGTCGGCCTGCCGGGTAATCAACCGACACTTTCTGAATAGCGGGACGATATTGTTTTTCTAATAAAACACGCCTGTCTTTTGTTACACATACGCACATTACGGAATCGTGTGTATTGTGAATGTAAAAAGTTGGCGTGGCGCCCGTTGGCGTTTCAAGGTTTTGCTTCTCTATCTTAAACCATGGCGTATCGAATACTATCTCAGAGCTGAGTGTAGTCCAGGGTTTTAGCTTGGTTTGCGGATCGTCCATATCTTTAGGGTAAAGTTTTTGGATAGTACCGTCAAGCTTACGCGTTTGTGAGGAGTTTTTCTATGAACGCAGCGGCTTTGAGGCCGAAGGCGGCGTCTTCGCGCTTGAGGGCGATTTCGGCCGTGCCGACGTTGACGCCCATGTCGCCGTAGTTGTGGCTGCCGATCAGCACACCGTTTTCAGTGGCTAGAACCTTGGCGTGCAAGTGCTGGCCGCGCGGCAGGCGTTTTTCGAATAAGTCTGCTGGCATGCGCCGCCGTTCGCGCCATTGCGCCATGCGGTGCAGAGTGCCCTCGATCGGCCCGTGCATGCTGTAATGGCTGTAATAATAGGTGATTTTGACGCCTCGTGCGTGGGCGCGCGCGAGTGCTTTGGTGCCTTTGCCTGGCGCAAAATATTGGCTGGTGAACACGATGTACTCTTTGGCGTTGTCGATCATGGCGAGCGCTTCGTCGAAAATGGCCGATTGCCCGGCTACGCCGGCATCGACGATGATGCTCGTCTTGTCGTCGAGCTTCCTGACCTGGTCTTTGTAATGCAGACTTGCCCGAACGTTCCCGTTTTTCTCGGCATCCATGAGTAATTTGTAGAGCCAATCGGCGGTCGCGCGGTCGCGCCAACGCAGCATAATGTCGATTTCGTGCGGCTGGTTAAGATTGCATCCGCCGGTGTAAACTATGTCGTTAATAACTACGGCTTTAATGTGCGAACGGCCGGTGAACGGCCAGACGAAAACTTTGCCTGGCTGATTGGTGATGGTGTAGCGGCCACCGCTTTCGTGAAAAGCTTTGAGTGCATTCAGTTTGCTGCGAAATGGCTTGCGCATCCAGCGATCAAGGGCAAAGGTGGTGTTGTACCACAATGGCCCGGGGATTTTGGTATCGGCATTGATTAAAAAATCGAAAGCATCCATGAGAAACGACACAACCGCGCCGCGCGCCGCGGCGTTGTTGAGGGCTTGCGCCACGGCGCCGACCTCTAGGCTTGTAGGTGTAAAGCCCATGGTAGCGACTACCACGCGGTCGCCTTTTTTCACTTTGGCGAGGTCGTCGATCAGCGCTTGAAAGTAGCCCGTCCGAGACAGCATGGCAAAGTCTGCGTTTTTGAGTTGCCGTTTTTGTGGTGTGGCCATCACACATATTTTATACTAAAGTTATGAGAATTTTGGGCATTGATCCGGGTACGGGCATTTTGGGTTTCGGCGTGGTCGATATGCAGGCCGGCAAACCGCAATTGGTTGATGCCGGCGTCATTCGCACCCCTGTAAAAGAAGACGATGCCGTGCGGTTGCAAACTATTTACGAAGAATTAACTGACATTATTGTGCAAACCAAGCCGGCCGTTATGTCGGTGGAAAAACTGTTTTTTGCCCGCAATGTGACCACAGCGATGACGGTTGCGCAGGCGCGCGGCGTGGTGCTGCTGTGTGGCCAGCAAGCTGGACTCAAACTGTTTGAATACACGCCAATGCAAATCAAGCAAGCCATTACTGGCTACGGCAAGGCCGACAAAAAGCAAATACAGGAAATGGTGCGCGTGCTACTCAAGTTACAAGAGGTGCCGAGGCCCGACGACGCAGCCGACGCCCTGGCGGCCGCCATCACCCATGGCATGAGTGCTGGCTCGCCTTCGCTGTAATTGTTGCAATGTGCTTCGCGCACGAGAGCACAGTGTGCCATAATAATGGTAATGATTTCGACATTGACTGGCCAAATTGCCGAAAAAATTGCAGACGTAGTCGTGCTCGACGTATGCGGCGTGGGTTACGGCCTGTTTATGACACTCGACGACAGTGGTCGTTTAGCTGCCGACGCTACTGCCAAAGTGTACGTGTACGAGCATATCCGCGAGCAGTCGCACGATCTGTACGGTTTTACGTCGCTCAGCACAAAGCAGCTGTTCGAGCAGCTCCTCGACGTAAACGGTGTGGGGCCGCGCATGGCACTTAACGTGTTAAGTGTTGGCAACGAGCAGGCAGTGCGCACGGCGATTGCTGGTGGCGACCTAAAGTTCATCCAGCAAGCGAGCGGTGTTGGCAAGCGCGTGGCCGAGCGTGTTGTGGTGGAGCTGAAAGACAAAGTTGGTTTGGCCGGCGTAGACCTTGCTGCCACCGGCCTATTGCAGAGCGAAAACCGAGCCCTGCAAGACGAGGCTGTTGAGGCGTTGGTGAGCCTGGGCTACACCCCACAAGACGCCGCTGTTGCTTTGCAAGATATTGACCCAAAGCTGCCGACCGAAACACGGGTTACGCAGGCACTAAAAGGGGCACGGTAGGTGATCGACCGTATTGTAACCACTGGTTTGCAAGAAGATAGCGGGCAAGAACAGGAGCTCGAAAATACATTGCGTCCGCGGGATTTCGCCAGCTATATTGGGCAGGAACGGCTCAAACAAAACTTACGCCTGGCGATCGACGCCGCAAAAAAACGCGGTGAGCCGCTGGATCACATTTTGTTGTATGGACCACCGGGCCTCGGAAAAACCACGATGGCCAGCGTGATCGCACACGAAATGGGCTCGCAAATCCGCATAACCAGCGGGCCGGCAATCGAGCGCGCCGGAGACCTGGCTAGCCTGCTTACCAACCTTCAAGACGGCGATATTTTGTTCATCGACGAAATCCACCGGCTG
The DNA here is from genome assembly GCA_035276765.1 of Saccharimonadales bacterium (SeqCode). Classification (GTDB taxonomy): domain Bacteria; phylum Patescibacteriota; class Saccharimonadia; order Saccharimonadales; family UBA4665; genus DATASD01. The sequence continues at coordinate 912,471 of DATELH010000002.1, forward strand.
CACCACAGCATCGAAGAGGTGTTATATTCGGCGATGGAGGATTACAAGCTCGACATTATGCTTGGCAAAGGGCCGTCGGCACGCAGTCTGCGCCTGGATTTGCCAAAGTTTACGCTGATTGGCGCCACGACGCGCACGGGTAGTTTGGCTGCGCCGCTGCGCGATCGGTTTGGCATGATTCACCGTTTGGAATTCTACACGCCAGAGCAAATCCAACAGATTATCCAACGTGCCGCTGATATTTTGCAAGTGCGCATCCATGCACCGGCCGCCGCAGAGCTAGCGCAGCGTTCACGCCTTACGCCGCGCATCGCCAATCGTTTGCTCAAACGTGTGCGCGACTACGCCGACGTTAATGGTGATGGCATCATCGACACAGTGTTGAGTACTAAAGCCTTGCAGCTGCTGGAAGTTGATGAGCTCGGCCTCGACCCGGCCGACCGCATGCTGTTGCTGGCAATTATCGACAACTACAAAGGCGGGCCGGTGGGGGTCGAAACGCTTGCAGCGCTCACCGCCGAAGAACGTTCGACCATCGAAGATTTTTACGAGCCCTACCTCATGCAAATTGGCCTGCTGGAACGCACGCCGCGTGGCCGTAAAGTGACGCACAAAACATATAAACATCTCGGCAAAGCACCGCATCCAGACAGTGACCAGGCAAGCCTGCTATAATAGGCGCTATGGATCCGAATACCCTAGGCCAACCCAATTACACAGCGCCGGACAGCGGCATGCCGCCACAGCCGACTAGCCAACAAGCCCTTATGAACCAGCAGGCAAATATTGACCACCTTAAAATTAACCCGTTGGCGGCTATGCAAGAGGGCGAGGAGCTTATTGCTGATATTCATCGTCACCCGTTTGGCATTGTGAGCCTATACTTTTTTGCGTTTGTTGGTTTGGTGGCAGCGTGCGGTGCGATTTTGCTGCTCGTGCCGCGGCTGATTGGCTCAAACTCCAGCTACGACCCCACCTCGATTTCCATTGCTTTTATTGTGGTGGTGATCGTGCTGATGTTGGCGGGTTTGGGCGTAACCACAATGGTGTACTGGCAAAATCGTTGGGTGGTTACCTCCGATAGCTTGACGCAAATTTCGCAGCGCAGTCTGTTTAGCCGCCAGGTGAGCCAGCTGTCGCTCGGCAACCTCGAGGACATTACGGCTGAGCAGCGCGGCATCATTCCAAACCTCTTTAACTTTGGCACGTTGCGCGCCGAAACCGCCGGTGAGCACTCCAAGTTTTTCTTTTTGTACTGTCCGAACCCCAACTTGTATGCGCGCAAAATTTTGATGGCGCGCGAGATTTACTTGCAACAAAACGGCGGACGCCGCTAGTTACTCGTGGAACGGGTTGTTGCGGGCTTGGTCGAACAGCGCTTGCACGCTCACGCTATTGTCTTGTAATTGTTTGATTTTTTCTACGACCGTCGGGTCAACCTTTAGGCTTTTTTGCGTGACCTGAACAGTGACTTGGCTGGCGTCTGGCTGGGCCTGGCTCAAGGTGTTAATGCGCAGCAAAATAATGCTATACACGCCGGCCAGCAACACGAAAAACAGCAGCACGCGGTAGCGGTATAGCTCGTGGGCTACGCGAGTGGCGCTGTTTTGTAATGAAAACGGTTTGGCGGGTTTTTTGAGCTTCATTATGGCTTGATATACTCGTTTAATTGTAGCGTAAAGATAAGCTTAACGTGGTCGGGGGTTGGCTGGATGTTGACACTGCTGACCTGGGCGGTGCGGCGGTTGTTCTCGAGCGCACCCAAAAAGCTCACAAACTGTGCGTAGGTAATGGGATGTGTGGAGTCTTGCTGAATGGTAATGGGCAACTGGAAGACGCCGGCAATATTTGGCACTGGTGAAACTTGGGTAAGCGGAGTGGATTTGCTACCGCTGGCCTGGCCGCCCAGCGTGGACGCCGAAAAGCTCACACTGCTTAAGGTAATGTTGTTGGCCGCTGCAATGTTGACGATTTCGCGCACCGCCTCGGCCTGGTCTTTGTCTTGTGGCACAACGGTTTTTGCTATGTCGTTGAGCGGCGCATAGGTTTCAATATCTTTTTTGGCCTTGACGAGGTCGGTCTGTTGCTGGGCGATCACCTGGTTTTGCAGCTTGTAACCAATTAGTTTTTTGGATTGTTTTTGCAAAATGCTATTAGCGCCGTAAGCTGCTGCGATGATGCCAATGCCGAGGAGGCTGAGCACAGCAACCATGGTAACCCAAATTCGCTGACTCGCACCCATTTTCATTTTTTAACCCCTGTGTTGTTTATGAACAAAAATGGGTTGTTGGTGGTAAACAGTGCGCGGATGCCCGCAGTACAGGGGTATTTCGGATCGGCATTAGTGCTGTTGCAGTTGATGTTTATGATGTCGGCCTTGCTGAAAATTTTGTTGTGCGGATCTTGCAGGTTTACTTGCATTTGTGTGGCGGCGTTGTAGTCGGCGCTGGCAATGTTGAGGTCGAGCGCGCCCTGGGTCTTGCTGATGCTCAATCCTGTAAGCACGACGTTGGGTGGCGTGATGGTGCCCACCTGCTTGAGCAGCTGCGAAAATAACACTTCGTTCGAGAGCACCTGCACAACCAGCTTGAGATTGTTGGAGATGTCGGTGGTTTGCTTTTTGACTTGGTCGACGTGCTGGCTGGTGAGCAGGGCTTGACCGTGCTGTACTTGTTGGCTCAAGTTGCTAACCGACTGGTTCATGTAAAAGATGCCGGCAACGGTGATGACGACCATGCCGCCGAGGCCTGCCAACATTGCCCATACCCAGCGCAGGAGCGCGCGGTTGCGTCGCGCATAGGTGTAGTTTTGTTTGAGGTCGTCGGGAAGTAAGTTTATCATGTCGCAAATACCTGTTTTGGATTGACGAGCGCCAGGCCAGCAGCGGTGGTGTACAACAAGCGCTCAGTTTGGCTGGGGGGTTGCAAACGATTGGGCTCCAGGTATTGCCACGGTTCGCAAGCGCGGGCCGCCACGCGCAGCTGGTTGGTAAGGTATTCGGTAAGTCCGGGCATGTTCGTGCCGCCGCCAACGGTGACTATCTGGCTGATTTTGCGCTCGGCACCGTAGCGTTCTTCGTAGTAACGGATGATGCGCCGGATTTCTTTTACTACTTGCGCCAGCGTCGGCTCGACGGCTGCCAGAATCTCTTGCTGCTTTTTGCTGGCGTTAATGCCATATTTAGTTTTTACCAGATGTGCTTCCTGGTGGTTCACGCCAAGCCGCTGGGCGATGAGGTTAGTGAACACGTCGCCACCGCCCGGTGCGATGCCGCTCACAATAAGGGACTTGTCGAACACCGAAATGTCGGCTGAAAGCGAGCCAAAATCGATCAGCACGGTAGGCACGTCGCTTTGGGCATCTTGTCGTATGAACCGCGCCACGCCATCGAGCGTCGTCTGTACCAGCACTGTTTCGAGCCCGAGCATGCGGGTAAAAACCAAGTACGAATCGACAATTTTTTTGGGTACGGCAATCACAAACAGTTCAATGTTTTCGGCGGTCTGGTTTACGACGCTGTAATCCAGGTATAGTTCTTCAACCGGCATGGGGATGTACTCTTCGACTTCGAGCTGCACCGCCTCGCGCAACTCTTTTTTGTTGAGGCGCGGCACCGAAATGGAGCGCGTAAAGCTGCGGGCAACCGGCACGGCCACGGCCACGCGGTTTGTGGTGATGTTGCCGACCAGGTGACGTGCGAACATATCTTTGGCGGCGGTGGCCAAGACCTCGGGCTTTACAATAACGCCGTCTTTAACGGCGCTCGGTTCAAAAGCAATGTGCCCGAAACCCATAACCCCTGGCTTTTTCATGGATGGGTCGAGCTGCATGACCTTAATTGAACCGTGTCCGATATCAAGGCCGAAGAGCGGTTTGTCTGTATAAAAATATGTTTTTGAATTCATGCCACCCTTTAACCATGAGCACTTTTTACTAAGTATACCAGGAAGCTGCTGCTTTTTCACGAAGTGTTAAAGCACGGGAATGGTGTCGGCCGGACAGGTGTCGGGATAGGCGCTGGCGGCAATGCCCCACTTGCCGCGCAGGTAATCTTCGAGCGATTCAATCTGGTGGCAGGTGAGCGCGTGGTCGTACACAATAAGCTCAGCATAGTCGCCGTTCATATAATTGACGCCTGTGCCCGGCATGGCGCCGCTGCGCGTCCCACCAAAATACAGTTGGTTGATGCCGAACGTGTAGGGCGAGCCCACAGGGTTTAAGCCCACGCTTTGCGCCACTTGGGCGCCATTGCCGCGCAGCAGGCCATCGACCTTGTTGCTTGATGATGAGTTGATTTGGAATACGCTGCCAAAGATATACGACGTGTTGGTACAAGTGGCGCCACAAGTGTAATTGGTGCGATAGCTGGTGCCGCTGTAAATGCTTGAAAAGCCGGCAGTGCTGCCGTAGCGCAGCAGCGGGACGATGGAACTGCCACTGGTAGTGTCGTTGTTTGCAGTACTGCTGGTGCCGCTCATGAACCGGCCGTCGCTGCCCGAAGTGCTGAAGTTTGGCTTTACCACGCCTAGAACGGTCAATTCTTGGTTGTTCGTGATGGCGTCGTTCAGCGTGCTCAACAGGGCGCCGTTATTGAAGCGCACCACGGTGTTGCCATTGATTTGGTTGTCTACGCGGGTGGGCGCCGTGCCGAGTCCGAATATGGCGTGGTTGCCGTTGCCCGACTTATCGTTCCACTGCGTGACGCTGCCGCCGTTGGTTGCCTGGGTAACGCCGTTCACGGAATAGGTAACATCAAGGGTGATGCCGTTTTTGGAAAGGTTGCGATTGCCGGTTCCGCTCACGTATTTTATGGCCAAGCCCAAGTTGTTTTGGTCGTTCTTGCCGTCGGCAATCGCCGTGCCCCAGTTCGGATTGTTGACCATCTCTTGCACGATCGACGCCACATTCACCGTAACTTTGTTGCCCGGCGGCAGGTTGTTGGTGGTAAAGTTGACCGTGGCGTTAGTGTGCATGCCGCTAGTGGTGAGCGGTGTCTTGAGCTGGTTCGTGCCCGATTGCGTAAACAGCGGCGTGTAAGGATTGCTCGTGCTTTGGTAAATGCCCGTCACTTGGTTGGTTTCACTACCGCCGGTGCCCGAGGGCGTGGCACCCGGCAAACTGAGTGTGGCCGAGGTGATCGTGGCGCCCTTTGGCACATTCACGTTTTGGAAAACCATGCCGTTGTTTAAGTATTTGCTGTTCAAAAATAGACAAGTTAGTGAGTCAAAATTAAGGATGCTACAGGTGCTCATTTGCATGCTGCTATCTTGCCAGGCAAGGAGTGATTGGTTGCCGCTCGATGCTAACTCCTGCAGAGTGTCGCGTGTGCCATCGAACCAATTGCCAAAACTGGTGGCGCGGTGCACGGTGCCGCTGGTTTGGCTGAATAGCGTCGATTGGTCGCTGGCGTCGAGCCACACCGTGGGGCCAAAATCGCCCGGCGTTTTACAGACAGCATAGGTGCGTACAATTTCGGCATCCACACTGTATACATAGCGGGCGTGCGCGGCGTTTTGCGGCAGGTATACGTTGCCGGTGGCTTGGATGGTCTTTGAAAAACCGTCGGCCGATGTGCTGATGACCTGCGAACTAAACGTGATCCGATAGTGACTGTTCGATACCAAGTTCTGCTCGCTCGTACCACTGTAATTGCCGCACAGGGCGCTGTCGAATTGCTCTTGTGAGTAGTCGATGGCTGCCTTGGAAGCCACGCGCGCCATCTGAATGTACGATTGCTTGTATGAAAAGTTCAACCCGTTGTTGGCCTGCAACAGCACCGAAAAACCGGTGAGCGCCATCAGGCTAATCAAAATCACCAGCACCGGCATAAAAAAGCCGCGCTGGTTGCCACGCAAGCGCAAAAGCATCATTGGTTTACCCTCCGCATTGTTAAGGTTGAGGTGGTGTAAATGTCTTCGGCGTAAGCCTTGTCGTGCAGCGTTACCGACACCTGGATTTTACGCGCCTGTTCGGGGGTGGTCACTACGGCGTTACTGCCATTGTAGTAGGTGATGTTAAACGAGCTGAGCTTGTCGGTGAGCAATACGTCTGCCGGACAACTGGTGTTGGCATGGTCTGCCGGACAACTTTGTTTGAGATAGCTGGTGCCGCAGGTGCTCATGCTGCTGGGCGCGGTGAGGGTGCGCTTGTACAGGTTGGTGCCGGACACAAAATAGATGGTGTTGTTGTACAGCGGATCGTTTTGCTCGAGTACCGATTGTGGGCTGCAGCCCACGGTGTTAATGTACACCGGTAAGCGGTTTGGGTCGCGGTGGCTGCTGGTGAGTGCCGGGTTGGACAAAATGAGCGTTTGCGGTATGGTGGTTGCCTTCCAGCCACCGCTCGGCGCGTATGGATCACTCAAATTGCTGTTGATGTTCGTGGTAAAAGCATTCGAGAAAAACACATCATCTTGCATGGTAAAAGTAACTTCTTGCGCGGCCAGCTGCAGGTTCACCACGCCCTGCTGTTTTACCAACTGGCCGTATTGGCTAAACAGATAGTTCATGGTGTAGGCGATTACCACCATCAAAATAGGGCAGATAACAAGGATCTCGATCAGCGTAAAACCGGCGTTATTTTGGAGCTTTTTCATAGGCCGTTCTTCTGTATAAAATCGGCGTATTGAATAATGCGGTCGTTGTGGCCATAGGTGACTTTTACCACCACTTGCTTGAGCGTTGCCGAAACGGTGTTGATATACACTTGGCCGCTCCGCGGGCTGGGCAGCGTGGGGTCGAGCGAGCTGCTAAAGTCTTCCACCTGTTGCAGCGTGCCAGCTGGCGCGGTATTGGGCAGGCTAGTGAACGAGGTGTTTTCGTATTGCTGCACTTTGGCAAAGGCGGCCTCGTTGGCGTGGTTGGTGTCGATGGCAGTCTTGTTGATGTTTTGGATAGTGGTAAAAGTGGTGGTGAACGCCAAAAATGTCACGCCGATGATTAACAGTGTGATCAAAAGTTCGATCAACGAGAATCCTTCCTCCGAGCGTAAACCCTTCATGCTTACGTTTATTATAGTAAAAGCCCGGGGTAAATCCCAGGCTTTTGTGTTTGTTGGTGACGATGAAGCTAGTTTAGGCTGGACTTGGTGTAGGTGCCGCCGCCCTCGTACTTGGCCGTTAAGGTGTATTTAGTACAGTCGCTCGTGCTGTTGTCACACGTTCCAGCACTGTCGTTTTGCACGTCGTATTGATAACAGCCATCCGAGCCGCCGGTACCAGTGATTAGCTCTGCGGCGTTGCTGCTATCCTTACAACTCAGGCTTGTTGACCACTTCGGGTCTTGCAACGCGTTCAGGTCGAGACCCTTCAAGTTACCTTGAATCCAGGTGCGGTCTTGCATGTTAGCAAGCGTCGGATACTTACCTTGTTGCGCAAAGTATGCCTCGAGCTGGCCCTGAATAGCGTTGATATCTGTTTGGCGCTTGGTGTTGCGGGCCTTCTGCTGAATGCCTGTATAGGTTGTGATAACGAGCGTTGCCAGAATACCAATGACAACAATCACGATGAGCAGTTCCACTAGGGTGAAACCCGATTGTTTTTTGCGTAGGACCATAAAGACCCACCCTCCTTATGTTAATTGCGTTTTGATCTTTAGTTGTAAAGGTTAGCTAAAGTATCTGCACCTGATTATAGCCATAAGCGGGTTGGCGTCAAGCTTTTCCCTAGAAATGCAAGTTTCACGTTATTGGTTGGCAATGTTTTTGCTGAGGCCGGCGATGGGGCCCATGACGCTGGCGGCAATCAGCCCGACCACGCCGCCAAGCACCACGATCATAACGGGTTCGATGATGGATGCCAAGCTGTTAATAACTGCTTCGACTTCTTCGTCGTAAAAATCCGCCACCTTTACAAGCACGGTGTCGATTTGGCCGGTTTCTTCGCCGACCTCGAGCATTTGGCTGATGATGGGCGGGAAGTACGGACTGGCGCCGAGCGGTTCAGACAGTGGCCGGCCGTTGCGCACGGCTTCGCTGGCTTTTTTGAGTTCTTCTTCGATCACCAAGTTACCCACGGCGCCGCCGGTGACTTCGAGCGCGTCGAGCACGCTCACGCCAGAAGACATCAGCGAGGCAAAGGTGCGGGCGAACCTTGCCACGGCAATTTTGGTGACGATCATTTTAATAATTGGCGTTTTGAGCTCGAGCTTGTTGAAATTGTAACGGCCTTTGGGCGTGCGGATGTAACGGAAAATAGCGACCACCAAAACAATGAACCCGCCGACAACCAACACGGCGTTGTGCTGCATGAAGTCGCTGATCGACAACATAACCTCGGTGTATGGCGGCAGCTTGGCGTTCGGCCCGCCCAGCGAGCGGATGATGCCAGCGATTTTGGGCATGATGAAGATCATGATGCCAAAGAACGCGATCACCGTGACTACTGAAATCACCACTGGGTACGCCATGGCGCTGCGGATTTTCTTTTTGATGCTGGCTTGCTGCTCCACCTGCGTGGCCAGGCGTTTTAGGATGTCGTCCAAAATACCGCCAGCCTCACCCGCCTTAACCATGTTGATGTACACGCGCGAAAACACGTCGGGGTATTTGGCGAAAGCGTCGCCCAGCGGCGCGCCCGCTTGCACGTCTTTGGTGATGCCAGCGATCACTTTTTGCAGATACTTGTTTTCGGCGTCGGCTTGCAACGTGGAAAGCGCCCGCACCAAGGGTACGCCGGCGCTAATCATGGTGGAAAGCTGGCGCGTAAACACTACCAGATCGCCCAACTTAACGTGCGGCTTTAAAAGTCCCAGACCTGGGATGGCCAAACCGCCACCGCGTTTTTTGCCGCCCACTTCTATGACGATCGGCTTAAGGTGCTGGCGGCTCAGGTTGCGGATCAGTGCCTCTTTGGTGGGTGCCTCGGCACTGCCGGTAACGGTCTTGCCGTCGCTGTTGGTTGCTTTGTAGGTGAATTTCATGGTTATTTCTCGGTGGTGGCGCGCAAAATTTCTTCCACGGTAGTTTGGGCGCGGAATGCCTTAATAAGCCCGTCCATTTGCATGGTAATCATGCCCTCGGCCATGGCAGTTTGCTGGATGGTGTCACTGGTTTCGTTTTGCATGATCATTTTTTGGACTTCTTGGCTGTTGCTGAGCACTTCATAAATGCCGATGCGTCCTTTGTAGCCGATGCCGCCGCAGTGTTCGCAGCCGCCCTCGTGCGGCCGCCATAGCTTAACGATGTCACCAGGCGAGGTGCTAAGCTGGCTCGGGTCTTCTTTGTTGGTCTTGGAGGGGTTGTCGCGGCCGATGCCACCCTCGAGTGCCTGCTTTTCCAGCTCGTGCACATGCTTCATCAGGCTGGCATTGTCGAGGCCGAAGGTTTTGGCGATCTGGTTTTTGGCTGCGGTATCGGGGATGTAACTCTCACGGCAATCGATACACAACCGGCGCACCAATCGTTGGCCAACCACCACGCGGATGGTCGAGGCGATCAAAAACGGTTCGATTTTCATGTCGATGAGGCGTGGCAGGCAGGTGGCGGCGTTGTTGGTGTGCAATGTCGAAAGTACTAAGTGACCGGTAAGTGCGGCTTGCACGGCGAGTTCGGCGGTTTCGCCGTCGCGGATCTCGCCCACCATGATGACGTTGGGGTCTTGGCGTAACAGCGCACGCAAGCCGTTGCTAAACGTCATGCCGGCGATGGGGTTCACTTGGGTTTGGTTGGCACCGAACACGCGGTATTCTACCGGATCTTCCACGGTGGCGATGTTCACGCTCGGACTGTTTAAGATGCTGAGCATACTAAACAGGCTGGTGCTTTTGCCGGATCCGGTGGGGCCAGTGACCAGAATCATGCCGTGCGGCTGCACGAGTGCGTGTTGAATGTCGGTAAGGGCGTTGCCCCAGTAGCCCAGCTCTTCGAGGGTGGCGGCCTTGCTAGACTCGCTCAAAATGCGCATGACCACTTTTTCGCCGTCCACGATAGGCATCACCGAAACGCGCAAGGCGTACAGTTGGCCGCCGACTTGCACCTTAAAGCGACCGTCTTGCGGCGCGCGATGCTCATCTATTTTAAGGTTGGCCAAAATTTTGATGCGCGACACCAGTGCGCCCATAACCTTGCGCGGCAGCTTGTTGGCTTCGCGCAGCACGCCGTCCACACGATAGCGCACCACGACAAAATCTTCGCGCGGTTCAATGTGGATGTCGCTGGCGTTGCCCTTTACGCCGTACTCGATAATGAGGTTTACGGTTTGGGCAATCGGCGAGTCTTCGGCGAGGTCTTCTTCGTTGACATGCTCGGTGGCGGCTTCCTCGATTTCTTCGTCGGAAATAACTTTGGTGAGCTCGCTACTGATGTTACCGCGGTATTGGTCGAGCGCGGCCTGGATGTTGCTGCTCATGGCCACATACACGCGGATCTCGCCCAGTTGTTTTTGCAAAAAGTTTATGGCTTGGATGTCGTCGGGGTCTTCCATGGCCAGCAACTTGGTGCCGTCTTTATCGATGTCGAACACCACGGCGCGATACTGGCGGGCGATGCGTTCCGGGATAAGCTTGAGCACCTCGCGCTTGATCTCGTGCGCGTTCATTTCGATGAACGGCACCTCGATTTCGGTAGCGTACAGTTTGGTGAGCTCTTTTTCGCTGATGACGTTGTTGCGCACAACCACGTCTTGCAACGGGCGTTTTTCGCGTGCTACCTGCTGGTGCAGGTCGGCGATTTGTTCGTCCCGAAACTTACCTGTCGCCTTCAGCAACTTCTCGACCAAGGAGTCCGCAATTCTCATAGCTACGCTTAGTATACCGAAAAAGCACGAGCATTTTAAGTAAAATAATCATGAACCTATATGTGCGTATGGTAGGTGCTGGTATAGTGTTTGGATGACCGAAATCTCACCGCTGGAACAAGCTGCGCGCAACGCGCACCACGACTATATGAGTTGGGGTGCCGACCCGCCTCTCGGAGGGATTGATACCGCCGAAATGCAGAGCCTGGTCACGGCCACGGACGGCCTGCGTCGCTGGCCGGGACATCAGGCGCTTGATGTCGGTTGGCTCTGTTTGGAAACGGCGCTTCGGCAAGCATTCGACGATGCTGGAGAGGCGGGGCCTTCGGGCGCGCGCTCGGCGCTATACAGTCAGGATGCTTTAGTGAACCGTGCCCAGACGTATTGGGACAAGGCTGCTCTCGATCCGGCAAACAATATTTTAATTCGTTCGCGAGCGAGGTGGGCGATTGGGGCGGTTCAGGCATATATGCATCTGGCTACGCTTGTCGGCAGCGTGGACCTCCGCGATTACCAAGAAGCGCAGACTCAGACGGCATCGATGCTTCTCAGGGAGTACGGCCGTCGCAAAGATCCCGGCTTGCTCCATGATTTGCATGTGCAGACGGTAGGGCTGCTTTTAAGCAGTAGCCATTCCAAAGACAAACAGGCAAACGACCTTGCACTGCCGTTGCCAACGCGGTTTCAAGAGCAGGGAAGTCCAAGGCGCTCAGATATGTTGTTTTGGAAATGGGGCGACAGCGAGGTCGCACGCATATTTTTGCTTGGCGTTTCCTCACATGAGGGCACAAACAGCAATGACGTTATAAACATAGCGCCGGCCTTGCTGCAAAATGATAAAATCCCGAGCAAGACCGGCCAAGGTACGCTCGAAGCTATGGATACCTTGCTTGCCGGTGAAAAGGCAGGGAAATACAGCAAACTCCAATTGCAGATGTTGGCGCGGCACTTTGAACAGACAGCCGGCGGCGCCCGGGAAGTTATCGAGATGCAGATTGTCAAAGGCATGCGCACGGCCATAGAAATCGACCCGGAAAAAGGGCTGCAAGACGCCTATGACTGGTACGCTGGCTTAGGGCCGACGTACCACATGAAGGAAACCGACAAGCATGAGCTTGAGCAAGCGATCAACCCCTTCGAAATGGCTGCCGGAAACGGGGACGCGGACCTGGAAGACTTGCAGACGCTTGCCTGGCTCTGGATGGAAGTTGATATGGCCACCGGCGAAAAAGGCGGTTTTAGCCGGGCGGAGGAGATTTTCGAGTACGCTGCCCAGATGGCCGAGGTCCAGGAAAACTGGCCGGCTTACTGTGCGTCCAAGCTCGACAAGGCCACCGCTAGTTTTCGCCGTCGTCACCAAGAACCGGACGAGCGAGAAACGGCCCTCGAAAACTATCAGCAAGACCTTTACAATATCGCCACCGGCATGGTGTATGGCCTAGCCGAAACGCCCCAAACATCACAGCACTACGTCGCATTGCAGCGTGTCGCCCGGCGCCTTGTGGCAAGTCTGCTGTTTGCTGACGGCGAAGAAGGTGTGGTGGTGTTTACCCCTTCGACCCGCCAGCGCGGTGTTTATGATCCCACAGCAATTAGTAGTGATATTTTAATGGTGCCCGAAATCGATGACGAGTATCCGCTGGCCAGCGCCGGCAAGGTGCGTTTTAGCGATGCGGAGAATCGTACATCGCTCGACGAAGGCGTTGCCACGCTCGTGCTGCGGGATGTATGGGGAAAGCAGATTCAGGATTTTCGCCCGTTGCTTGAGAAGCTAGTACGCGGGTCGGCGGGTGCTGATATTCGGCGCGCCAAACGACAAATATTAGCAGCGGCGCAAGATTCCATGGACGCAATGACGTAGCACTGCTCAGGTTTGTAACTACCTTATAAGATGTTATAATTTAAAAATGAACAGACCACGCCGACCGCTCGGGCCAGAAACGGTTACGCATACCTACCCCATGATTCCGGACGACCCATACGAAATAAATGCCATCGCATTTTCGGTGCTTGCCGCTCGCGGCTACCCCGTGAGCTTACAACCTGCCGACCGAGACGTCGTGCGACGTGACCAGCAAGAACGACTGGCAGCTGTCCAGAATACAAGTTATGGAAACCATTTGCAGGCGCACTTTGCCCATCATAAAGGTTGGATAGTGCCATCAGCGCACCATGCTGACTTTCGCCTGGTTTCGCTCACTAACCCTGAATGGTTGGCAAACGAGGACGACTCTGTGGGCTACTTCAACTTGCCGGCAGAGACTGCCCAGCCTTTAGAGGACCACCCCGGACGTCTTGCTTGCTACGTTGCCCACGGCGCGCCAAATACGATAAATGAATATCATCAAAAATTACGCAGCGGGGAGCTCACGCCCACGACCGTGCGTGAGTTGGACACCCAGGGATTTACGGGGCCCAGCCTTGCGAAAGCGATCGAGCGCGCGCAAACGCCGGGTATTACCTTCCAGGGTTTTGGGTATATCATGCAGAAACAAGAGTACGAGCGTATGGGCAGGATGCTTGCCGCCCGCGATATTCGTCCTATTGGCGCAGAAGCACTGGCCGGACTTGTTAATGACTTCTATGCATTGACCGAACAACTCGTGCCCGAGTTCGCCGCCCAAAAAGACTTGCAGCCTTCGCCGCAACCGCCGCATTCATATGGAGGATACTAAAATGCCTCGCCCAAAGCCGCTCGGTCCCGATACTATTCACAAGCGCTACCACATTGTGCCTGGCGACCCCTATGACGAGGATGCGCTGACTTTTTCGGTGCTTGCCGCCCGCGGGTATCCCGTAAGCTTACAGCCGGTAAGCCGCGGCGAGGTTTTAAACCAGGAAAGGAAGGTGCTCGAAGGTTCCGATGTCGCCCGTCGCCTGCATACCGAAGCCAAAATCCAACGCTATCGGCAATGGGTGCAGCCAGTGGCCCACCATCCGGATTACAATCGTTTTTATCCAGATGGCGCCGGTTTCGAGGACCACGCTGTGACCGACGAAGAGGAAAAGGCCATGAAGACGTTCTTCGACCATCCCGCCAACTACTTGGTCTCGGCTGTGGGTGACGGTAATCCCCGTGCGGTGGATATTTATAAAAAGCGGCTCGACGAAGGTCTTGTGCCGCCAATGAACCGACCGGTTGATATCAGGCGTGTTTTTTTGGCGGGCTGCTTTGTGGCGGCTATGCAGCGGATGCGCGAGCCAGGCGTAGGAGAGGGTACGGAAATGACGCGCCAAAGGTATACCTTCTTAAACCCACAGGGCTCGCTGGACTACGACACCTCGATGCGGCGTTTTAATCTCATCTACCGAACCCTGACTGAACAGCGCGGCATACAGCCTATTTCGCCAGAAAACCTGGCAGGCCTCGTGAACGATTTGTATGCTTTCGCGGAACCACGGGTGCCACAGCTTGCGAGCTATCGGGAGCTTAAACCGCAACCGGTTGCGTCTTCGGAAGAACTGTCGTATTAGAAAACTTGGCTCTTTTGTGTACCGCAGTTGAGGCAGTAGCCCGGATGGCTTTGTGGATAGTTTTGGTGTGCGCGGCACGAACCACTTATGCAGTAGTATACCGAGCTGTACTGATCCCAGGCGTTTGTAACCCACGACTCTTTGGGGAAGTTGGCTTGGCACACGCTGATCGGGTCGCTGCCCTGGCAAAAACGGATACTGATTTGGTAGGTTTGCTGTGGGCCATTAGCATCAGGTGGCCAATTGTCCCAGTCGTAGACGCTGTTCGGCCATGGGGCGTTCGGCCAGTTGACGCCGTTCTGGCCGTTCACTTGTAAAAATTCCATAAGGCCGGCGGGGAGGCCACGAATGGCATCCGCCGGGTAGTCGTTGTATTTGTTGACGTACAGATTTACGGCGTTGGCCAGCATGGTTGTCTCGGCCGTCGCCTTCGAGAAGTATGTGCGCTCGCGCCATTTTGGCACGGCCACACTCAGGGTAATCGTCGCCAAAATGCCGATCACGACCACTACAATCAGCAGCTCAACCAGCGTGAACGCGGTTTCGTCGTCTGTTGTGTGTGCCGGTGCCCAACCCATATACAAAATTGTAGCATTATATGCAATTTTCTTGGCTTTTGGGCATCTTGTTATAATATAGAGGACTGAAGATAACGACGGAGGGTACTTACTAATTATGGCCAAGAGTTCAAAGCCAGACAAAACGATGGCTGACGTATCAGCCGCTGACGGTAAAAGCAAAGCTTTAGGCCTTGCGCTTGATTCTATCGAAAAGCAATTCGGCAAAGGTTCGATCATGAAATTGGGCGAATCAACACACACGAAGGTTGAATGTGTTTCAACCGGTGCGATTTCGCTTGATTTGGCGCTGGGCGGCGGCTTGCCGCGTGGCCGCGTGGTGGAAATTTACGGACCGGAAAGTTCAGGTAAAACCACGCTGACGCTGCATGCAATCGCAGAAGTGCAGAAACAGGGCGGTACCGCGGCGTTCATCGACGCCGAGCACGCGCTTGACCCGGCCTATGCCAAGCGTATTGGTGTGGATGTAGACAACTTGCTGCTCAGCCAGCCAGATAACGGCGAACAAGCGCTCGAAATTACCGAGACGCTGGTGCGCTCAAACGCGGTGGATATCATTGTGGTCGACTCCGTGGCGGCATTGGTGCCACGGGCCGAAATCGAGGGCGACATGGGCGACAGCTTGCCGGGCTTGCAAGCACGTCTCATGAGTCAGGCACTGCGCAAGCTCACCGGTGTTATTAACAAGTCTAAGGCCACGGTTATCTTTATTAACCAAATCCGCATGAAGATCGGCGTCATGTTTGGCAACCCCGAGACTACCACCGGTGGTAACGCGCTGAAGTTTTATGCGTCGGTGCGCATGGACATCCGCCGTATTGGCCAAATCAAACAAGGCGATAACGTGATTGGCAATCACACCCGTGTGAAGGTGGTCAAGAACAAGATTGCGCCGCCATTCCGTGAAGCCGAGTTCGACATTATGTACAACGAAGGCATTAGCAAAGCTGGCGACGTACTCGACTTAGCCGTCAGCAAAGACATCGTCGAGAAAGCCGGCGCCTGGTTCGCTTATGGGGAAGGCAAGATCGGCCAAGGCCGCGAAGCTGCCAAACAATATTTGCAAGAACATCCCGACGTACTCGAGGAAATCACCAAGAAAGTCCTGGCTACCGAAGAGCCAACCGAGAAGCAGGGAGAGAAAGCGCCCGCTAGTCCCACGGAAGAGGAGTAGTTGATGACCAACCTCAAGGAGCGTTTAACAATCGTTGACGAGCACGATAACGAAATTGGCGAGGCTCCCAAAGGCGACGTCTGGAAAAAAGGGCTTATTCATCGTGTGGTGTGGGGTATTGCATATGGGCCGGATGGCAAAATATTAGTACAGCGGCGTGCCGGGCC
The DNA here is from genome assembly GCA_035276765.1 of Saccharimonadales bacterium (SeqCode). GTDB lineage: Bacteria > Patescibacteriota > Saccharimonadia > Saccharimonadales > UBA4665 > DATASD01. Next base: position 928,596 of record DATELH010000002.1, read on the forward strand.
TGATAAAAAACCACTATATCCGAGTTGTATAGATGTTAGTTGGAGCGGACATGTGCAGGTTGGGCAATCATACGATGAGACGGCGCATGCGGAAGCGGAAGAAGAGCTGGGTTTACATGATTTAGAGCTGGAGAAACTCGGCACCAGTTATAGCGAGGCTACTTTTCAGGCGGCCGAGCCAGTGGGGAGAATCGTCATGCGTAAATTCGGTGCGGTGTACAAAACGCATTTGTCCGAGCTGCCTACTAACTTGCAAGAAAGTGAAGTTGCAGGAGTTGAATGGTGGACGGTTAACGAAACCAAGGCGTTCGTACAGGAGCATCCAGATCAAGTCACGGACGGCCTCAAAATAGTTGCGACCGAATATTTGTAAGCATGAAAATCACGAACATCAAGCAGCAAGTAAAGCGGTCCAACCGCTATTCCGTGTTCGTGGACGGCAAGTACGCCTTTAGTTTGAGCGAAACCGCGCTGCTCGATAGTAGAATTTCCAGCGGCACCGAACTCTCCCAAGTCGAACTTGACGGCCTCAAAAAACTATCGGCGAGCGACAAAGCCTATGGCCGGGCGCTGAACTATGCCGCCATCCGCCCGCGCAGCGAGTGGGAGGTGCGGGTGTACTTGCAGCGCAAGGATGTGGCTCCAGAAGAAGCCATTGCCATCATCGAAAAGTTGCAGCGTATTGGTTTGCTCGATGAGTTGGCGTTTGCGCGTGCGTGGGTGGCAAACCGTCGCACCCTCAAGGCTACCAGCAAGCGGCGGCTCGTCCAGGAGTTACATCAAAAGCATGTGCCCGAATCTGTTATTACGCAAGTGCTCGAAGAAGATGAAAGCAGCGACCGTGACATTTTGCGTGACCTGGTAACGCGCAAACGCCAACAATCGCGCTACAAAAATGATGAGCTCAAGCTGATGCAATATCTGGCACGTCAAGGTTACGGTTATGACGATATAAAGTCGGCCATGCAAGAAGGGTAGCTGGCGGTTAGGCGGTGACCGGTGAATGAGCCGGTGTGGCCTGGAGCGGATCGTTGATAACAATGCGCGAAGGCGTGATTTCGATAATCTGCGTGCGGTCCACACCCAGGTTGCCGCCGCTAAAACTCTTTAAAATCGACTGCGAGACGTAAATTTTCTGAATGTACATGGTTTCGATTTCGGTGGCGTAATCGGTGACTTTGCCGATCTTGGCCTTGCTGTCGCTTATCACCTGCTTGCCCATAATATCAAAGTTGAGCGCCAAGATGTCTTTGAGGCGGACGAGTTCGCCGGGGTCGGCCAACACCTCATGGTCATCGACCACAAAGCCTTGCGGAATTAAGTCGCGGATATCTTGGTAGAGTAGCACCAATTGTTTTTTGGTTTCCAAATCCTGACAATAAAACCCCTCAATTTTAAGATTGTTGGGGTTGATGATCGGGGCGGTCGTGGTAGCCACCGAACTGCTCGTACGGAGACTTAAGACAGGCCGGTTAAGAAGGCTCGAACTCAATTGCAGCATAACACCTTCAGTATAGCGCGACCTTCCTGTTCTTGCCAAAAGTGCTTGTGTTTTGGAGCCATTTAAGGATACACTCTCGCCGTGAAAGTAAAAAGCATGCGGTTTTTATCTGTTATTACTGCTGGTGTAATGCTGGGTTGGACGATGTTTTCGCCGGACTTGGCGGCTGCGGCCTCGCTTGTTGGCTTGGCATCGGCTACGTCGCCCGTGATTATTACAGAAGTACTTACGGGTACCAAAACCAGTGGTACACAGGAGTTTATTGAGTTGTACAACACCACAGACGCATCCATCGACCTGACTGGTTGGCAGCTTTGGTATCTTTCGGCACAAGCAGCCGACCAAAACAAGCCGGCGAGCAACGGGATGATTATGCTGGGTGAAAGCGCTTCGTCGCCGGTAATCGCCGCCCATGGGTTTTATGCGCTCTCCGGCCGAAGTGATTACCTGGCTGGCATCGCCCAGCAATTTTACGGCGGTACCATGGCGGCCACGGGCGGTAATGTGCGCCTGCTCAGCCCTGACGAGCACAACCCGTGCGTGCTCAACGTCACCGACCAAGTGGGGTGGGGGAACGCACTCTACGGTTTGGGCCAGCCGGCGGTTGCGCCGCCGAGCGGGCAAAGCATTTCCCGGTTAATTTACGGTGATGGCACGTACCAAGACACGCATAATAATAGCGCGGATTTTGCTGTCACCCCTACGCCAACACCCGCCAACACGAACACTGCACCCGCGACACTCCTGACTTCGCCATCCACGTTTCAGCCAACGGCTGTAACGATCGAAAACTGTATTGTCCCGACGGAGAGTGGGTCGGGGTTGCTTGGTGTGCCGGGCGCAAACGACGTGCCGCCGTCGACAGTGGTTTCTGGTGGAATCGATGCCAACGCTGCATACAACAGTGAGTCGGATTTTCCGAGCACCGACATCGGTCTTGTAACACCACAAATTACCGAACTCTTGCCGAACCCGGCCGCGCCGCAAACTGACGCCAGGGATGAGTTTATCGAACTATACAACAGCAATGATACGATGTTTGACCTCAGCGGTTTCGCTTTGCAAGTCGGACTCACTACTAAACACAAGTACGTATTCCCGCCTGGCACGACGCTATTGCCTAAAAGTTTTACGAGCTTTTCCTCGGCCGCGACGGGCCTCACCATGTCTAACAGCGGTGGACAAGCGGCCTTGCTCGACCCATTTGGCGACACCTTAAACCAGACCGACCCATATGGAAACGCCAAGGAGGGTCAGGTGTGGGCGCTCGCTGGCAGCACCTGGTATTGGTCGACCACAGCCACGCCCAACGCTGCCAATATAATCACTGCGGCCAGCCCATCTAAAAAGGCAGTAGCCGTTACGGCTGCTGCCACCAAAAAGAGTGCTGCCGCCAAAACCGTCGCCGCGGCGAAGCCAAAAACAACGAAAGCCAAAGCGAAAGCTAAATCCGAAACGCCTAAGACTCCGACAGGGAAAGGTTCATTCGCCTCGCTATCGCCACTCCATCCAGGGGTGCTTGCGGTGGTCGGTATGTTCGCGATACTATACGGGCTGTATGAATACCGACAAGATATGGCAAACAAATTCTACCAGCTCCGAGAAAACCGAACAGCTCGCCGAGCAGCTCGGGCGGAACCTGAAGGGGGGTGAGGTTATCGAATTGGTGAGTGACCTGGGTGGCGGAAAGACTACATTTGCACGCGGCTTGGCACGAGGTTTTGGTAGTAAAGACCGTGTGGCAAGCCCAACCTTTACCATTAGTCGTGTTTATAAAGCCGGCCCTAAAGCCATGTATCATTTTGATTTTTACCGGTTGCCCGAGCCCGGCCTCATTGCCGAAGAACTTGCCGAGGTGGCTGGCGACCCTCTCGTCGTAACTGTAGTGGAGTGGGCGAACATCGTACAAGATGTACTGCCAGTGTCACGCCTGACGGTTGAAATGCACAAAACCCCGGAGGATGAGCGTGAGCTAACGTTTCGCTATCCCGCGTCGCTGCAGTATGTGATGGAGGGGCTCGCGTAATGCTTTTGCTTAGTATTCGGACCGACAAGCCGGAGGCGGAAATCGGCCTGTTCGACAATCACGCCAAAATAACCTATGAAACTTGGCAAGCGCACCGCGAACTATCAGACACCATACACCTCAAAATAGAAGAATTACTAAAGCAACAGGGCAAAACCTGGCAGGACATCCAAGGCATTGTTGGCTTCCAAGGGCCGGGCAGCTTTACAGGCCTGCGCATCGGTTTAACGGTTGCTAACGCACTGGCCTACGGGTTGCACGTGCCTGTTGTTGCCGAACAGGGTGAAGACTGGACGACCAAGGGCATCAAGCAGCTACTGGCCGGCGAACATGACCCGCTGGCGCTTCCTGAGTACGGCGCCGCGGCCCACATAACCCTACCCAAAAAATAGTGGCAGCGGATCTCGCTATAGGGTAGCTTAGCATTGCAACTACGATGCTGGCACGCAACAAGTTGACCTCAGTGTGGCTGAACGCGTATAGTCATATGTAAGGATTCTCTTTTGAGAGCGATCCACCTGATTTTCTCATATTTAATTAATTCGTTTTTCAGATACATCTGCCGGCTAATGAAGTGATAGTGATGCTCTTATGCGCATGATGTGTCTGCGCCGATAGAAAGGATACATATGGACCCACTTACCATAGTGCTTGCTGTGGCTGGGCTTGCTGTTGGTTTTGGTGCCAACACGGTTATTACGAAGCAAAAGGTTGGCTCCGCGGCCGACCAAGCAACGAAGGAACTCGATAAAGCTAAACGCGAGGCTTCAAAACTAGTGAACACTGCACGCGACGAGGCGGCAAAGCTAGCCGAAGACGCCCGCAAAGAAGAACAAACGAGGCGTCACGAACTTAAAGATTTGGAAGCGCGGCTCGTCACCCGCGAAGAAGCGCTCGACAAAAAACTCGACGACCTCGACAAACGTACTGAAAAACTGCGCGTTGGCGAGGCTGAAGTCGAGCAACTCAAAGACGAAATCCGCGACATCCGCAAAAAACAGCAGGAAAAACTCGAAAAGGTTGCCAAGTTAAGCAAAGAAGAAGCCGCCGACAAGCTCATGAAGATGACCGAGCGCGACATCCGAAGCGATCTCACCGGGCTGGTTGCCAAACTCCAAACCGAAGCCCAAGAGCAGGCCGAAGACCAAGCCGCACTCATTATTACCACGGCCATGGAGCGCATGTCGAGCGAAGTAACCGCCGAGCGCACTGTCACCAGCGTGAAGCTGACCGACGATGAAATGAAGGGGCGCATCATCGGCAAAGAGGGGCGCAACATTCAGGCGCTGCAACGGGCAACCGGTGTAGATATTATGGTTGACGACACGCCGGGCTATGTGGTGCTTAGCTCATTCGACCCAGTGCGCCGCGAAGTCGCCCGCCAAACCATTGAAATGCTCATGAAGGATGGCCGTATCCACCCCGGCCGCATCGAAGAAGTGGTCGAAAAGGCGCAAAAGAACGTCGAAAAAGAAGTCGTCCGCGCCGGTGAAGATGCCGCCCGCGAAGTCGGCATTATCGGCATCCCAAAAGAAATTTTGCACCTGCTGGGCGAGCTTCGCTTCCGCACCAGCTATGGCCAGAATGTGCTCAAGCACTCCACCGAGATGGCACACATAGCTGGCATGATCGCCGAAGAGGTAGGCGCCAACGTTAAAACTGCCAAGTATGCGGCGCTGGTGCACGACTTGGGCAAAGCGCTGACACACAAAATCGAAGGCAAGCACCACCACATCAGCGGTGAAATGCTGCGCAAATACGGTGCACCCGAAGCCGTGGCTTTGGCCGCCGAGCAACACCACGACGACGTTGAGGCCACCAGCGTGGAAGCGCTCATTATCCGCGTGGTTGACGCCATCAGCGCCTCGCGCCCGGGGGCCCGCAACATCAGCGCCGAGAACTTTGTGGAACGCATGAAGGAGCTCGAAAACGTCGCCAACAGCTTCGAGGGCATCGAGAAATCCTATGCTATCAGCGCTGGCCGCGAAGTACGCGTGTTCGTAAAGCCGAGCCAGGTCGACGATCTCACCGCTATCAAAATCGCCCGCGATATCGCCACCAAAATCGAATCAACCATGCAATATCCTGGCACCATCAAAGTGAATGTGATCCGCGAAACCCGTGCTATCGAGTTCGCAAAATAGGCCCCACGTGAAAGACCAAGACTACGACGCTTATTTGTTTGATTGGGATGGCACGCTAGCCAATAGTACGGAAATATGGTTTCAGGCTGTGCACGAAAATTTGCTCCTTTATGACCTGGAACTGCCCCGTGATGTAGTGCTTAAGTCTTTGGGCGATTGGCGCGACCTGATCGCCCATGGTTTGCCCGAGGAACATTTTGAGGCGTATGGCAAAAAGGCCGGCGACGAAGCGTACGCCCGGCTTCACGAGGCGGCGCTTTACGAAGGTGTCCGCGAGTTGTTGTATGGTTTGCGAAAAGCAGGGAAAAAGCTGGCAGTGGTTACGGCGATGCCCCGGGACTTCATCGAAAAAACGCTGGAGTATAGCGGCTTGCAAGACTTTTTCGACGTTGTGGTGAGCGGCTCCGAAGTAACGCACAAGAAGCCGCATCCCGAAAGCATTTTTCTTGCGCTCGAGCAGCTGGGTGATGTTACACCGGCGCGGGCCGTTATGGTGGGCGATACGTCACGCGATCTGTTAGCCGCCGAGGCCGCCGGAGCTGACCGCGTGCTGTTTTCGCCCGAAAATGCGCCGTTCGATGCCACAGAAATCATCGCTATTTGCAAACCCACAGTCGTTATTGCCCATTGGAATGACTTTGCGCCTCACATTGCACGCTAAGTCGGCTATACTAAGACCATGAAGCTGTTATATATCGGCGATGTTATGGCAGAACCCGGCATCAAAATTGTTGAAAAAGTGCTTCCGGCGCTCAAAAAAGAGCAGGGAATTAGTTTGGTGTTGGCGCAGGCCGAGAATTTATCGGATGGCAAGGGGATCCGCCTGGAGGATTTTCGACGGCTTCGGGCGGCTGGCGTGGATTTTTGCACCGGTGGCAACCACACCTTGTACCGCGAAGATATTTACGCGGCGCTGAGCGACCCGGCTCAGCCGATCATCCGTCCGGCCAACTACCCCCACGAAACGCCCGGCGCTGGCTACAAATATGTGGATACGCCCGGCGGCAAAGTGCTGGTAGTGAGCTTGCTCGGTCAGATCGTGGGCAAGGATGCCGACAAGCCTACGGACAATCCCTTGCAGGTTATTGACCAAATCTTGGCAGCCGAAAAGGCTGTACCAAAAGCCGGCGTCGTGGTGAACTTTCATGGCGATTTCAGCAGCCAAAAACGCATTATTGGCTATTATTTGGATGGGCGTGTGACCGCTGTTATTGGCGATCATTGGCACGTGCCTACTGCCGATGCCGATGTGCTGCCAAAAGGCACGGCGCACGTTACCGACGTGGGCATGTGCGGCGCGCTCGACTCTAGCTTGGGCGTAGCATTTGATTCGGTAGTTGCGCGTTGGCGCGACGGCGTGGTCACACGCAACGTGCTCGAAACCGGCGGCCGCATGCAGTTCAATGCGCTGCTCGTGGAGTTCGACCCAAAAACCGGCAAAGCCACACATGCCGAGCGGATCCAGCACACCTTTCCGGCCTAACGCGGGGAGCCGCAGCACCTCTGGAAATTGCAGCGCTTCTTTGTTATAATGCCTGAGTCAAACACTTCCCGGGGTGTGGCGCAGTTGGCTAGCGCGCGCGGTTTGGGACCGCGAGGTCGAAGGTTCAAGTCCTTTCACCCCGACCAGATGTTGTACGTCGGAACCCCGTTCCACCGCAGGTGGAGCGGGGTTTTGGCTGTCTACGGGCAGGCTGCCGTGTGGTCGTTCGACCCACAGCCGCCGTGCCAGGTCGCCAATTTCGGCGTCGGTGGTGTCGTCCTTGAGGCCGGTTCGCTGCCGGTAGTAGGTGCGTGGGCCGCTGGTGACGGTCAGCTCGTCTGCGGCGGCCTCGGCGGCGTGTTCCTGGCTGGTGAGGCTGAGCCGGGCCTCAGCGGTCAACAGCTCGTGGTAGGTGTCGGTCAGTTCGGAGCCAACAACGTCATGGTCGAGTACCCAGAGTTTCTCGAACACGGCTTGGACGAGCATGAGCTTGAGGGCGTCGGGGGCTTCGGTGAACAGCTTGTGGGGTTCGACGAGCACGCTGAGGGCGTGGTCGAGGCTCCGCTCGATGGCTTCCAGGGTGACGGTCAGCTTGGCAATCGTCTTTTCGGCGGCCGTGATCTCGTTGTTGGTGCGGTCTTGTTCGGCCTTGAAGTCGGCCAGGGAGAGCGCTTCGGCGAAGTAGGCTTCCTTGTTCTTCTTGGCCCGTTTGGTGAGCCGCTGGATACGGTCCTGCTGCCGCTCGATTTCGGCTTGGCCGTCGGCGTGCTTGCCCGCGAAGGCGGCCAGGATCGCCGTCTTGAGTGCCTGGAGGCGGGTCTCCGGCAGGCGCACCCGCTGGAAGTAGTCGGCCACGGCCTGTTCCAGTTCGGCGACGGGCACGTAAGGCTGATCACAGCTCCTCGTGTCGTTTTGCCGACCGAGGCAGTAGAAGTACGGGTACGTCACCCCGTAGCGGTTGGTCGGGGCGGAAATTCCCATGCGCCGCCCGCAGCGGGCGCAGTGCAGATTTCCCTTGAGTGGGTGGGGTCGTTTCTTGCTCTTGTCCTTGTTGAGGTTGCGGGCGGTCAGGAGGGCTTGCACGGCCTCGAAGGTGTCGGGGTCGACGAGCGGTTGGTGTTCGCCGGGGTACTGGACGCCGTTGTAGGTGATGATCCCCACGTAATAGGCGTTGTGCAGGATGCGGTGCAGGTGCTGGATGTGGATGGGCCGTTCGGGCAGGGTCTTGGTTTCCGGCAGCCGGAGTCCTTGGTGGTTCAGTTCGTCGGTGAGCGTGCCGAGGGTGTAGTCGCCGGTGGCGTAGAGCCGGAAACCTTCCGCGATGAGCGGCCCCATGACGGAGTCGACGATGACGAGCCCGATGTCTTTGCCTTTGGCCCGTTCGCGGATGTTCTTGTAGCCGAGCGGCGCTTTGCCGGGGGTGCCGCCGATCTCGACCTTTTTGCGGAGGCCCTTGCGGGCTTCTTCGCTGAGGTTGCCGGAGTAGAACTCGGCGATGGTGGCCATGATGCCGTGCACGAGCTTGCCGCCGGGCGTCTCGTCGATGTTCTCGGTAGCCGAGACCAGCTTGACGCCGTGCTTGGCCAAGAAGATGCCGATTTGCACGTCGTCTTCGCGGTTGCGGGCCAGCCGGTCGAGTTTGTGCACGATGACGTACTTGATCGCCGGGTCTTCGGCGACGCGCTTGAGCAGCGCTTGGAGTTCGGGCCGGTCGCTGGTGCGGGCGCTTTTGCCCTTGTCGATGAACTCGGTGACGATCTCGGCGTGCAGTTCGCTCGCTTTGCGGGCGCAATACTCCCGCTGCGCCTGGATACTGAAACCCTCGTCGTCGTAGCTGGTATTGGCCTGTTCGCTGGTGGAGACCCGGTAGTAGGCGAGCGCCTGTTCCTGCGGTTCCCCGGTCAGGTTCGGCATGCCGGGCGGAAGCTGCGCGTTCGGGCTGTTGTCGTTCATGCTGTTACCTCCTTGGTTGTGCTGATCTGTCCATCCGTGGTCGTGTTGTCGGCGAATAGCAGGTGGGCGCCTGCCGCCTCGATCTCGAAGCGGATAGCCTCTCCGTCGTGCTTCGCCCGCCACAGCCGGTCCGTTCCGGCCGTAATGACGTAATCGACGTCGCGCAGTGCCCGCAACTCGTCGAGCATCAGACGCAGTTCCGGCCGCGTGTCGATGCTGCCGGTGCCGCCATGTTCGACGTACTCCCGGATGATGTCTGCACCCAGGCGTACAGCGGCCCCCTCGCATTGCTCACGCTGCGCCGCGAGCAGGTTGTTTTCTTGTTTACGGTCACGGCCGTCCGCGCCGATGTGCCGGGCACGGAGAAAAAGCACGGCCGCGGGCTGGTTAACATTTGTGTTCATTGATTCTTTGCTCCTTTCCTATAGATGGAATAGCTCCGTTAGCGCGCAGAGTCAAGTGCGGTGGCGACGGGGCGGAAAAAGGTCCGCACATCGCGGCCAGGCTCAGCGTTCCACATGCCTAATTTCTTGAGTCGGACTTCCATGGCACTGGTCGACACTTGGAACAGACTGGCGAGGTTGTAGATGTCGTGGATGCCGTTCAACCAGGCAGCCGTGACCCAGTCGCGAGGCATGAGGAAGCAGGCGGCGAAGTGCTGGCACAACGCTTCAATCTGCCGCTGCCGAACCTGCGGTTCGCCGTAGCCGAGATTGGCGTACAAAATGTCTTCCATCGGGTCATCGATCACGTGCTTAAACTCGTGGCCAAGCGTAAATCGGCCGCGGCCGTAGACGTCGTTCTGGTCAACGAGGATGAGCCACTGGCCGTTTCGGTACCGGCTCAATCCGGCGTGCTGCATCCGGTACTTCGGCTCGACCTTGACCGTAATACCGGGCAGTTCCAGCAGTTTGTCGTAGCTGACGTGCGGCGCAGAGATACCGAGCAGGTGCACCAGTCGCGCGGCTTGCTGCTCGGCCAAGAAGTACGCCTCACCCAAGGTCAACGGCCGCTGTGGCGCCAGCGTGCGGACCTGGTCGAGGACTGATTTCGACGGTGTCGTACTCACAAAAATAACCTCCTTTCAAGGGAAGTTTCGCTATAAAGTTGTCGGATTCTTTCGAATGGTGTGCTGCTATCTTTCATGATGCAGACCGGCCTCAAACGACCGAGAAGAACACGAGGAGACGACCGATCGGGCAGGCGTTTTTCGGATGTCCGCGCAAATCTCCGTTTACCGGAAGCAGTATAGCATTTTTGCTGAAAATGTGATGTAATATTTCACACATTCACCCACTAAGGTATTGACAGATAGCCGCAGTCGCATCGCGGTCGAGCGCCACCCTGAACAATTCCTCGGCGGGAGGTGGTAAACGCGCGACCAATCCCGTAATCGCCGCTTGGCGAGCCAGGTGGGGCACCGTAATCAGGACGCGCGGTATGGCGCCGCGTGGGCCGACCTGCCCCCGCTGTACGAAGTCGAGGTAGGTGCGCAGTTTTCGCCCGATCGTGGCCAGGCTTTCGGTGGCCCGGTCGGCTTCGGCCCAATAGAGATGATCCACCGCGCCATTACTGACCACAATGAAGGCGTCCGGTTTGAGCCAGCCGCCCTGGCCGTTCGGCCACCAGGCGGCCGGTTCGGCGGTGAACTGCCGCAGCCGCAACTCGCCGCGTCGTTCGGCTTCGACGAGCTGCACGGCCAACTCGGACACGGCCAGGATGTGCGCGATGAAACGGTCGCTCGGCACGCTGGCCTTGCGCACCAGCGTCGGCACGGCGGAACCGTTGGCACGTTGGATCAGCAACCGTTGTGCCGTGGTGTCGAGGGCGTACACGGCGACGCTGGAACCGCGCATCGCACCGCCGATACGCCGGGGCAAACGCTGGAGCACGCGCCAGGCAATGAGCCGGGACAACACACGCGCACGGGTGACGGTACGTGAACGGCCGGTGAGGTTGGCGAAGCACAGCCGCTCGATCTGAAGCCCCGTGAGGAGGTGCAGCCGGTTGACCGCCGTGAGAATGTGCCAGTCCCGCTCCCCAAGCCGTTCGCCGACCCAGGCCACGTGGCCAGCTCGCACCCGCTGGGGAGTGGGCCGCGCGGTCATAGCGCACTCCTTCCTATGAGGAGGCGATATTGCGCCGTCGTTATCCGCCCGTACACCGAGGTCAGCCGGGGTACGAGCAAGCCCGCGACGTCAACGCCGAGATCAATACGTCTGTCGATCATGCGGGGGCCTCCTGGCTGGGGACTTCGCCGAGCCGCGCCGGCCGTTTGCCCGATCGAGCCTGGGCGCGAGCCAGAAGCCTTGCTTCAACATCGGCCCGTGCGGTGCCCCGAGCGTCGGCGAGCACGCGCCGTAGTTCGATCGCGTCGCGGGTGGCAGGTGGCAACGGCAACGTGCGGCCGGTAACCGGCGTTCTGGTCTGCCCGTTGACGCAGAGGCGCGCGGCGATCTCGTAACGCCCGAGGTGGCGCAGATCGTCGGCCGTCATCGTCGGTTCCACCCGCTTGGCGACCAACTGGGCGTCCTCAAACTCTGTCTGGAAGAAAATCTGCGTGCGGGCCGTGCCCAGCGCCGCTGCCCGCACGGCTTCCGGCAACTGCTTGGCATACTGGTGGGCCAATACGAGCCCGAGCCCCATGCCGCGGGCCATAGCCAGCATGTCCGGCACGTCGTCGGACATACGCACCAAGTTTTGAAACTCATCCAGGTATACAAATACCGGTCGCCGCTGCTTGGCCGGAATCGCCGCCCGCCGCAACGCGGCTTGCCACAGGCTGCCAACCAACAGCGACCCCAGGAGTGCCGCCGACTCCGCGCCGATCTGCCCCTCGCTCAAGGGGACCAGCAGCACTTTGGCCTGGGTAAATAATTTGCTCAAATCCAGGCCACGCGCCTGTCCCAGGGTGAGCCGCAGACTCGTGCGGTGCGTGAAGTTTCTGAGCTTATTCGCCACGGGGCCGACCATGTTTAGTTGCTCGGCGGGCGAGCGCTGGTCGTACTCCGCCCAGTACTGCCGCCAGCGCTGGTGTTGCCGAGGATGCCCAGCGACATACCGACGAAGTGCTGCATTAGTGAACAGCTCTGGAATTTCGGTCATAGCGAAGGGCTCGCCGTTCGGCGCGGGCACTTGCACCAAGCTCAGGACAGCGGCACGCAACAGATCGTCGGTGCGGGGTCCCCAGAACGGGCGGTAGATGTCGCGCAGCACCGAGGTAATGGTCTCGGCCGCCAACTCCCGCTCATGCTCGCGGCCAGCGGCGGCCAGGGGGTTGAACCCAACCGGCACGTCAAGATCGCTCGGGTCAAGCAGCCAAAGATCGTCTTCGCGGTGCTTGGGAAACCGGGCCAAGATCTCTGTGATGGTGTCGGCCTTGGGGTCGAGCACGACGCAGCCAGAGCCCGCCGCGATATCCTGCAACGCCATATTCGCCAGCAAGGTTGACTTTCCTGTACCGGACGGGCCGAGGACGTAGGTGGCCATGAGCCGGTCCTTTGGTCGCAATACCAACGGTTGCGCCGTGCCGGGGTAGGTGGTCTCGCCGATCACCACACCGCCGGAATGCGGCAGATCCGGCGCCGGGGGCACCTGACGGCTACTGGGACGCGCCAGTCCGGGCAGTGCAACGCCATTGAGCGGGAAGGCGACCAGTCCGGCTGCTTCCAGCACATTCACGGTCATTGGCCAAGCCAGCAGCGGCACCTGTCGCCCAACCGTTCGGCGGGTGACCAGCCAGCTTGGCACCGTCCGCCACAGGAAGTGAACACCAGGCGCTTCGAGTACCCGCAGTGCCCCGACAACCCGATGGACGGCCGCGAAGGCATGGTTCTTCTCACCGCTCGCCACCACCCGACCGGCCGCCACCAGCAGAGAGGCGCGTTGCTTCTGTCGCTGATCCCGCAGCACATCGCGGTCATCAGGTTCGCTGCCAATGAACCAACGCCAGGCATCGCTATCCGTGCCGGCCGCCTTGCGGGCTCGTACTCCCGCAAACAGCCATTGCAGCTTGATCGAGGCACCTCGCGGTAAGGGCTGCATGGCCGCCAGCGCTCCGTTCGCGGCTGTCGTTGCCCGGTCGTCCGCCAACGGTGCTATCTGACTGGTAAGTCGCAGTTCGACCCCGGCCTGGTACTGCCGCTCCGGCTTGTCGGACGCCAGCTCCACCCGCACGCCGGGTAACGAGGCCCGCAAGCTGGCGAGGATGGCAACCTCGCGGCTCTTTGGCACGAGCACCATATGCGTAATGCCCGACGCCGTGGCCTCTACCTCCAGGGCCACCGGCCACCACGGCAACAGGGAAAACCGGGGCGGCACCGTATGTGCGCTCACCTGCGACAGCCACGCCGCCACGTCCTTCGCTGCCAGCTCACGCGGCAGCCCCAGCCGGTAGCGCACGAGCGATGCGGCCCAGGTATCGGCTTCCCAGGTCCGCACCAGGAGCACCAGGCTGAAGACGGCCAGGCCGCCACCACCCAGTAAGAAGATGGTGATCATGGCGTGCACTCGCCCGCATCGTCCGTATGCGGTGCCGTGGCCGCTTCGGCTTGTTTAGTGTGTTCGTCGTGCAAGTAGTAGGCGTAGGCCAGGATCAGCCGTTTCCACGCCACCTCGTCAAACTCACGAACTTTGCCGACAATCAGAATCTTTCGCTTCTTGCGCACATTATTCCTCCATCCCGCCACGCGAACAGGCATGGCGATTTCTTGCTGCTAACAAAGACAGATGGAGGCGGGGATCGACGACACATAACGTCCGACGCTGCCGCGCACACAAGGCTTTACTTATCCTTATGCCGCATTGCTTCAACGCCGTCAACCCCAGCCCCACCGTAAAAAAGACAACGGTCACCGCCTTGCGGCTAGAGAGCGACATCGCAGCTCACCTCGTTGCCGAACACATCCCATCCCGGCCGCTTCCGCCGCGCGAACAGTTCAACGCGCGGCCCCAGCGAGCAGCGCTCGACCACGGAGTAAATCTCCTCGGGCTTGTGGCTGTGCTCCTGCACCGGCGCGAACAACCACGTCGGCTGACTGCGAAATTGGATTGGTGCCCGGCCGCGCACCGCGAACAACAACTGCTCCGACGAATTGCGCAGATATGGCCCCAGGCCAAGGCGCGGTTTGACCCACGTCAACACCGTGATGTACCGGAACCCCCACGCGCGAATGATCTCGTGCGTTGCCAGCAGAGCTGCGTTTGTTGACCAAACCCACAAGTGACAATTTTCGTCAGCGATGCGGTCCACGCGAAGCGCGCAAATCTCGTCGATACGCATCAAGGGATAGTGTCGTTCAGCACCGAGCGTGCCGCGCTGCTGAAGATCCGTCGGCGGATCGGCAAGAATGCAGCGGTATTTCCCGGTCACACGTCATCGCGACTCCTTGCGGCCAGCGTCAGCCACTGCGTGCGGAGCGCCGCCCGCAGAAACACGAGCCGCCGTTCCCGCACATAGCGCTCGTAGTCTTCCTGCTTCCCGACCAACTTTCGTCGTGTTCGCCTGGGCATAGTGCACCCCTCTCATGAACTTTCGGATTGGAAAAAGAATTACGACAAGCGGTATTCTTCGTGCTCGGTCGAATTGCCGAGCACATCCGCCTTCAAGAACAGGGCTTGGGCCTGCTTGCGCTGCTCGGCCACGTGGTCGAGCAACCGCTCGATGTGCTCCCACAGCTCGTCCTGAATGAACAGCGTCAACTCGACCGTCCGTTCGGCCGCCTCCAACCGGGGGACGATCTTCTCCAGAAGCTTGCTCAGCCGCCGAATCTGGACGGCGAGATCACTCGCCTCCGGGGGTACAGGGTCATTCATCTGCGAAATCCCTTCTTCTTGGTGGTGCCCATCAGGTGACGGGCCGTGTGAAGCCACTGGTGGGCGCGACCCAGGCCGTAGCCGGCCAGGCCGCTGCCCACGGTGAAAAGCGCGATGGTGGTGGTGCTCACGCCTGGCCCGCCCGCACCACCAGGGCCACCACGAGGGCGACCAGGCCGACGACGACCAGCCAGAAGACGACATGGGGCAGCACCGTGTACAGCAACATCCCCAAAATCCAAATGATGAACGGCAGGCACAGCAGTGCACAGCCAACCTTGACAAGCATGGGAATACCCTTCCGAGAAAAGGACGGAATTGAACAGAAAGACCGAACTCAGCGACGGCGCCCAATGAAGATCCACACCAAGCCGTCAGTCTTGGCGCTTCGTGGCGAGCTTGTAGCCGATCCAGATCACGAGGCCGACCAGCAGAAACGGCAGGAGCTTCAGCGCCAGCATGCCGACCATCGATATGCCGACGAATACCAGAAATGGCATACATAGCAGCCCGATGAACAGGAGTAGAATCATATAGCGAACACTTCCCCTTTCACTGACTTACCGCCGCCGCCCGATGATGACCCAGACAACGGCACCCAGAATGATGACCGCAAAGATAGCTGGCAGCGCCGGTGACACAATGCGAAACAACATGTCCCACCCGCTACTGACAGCCTGCATGAGGCCGCCAGGCAGTACTGGCTGCAAGATCGCAACAAGTAGTCGAAGAATAATGCCAATGAATAACAAGCCGCCAATGGCACCAGCTATCCGGCCTAAAATCAGGCCAAGGCCACCACGCATCCGCTCAACATTCCTCCTTTCGCCGAAGGCGCCACCCGTTCCTACCGGGCTTTACCGCCGGAACCATTGCCGCCAGGCTGATCGCAACCGAGCTTTGCCAGGCCCGCTGCCTGGTTTCTCAGACTGCTCCATCAGGGCACGGATGGCTTTCCGGACTACCAGCTCCACCAGTTCGGTTACCTCGTCCTTGGAGCTACTCAACCTGCCGCAGCCGCGCCCGGATCCGCTTATCCGAGCTGCCAAGGCCCCTGTGAACACACCAAGCACCACGAGGCCGATGTCGAGGGCTGTAGTCGTGGTCATGTCCTGTGCCTCTCGTGCTTTGGGTGGGTGCAACCTTGGTGGCTGCTGAACCCAGCGAACACGACGGAGGGGCGTTAGGCCAGCCTCCTGAACGACGATGAACCAGCCCTGAACTGCGTAAACGAGCTTGAACGAGAATGAACGGTCGCTGCTATTGACGGGCAGGCGCCACGTATGCTGCATGAGCACGGTTGCCTGACTACATGCGGCCGGCACCTGTGGAGGGAGCACAGTGGACTGGAAGGCCGAGATCGAGCGCATCGACGCTACGAAGCCTGACGCGGTCGCCCAGTTCGCAGCCTTGCTCAAGCGACTACAGACGACCTGTGGCCCGACTTATAGCCGAATCAAGAACCTAACTGAAGAGAATCAGGAGAAGCATATAAGTGTGTCCGTGTCGGCCGGAAGTCTGACAGGCGCAATGAACGGCAAGAGACTTGTCACTCGCCCCATTCTTGAAGCGATGCTCCTTGCCATGAGACGACCAAGCGATGAAATGGATACTTGGCGAGACAAACGTAGTGAGATAGCAATCTCATGCGACCCAAAGTCCATCGGCAACACTGCGGAGCTTCTAGAAGAACTTGATAAGCTTCGGCGGCTGCTGGAAAAAGTTCGTGAACATAACGTTGGCCTGACGACTCACAAGGAGAAGCTCGAACAAGATTTAGCCGCAAGCATTGCAGAACGCGACCGGCTGCGAGACCAGATCAGGAATGCAGAGCACGCAACGGCCGACCAACGAGATCGAGCCAATCAGCTGCAAGCAGCGTTACGCACGGCAGAACAGCTTATCGCTGAACTGCAGGGCAAGTTGCGGCTCGTTGATGCTGAACGCGATTATGGTGACCAACAATACGAGCAGTTGGCAGAACGAATCGGCAGTCTTGAGCAAACGCACGCTTCAGTGGATGGCTTCATTGGTGATCTTTTCCGGCGTATTGAACACGAGCAGAAAGGCCGCCAAGAACTGGAAGCCCAGATTGCTAATATAGTGCCGCTTCTTACCTACTACCAAGGTGTCGCTCTACAAGAAGCTGATGACCGGCCGCAACCATCGACACCGGCTCCTGAATTTCCAAAACCGGGGGCAACGGGCAATTCGCCGAAAACCATGACGTGGCCCGTGCCCGAACGTGATCTCGTTGCAGGCAAAAAGTTAAAGATAACTGCGAAGTACGCCTGGTATTGTGGGATATGCAGACGTGGCGGTGACGCCACCTACTGGCGTCAATGTCCGGAATGCGATCAGTCGGTGAGAACTAACCATTCGGTACCGTTAACAACCAACGTGCCTGAAAACCCCCGGTACGGGATGTCCTTGATACTCCCTGAAGCTGGCAATAGTGACAATCCAAATTTGCCAGCGAGTGACCTGTGGGTTCAGCTAGTATCACCTGACTAGCAATAGGACTATTGTCCTGCAGTAAGGTCAACAGGAGTTGTCACTAACTTCACGAACTCGCCGAGAGCCTTGGCCACACGGGTACCCATCTTTTCCACATCATACAAAAGTTCTGGCTGCTCGACGATGTGTCGCGGGTGTTTGAAGGTGATGGCATATGTTCTTGTAAGTCCGTCGTCGTCTGGGGCGTCTTCGCGATAATGAGTGAATAGGGGAGCCGCCTTACGGTCGTGCGCAGCGCAGAGCAACACGCGACGTAGTGCCATACTAATTATACGACCATCCCCAACAGTCTCAGGCGCTTGTGTCCTCAACTTGCTAACAAGCGGATGGGGTCGACTAGAGTAAGAATCCTGAATCAGCAACGTAAACGGCGGGTACTCCGCATCAAAACGCAAGCCCTCTGTAGAGGCCTCGTCAACTGCTGAAGCGTTCGCGGTGCCGTCAACCGATTCTGGTGCTGGCACCGCTGTCTCGGCAAGCGCAGAAAGGTTCGCCGAATCAACCTCTTGTACGATGGCGTTTCCGCCCAACAATTCTGCCAGCGATGCTGCAATCTGCAGCCGTCGTTCATCTGTTGCGTCACGCAGGAAGTCACCAGTCAGGATGATGGCTGGTTCAACGTAGTTCTCGCGGGATTGCTCATGTTCCATACAGGGTATTGCTCACTATTAAGTTGTAGATAATTAACTGTAACACAACAAGATCAATTAGTCAATATTTTTCAAACTCTCTGGCTCCAATATATATAAAGCCGAGGGTCACCATGACCATGAACAGGCCTAAGAACACCCGGAAAATCGCGATGAATCCGAAAATAAGGCCAAGCGCGAGGGCTACGAGATGGAGTAGGCCACTCGGCGGGTGCTGCACGAAGTCAGACTGAGAGATTGTTCCTGACTCGAAGACAAAGACTGTTAGCGCAAGCGAAACGACAACTGGCAGCAAAGCTCCCACCCAGACGTGCGGGGGTCGTCGAGGCGGCGTCAGTTCCCAATCGACGGGGATCCCTTCGTCGTCATCGAACAGAGATTCGGGATTTGGCTTCGTTGCTTGCGATGTTTTCGGCCCAACGGGTCGGTCAGGGTTCGGTCTGCTTCGAGGGGTGGCGGGCTGCGAAGTTGGTCCTGTTCGTGGTTGATTAGCTGACGTCTTGGGCTCAGCGGAGCTTTCGGGTGACGTGGCGATTCCTGCATTGGGGTTCAGGTAATCGTAGTGCTTTCGCTTTGCCGGGTCATATAGCGTGCTGTATGCTTCAGTTATGCCCTTATAGCGTTCGTCCATTTCCGGTGTAGTACCATTGCTATTGCTATCTGAATGGAGTTCTTTCGAGAGTTTCCTGAACGACTTCTTTATTTCCTCCTGTGTCGCTTCGCGGCCAACTCCTAATCTTTTATAGTAATCGTCTTCATCGCCCGATTTGTGTCTGTACCTCGGCACCCGCCCAGCCCCTCGCTCGCACTCGCCCCAAACCCGCAGCATCCTACGGCCACAACAAGATCATCCGGACACTTGTCACCTGAAAGAGACTCGTAACATCGTCCCCACCACATCCGACACTGCTTCCGTGACCGACCCCTTCGCCGACGACCCGCCGGCCACCCCGTGGCCCAACCCGCAAGCAGACCTGCTTGCGGGTGACAAAGACTGGTGGTTCGTCGCCTGCATGGACTTCCCTCGGGACGAGTGGCTTGGCTACATCGGCGGGTACTGGAAAGCTGCCAGCCTCATCGTTGCCCAGGTGGCGGCCACCGGCCGCGACCAGGACTACCTGGTCTATCCCTTCCTGATGTGCTGGCGCCACCACGTCGAACTGCAACTCAAAAACCTGATCATCCAGTGCCAGCGCTGCAAGCGCGTCGAGGTCGAGTTCCCACGCACGCACAAGATCGGGCTCCTGTGGGAGCAGACCCGCACGCTTCTCGAAGAGATCTTTCCCACCGAGGATGCTGACCACCTTGACGACGTTGAGCGCGTCTTGCGGCAACTCCAGGGCTTCGACCCAACGTCCGAACACTTCCGGTATCCGGTCACGAAGAACGGCGCACCAACCCTTGAAGCCCTCCCGCGCGTCCATATGCGCCTGTTCCACGAGGCAATGGAAAGCGTCGCCCATTACCTCGACGCCGTAGACACCGGCCTCCGCGAGAAGATCGACGCCGAGAACGAAGCCCGCGCCGCCATGATGGATCTCTACGGGCCGGAATGATCTCAATACCAGAAGCCGCCACCGCCCAGTATCACAAACGATGCGGCTGTGTCTCGGGCCTTGCCACGTGCCGTTCGTACACCATCACCACCCGCTCCGCACCCCGCACACACCTGTTGGCCTGCTTGAGCAGGCCAACCAAGTCCTCGCCCTCGACCACGGCCAGCTCCCCGAACAGTTCGCTGTCAACGGCAATGACCTGCGCCGCCTGTTCGCTTGCCTGGTGTAAGGCAGCGAATATCGGCTCGAAAAGCTGCGCCAGGCGCCGCACCTGCTCGGCTTGCTGTTGCCATTGCGCCAATGACGGTTCCGGCAGTGCGCGCTCGTCTTCGCTGTTCACCGGCCAACCCCCTCCACCAACGCCAACCACCCGGGTTCCGGCTCGTCGGCGGCGGCCTCGCCGCTGCTGGTGGTTTCGGCCGCAGGCCGGGCCACCACAAACGTGCCCTTGCTCTTCAGCGTGACTGCCAGTCCCCGTTGCCGCAGGATTTCGGTTGCTCGCCGTGCGGTGCCAAGGGACACGCCGTACTGCCGGGCCAACACCACTTCCGCGGGCAAGGTGGTGTTCACGGCCAGATCGCCGGAGGCAATCCGCTCCGTCAGGTGCTCGACCATCTGCTCGTACAGGTAGGTCATGGCACCGTGGTCCAACTGGTAGCGCACGAGCCGGTCCTCCTCGTGCTGTGGGCAGACATGCTTGCTGCTGAGTGACTTGGTCATGGTCGTGCCTTCCTCGTGTATGGATGGGAATGAAGGAATGTCGAGTCCGTCATTGGTCGGACAAGCGGTACCGTGTCGTCGTCTGGCCGGGCATGCCGCCCAACCTGCGGCAACGCCAGCGTCGGCCGGTTGTCGTGAATGGCGCCACGGTCAGGGTCGGCACGGGGCCAGCGGGCTGGCTGCTGTTCTGCGAGTTTGCGTTCTTGTGCCAGTCGGGCGGCGATGGCCGCGACCGAGCGCTCGTTCCGACGCCGGGCTTCCCGCTTGAGTCGTGTCCGTTTCCGCAGCAACAGCGCCAGGAGATACAGCGCAGGTGGCGTGAGCGTGCAGATCTCGAACCAGGCGAGCGGGCTCATGGCCGTGAGCTGTCGGCCCCGTTCGGCGGACGGACGTGGTTCGGTACGCCGTCATCCCGAACGAGCAACTCGACGCCAGTTCGCCGAACAGCCAGGTGTAGCCGCTTGGCGATGAACACCGAGTCCGACAGGTGCGTCCAGTCCAGGACGACCACGCCGGCCACGTCCGGCAGATGCAGCGCGTCGAGCAGGCCGGCAAAACCCGGACGTCGCAGTGACAGAGAGTTGGCCCCGACATCCCGGAAGATGGTGCTCAGGTGCCATCCCCGGTCAACGCACCAGCAGACCAGCGCGTCATATGCCGAGGTGGCCTCATTGCCGGTGTCGGTACGTAGGTAGCCGTAGTAGACGGCACGGTCTGGCTCGGCCATGTCAGATGCCGTCCAAGAGCCGACAGGCCAGCCGCAACGGCTCGCAGGGCCAGGCGTCGCCGCAGTACAGACAGCTCATGCCGTTTTTCGCGGCAGCGTGCAGGTGCAGCACGACCACCACCAAGCTGTAAAGCTCCGTCGGCTCCGGCTGGTGTGCGAGTCCGGGCAAGCGTCGGTTCGCGATCGTTTTTTGGCATGGCTGGTCCGGCGCGGCAATAGGTGCCGTCATGACAATTTCCTCAAACTCGTTTTTGGATTCGTTCCTGCGCGAATTGGTGCGTTTCCTCAAGCACCAGCACTTCAGCCGCGGCTTCGTTGGCCAGCCGCGCGACCAGGCGCTGTTGCCCGAACGGATGACTGGCGAGGTGGTGCCGCGCAGGAATGACCACGTGATGGGCGTCGGCACGCCGGAGTTCAGCGAGCAGCTCGGAGAAGCCCTCGGTCGTCCCGCACGCGCAATCGAAGAAGTACGTCACGAAGTACAGGCCACGCCCGGCCGCGAAGCTGCACAGCCGTTGTTCGAGGTCATTGACCTCATCTGGCGCGTCCCACCGCACCCGCAGATAGCCGTAGGCCAGTGGCAGATGGAGCATGTCCAAGCACGGCTCGTCGTCGATGAGTGCAGTCATGCCATGAGCCCCTTTCGCGTCGCTCATCTTGGGCAGGCTCGGCCTGGGTGGCGGTCAGAGCGGCTGCACCACCAGGCCGAGCCTGTTCTTGCTGGTGGTCACGGTCGGCGCTCGGGAGACAACCAGCCGTGCCGCATGCAATGATGCACTCGCAACACAGAGAACGCAACATTGCGTTTGACTTGCATGCGTTCGTACCCCGGCTTGAGCAAGCCGTCCAACGCTGGCCACACTTATGTGGCCCTACCGAAGGGGTGAGGAAGGATCGACACCGTGGCACCGAGGAGGCAGACGACCTCCGTCCGGCTACGCCGGATGGCGGCTGAGCTGCGCCGACTCCGCACCGCGGCCGATATGAGCCGCGAAGAAGTCAGCGACCAGACCGGCATCAACAGCGTCACGCTGTACCGGATCGAGACCGCCAAGGCCAAGCCACAGAAGCGCACCTTGGTCGCGCTGCTCGACCTGTACGGCGTTGACCAGGGACAGCGTGACTACCTGCTGGCC